>CAYVKG010000129.1:0-2997 GCA_964451955.1 uncultured Tepidisphaeraceae bacterium
CGGGCTAATCTGTGTTACGATGGGTGTTCCCGTGGGGGGGGGGTTGATGTTGATGTTGGGGAGGAGAATCTGGCGGGTGGGGGATGGAGATTGGGGACGGGTTTTGGGACGAGGTAGTCATGCAATGGCGAATGGATCGCGGTCGGCTTGGCTCAGGAGGATGGGTATGGGGGTGAGTTGGGATTGGAGGCGGGAGGCGAGTCGTGCGAGGACAGCGCGTTCGGAGTTGGAATGGAGGGTGCAGGCGACGGTCATACCGCGTTCGGCGGCGCGGAGCGCGTCGTGGTGTCGGAGTTCGCCGGTAAGGTAGAACTGGGCATTTTGGGCGAGGGCGTCGTTGACCATATCGCCACAGGCACCGGCGGCAGCGGCGGCAGTGTGGACGGGGCCGGTGGTGGGGCCTGCGATGAGGAGATGGGAGAGGTTGAGTTGATGTTTGACGCGTTGGATGAGTTCGGCGCGGTCGACAGGGGAGGCAAAGGAACCGATGCGGCCCTGGCCGGGGGTTTCGGCCGGGAGGAGTTGGACGAGGTCGAAGGCGGGTTCTTCGTAGGGGTGTGAATTGCGGAGGGCGCGGATGGCGGCGGGGACAAGGTTGAGGGGTAGGACAGTTTCGAGGCGGATTTCGTCGACATTTTGGAGGTGTTGGGGTTGTCCGACGGCGGGGTTGGCGCCAGCTTGGCCGAAGAAGGTACCGGAGCCTAGGGAGCGGAAGGAGCAGTGGGAGTAGTTGCCGATGTGTCCGGCGCCGGCGTTGAAAAGGGCGTCGGCGACTTTGTCGAGGGCATGGGGGGGTACGAAGACGATAAGTTTGCAGTGTTGGGAGGTGTATCGTGCGGGTCGGAGGGGTTGGCGGGAGCAAAGGCCGAGGGCATCGGCGAGCATGTCGTTGGTGCCGCCGTCGGCGACATCGAGGGCGGTGTGGGGGGAATAGAGGGCGATGCCGCGCCGGACGGCGTCGAGGATGAGGCCGGGGTTGATGCGTTTGAGGGGATCGAAGATGGGGGGATGATAGGCGATGATGGCATCGGCGGATTCGCGTTCGGCTTCGTGGGCGACGGCGGCGGTGTAGTCGATGGTGAGGAGGATCTTGTGGAACTGTTGGGCGGGGTCTCCGACGAGGAGTCCGACGTTGTCCCAGGACTCGGCGAAGCGGGTGGGCGCGATTTGTTCGAGGAGGTCGATGAGCTGGCGAAGAAGCATGGAGGGATGATAGATGAACTGTGGGAGCGATGCGAGGGGATTGGGGGGCAGGGCATAGGGGACATGATGGGATGGAGGGTGGGGGAAAGTGAGGGGAGGGCGGGCCTACCATAGTGGTGTGGCTCGTTTGTAGGCGGGCCGGAACGAGATTGGGCAACCAGAGGGATTTGAGCCATGATGGATTTATCGAGACGGCAGTTTGTGTTTGTGGCGGCGGGGATGGCGTTGGCGCAGGGGGGGTTGGGCTTGACAGTGGCTGAGGGGGCGGAAGTGGAGCCGATCGACATTGGGTCGTTGTCGGATTATGCGAAGGATGGGATCACGGCGAAGTATGCGGAGAAGGGGAAGTTCCTGGTGATTCGGAAAGAAAAGCGGTTGTACGCGGTATCGACGGCATGCACGCACAAGGGCGCGGCGTTGTCGTTGCCGAAAGCCGACGCGACGGAGTTGAGGTGTCCGAAGCATGATTCGGTATTCAGATTGGACGGGACGGTGGCGGAGGGCCCGGCGTCGGCGGCGTTGCCGCGATTTGGGATAGGGGTGAACGAGAAGGGGCATGTGATAGTGGACCCGAGGAGGCAGTTTGAGAGGAAGGAGTGGGGTGAAGCGGGGGCGTTCATCAAGGTTGAGTAGAGGGGACGTGGGTTCGGCGGATGAAGAGTGTAGGCCAGTATTCGAAGGTCTGGCCGGTGGTTGTGAATTGGTTTGCGAGGCGTGTGGGAGGCGGGTCACCGGGTTGGAGGTAGAGACGGCGGGCCAGGCGAAGGAGGGGGTTCTGGATATCGGTAGGCAGATGAGGGGCGGATTGGGGGAGGTGGTCTGTCGAGAGGGATCGGGAGAGGAAGGCGGCTGAGGTGCCGCGGGGGAGCCGGAACTGGAAGTGATCGGGGAGGCCATCGGCCTGGCAAAGGAGAGTGAGGTTGAGTAGGAGGGGGTCGGACTCATCCATGAAGACGGGCCAGGTGGGAGCGGAGGCGTGGAAGGTGGCGGTGGTATTGGTGGGGGAGGCGAAGTAGTTCCAGGAGTCGATCTGGCGGAGGTCCGACGACTGGAGCACGATATCGCCGCCTTTCTGGAGAACGGGGACGGGATTGAAGAGGAGGGCGATGGCCAGTACGGAGACGGCAGAGACGAGAACGCCGGCGAGAGCGGAAAACGGAGCACGTAGTAGGGCGACGGTGAGGAGGATGACGGTAATGATGAGGCTGATGAGGAGGATCCGGACCCTGAAGGGCTTTGGCCAGTCGGCATGCCATCCCGCGACGGGCGTGAAGGCGGCGGGAAGAACTGGGGAAGCAAGAGGAGGGGCGAAAGGGGGTGCGAAGAGGGTGAACTGGTCGGTTATGCGGGTGGGTGGAATGGGCAGGTGGATGTTGCCGAGGACGATGACGGTGGTTTGTACGGCGAGTAGTTGGGCGATGGAGTTGGGACCGATCGTGGCGGCCTGAGCGGGGTCGAGGACGATGGCGTCGAGGGTTGACCAAGCGACGGCAGGTCCTGGGATGGGGTTGGCGGGTTCGAGGCGGATGGGGATGACGGATTTTTCGGGGAAGAGGTGGGAGAGAGACTGGGGGTTTCCGGCGGCAAGCCCGAGGAGGCATTGGTCGGGAGCGAGGGGTTTGAGGGGGAAGGCGATGGTTCCTTGCGAGCCGTCGGAGAGTCGCCAGCGGAGTTGTCGGAGCGAGGGAGAGAGCGGGAGGATGGGGACGAGGCCCTGGGCGGGTTGCTGTTGGAGGTCGATGATGGTGGTAAGGGCACCGGGGGCGTCGATGGTCAACTCTTGCCCAGGCCGGG
>CAYVKG010000129.1:3007-10599 GCA_964451955.1 uncultured Tepidisphaeraceae bacterium
AGCGGAGTGGCATATATCGGGATGGGCGGTAATAGCCTTCGAGGGGAAGAGAGAAGGCGACATCGGCTGGGGAGGAGGTTGAGGTGAGGGCGATGAGGATCAGGAAGCAGGCGGATCGCACGGGCTGGATTATGGCAGTTGGTGAGGCGGACCACAACAGAGACGGAGGGGATGGACGCGTTCGGCCGCCGGGGTGTGTGAATCGGAAGCAGGCGGGGTATTGGGCGTTGTCGTGGCGTGGTAAGAGAGCCTAGACTGGGAGCGGCATGAGGGGGTATGTGGTTGTATGAGGATGGTTGGAGGGATGGTGAAGCGATTGATGCAAAGGAGTGCGTGGTGTTGTCGAAGCGAAGCATGAATCCAGGGAAGCCGCCGATACTGATCGTTGAGGACAACGAGGTGGTGGCGAGGGTATTGGCGAAGATTTTGGAGGAGGAGGGGTATGAGACGGAGGTATTTCAGACGGGTCGGGGCGCGTTGGAGCATATGGAGCGGCAGTTGCCGATGAGGGGGGCAATTGTGGACATTCATTTGCCGGACGTTTCGGGGCTGGTGGTATCGAGCAAGTTGAGGGAGGGGTATGGAATGGAGCGTCCGATCATTGTGGTATCCGGGGACACCTCGATTGAGAACATCAAGGCGTTATCGCAGGTTGGGGCGACGTATTTCATCAGCAAGCCATTTAAGCCGGAGCTATTGGTGGAGCGAGTGAAGGCGTTGGCGCCTGTGGGGGGCTAGGCGAGGGGGATGGCGTTGGCGGCGTAGCGTTGGGCGAGTTCGACGTATCGTTGGGTGACTTTGCGCATGTCTTGAAGTTCTTCGGGTTTGACGGGGCGTACGATTCGGGCCGGGGAGCCGATGACGACGGACCTTGGGGGGATGTGCATGCGTGGGCTGACGACGGAGCCTGCGCCGATGATGCACTCCGGTCCGATATGGGTGTCACCGAGGAGGACGGCGCGCATGCCGACGAGTGTTCCGCGGCCGACGAAAGCGCCGTGGCAGATGGCGGCGTGGCCGATGGTGACGTCGTCTTCGATGACGTTTTCGATGTTGGCGTCGCAGTGGATGACGGCGCCGTCCTGGACGTTGACTTGTTGGCCGATGCGGATGGGGGCGACGTCGCCGCGGATGACGACATTGAACCAGATGCTGGAGAGGCGGCCGATGGTGACATTGGCGGTGACGAGGGCGGAATGGGCGCGGAAGGAACCGTCGGGGAATTGGGTGATGAGTTGCATGGAGGCAGGGTACCCGTTTGAGGTTGTGAAGGGGAGTGGGGATCGCTGGCGAAGGGTGGGGGACGTATAATCGGCGGGAGCGACAAGGAGAAGACCGTTGGCTGAGCTAAAACGTACGGAGTTGTCGGTTCGGCAAGAGCTGGCGATATTGGTTGGGGTGATTCTGCCGGGCTCGACCGCCGATCCGCGGGATCCTTTGGGGGAGCTGGCGGCGCTTGCGAAGACGGCTGGGGCGAGGGTGGTGGGGCAGATTCTTCAGCGGCGGGCGAAGGTGGACGCGGGGATGTACGTGGGGTCGGGGAAGGCGTCGGAGATTGCGCAGCTTGCGAAGAAGAAGAAGGCGGACGTGGTGATCTTTGACAACGATCTTTCGCCGGGGCAGATCGGGGCGTTGGAGCGGCACATCAACCGGGAGATAGGCGCCCCGCGAGGGGAGGGGGTGAAGATACTGGATCGGTCGGAGCTGATTCTGGACATTTTCGCGACGCGGGCGCACACGAAGGAGGCAAAGTTGCAGGTGGAGTTGGCGCAGATGGAGTACACCTACCCGCGATTGACGCGGATGTGGGGGCACCTGGAGCGAATCGCGGCGGGGCAGGGGGTGGGGATTGGGACGAGAGGTCCGGGCGAAACGCAGCTGGAGGTGGACCGGCGAATCGTGAGGAAGCGAATCGCGGATCTGCGGGAGGACATCGAGCGGGTGCAGGAGCGGAAGAGCCGGCTGGTGGAGAAGCGGAATCGCGAGCATTACACGGTATGCGTGGTGGGGTACACGAACGCGGGGAAGAGCACGTTGTTCAACGCGTTGACGGCGGCGGGGACGTATGCAGACGACAAGCTGTTTGCGACGCTGGACACGAAGACGCGGAACTGGAAGATCGAGGGTGGTTTGTCGGTGCTGTTGTCAGACACGGTGGGATTTGTGAGGGACTTGCCGCACAACCTGGTGGCGTCGTTCAAGGCGACGCTTGAGGAGGCGGTGCACGCGGACCTTTTGTTGCATGTGCTGGACGTGGGACACCCGCACGCGGAGCAGCAGTATGCATCGGTTCACAAGGTTTTGGAGGAGATTGGGGCCAAGGGCAAGAGCGAGATACTGCTGTTGAACAAGATCGACACGGAGGAAGGGGACGCGGCGTGGCCGACGTGGCGGACGTTGCATCCGGAGGCGATTCCGGTGAGTGCGAGGACGGGGAAGGGGCTTGAGGAGTTGGTGGGCGCGGTGGCGGAGTATGTGCATGGTCAGGAGGTGGAGGTGACGCTGGAGGCGGACACGACGAATGGGCGACTGCTGACGTACATCGAGTCGCATTGCCGGGTCGAGGACCGGGCGTTTAGCGACGGGCGGGTGATGTTGAAGGTGGTGATGGGGAAACACACGCTGTCGGATCTGGCCAAGAATGGTCAGATTGAGATCAAGGCGGTGCGGGAGGCGGCAGCGTCGAGGCGATGAACTGGGCGCCCGAGGGAGGGAGGGCGGTGTGGCGTATGGGGATTTTGGGGTTTCGGCGCAGGATCAAGCGACGGGGCCATAGCGTGGGCCGAGGGTGGATGCGAGTGTTTGCCCTTCGGCGAGGATGGTTTGGCGTTGTTGGGGTGTGAGCGGTTTGTATTGTTTGGCGAACTGGATGTTCTGGAGCGCTTGTTCGAGGGTGAATGGTCCGACGATAGCGGAGCTGACGCCTTGGAGGTCGAGGGCGTAGGCGAGGGCGAGTGGGAGGAGTTCGGGTTTGGTATTGCAGCCGACGGAGCCTTTGCGGTGGTTGGGGAAACCGCCTTTGATGCCGGCATAGACTTTCATGGCGACGACGCCGACGTTTCGTTTGCGGCACTCGGGGAGGACTTTTTCTTCGAAGTTATAGATATTGCGATCGGCGTAGTTCATGACGGGCATGACGACGTCGATTTGATCGGTTTCGAGGATTCGGAGGAAGGCGTTGGGTTTGCAGTGGCCGGACATTCCGATGAAGCGGAGTTTTCCGGCCTGTTTTTGTTTGAGGAGGTATTGGAGGACGCCGTCTTTGCCGAGGACTTTATCGGGGTTTTTGTCACCGGCGTTGTGGATGTGGACGAGGTCGACGTGATCGACCTTCATGGTTCGGAGGGACTCGGAGAAGGCTTTTTCGGCGGCGTCCGCGGAATCGGTCCAGACCTTGGTGACGAGGAAGAGCTTGTCGCGGCGTTGGGGGACGAGTTGGCCGAGGGCCTGTTCGGCGATGCCGTAGATGCGGGCGGTGTCGATGTAGTTGACGCCGCGGTCCATGACTTCGCCGAAGATTTTGACGGCGGTGGGGATTTCGAGGCGGGCTTCGCCGATGGGTGCGGTGCCGAGGCCGAGGATGGTGACGTTGGCTTTGGTGCGGCCGAGGGCGCGTGTGGGAAGGGCGTCGGATTCGGACGCGGGGGTTGGAGCGGCGCCCGCGAGGGCGATGGCAGCGGCGCCTGCGGCGGTTCGGCGGAGGAATTCGCGACGGTGGACTGTGTTGGCGGGGTTGTTCATGGTTGTTCTCCTGATTCAGGGTACGTGGGCAGACGTGGTTTTGTCCAGAAGGAGGTTGAGGCGATGGAGGTTTTTGGGGCATTGGGGAATAGCAGGGCGAATGAAACGGTCGGGGGTGCGGGGGGTATTAGGGGAGAGCGGCGGTGTTTGTATGCGGGACAAAGCGGTGTTGGTGTGTGTCCAATCAGAGCCAAGGAGATTCACGATGAGCGGCAAGAATGCAGGGACGTCGCGGCGGGAGTTTGGGAAGGGTGTGGGGGCGATTGCGGCGGCGGCGCTGGCGGGGTTAGCGGTGCCGAGGGTGCACGCGGCATCGGGGGACTTGATCCAGGTGGCGTTGGTGGGGTGCGGGGGTCGCGGGACGGGTGCGGCGGGCGATGCGTTGAGCACGAGGCGGCTTGGGCCGATCAAAGTGGTGGCGATGGCGGATGTGTTTGAGAACAAGCTGAGGGGGAGCTACTCGAACTTGTCGCGGAACAAGGAGCAGGTGGATGTGCCTGCGGAGAGGCAGTTTCTGGGGTTTGACGGGTACAAGAAGGCGATGGACTGTCTGAAGCCCGGGGACGTGGTGATATTGGCGACGCCGCCGGCGTTTCGGTGGGTGCATTTCACGTATGCAATCGAGAAGGGGCTGAACGTATTCATGGAGAAGCCGGTGACGGTGGATGGACCGACGACCAAGCGCATGATTGCGTTGGGGGAGGAGGCGGACAAGAAGAATTTGAAGGTTGGGGTAGGGCTGATGGTTCGGCATTGTCGGGGGCGGCAGGAGATGCTGAAGCGTATTCAGGGCGGGGAGATTGGGGAGATCATCTGCATGCGTGGGTATCGGATGAGCGGGGCGTCAGCGACGGCGAGGCCGAAGCCGGCGAACATGAGCGAGCTGATGTATCAGATTCGGACGTTCCACAGCTGGTTGTGGGCGAGCGGCGGGTTGTTCAGCGACTACTACATTCACCAGATTGACGAATGTTCGTGGATCAAGGGGGCGTGGCCGGTGAGTGCGCATGCGTTGGGTGGGCGGCACGCTCGGGGCAGCTCGGTGGATCAGAATCTGGACATTTACGCGGTGGAGTACACGTTTCCGGACGGGACGAAGTTTTTCTACAACGGGCGGCACATCACGGGTTGCCACCAGGAGTTCGCGAGCTACGCGATCGGGAGCAAGGGATCGTGCGTGATCACGACATCGTCGCACACGCCGGGGCGGGTGAGGACGTTCAAGGGTTTTGATGTGAAGGCGAGGAAGGACATGATCTGGGCGTTCCCGGAGCCGGAGCCGAATCCGTACCAGATGGAGTGGGTGGATTTGATCACGGCGATCCGGAACAACGAGAAGTACAACGAGGTGAAGCGAGGAGCGGAGGCGAGCCTGGTAACGTCGATGGGTCGAATGGCGGCGCACACGGGGCAGATCATCACGTTTGAGCAGATGATGAATTGCCCGCACGAGTTTGCACCGGACGTGGACAAGCTTGTGAGCGCGGATTCGCCGGCGCCGGTGCAGCCGGACGGGGCGGGGAAGTATCCCTGGCCGGAGCCTGGGGTGAAGCGGGCGCGGGAGTATTGATTGGCGGCGTGGTCACCGGCGGCGGGTGGTCCACAGAGAGGAAAAGTGAACGGGGTCGGCGGCAGGAGAAGTCGCCGGCCCCGTTTTATTTCGGTGGGAATTGGTTATTGTGGGAGGGGGCAAAGGCGCGAGGTGTGGACATGGAATACCGGTCGATCGGGAAGACGGGCATGAAGTTTTCGGTGTTGAGTTTTGGCGCGTCGTCGCTGGGGCAGGAGTTTCGGAGCGTTGATATCAATGAGGCGATGCGGGCGGTGCATGTGGCATTGGATCTGGGGATGAATTTCATCGACACATCGCCTTTTTACGGGAGGGGAATGAGCGAGGTGTTGCTGGGGGTGGCGTTGCGGGACGTGCCGCGGGAGAAGTACTTTTTGGGGACGAAGCTTGGTCGATATGACCTGGAGCATTTTGACTTTTCGCCCAAGCGTGTGGAGGAGTCGATTGACGTATCGCTGCATCGGCTGGGGACGGACTACCTGGACATTGCGCTGTGTCATGATATTGAGTTCGTGGAGATGGCGAAGGTGGTGGAGGAGACGATTCCGGCACTGCGGAGACAGCAGCAGAAGGGGAAGGTGAGGTTTGTCGGGATCAGCGGATACCCGATGAAGATTTTCAGATACGTCCTGGGGCGGACCGAATTGGATGTGGTGTTGTCGTATTGGCACTACACGCTGATGAACACGATGCTGGAGGACCTGGTGCCGCTGCTGAAGGAGCGCGGGGTAGGGATCATGAACGCGGCGCCGTTCGCGGCGAGGCTGCTGACGAACCTGGGTTTGCCGAAGTGGCACAAGGCGACGGAGCGGGTGAGGCGGACGGTAAAAGCGGCGGCGGACCTGGCGATGAGCAAGGGGGTGGACATTGCGCAGTTGGCGATTCAGTATTCGATTGCGAACAAGGACATGGAGACGTGCATTGTGGGGTCGGCGAATCCGGGGAATGTGAAGAAATGGGTGGAATGGGCGGAGAAGCCGGTGGATTGGGAGCTGATGAAGGCGGTATTGAAGGTATTGGAGCCGGTGCACAACTGGTATTACATCGAGGGGAAGCCGGAGAATAATGACAGCGAGGTGGGGCCGGCGTGACGCCGGAGAGCAGGGTTCAGGGGGCAGGTGAGAGAGAAGAGGTTGCGTGATGAAGGCGATTGTATTGGAGAGGCCGGAGGTTCTGAGGGGAGTGGAGATGGAGGAACCGGGGAAGCCCGGGGAGGGGGAGGCGTTGGTGCGGGTACATCGGGTGGGTATTTGCGGGTCGGATGTGGGGGGATACCTGGGAAAGATGCCATTTTTCAAGTATCCGCGGATACCGGGGCATGAGTTGGGTGTGGAGGTATTGGCCGTGGGGGAAGGGGTGGAGAATGTGCGGCCCGGGGACTGCTGCAGCGTTGAGCCGTACATGAATTGTGGCAAGTGCCTCGCTTGCCGAAAGGGGAGGGGGAATTGTTGTGCTAATTTGAACGTGATCGGGGTGATGATTGATGGAGGGATGCGGGAGAGGTTTGTGGTCCGGGCGGACAAGCTGCATGTGGGTAGCAAACTGACGTTTGAGCAGCTCGCGCTGGTGGAGACGTTGGCGATCGGGGCGCATGCGGTGGATCGGGCGGGCGTGCAGAAAGGGGAGAACGTGCTCATCATCGGAGCGGGTCCGATCGGGCTGTCGGTGTTGGAGTTTGTGAAGATCGCGGGGGGCAAGAGCATTGTGATGGACGTGGCGGCGGGGAGGGTGGAGTTTGCGAAGAAGGTGATGGGGGCGGAGGTGGGGGTGGTGGCGAGCGAGAAGGTGGAGGAGGAGTTAAGGGGCATCATTGGGGGGGATTTGCCGGACGTGGTGATTGATGCGACGGGGAGTGCGAAGTCGATGTCGAGCGCGTTTGGTTTGGTGGCGCCGACGGGGAGGCTGGTGTATGTGGGGATTACGACGGGAGAGGTGACGTTCAAGCACACGACGTTTCACCGGCCGGAGGGGACGTTGTTTTGTAGCCGGAACGCATTGCCGGGGGATTTTGGGCGGATCATCGGGTTAATCGGGGAAGGGCGGATTGACACGAAACCATGGATTACGCACGAGGTGGGAGTGGATGAAGTGATTGGGGAGTTTGCGAAGTTTACGAAGCCGGAGACGGGTGTGATCAAGGCGGTCGTGAGGATGAGTTGATGGGGGGATGGGTGGTAGTCGGGAGAAGCGGATGATGCGGGTTGCGGTGACGGTGTCGTTGGTGGAGGAGGCGAGGGGAGGGCCGTTTGTGTTTTGGCATGATTTGAGGGGGGCGTGCGCG
>CAYVKG010000130.1:0-10545 GCA_964451955.1 uncultured Tepidisphaeraceae bacterium
GTATTTTTACAAGGACCGTGGGGGGAAGATCGTGATGGGTCCGATCTGGGACTACAACCTGTCGTTGGGGAATGCGGACTATTATGGAGGACAGAATCCGGTCGGGTGGTATTCGGATCAGCTGAGTGACACGGACTATCCGTATTTTAGGCGGCTGTTGCAGGATCCGGATTTCAAGCAGAAGCTTGTGGATCGGTGGCACGAGCTTCGGGCGGACGAGTTATCGACGGCTCGGTTGATGGGGGATGTGGATGACCTGGTGGAGCTTTTGTCGGACGGGAACGGGAACTATCCGGTGGGTTTGAATCCGGCGCAGACGCCGAACAATCCGGTGGTGCGGAATTTCAAGAGGTGGAACATACTGGGGACGTACGTCTGGCCGAACGGCTATTACGCGGATCCGTCGTGGATCGGGAACGTGAACTGGATGAAGACGTGGATAACGAACCGGTGCGCGTGGATGGACACGCAGCTGTTGCCGCCGCCGAGTTTCAGTGTGCCGCCGGGCGTGTTCAAGGGGTCGCTGCAGCTGGCGATCACGACGGCGCCTGTGCGGCCGATTTACTATACGCTGGACGGTTCGGATCCGCGGTTGCCGGGGGGTGGGATCAGTCCGCAGGCGATTCTGTATACCGGTCCGTTGACGATAACGCAGAACGTGCGGATCAAGGCGCGGATTTATTACTCGGGCAACTGGGGCGCGCCGGCGGACGGGATATACGCATTGGATGATGGTTTGCGGATCACGGAGATCATGTACCATCCGGCGGATGCTTCGCAGTCGAGTTCGTATCGGGACGAGGACTTTGAGTTTATTGAGCTTTGCAACCTTGGGGACAAGGCGTTGGATCTGAGCGGAGTGAAGTTCACGAAGGGGATCGATTTTGTATTTCCGAGCCTTGTGTTGGATCGCGGGCAGCGGGTGGTGGTGGCGAAGGACCTTGGGGCGTTCGTGTCGCGGTATGGGGGGTCGATTGCGGTGATTGGGCCGTATTCGGGGAATTTGGATAATGGGGGCGAGTTGTTGCGGTTGAAAGGGGCGTTTGGGCAGACGATTCAGGAGTTCAAGTACAACGACTGGTATGCGATAACGGACGGGGAGGGTTTTTCGCTGGTGGCGTTGGATCCGCTGGCGGGGAATGCGGCGCTGGGGACGAAGGAAGCGTGGCGGCCGAGCGAGAGATGGGGCGGGGCGCCTGGCGCCGAGGATCCCGGGCTGGCGGATGACTCGATTGTGATCAACGAGATTCAGAGCTCGACGGCGGATGCCGACTGGGTTGAACTCCATAACACGACGACGGAGGACATTGACATTTCCGGGTGGTTCCTGAGCAATTCGGCGGCGGACCTTCGGAAATACCAGGTGCAGCCGAACACGATCATTCCGGCGTTGGGGTACTACGTTTTCGGGCAGGGGTATCACTTTGGGAACGCGGGGGGCCCGGGAGTGAATACGGCGTTTTCATTCAGCGAGCGAGGGGACTGTTTTTATCTTTCGTCGGGATATGGCGTAGAACTCGGGGGCTATCGGGAGTGGTTGGACTTTGGCGCGCCGGACGGGGGTCTGACGTTCGGCCGGTACAACAAGACGAGCGGCAAGAGCAACTTTGTGGCAATGAGCCGTCCGACGCCGAACGAAGCGAACGCGTATCCGAAGGTTGGTCCGGTGGTGATCAATGAGATCATGTACAACCCGGCGGTTGGGCGGGACGAGTTTATCGAGTTGAGGAACTTGAGCGACGCGGCGGTGGCGTTGTACGATCCGGCGAACCCGTCGAACGGGTGGCAGTTTACGGCGGGTGTGACGTTTGCGTTTTCGGCGGGGAATGTGATTCCGGCGGGCGGTTATGCGTTGGTGGTGGGGATATCGCCGACGACGTTCCGGAACAAATATGGGATTGGCGCCGAGGTGCCGATCTATGGGCCGTATGTTGGTTTGCTGGATGGGGCGGGCGAGACGCTGGAGCTATGCCGGCCCGGTGTTCCGGCGGATGGGGGTTATGTTCCATACATAGTTGTTGATCGGATCACGTACAATGACGGAGATTCGTGGCCGACGACACCGGACGGGAAAGGCCCGTCGCTGGGTCGAATTGAGTCGGGTTTGTACGGGAACGATTACGTGAATTGGGCGGCGGAGTTGTCGGGCGGTTCTCCGGGGCGTGTGAATTTTGACCGGACGCCGCCGACGGTGCAGATTGTGCCGGTGAATCCGAATCCGCATGACACGCCGGTGACTTCGATCACGATTGTGTTTGACGAACTGGTTTATAATTTTGATCTTGAGGATCTGCGTCTGACGTATGAGGATTCGACGACGAATCTGCTGACGACGGAGCAGACGCTGACGGACACGGGCGACGGGCGGACGTACGTTCTGGAAAATCTGGCGGGCGTGACGTGGCATGGGGGCAATTACACGCTGAGGGTGGTTCCGGCGGATTCGTACGTGGTGGACATTTCGGGCAACGCGCTGGTGGAGGGGGCGGAGATGCGGTTCGGGGTGATGGCGACGGTGGTGGCGGGGTTGCCGGCGGCGGCGAACACATTCATCTTGAAGACGCTTGAGGAGAACGTCTTGATCTTTGTGAATGTGCCGGCGAGCGCGAAGCCGAGCTATGTGATTTCGATTTCGGAGCTGCCGGTGCTGAGGCTGGTTGGCGGGAGCGGGGACGACGTTTTGACGATTCAGAGTCAGCTGCCGATATTGCCGGTGTTTGACGCAGGCGGGGGAACGAACCAGTTGAACATTACGACGGGGTCGCACAGCCTGGGGTGGGACGCGGGGGGGATGAACGTGGCGGTGAGCGGTCTGGTTGGGGCGCAGCTGAGGTTGACGAGTGCGCAGCAGATTGGGCGGCTGTCGCTGACGGGCGACGGATCGGTGTTGATCGCGACGGGTGGGGACAAGCCGCTGCAGGTGAAGAGCCTATACATAGTGGGGGACGGGGTGTTGGACGTTGGGGACAACGATCTAGTTGTGCAGTCAGGGGATTTGAACGCGGTACGTTTGCTGCTGCGGTCGGGTTTGGGCGACGGCAGTTGGAACGGCAAGGGGATTCGGACGTCGCAATCGACGGGATCGACGGGTCTGGGGGCGGGGATGGTGGGAACGGACGTTCTGGTGAAGTACACATGGAACGGGGATGCGAATCTGGATGGAGTGGTTGACGCGGACGATTATTTCCGGATCGATTCGGGTTTCATAAGCCAGAGTGGGGGGTATGGGGGCGGCGATTTCAATTACGACGGGGTAATCAACGCTGATGATTATTTCATGATTGACTCGGCGTTCATTGGGCAGACGGCTCCGCTGGCGGGGGTTTTGGGTTTGCGGCGGAGTTCAAACGAGGATTTGTTCTCGACGGACCGGATCTTGCCGGACGTGCTGTGATGTGGGAGGCAAGGTGAAGGTCAGGGTTGTTCTGGGGCGATGGTGTCGGGGGGCAGTTCGTCTTCGCCGAGGGCGAGTCGGAGGCCGCGGGTGCTCTTGACGTGTATCCAGATCAAGAGGGCGAAGGCGAGGAGAGGGAAGGCGACGAAGCGTGCCCAACCGAGGAGGGCATCTTCGGAGAATGCGTTTGGGAATTGGGAGCGGTGGAGCAGTTCGTTGAAGGTGTAGAAGACGCCGGGGATTTTGAAGGGGGCATGAGCGGCGGTGAGGCCTGTGTTGTCGAGGAACGCCTGCCAGGGGAAGAGGAGCAGAGCGGCGATGAGGCAGCCGACCAGGGCGGCCATGACATGAGAGAGTCCGATGAGTCTGCCGACGAGCATGATGAGGACGAGTAGGAGGAGCATAGCAGCGAGGAGGAGGACGGAGACGACACCGAGGAAATCGATGAGTCCGGTGAGATACTGGACGGCGAGGAGGATTTTTGGGGAGGGTTCGTTGCCGGTGACGAGGAGGATTGCGGGCTCGGTGGTTGGCTGTGTGGCGGCGGGTGGGACGTCGGATTTGAGGCGGATGACGTCGGAGCGGACCATGAAGAAGAGTGCGATCTGGAGGGCGAGCATGACGAGGAGCAGCAAGGTGAGGGCGCTTTTGACTCGTCGGGCGATGAACATGGCGTCGGCGTAGTCGGCGGCCGTGGCGATAGGTGACTGATTCATGGTCATTTTCATCTCCTGGGACTGGGGTACCAGAGAGTGTTACCGGAAATGGGTTTTGC
This sequence comes from uncultured Tepidisphaeraceae bacterium, assembly GCA_964451955.1. Classification (GTDB taxonomy): domain Bacteria; phylum Planctomycetota; class Phycisphaerae; order Tepidisphaerales; family Tepidisphaeraceae; genus JAPLNB01. Next base: position 4,170 of record CAYVKG010000130.1, read on the forward strand.
TGGCAATGGAACGGGGAGGGGGTAAATTGTGGCGATGCTGGAAACAGGATATTGTCGTGCGAGGCAGAAGCGGCTGTTGGAGCGGATGGCGGGACGTGGTCTGGACGCGGTTGTGGTGGGTGGGTCGCATCACGTGTATTACTTTACGGGGCACAGGACCTTTTGGCAGCAGCAGAGCGCGGCGGTGGTGTTTGGGGACGGTCGGGTGTTTCTGGTGACGGCGAACGAGCCTGCGGGGGGTGTGGCGGCGGACGAGGTTGTGTCGTATGCGGCATCGTGGATGGGGACGCAGCGTCAGGAGCAGGCGGGAGTGGTTGCGGAGGCGGTGAAGGGGGCACTGGTCAAACGGAAGGCGGGCGCGATCGGGATTGACGCGTCGGCGGTGAATGCGGAGGTTGGGTTGCGAGTTGGCGGGGGGTTGGAGTCGATGGAGGGGGAGTTGGCCCATCTGCGGCGTCGGAAGGATCCTGATGAGTTGGAGTTGATGCTGAGGGCGGTGCGTTGTTGTGAGGCGATGTATGCTCGAGCGCGGGAGATCATTGAGCCTGGGGTGCCGGAGTTGCACGTATACGGGGAGCTTCACGCGGCGGGGGTGAAAGCGGCTGGGGAGCCGCTGTCGGGGATGCTGGGGAACGATTACGCATGCGGATGCGGAGGGGGACCACCGCGAAGCGGGCGAGTGGCGCAGGCCGGGGAGTTATACATACTGGATTTGGGTCCGGCGTTTCGGGGGTATTTTTCGGACAATGCGAGGACGATTGCGGTGGACGGGCGGCCGAGTGAAGCGCAGGAGAAGGCGTGGGAGGCGGTGATGCATTGCCATGGGATTGTGAGGGAAATGGCGAGGCCTGGGGTGCGATGTCGGGAGATTTTCGAGGCGGTGGATGAGTATTTGAGGTTGAAGGTGGGTCGCGGGATGGTGCATCATCTTGGTCACGGGGTGGGTTTGCAGCCGCACGAGTATCCGCATTTGAATCCGGAATGGGATGATGTTTTGATGGAGGGGGAGTTTCTTACCGCGGAGCCTGGGGTGTATTCGGAGTTACTTGGTGGCGGGATTCGGATCGAGGAGAATTACGTTGTGACGGCGGGTGGTGTGCGGCAGGTATTGAACTCGCCCGCGGGGCTTTAGGGTGAATGGAAGGCCGGATGGTTACGTACGAGACATTTGAGCGGTATCGGCAGAAGGGGTTGGACGCGCGTCGGGCGGGGCAATGGGAGTCGGCGCGGGTGTATTTGCTGGAGGCGGCACGTGCGATGACGATATTGGCACGTGAAGCGGAAGGGGAGGAGTTGCAGCAGGCGAGGCGAGAGACGGCGTCGCGGCTATTGGAGCTTGCGCGGGACTGTGTGGCGGCGAAGGAGGAGAATCGGAAGCGACCGGAGCTGAGACGGGGGGCGTCAGCGAGTCAGGAGGGCGCGGCGGAAGGGGAGGGGGACAAATCGGCGTCGCAGTGGATAGTGAAGGAGAAGCCGAAGATTCGGTTTGAGGATGTTGCGGGTCTGGAGGGTGTGAAGGAGGACATACGGCTGAAGATGGTGTATCCGTTTGAGCATGCGGAGTTGGCGGAGCGATTTGGGATTCGAGGGGGTGGAGGGGTGTTGTTGTATGGTCCTCCCGGGACGGGGAAGACGATGCTGGCGAAGGCGACGGCGGGGGAGATCGAGGCGACTTTTTTTGTGATATCGCCGGCGGACGTATTGAGCAAATGGGTGGGGGAAGCGGAGCAGAACATTCGGAAGCTGTTTGAGGCGGCGCGGAACGAGAAGCGGTCGGTGATCTTCATAGACGAGATAGAGGCGTTGGTTCCGGCGCGTCGTGACGAGGGATCATCGGTGATGCAGCGGGTGGTTCCGCAGTTATTGGCGGGGATGGAGGGTTTTGACAAGAAAGCGACGCCGGTGCTTTTTATGGGGGCGACGAATGTTCCGTGGCAGCTGGATCCGGCGGTGCTTCGGCCGGGGCGATTTGATGAGAAGGTGTACATTCCGTTGCCGGACCTGGCGGCGCGTCGGAAGATGCTGGAGATTTACCTGGGCAAGCGGCCTGTTGAGGAGGCGGTGGATTTGGAGGGTTTGGCGGCGAGACTGGAGGGATACTCGGGGGCGGACATCAAGTACATTTGTGATCGAGCGGCGACAATTCCGTTTTTGGAGTCGGTGGCGTCGGGGCAGGAGGGAGAGATCACGCAGGCGATTCTGGACGCCGTGGTGGGAGATACACCGAAGTCGGTGTCGCCGGAGCAGGTCAGACGTTTTGAGGAATGGGCGCGGTCGAGCGGATAGGGTTTTGCGGTCAGGAGAGCATGGCAGAGCGACTGTACACGTTTCCGAGGAGTTTTCGTCTTTGTTCGAGGCGGGAGGTATCGGCGGTATTCGATGGGCGAGTGAGCGAGAGGGGAGGGCCGCTGGTTGTGTATGGTTTGCCGAACGGGCTGGCACATTCGCGTCTGGCGATTGTGGTGGGGAGACGGGTGGGTACGGCGCCACGACGGAATCGGATCAAGCGGCTGATTCGGGAGGCATTTCGCCTGGAGCGGCGCAAGCTACCGGGCGGCTATGATCTGGTTATTGTCGTTCGTCCGCACGAGCCGGTGGCGATGGTGGGGTACCAGGGGCTGTTGGGGGCCTTGGTGTCGCGGCTGGATGGTGAATGGGGAAGACGGGGAGGGGGCGGGAGGGCGGAGTGACGCGGCTGGCATTGGCGAATGCGGTCTATTTCAAGAGTTCGTGGCAGTATTTGTTTCGGAAGGGCGCGACGATGCGGGGGCCATTTCACGTGAAGGGGCATCGTCGGGTGGAGTTGGCGGCGAGGCTCAAGGCCGTTTGTGGACGTGAAAGAGGAAGGCACGGAAGCCGCGGCAGCGACGGCGGTGGTGGTTGGGGTGCGGATGTCGCCGGTGGTGGAATCGCCGGTGGTGGTGAAGGTTGATCGTCCGTTTTTGTTCATGATTCGAGATCGGGCGTCATCGCAGGTGTTGTTCATGGGGCATGTGGTGAACCCGGCGGAATGAGGGTTGGAATGTGGTGGTCAATTTTTTGGCGGCTGGGGTTGGTACCAGAGTGATTTCCAGTAATTGCGATCCATCTGGTATGGGTTGGGCGCATTGGTGTCCAACCCATACTTTTTCATTTCCCGGAGATAGGCAGGGTCAGGGACGAAGCCGGGCATGTCGAATCGTTTGATCTGTTCCAAGCGGTTTTTCCCGGCGGCGCACATGTCGAGGATGATGCGGTAATCGGGGTCGTTTGTTGTGGCGAAGACGGGTTGTCCGTCTTTGGCGCAGAGGCCATAGCCGCCCGCTTCTTTTGCGAGTGGCGCGAGCAGGATCATGGACAATTCGGGCCGTGTGAGGTTGAAGACGAGGTGGCGGGAGCGTCGGATGCGGGGGTCGGCCCAATCGGGTTGCCAGAATGACAAGCCATTTTCATCGGAGAGGTTTTTGGGGAGGCTTTGTTGTGCCTGGTGGCAGGAAGCGCAGCGGCGGTCGATGGAGATGGCGGCGGCGGCGCTTTGGGGCCATTTGTCGTCGGTTTGGACCTGGGAGTTTTCGTAGTATCCGCCGATCATTCCGGTGCCGAGGGCGGCATAGGTGCCGGGGTAGGTTGCGCCGGTTTCGATCCAGTATTTGATGAGATTGAGTTCGTGATTGGAGAGGTTGGCGCGGTAGTGCCGGCCGGAGAGGCGTGTCATGATTGGGCTGGCGGAGGCGCCGATGGAGCGTGGCGGGCGGTTGCTTTGCGGTTGGTTTCTGCCGTCGGCGAATTCTCGTCGCATGGTGAGGACGGCGTAGCTATGGGAGAACATGGGGCCGCGATCTCCGGAGAGGATGACGTTGCCTGCGCGGGGTCCGTGTGAAGCACCGTGGTGGGTAATATAGTCGTGGCAGCTGAGGCAGTGGCGGTCGAGGATGGGCTGGATGTCGCGGGGGAAGTCGATGACCTCGGGGAGGTCGGGTAGAGGTTGGATGGAGCTGGGGGGTCGCTGGAGGGCGATGAGTTTTCGTCCGGTGGGGACGACGGCGTTTCGCTGCTCGTGGCAGCCGACGCAGCCGGTGACTTCGCCCGGCTGGACGGTGAGGAAGCTCTGCATGCGTTTGACGGCCAGGTCGTTATTGTCGAGAGCGACGAAGAAGAAGCTGCGGAGGGCGGGGAGTTCGAGGTAGGCGGAGCCATCGGGTTCGACGGGCACGGTTCCGACGATGCGTTCGAGGGTGAAAGACCCGCCCCAGGTGAGGGGGTCCATTCCGCCGGTGAAGTTGACGGGTTTTGGGAGTGTTTCGAGGACGAGGAGTTTCTTGATATCGCCGGGGTTGATTCCGGCCATGGCGCGGCCGATGTGGACATCGGCGAGGAGAAGTCGGCCGGTGGTTTTGGCGGGATCGGCGCGTCGCGGAATGACCGGTTCGGGTTTTCGCGGGAGCACAGGCCGGGGTTCATGGAGATCGAGGTTTGGGTCGGTGAAGAGTTCGAGATCGTTGCCGTGGTAGTCCATGGCGTGGACGGATCGGCCGTGGGCGTAAAGGACGAACTGTTGGCCGATGGGGAAGGGATCGCGGCCCTCGCGGTTACCGACGCGCGAGGTTTGGCCGCGGTCGTCGGGTCCGCCTCGGGGATCGATGACGTAGAACGGTCCCTCGTGTTCGCGTATGCCGTGTCCGGGGGAGAAGGTGGCGATGATTTTGCGGGTTTCGGGGATGGGCTTGGCATCAATGATGACGGTGCCCGGGTGCATATTGCCGTAGTAGACGGTCTGGTTGGTGCCGTCGGGGTTGGTGGTCCAGAGGTGGTGATAGTCCACCTGGCTGCGATCGACGTATTCCCAGCGGGTGTAGAGGATGCGGCCATCGGGGAGGACCCAGGGCGTGTTGTCGTGTTCATTGTTGGAGGAAATGGGGCGGATGTTTTTGCCGTTGTGGTCGCAGCGATAGAGGACGGCGACCTGGGTGAGCCAGCAATTGACCCAGCGGTTGCAGCGGCTGGAGACGAAGACGATGCCGCCGTCCGGCAGGTAGGCCGGTTCGATATCATCCCAGGGTCCTGAGGTGATTTGTCGAAGGCCTGTTCCATCGAGGTTGATCTCGTAGAGGTTGTAGGGATCGGTGCCGCCTTTTCGCCAGGAGAAGAGGATTTTGTTGCCGGAGTAGTGGACGACGGGGTCTCTGACGCCGCCGGTGGGATCGTTGAGGAGAAGGGTTGCCTTGCGGGTGTTCAGGTTGAGGCGGTAGAGTCGCCCGCCGGTTTTGGCGTAGGCCTTTCGGTCGGGCTGTCGCGCGTAGTACCCGAAGTTGGCATACCAGTGAGGATCTTCGCCCAGTCCGCGTCCGGCGAAGACGAGGTCCTGGATTTCTTGTTGGGCGGTGATGTTTTTGAAAGCTTCGGCGGCGAGGGTTGCTTTTTTTTCGTGCTGGGCCTGGATGATTTGGCGGAGGTTTGTGTCGGGGAATTCGAGTTCCCAGATGGAGGCGATGCCAAATTCCCCGGCCTTGAGGCAGAGTAGTCGCCAGTATCGGCCCTGGCCGTTGATGTGGGAGATGGTTTCGTTGCCGCCTTTGGAATCGGGTTTGTCGTAGACTGTTCGCCAGGTTTTGGCGTCGTGGGAGACCTGGATCTGGTAATGGGTGGCGTGGGCGGTTTCCCAGCGGATGACGACGGTGCCCGCGGCCACGGTTTTGCCGAAATCGACTTGGATCCACTGAGGCATTGTCGGGGCACTGGCCCAGCGGGTGGTGGGGTTGGCGTCGATAGCTGCGTGTGCCGGGTACCCCGGGGCGTAGACGGAGGATGCGGTGACTTCGACCGCGTTGAGGGTTTTGGCGGATGGGAATGCTCCGGCCAGTAGTGCCGCCAGCAGCGCACATTTCATGTTGAGCTCCATTTTTCGCCTGTTGAAAGATCGCGCAGTATCGCCACGAGGGTATACAGTTGACGGGGTGCTTTATTTGCGGTGAGCGGCGATGTTTGGTACTGCCGGTCGTCTGGTGCTGGCATGGAACGGGAGGTGGGCGGAAGTGATGGTGTAATTTTTAGCGGGACTGTGCCGAGTCGCTGGCGGATCGGTGAGTGAGACCCTATAGTTGAGAGGAACAGGATGTTTTTTTGGGAGTGATTTATGGCAGCGGTTGTGGATAAGGAAAAGTGCGAAGGGTGCGGCGATTGCGTGGGCGTGTGCCCGTCGGAAGCGATTAAGATGGTGGACAACAAGGCGGAGGTGGACAAAGACGCGTGCTGCGACTGTGCGGCGTGCGTGGATGCCTGCCCGAAGCAGGCGATTGCCATGGAATAGGCGGAGTGGTCCGGATCCGAGTCGCCCGCGGTTTTCCAATGCGCATGATGGGGAGGGTTGGGGGTGAGGTTGGAGTGCGCGCGGGGGGGG
>CAYVKG010000131.1:0-7329 GCA_964451955.1 uncultured Tepidisphaeraceae bacterium
GTCCGGCGTGAACTGAATCCGGTTGAACGACAAACCCAGCGTCTTGCTCAACGTGGAAATCATCAGCGTTTTGGCAAGCCCCGGCACCCCCACCAATAGGGCGTGCCCCTTGCAAAACAGCGCAATTAGCAGTTCCTCAATCACCGCCTCCTGCCCCACGATCATCTTCCCCAGTTCCGCCTTCATGTTGTGGTAGCCCTGCTGCAACTTCTCCACCGCAGCCAGTTCGTCGGCGGCAAGGTCCGTCGCTTGCGGCTGGACCAAACCCATCTGCTCTGACATGTCTGCTCCTTGGTTTATACGACGACATCGCCATTCATCCGACTACCATAATACTACCATAGTAGCGTTGTCCGGTACCGTTACGATGCTTTAGTCAAGGAAAAGTTCCATGCCCGAACTCCCTGAAGTGGAAACAGTTGTACGTGCCCTCCGCCCCCATCTTGTCGGCCAAACCGTGGCCTGTTTGACCCTTAACCGACCCGACATTGTCCGCCCCCCAACCACCAACCTGTCCCACAAGCTCGTCGGCCACTCGTTTTTGGCCATCCGACGCCGCGGAAAGAGGATCCTCATCCTCCTCGACCACGCCATACTCTGCATTCACTTGGGCATGACCGGCCAACTCACCCTCGCCCCCCCCACCGCTCCTCATCAACCCCACACCCACCTCGTTGTCGGTCTCTCAAACGCCACCCAACTCCGCTTTCGCGACCCCCGCCGCTTCGGATCCGTCCGGCTTCTGCCTTCCATCGAGTCCGCCTCGCAGGACCTCGGCCCCGAACCGCTCAACCTCTCCGCCACCAGCCTCTCCAGACTCCTCGCTACCACCCGCAGAGCCATCAAGTCCGCCCTCCTCGACCAGAGCCTGGTCGCCGGCCTCGGCAATATCTATACCGACGAATCCCTCTTCGCCGCCCGCATACACCCGCTCACACCGGCCAATCACCTATCCCCCATGCAGATCCGGCAACTCAACCAGTCGATCAAACGTGTCCTTCGCCGTGCAATACGACACGGTGGTTCCTCAATCCGCGACTACATTTCGGTCAACGGCACCTCCGGTCGATTCCAGGATCTCCACGCCGTCTACGCCAGGACCGGCCAACCCTGCACATGCTGCCACACTCCCATAGCCCGCGTCATCGTCTCATCTCGCTCCACGCATTTCTGTCCCCGCTGTCAACCGGTCAGTTGCTGATTCATGATTTGCACCCGGTCACCGCCTCCGGCTATCCTGACGCACCACAATGCCTTTCCGCTTCAGGCTAACTCGCTTGCGCAGCCAGATACGGCCATTCCGCCTCTACTGGTTCACACGCCTCCGCAGCACAAACGATCATGCAGCTGACCTGCGCAAACAAGGCCGGCTCTTCTCGCCCGCCATCGTGTTGACGGGCCATCAGTCTGCAGGTCGCGGGCGCGGAGCCAGCAAGTGGTTCTCCGCGCCGGGCTGTCTCACGGTAACCTTCGCATTGCCGATCGAAGAGCATCTGTCCGTCCACCAGGTTCCGCTCGTCGCCGGCCTCGCCGTCCGCAACGCTGCCGCGGAAATCTGCGGGCAAACAACCATCAGTCTCAAATGGCCTAACGACGTCTTTCACGATGGTCGCAAGCTCGCCGGACTGTTGTGCGAACGTGTCCACCGCGTCGATCTGATCGGCTTGGGCCTGAACGTGAACAACAATCCACGTCTCGCGCCCCCTTCCCTTCGTTCGCTGATCACCAGCCTCAGCATTATCTGCGGGCGAAAACTGGACATGACCGAGGTCCTCGTCACCGTCGCCCGCCATCTGCATCGAACCCTTTCCCGGCGCAATCATCAGCCGTTTCCTTCATTCATCGAGGAGTACAGCCGTTATCATCTTCTGACAAACCGCAACCTCCGCGTGTGTCCCGCCGGTAACGATCCTGCCATCACAGGCCGGTGCCTCGGGCTCGACCAGCTTGGCCGACTACTGGTTCGCGACGAGCGGCGGATCCACACCATCGTTTCCGGACACATCGAACTACTCGCTTGATCCCCGCTCACCGCTCAGGTTTTGGGCTCCCTCGCGGTTGCATGGCCGACTGGTGGCTCTTATCCTTCCCTGCCGATAATGCGTTGGGAAAGGACTTCGTGCCCACTCTGCCTCGACATCTTCACGCCCGGCGATGGATCGTCCTCGTCTCTCTCGTCCTGTGCGCCCTCGGATGCAGTTCAATGACCCCAGGCGACCTCAGCCGCGTTCAGCCCCGTTCCGACAAGCCCCTCGCCGGCAACGTGTACCTCCTCCGCGGCTTTATCGGTATCTGGTCAACCGGGATCGACAGCCTCGGCCGCAAAATCGACAACGCCGGCATCCGCACATCCGTCTTCCAGGAAGATCAATGGCAGAGCCTCGCCGAGGCCATTGTCTCGCGATATCGAAATGTCGCGGAAACGGAGCCGATCGTACTCATTGGCCACTCCTATGGGGCCGACGACACCCTCCGCGTGGCTCAGCGGCTCGAGCAGGAGAATCTCCCGGTGGACCTGATCATCACCCTCGACCCGGTGACTCCCCCGCGGGTCCCGAAGAACGTACGCCTTTGCTACAATCTGTATCAGTCGAATACGCTCGATGCCCTCCCGTTTTTCCGAGGAATCAAACTCGAGACTGAGCATCCGCAAGCCGCTAATCTGGTCAATGTGAATATCCGCTCAGATCGTCGTGACTTGCTCGAGGCCGGAACCGACCATTTCAATATTGAGAAGAACGCCAAAGTGCACGATGAAATACTCGCTAAGCTGAAGGAGTTCTGCCCGCCACGCGATAGTTGGCTTGCACGGCGGCGCAACTCGGCGCCCCATCCGATCCTCCAGGATCAGGGCGCCGCCAACACCACCACCAACACGCGGCGAGTCGAGGCAACGATCGCCCCTCAGTAGCACCCTTAACCGAGTCCATCCGTTTCATGCCGTATCTGCCTCCGCTGATTATCGCCGTGATCCTGACAGCCTACTGGGCGCGTGTTGTTCGATTGGCCTACAAGACGCACAAGACCACCGGACACTCCGCCAATTTCACCCCGCCCGAACCACTCGGCCGCCTCCTCCGCTTCATCTGGGTGCCACTCGTCGCTTTTTGGATCGTTCACCCCTACCTCACCGCCTTTCACCTTTGCCCATTGCACCACTCTTCCGTTTCCGCCCTGCCACGTCCACTCCGCCCCCTCCACGTCTCACAGACTCTCAGCTGGATCGCCGCCGCTGTGGCCACCCTCGCCCTCGGTGGCACCATGATATGCTGGAGAAGAATGGGCAAGTCATGGCGAATGGGCATCGACCCGGCTGAAAAGACCCAGCTTATCGTGACCGGCCCTTACGCCCATGTGCGACACCCGATCTATGCCCTCTCGTCACTCCTCATGCTCGCAACACTTGCCGCCGTTCCCACGCCCCTGATGCTCGTCACGGCAATCACCCATCTGCTGCTGCTCCAATGGGAAGCTCGCCGGGAAGAGAAGCACCTGCTGGCCCACCACGGCCAAGGCTACGCCGACTACTGTCGGCGAGTCCCCCGCTTTCTCCCCCGGTCGCTGCGTTCGCCGCTTCCTCCCCATTGAGGGCCGGTATAAGGGCCCGGTCAGTTTGCCACCGCCAGATCGAAACCGAACAACCGGGCTCTGACCATGGCAAACTCAATCCGCACAGGCCGCCGCGCCAGTGAGTTCAGAGGGCGATCAAAACGTACAGGATGGTCAATTCTGTCACCGCGAATTGTCACCCAGTCAAAACCATCGAGTAGTTGCCCTTTCGCGTCGACGAGGCGCAGCTTCAACTCGCCGTCGATCTTTGCATTGACGGTCAAGTCGCCTCCGCGCAGCACAAGCGGCCGCGTTCTCAGAAGCCCGCCAGCGGTGCCCGCCTCTCGCGCAACATACCGGTCACGGCGCATCTTCACCAGCCCGATCTGTCGCTCTTCAAAACGGTTGTGCTTATGCCCCCACTTGTACCCAGCATAGTACAGGTACACCTCGTCCCCCACGAGCAGTTGTTCATCGATCCATGCATGCGCATGGTCCCATGTGCCGGGAGCCGGGTCGGGACCAAAAAAGACCTCGCGATCGCGGACCCACGTCCGGCCATCGCGAGTCCACGCGAGGGATGTGGATCCAATGCCGAAAGCGCCGGCAGGAGCCCCCTCCGCCTTCCAGTCGTCGTGTAGGTTCTTTACCATCCCGATCACGAGGTCCCCACGGGCAATGTAGCCGCTCATCGCGTAGAACTGCAGCACATCCCGGTCATAACGATTGTCCCCCGCCAGAACAATCCACTTCTCGCTCCATTTGAGCAAGTCGTCGCTCACCGCCTGCATCGTCGTCCGACGATCTTCCTTCATGTTCTCGATCCGCACCATCTCCGACACGGTCGCGACGTAACGCTTGCGAATGGGATCCCACCAGATATTGGTGATGTCGTGACCGTGTCGCAGCACCACCTCGGACGAGATGGGCGTGAACGCAATCCCATCGGGCGAAACGGCTACCCGAGTGCCCCCCCCAAACCACCAGCAGTACTTGTATCTCCGGGAAGGATCCCGGGCACCGGGCCCCTCGTCAAGCACCTCGGAGCCAAACTGCAGTTCCCCGGGATCCTTCAGAATCCGCGTCGGCCGATTCCAGTCAATCCCGTTGCGAGACTGCATGAACGCAATGTGCGAACGCACCATCGACCGATCATACCGCCAAGCACCGTACCAGATCCGGAACATGTTGGTTTCCGGCGACCGGGAAACAGTGAAGAACGGCTGGAAGCACCGGTCCTCCTTTGCCGTCACGATCGGGTTGGCAATGGCCATGTCTCGCAACGGGGAGCAAACGCGCCGGTTTACACCCTGGACAACCTCGATCAAGTGGTCGTCGATCAATAGGTGCGGTCCGGCGTTGAGCTCGATCGGCGCACCGGGACGCTCAGCAGCCGCCGCATGCTCCGGCGTGCCGAAGATCAACGCCCGACGCTCCGGAAGCTTCTCGCCCGCCCACAATATGCCTCCAACCCATGTAGCCCACAGCAGGACGGTCAGGGTCTTCGTCATCATTAATACCATACCTCGGTGGCGTAGAAGTGTCGCCCACTCTCTGCAATTCCAGGGCGCTGCTTGGCAGTCTCTTTCGCTCTTTCCTGAATCGCTCAAAGACCCCTTTCTGCGACAGACCATCATACACAAATCAAGTCAAAATCCTCGACTCCCCGTTATACTCACACTCGCCATGTTGCCTGACAAACCCTTGATCGCTATCGTCGGCTCCGGCGCCGTCGGCAGCTACTACGGCTGCCGCCTTGCCAGAGCCGGGCACAACGTTCACTTTCTCCTGAGATCCGACTACTCGGCGGTCCGCCAACAGGGCTTCTCCATCCTCTCACGCGATGGCGATTTTGCAATCGCACCCTCGGCCATCCACGTGTACAACCGTGCGGACGACATGCCCCCCGCCGACCTTGTGCTCGTCGCGCTCAAGGCCACCGCTAGCGATCACTACGAACCACTCATCCGACCGCTCGTTCACAGCACGTCCCTCATCCTCACCCTGCAGAATGGCATTGGCAATGAGGAACGCCTGGCAGAGTTGTTCGGCCCAGAACGCATCCTCGGAGGGCTCGCCTTCGTCTGCCTGAACCGGATCGCCCCAGGGGTCATCCGCCATACCGACTACGGCTTCGTTCGCGTTGGAGAGTTGATCGAAGGCAACACTGCCAATGCCGCCCGCGTCGTCCAACTCATCGCAAGCACCGGGGTAAAATGTGAACTGCTCCAAAGCCTCCGGTACGGTCGGTGGGAGAAACTTGTCTGGAATGTCCCATTCAACGGTCTTGGTGCCGTGCTCGATCTGCCAACCGATCGGCTCGTCAATCACCCGGCGGGCCTCAAACTCGTCCGCACCATCATGGCGGAAGTGGTAGCGGCGGCAAATGCTCTGGGCGCTGCCCTTCCCCAACAAGTCATCGAAACGAGGATCGCATTCACCAAGACAATGGGCCCCTATCGCAGCAGCATGCAGATTGACCGCGAGCTCGGCCGCGATATGGAAATCGAAGCCATCCTCGGCGAGCCCGTGCGAGCTGCAACAAAGGCGGGTGTTCCCGTCCCCTGGATGGCGATGCTGTACCAACTCGCCAAATTGACCAGTTGCCACAATCCGAAATAGCCTCCCATTTTGCCGCGCGACTCCGCGAATCCTCCGCAAGCGGCCTGATTCGCCCGCCAATCCGGTTGTTCAGCTCGCCCGTGTTAATCTGGGTTGTTTTCCCCCAACGCGAGACCTCTCGCTCGTCCGGTTTTTCCTTGTGCCTCTCGTGAATTGGGTTATAGTGGGGAACCGGGCAAGGCAAGCAATGCCCTTTCGCCGGCTCCCGGAGCAGGTGGGTCTCCGGCGCTGAAAAGCCGACGAGCAAATGAACAACGTGGGTTGTCCTTTCACCCTTGGAGGGGTGAGTGATGTTGTCATCTGAACGTCGTGCCCGATTGGGCCTGGCAGCTGCGTTTGCCGTCTTCTTGCTCGCCATGGGTGTGCTCGGCTCAAAGGCGTTCGAGCGGGAACGGGATCGCGCCAACTCGGCTTCAGATTTCACGCTTTGTGATGTGGATGGACACGTCGTGTCACTGGCATCCCTCAAGGGCAAGACCACCGTTCTGGTCTTCTGGTCCGCAAGAGGACCGGTCAGCGCAAAATACTGCCGCCGAGTCATCCGGCTGGGAAATCAATATGCGGACGATGAGCGGGTAGCGGTGCTCACGATCGACCCGACCCTGAGCGATCCGGATCCCAACGCATTGGATGAGGCGCGGGTGTTCAAGAACGTGATCGCCCAGCGCATCCCCGTCCTGCTGGACCTTGGAGGCAAAGTGGCCAGACAGTATGGCGTCCAGGTCACGCCAACCGCCATCGTCATCGACGCTCGCGGTCAGATCCGCTATCGCGGCGCGTTCGACGACAACGAAGACGAAGCCGCGGTCACAAAAACCTACTGCACCGACGCCTTGGCCAGCATCCTTGAAGATCGCCCCGTTCCAATGGCTTTTACACAGGCCTTCGGCCGTCCAATTGGACAGCCGAAGTGAAATCCTCGGAGGGCTCTGTGTGTTCAGGGCAGCCATGCAGATGGCTGCCCTGTTTTTGTTTCTCCCGATATAATCCCCCCCATGCATGTGGTCATATTTGAAGGGATTCATTGGAAAACGCTCGCCCCGCTTTCGCTCAGCAGGCCTGTCTTTGCCCTGGCAACGGGAATGAGCGCGCTCCTTGAGAAGCAGATCCGCCATACCAACCCGTCTCGTCTGACGCTCTGGGTTCGCCCGGAGCTGG
>CAYVKG010000131.1:7339-10435 GCA_964451955.1 uncultured Tepidisphaeraceae bacterium
CCGCGTTCTGCCGCCAGCGAATCGTCCCCAAGCTCGGCGTCCCCACGCAGGTCAACGCGCCCCTGGACAATGAACCGGCCTTGCTCGTCAGTGGCCGAACGCTCCATTTTCGGAAACTCACGCCCCCCGACCATGAAGCCGCCTGCATCGACGACAACAGCGTCATCCGCGTCGCCAAAGTGAAGCGCCCGGGCCTTCTGCCGGAGGACGCCCTGCAGCGTTCCGGCCGCTGGCTCGATCTGCTCGGACTCCCCCCGATGGAAACACAGACACGGATGGTCAATCGCCTGTGGGACCTGATCAAGTGGAACGAAGAATCGCTCATTGAAGACGCCACGTCGCGCAAGCTCGATGCGTCCGCCAAGCCGACCGGTCCCTTTCATATGATCGATTCCGCCAACGTCTTCATCGCCCCAACCGCCGCCATCCAGCCCGGCGCAGTGCTCGACGGCTCCAGGGGCCCCGTGGTCATCGATCGCGACGCCGTCATCGGCGCCAACGCGGTCATCCAGGGCCCCTGCTACATCGGCCCCGGCACACACATCACCCCCCTTGCTTTCATCCGCCCCGGCACGACGATTGGCACAACCTGCCGCATCGGCGGCGAAGTCTCCAATTCCATCGTCTTCGGCTTCTCCAACAAGTCCCACGACGGCTTCCTAGGCGATTCCTATGTCGGAAAATGGGTCAACCTTGGCGCCGCCACCAACACCAGCAACCTCAAGAACACCTACGGCGAAATCACCGTCACCACCCCCCTTGGCCCTGTGAAGACCGGCTGCCGACACCTCGGTTCCCTCATTGGCGACCACGCCAAGACCGCCATCGGCACCCGCCTCATGGCCGGCACCTATGTGGGCCTGGCCAGCATGATTGCCGGCTCGGGGATTCCCGACAAGTTCATCCCCAGTTTCACCTTCCTCACAGATCAAGGCCCACAACCGTACCGCATCGAAAAGGCTATCGATGTCATGAAAACCGTGTTCGCCCGCCGCGACCGCAACTGGGACCAAGTCGATGAAACCATCATTCGATACGCCCAAAGAGCCGCCGTCGAAATTGAATCCCCCACGCTCTAGAGACGCCTGGCTACCCATGTCATCGATCCAGCTGATCCCGGCGCGAAAGCGCCAGCCGAACCGTCTTGTATTCACCCCCACGACGGAACTTCAACACAACGACATCACCCGGCTGGTAGGTTGCCATGATCGGTATCAGCGAGTTCAGATCTCGCACCTCCGCGCCATCCACGCCAACCACAACATCGCCAACTTCCAGACCGGCCCGCTGAGCCGGGCTGTTTCGCGGTATCTCCTCCACCTTCAGACCATCATTGGCCAACCCGAAACGCACCCCCAAAACCGCCCCCTGCGGCCCCGTGCTCGCCGGCGGCGGCGTGCGGCTCAACATCCACGCCTTCCACTCTCCCTCCAAATCCGCCAATTTCTGGCCGGTCACTTTCTCCAAAGCCAAGCGACCCGTCTTGTCCGTTCCGTACTCCGCCTTGAACATCTCGTAAAACTTCCGCAAGAGCCCCCGCTCATACAGATACAATAACAGGCTCCCCGACTCGCCATAACTCAGATCCACCACCGAATTGGCAATGAACGCCTTCTGATCCATCTCCAGCAGCCGCCGAAGGGGAATCAGCCGCCCGCGTCTGGCCGCCGATTGCAACAATCGGAGCCGAAACGAATCCCCCGGCACCAGTCTCTCGCCCACAAACCGCCCCGGCTCAAAGAGCGTCGCCAGACCTTCGCTCAACCACACCGGATGCTGCTGACCCAGCGGATCCAGATCGGCATTGTGCAACGCGTGCGTGAACTCGTGCGTCATCACCTGCCCCAGCCGCTGAGCGATCAGACGACGATTGTCATGGTCGTAGAACCCGCCCACTCCACGCCGCGATACGATCTGCCTGTAGTCCGCCTCCGATGGCACAATCACCGTTATGTACTGGTCCGGTTTGTTCTCAAACAACTGCGCGTGCAGACTCCGCGACTGCATGACCAGCCACTTCTTGAGCGCCGCCAGCGTCTGCGCGTCCGTATTCGCCGCAAAGACCAGCTTCTCCTCCCCATCAATCTCAAATACGTACCCCGGACCCAACTCCCGCTTCAGGAACTGCACCATATGTTCCGCGTCACGCCGCTGCAGTTCCTCCTTCCGGCTCATCAGCGCCTGATAGCGCGGCAAATCTCGCAGGGACTCAAGGTCCGGATCCTTCTGAATATGTATGAAGTCCGTGAAACCGTTGCTGGTCGCCCGCTCCAGGCAGTCCATTGCGCCCGCGATATCCCCGCGAACCGCTTTCACGCACGCCATGTTGTACAGCAAGATATACCGGTTGGGCCCGAGTTTGAGCGCTTCGCTCAGCGCCCGCTCGGCCTCGTCGTATTTCCGCTGCCTCAGCAGCTCGATCCCCTGCCGCGCTAATCGCTCCAGCCGCTGTGCATCGCTCTCCACCGGCCGAGTAGCCGCTCGCGACGCCGGCATGGTCGCGCCCGACGCAATCACCACGCTCACGGCGCAAATCACCCAAGCCGATGCCACAACGCCCAGAAGAAAAAATCGACGACTTTTCACACCCACTACTACGCGCCCCAGCGCCAAAAGTTTCAAGCAAGATCCCACGCAAAAACCCGCGGACCCCGGAATCCGCGGGTGCTTCCATCTATTCTATCCCGCCGCCCGGCCGCTCATTCCACGGTCACGCTCTTGGCCAAATTCCGCGGCTTGTCGACGTTGCAGCCGCGCGCAACCGCCGCGTGATACGCCAACAGTTGCAGCGGCACAACGCTCAACAGCGGCTGCAACGGTTCCAATGCGTGCGGTACCTCGATCACGTGCTCGGAGTACTTCCGGATCTCCCCGTCCCCTTCCGTCGCCACCGCGATGATCCTCCCCCCTCGCGCCCGCACCTCTTCGATGTTGCTGATCACCTTGTCGTACTGCAACCCCTTGGTCGCTATGAACACAACAGGCATGCCGTCGTTGATCAACGCAATCGGGCCGTGCTTCATCTCCGCCGCCGGCATCCCTTCCGAGTGAATATAGCTGATTTCCTTCAGCTTCAACGCCCCTTCCAGGGCGATC
>CAYVKG010000132.1:0-10229 GCA_964451955.1 uncultured Tepidisphaeraceae bacterium
ATCAAACCGCCGCAGGAATACAGTGCGTCATCCAGGTGTGGACATCCCGTGTAGCCCGACCAAATATCGATCGCCTCAAAACCCAACGAGGCAATCCGCTCCACCGCCTGCTCAATCGGAAGCCTGCCAAAGTGAATCGAAGAAGTGGACAGACCAAACCCCCATCCCTCCGCCGCAACCGACCGACGTCCCAACAAAGACATCGCGGCGGCAGCCGAAATCCCAAGAAACTCCCGACGCCCCACACGCTTGGTCATCACCAGCATGATACCGGCGAATCGAACACGGCCACAACGCCACGGACGACAAACCGATCACGCCGACATCCCGCATCGGACGCCTCTCACGCCCAATCAGGCACGATACAACGTGAATGTCCCGCTTTCCGATTCCCCGTTCCCAGTCCATTCATATCCGCCCGTCAGAGTGCCGTTCTTCTGCAACTTCCCCCATATCATCGTGTGGTTATCGTCGCCTTTCAAGATCAAACGGAATTGACCATCCTTCAAGACGATGCCGGTAATCGGGTTGCCATCCTCGTCCTTGCCCCAGATCTTGCCCCCTTGCTGCTTTGTGAACGACAACGCGATGTTGTCCGGCTTGCTGCTGTCATCGCTCTTCGCCGTCCCGTGGTAGGGACCCACCAGCGACGGGGCCTTGGCCGACGTCGCCTTCGGCGGAGCCTTGCTCAGCTTGCCGAAATTGACCTTCGCAGAGTCGGACAACCCCATCTGCACGACCGAGCAAGTTCCCGTGAGCGTCTTCGCGCCCGACGCAACCTGTACCGAGAGCTTTTTCAACTGGAACGTCTTGTCGCTTCCCTTGATGACCAGAGTCCCCTTCCCGTCAATCGTCCCCGTAACCGGAATGTTGAACCCGCCCCAGTCCATCGAATACAGCGACCCCTGCACCGTCGAACCCTGCTGTGACGCAATCTTAAGATACATCGTGCCGGTCAGGTCCCCGAACGTCGCCTTGCAGGAGTAGTTCCCCGTGGCCTTCACGACCTTCGCGGCGGCTGTCACACGCGGCGCAACCAACGCGACCACCTCGGTATCTATCGGCCCGCCGTCAAGCGGCAAGTCCACCGACAACAACCGCCTGTCTTCCAGCGATTCGATAAACATACGCGTCATTTTTTTGCTCCTGCAGGTGAAATAGCGCCCGCATGCTTCGACGGCTTCCTGGCAGGCCACCAACCCACTGACCTTGAATGCGAACTCATGTAATATAACTCATTCATGAGGCGTATACCAGAACAACCACTCGTCCCCCCTGCTTCTTCCGAAATCTGACACGTCCCGGCTTAGCCGCATCCTCCCCCCCCACAAAATCCACCACTGAATCGGAAGCTGAACCACTCCGCGACAAACCCCCCAGTTTGCCCCAAACGCCCGGCCCTTGAGACCGACATGCCCCAACGGCATAATGCGCCCGCCGGTAATCGCCAAAAAACCCGTCCAGACTTGGACGCCCACGCGCTCAGTAACAACACTGGGTCCCATAACCTGCCTCGAACGTCAACGCCGGCAAGAACGCCCGCTCTATAGCGCGGTAACTGATTACCCCAAAAACCGCTTCCAAAGGTGGCCCAATCATGATCATCCCATTCCAGTCGCGGCCTGCGGTCAACCGATCCCAACCCATCCGTCTCCCATGCCTTCTGACCTGCCTCCTGCCACTTGCCACCGGACTTCACGCCGCCCAACAAACGCCCTCCCCACCTCCCGACTTCGGTCCCAACGTCCTCATCTTCGACCCCTCCATGCCCGACATCCAGAACCGGATCGACGCCGTCTTCAAAAAACAAGAACGCAGCCAGTTCGGACCCGACCGCTACGCCTACCTCTTCAAACCCGGAAAATACAACCTCGATGTCCAACTCGGCTTCTATATGCAGGTCCTCGGACTCGGCAAATCCCCCGATGACGTCGCCATCACCGGCGCCCTCCGATCCAAGGCCGCCTGGATGAGAAACAACAACGCCACCTGCAACTTCTGGCGCGGCGCCGAAAACCTCTCCGTCACCCCCACTCTCGAAAACAACGTCAACATCTGGGCCGTCTCCCAGGGCGCCGCCTTGCGCCGAACCCATATCCGAGGCGACATCCACCTGTGGGATGGCGGATGGTCCAGTGGCGGATTCCTCGCCGACTCCAAAATCGCCGGCACCATCAACTCCGGTTCCCAGCAACAATGGTTCTCGCGAAACAACCACTTCGGCCGTTGGATCGGTGGCTCATGGAATATGGTCTTCGTCGGAACCGTCAATCCCCCCGACGGACGTTGGCCCGACCGCCCCTACACCGTCATCGAAAAAACCCCCCTCATCCGCGAGAAACCCTTCCTCTTCATCGACGACGCCGGCCAGTACTTCGTCATGGTCCCCCAACTCAATTCCCGGGGCTCTCAGGGCATCACCTGGGCCGCCGGAAACACTCCGGGAAACCAAATCCCTATCAGCCAGTTCCACATCGCGATCGCCGACAACGACAACGCCGCCACCATCAACGCCGCCCTCGACCAAGGCAAACACCTCCTGCTTACCCCAGGCATCTACCACCTCAATGCCCCCCTCCACGTGTCCCGCCCAGACACCGTCGTCCTCGGCTTGGGTTATGCCACGCTCGTCCCCGATAACGGCCACCCGGCTATGGTCATCGCCGATGTCCCCGGCGTCACTGCCGCCGGCATCCTCTTCGATGCCGCACCCGCCAACTCCCCCACACTCCTCCAGGTCGGACAACCCGGCAAAACCACCACTCACCCCCACGACCCCATCTTCCTCCACGACATCTACTGCCGCGTCGGAGGCGCCGGCGCCGGCAACGCCGACTGCATGGTCACCATCCACGGCAACAATGTCGTCGGCGACAACTTCTGGCTCTGGCGGGCGGACCACGGCCGAGGCGTCGGCTGGGATCTCAACAAAAACGACACCGGGCTCATCGTCAACGGCAACGATGTCACCATTTACGCCCTCTTCGTCGAACATGCCCAAAAATACCAGACCCTCTGGAATGGCAACGGCGGTCGCGTCTACTTCTACCAGTCCGAAATGCCCTACGACCCGCCCAACGCCGAAGCCTGGAGCCACGATCAGGTCACCGGCTATGCCTCCTACAAAGTCGCCGACCACGTCACCTCCCACGAGGCCTGGGGACTCGGTGTCTATTGCGTCTTCCATCGCGCCTCCATCGTCGCCGAAAACGCGATCGAAACTCCCTCCGCCACGGGCATCAAAATGCACCATATGGTCACCATCCGCCTCGGCGGCGGTAGGCCCGGCAGCGGCATCAAACATGTCATCAACCGCCGCGGCGATCCCGTCATCACTACCATGAAATCCACTGTTGATTAACTAATGAGTCCAATCATGAACCCACAACCACACAACTCCGGCAATTACGCCCGCCTGACATTCGCAATCTGGCTCGCCGCTGCAGGATTCCTCTGCGGCAAACCCGCCCCGGCCGCCCAGCCAACCGACGCCCCTCACCCCCGTGACTATCGCTTTGATGGCGCCATCTCCCGCCATGTCCTCGAAAACTACCTCTCTCGCTCCATCACCATGGAAGGACTCCTCAACGGGCGAGGCAACCTCGATGACAATATCCGCATGCTCAAAAACACCGGCGCTAAATTCATCGGCCGCGCACTCTGCCTCTGGGGCGGCGAAGCCAACATCCTCCAAAACCTCGACCGTGCCAAACAGCAAACCCCGAAACTCCACGCCGCCGACCCCGATATGATCCTACAGGCCTGCATCTTCGAAATCGTCACCACCCAGGTCGACCAGGTCCCCGTGCCCGATTGGGCTTTCGCCGCCCTCGCCCTCCCCGTCGAAAAACGGAACTTCCGCTATGCCGACATGCTCTACCCCAACGGCCGACTCAAAGACCACTGGAGGCCCGGAAACTCCGTCCCCGATGTCAGCCGCAACGAAACCAAACTCTGGTTCTACTTCCTCGGCCGTTCCTTCATCGACGTCGGCTGCGAGGCAATCCACCTCGGCCAGACCGAACTCATGAACGCCAACGACCGCAATCTCGACCACTACTTCCAGGTCCTCTCCCTCATACGATCCTATGCCGCCAAACACGCCCGCAGGCACATGGTACTCCTCGATTCCCATGTCCCCAGCGGCGGACTCCTCCGCGATGGCTTCCTCCTTATGGATTTCCACTCCTTCCCTCTACGCATCATGGAAGTCCCCGACAAACCCCAAGAGGCCATCCTCAAACTCGGATTCTCCGATAGCATCTACGGCCGTAGCAAAGGCGGACGCACCTACAGCGGATGGTCCTGCAGAAACCTGCCCTACCTCGTCGAAATCGATAACTGGGGCGTCAGCCCAACACCCGGAAAACCCCGATCCGGTAGCATCTGGATCTGGGGATATGACGAAATCTCCTGGTTCGCTCAACAAACCAAACAGTACCGCGCCAATTGGCTCCGTTACGCCTGGGATTGGGTCCGAAAAACCGATCCCAACGGTTTCCTCCAAATGCCCGGCAGCCGCACCGTCCGTTCCCCTCTCGATAACCGCCGATGGTATTACGCCAATAATCCCAGTCCCGCCGTGCCCGACGGCCTCGGCGACGAGGAAGTCATCGCCGCTATCTGGGCCGCCGATACTCAACCCCGGCCCGAAACAAACTAACCCACCCGCCGGAGCACGAAGGACGCCTCACAACGCGGCAAGTGCACCGAAAACCACACCGGCCAACCACCAGGCATACACTTCCACTCACACCCGACATTCCCGAAATGCCGGACCGCTGACGCCTCACCATCCCCGCCCCCCCAATGATCCACCCTCCCAAAAAAAGAACGGGATGGCGCCGCTTCTGACAACGCCATCCCGCCACTCACTCACCGCCCAACCGCTATTTGCCCGTGCCATCCTGCTTCCGCTGCTGCTGCTTTGCTCCTTGGCCTTGGCCGCCTCCGCTGCCATCTTGCTTCCGCTGCTGCTGCTTGATTCCCTGACCTTGGCAGTCGCCGCTGCCGTCTCGCTTCCGCTGTTGCTGCTTGACGCCTTGGCCCTGCCCTTGGCCGCAACCGTCACACTTGCACTTGCATTCGTAGGGGCATTGGGGACATTCACCGCACGAACCGTCTCGGCGGCATTCGCCCTTCCCTCCCGCCGCCATCACCGGAACCGCAAACGCCAATGACAACATCCCGATCCCAATACGCTTCAAAAAGCTCTTCATGGTCTGTTCCTTTCAGACTGTTAGTGGTCCCTTCGACACGGCCTGCCGCCTTACGCTCTCTGCTTCTCGGTCTCCACTAGGCCGCAGGCCCGGTTCTCGAACCGGCCGGACGCCCGAGCACGACATTCGTTCGGCCTCGTCCGTCATTCGCCTATTCAACGACCCAACCCCCACTCTCCTGCACCACAATCCAATACCCCCGCCCTCCCCCATACCCCCAACCCCTCTCAATCCCCGCAACCGCAATTCACCATCCCATCTGTAACTTTTCCCGCCTTCACCCATCTATATCCCCGTGGCCGCTCAATAACCGACGGCCCTTACAGAGAGGATTCCATGCTCGCCCGGCTGATTATCGCAGGCTTCATCGGCGCAGCACTCGGCGCTGTTATGGGTTACTTCGGCCAATGCTCCTCCGGATCATGCCCCCTCACCTCCACCTGGTGGCGAGGCGCTATCTACGGCGGCTGCATCGGGCTCCTCTTCGCCTTCTCCTCTCAAAGCGGCCCCCGCTGAACACCCAATCCACCCCGCCTACAAATCGGTATCACCACTGCACAACAAATAGGAGTCTTCAATGCCAAGCGATGCGACATCTTTCTTCTCCCAGTGGCCCGCAAGGTTCGAAAAGGCCAAGTCCTCCATGCCCGACGCCGTCCGCGGCTTCGGCGGACTCTTCCAGGCCGTCATGAAGGACGGCGCCCTCACCGTCCGCGAAAAAGAACTCATCGCACTCGGCATCGGTTTGGCTCTGCGATGCGAACCGTGCATCAATCTCCATACCCAGAAATCCCTCGACGCTGGCGCCACTCCCGAACAGATCATCGAGGCTGCCGGCGTCGCCGTCATGATGCAGGGCGGACCCACCTTCACCTACCTGCCCAAAGTCATCGAGGCTCTGGAAGCTCTCCAAAATCCCGCCAAATGAACCCCGCTCCCTCGACCCCTCCAACCAACTGCCCGGCCGCCCGGCAGCCTTAGCCCCTCGCGCAGATCACGGCCGCCATCCGCCCCGTCACACCCCGCTCACGCCGATGCGAAAAAAACTCCTCCGCATCCCGGCTCGTGCAACGGTCGCTCATCTCCACCATCTCAACCCCCAACCCCGCCTCCACCAACTGCATCCGCACTGCCTCACGCAAGTCCACATGCCCCTTGCCCCCACTCCCCGTCCGTATCGGAGCCGCCGTCCGAGATATACCCCTGGATTGCGCGATCACGTCTCCGCCCACCGCAAACGCCCCTACCCCTCTGCAAGGGCCAATCGCTGCCACGAT
Source organism: uncultured Tepidisphaeraceae bacterium (assembly GCA_964451955.1). GTDB lineage: Bacteria > Planctomycetota > Phycisphaerae > Tepidisphaerales > Tepidisphaeraceae > JAPLNB01. The sequence goes on from CAYVKG010000132.1 coordinate 6,497, forward strand.
CGCTTGGTCCCCCGACTTCAACCTCAGGCTCCGCACCCCTGCCTCCACTACGCCCCCCACAATCCCTCGCCATCCCGCGTGCACCGCCCCAACATGCCGCCCGTCTTCGCTCGCCAGCAATACCGGCACGCAGTCGGCCACGCGAACACTCAGCACACAATCCGTGGTACTCGCAACCAATGCATCCCCCTCTCGTATGGCTCCCTCCCGTGCTCTTCCGGAAAAGTCAACCACCTCCGCGCCGTGAACCTGCCTCACCCGCCCGATCACTCTCCCCTCCAACTCAATCGCCTCCAAAAAACGCCGATAGTTCTCCGCAATTCTGCCCGGATCATCCTGCGCCGCACAACCCCCCGGATTCCCCAGATTCAGCGACGAAAATGGCCCCTCGCTTACCCCTCCCATACGCGTGCTGAATGCGTGAACCGCCCCCGTCCTGCTTAACAAAGGCGATACATAAGCCACCACGCCATTCTTAAATACTTGTCGCTCCAGCATATCCCGCATATTCTCCCGATCAACCCCTCCGATTTCAACCGGCCGCGCAGCCTCCTTCCCTCGCCCTCTCATTCCATCACCCATGGAACTTCCCCCTCTGCAAGTTTATCCTTGTTGTCCAAGGAGACTCTCCATGACACATCCCGCCGGTCCTCGCATTGCCGTCTTTCCAGGCCAATTCGACCCCATTACCAACGGCCACCTCGACGTCATCCGCCGCGCGGTTCGACTCTTCGACGAAGTCATTGTCGCCGTCGGCATAAACCCTGAAAAACGCGAACTCTTCTCCCTCGATGACCGGCTCTCAATGATCCAGGAACTGCTGGCCAACATCCCCGGCGCTCGCGCCGCTAAGTACGAAGGCCTCACCATGGATTTCGTCCAGTCCGTCCGGGCTACCGTCATCCTGCGCGGCATCCGCGATGTCTCCGACCTCCGACACGAATTCCAGCTTGCTTTGGCCAACCGCGCAGTAGGGGGGGTCGAGACCATCTTCGTCATGACCGGCGACCAATATGCCCTCACCAGCAGTAGCCTCATCCGTCAGGTCGTCGCTCTCGGCGCGGATCTCGCCAAACTCGAGCCCCTCGTCCCCCGAATCGTCCTTCAACATCTCGAACGTATGCAACGGCGAGGCATCAACCTGCGCAGCTCCACCCCCGATACCCCCTCAACCTGATCCCTGTGGCTAAAATGCGCAATCCTTGCACCAAAGTCTTGACCCCATTAACATCCCCGCGTTATAATCGTATTAGGTAGGTATTGTGAGGTTGCTGAAGCCGGGGATGGGTTTAGTGAAATGTCCGACTTCAACGCCTTGGGCTTTTCACAGGTTGTATCACAAAAACTTGGTCGGCGGTGTTCGCTGACAGGTCATACTCAGTCGCTCGGTTCTGCATCGCGTGATCGCGTTATCAGCACGGACATCCCCGGGCTGCGATAGCAATCATCGTTTACTTTCGCGTCGATCCGCTGCTACACACCTGGCGACACAATCTGAAAGGAGCGTCATATGACGCGCTTCACTCGTCGCAGGACGACGGGCTTCACCCTCGTCGAACTGCTCGTCGTTATCGGCATCATCGCGCTGCTGATTTCTATCCTCCTCCCGGCCCTTAACGCTGCCAAGGAACGCGCCAACCGCGTTAAATGTGCCAGCAACCTCCGACAGATTGGCCAAGGCATGATGCTCTACGCCAATGACAACAAGGGCCAGTACCCCCGCGTCCGCTACGTTCCAGGTTCCCCCATCCGCTATTTCACCCCGGGCGTCGCTGACTGCTTGGATCCCTTCGCCGCCACCGGTACACAGGTCGTCATCAATGACGCCACCGCCTGCTTCTTCCTCCTCGTCCGCCAGGCCGACCTCAACCCCGAAGTCTTCGTCTGCCCAAGTAGCAACCAGGAAAAGGACACCCTCAACAACAAGCAGTCCTCCTATCGCGGTAACTTCACCGCTGAAAACAACCTCTCCTACAGCATCGCCTGCCCCTATCCCTCCACCACCGCCGTCGGATTCGGCTATAAGTACAACACCAGCCAGGTCTCTGACTTCGCCATCGCGGCCGACCGCAACGACTGCAACAACCGCCGCGCTGCCGCCAACCCCACCCAGGCTACCTCCGCCCAGATCAAGGACATGAACTCCAAGAACCACGAGACCGAAGGCCAGAACGTCATGTACAATGACGGACACGTCGAGTGGTGCAGCACCCCGTTCGTCGGTGCAAACAAGGACCAGATCTACACCTCCGGCGGTGTCAATGACGCTGGCGTCTTCGCCGCTCCTCAGGAAACCCCCGATCCCAAGACCGCCCTCGACACCATGCTCCTCCCGAAGTGGAACGCTGGCGTGCTCGTCGGCACCAACTAACACCCCCCTCCTTTCAAACTTGTGAGCCCACTTTCAAAGCCCACCCTTCAACAGGGTGGGCTTTCCATTTCCGGCCACTTCTCCAATGCCACCCATACCGCCAAAAACAAACCCCCCCAGCTACCCCACTAACCTCGCTCCGATTCTGCAGACAAGCCGCGAAAATGCCCGATACATACTCCAAGTTGCTGTCCCTGTTCATTTCAGGATCGCCACACGTGATTCCACCCCGTCAGCCTCACTTGACCCTTTCCCTCCACGGCCTCGCCGTCAAGATCGCCTCTTCCTCCCAAAACCTGACCCATTCCATCAACCAATTCCTCCAACCGTTCCTGGTTACTGACCTCCCCAGTGGAATCCCTACAACATCCGGAAATATAGTCGGTTACGAAACTGACGAAGTCCTCCGCCACCTCTCCGTCTCCGCCCGCCGACTGCCCCTCACAGACCCCTGGCTTGAACTCTACCACGACGACGAGCGATTCTGGCTCGTCGACGACCGCTGGGGCATCGCCGAAATCAACTTCCTCCGAAATCAGTGGCGCACCTGGATCCTTCCCGAGCCCACCGCTGACCCCGTTCGACTCGTCGAGGGCGCAGTCCTCTGGCCACTCGCACAACTGCTCCGCCCTCGCGGCCTCCACCTCCTCCCAGCTATCTCCATTGCCCGCGATGACTGGGGCATCCTCATCCTTGCCCCTTTCTCCCTCGAACCTGAACTCGTTCGCCTCCTCCGCGCCGGATACCGCGTCATCGGACAACGATGGACCGCTCTACGCGAAGAGGACGGCCGCATACACCTCCTCCATATGCCCGGCGTCGTCGAGCGCGCCTTTCTGCCTCGCCTACGCATCGGACTGGGCCTACGCCAGTCCCAATGGGTCAACATCGAAAACGAGTTCCCCTCAGCCCACCGCAACCATGCCTGCTGCCGCTCCGTCCTCATCATGGAACCCGGACGACGCTCCGCCGCCCACGCCTCCGACCTCTCACTACCTGAATCCGAACAAATCCTCCGCGCCGATTGGCCCATCGTCGAAGTCCATCCCTCCCGCCGCCACGGCCTCATGCCCCAACGCATCGCCAACCTCTGCCAATGCTCACAGGTCCAGCTCTCCCGAAATGCCGATGATCTGCTCGTCCTCCTCGATTCGCTTCGCGACAACACCCCAGGCCACCCCCCACGCGTTGCGCTCTTCACCCGCCCCCATGCCCCCCGACTAACTGTCCACCGTCTCTGATTAACCCCCATCAACCCCAACGCCCCCCGTCCCCAATCTCCGCCCTCCACCTACACCCCAAAAACCGGCCCCACAACAGAACCGCTCACACCCCTTGGCATCGCCTGCTTCACCAAGGGCT
>CAYVKG010000133.1:0-10142 GCA_964451955.1 uncultured Tepidisphaeraceae bacterium
ATGACTTGATGAGCCGTTGCCGACCGAACCACCGAAGATGTGGGTAATTGAAAGCCGGCGAACTGATCGGGAAAATCCTCGTCCCCGAATCCCCCGCCAACCTCTGCTTTGGCGGAGCGAGGGGCAAGACCCTCTTCATCACTGCCCGCACGGGGCTCTACGCCATCGAAACCAACGTTACGGGTGCCGCGAAGTAACGCGATCGGAACCGGTGACCTTGCCTACACGCGAAAAATCGCACCCATTCTCTTTCCCAGCACCGCGTTCGCCGACAAGATCGTCAGTGTCAGCAGCGCCATTGCCCACACCCCCAGAGCGCACGCAATATACGGCCCATCCCCGAGCCTCTGGAACAGATCGTAAATCGCCTTCGTGATTGGCCAATATGCCGGCCGCTGGGCCAGAACCAGCGAATCGCTCACCTCCAGCATCGCGAACGCGAACGCCAGCAGTGCCCCTGCCACCAGGTTGGCCCCGATCAGCGGCACCGTGATCCGGCGCATTGTGGTCCATGCCGACGCCCCCATGTTCTTTGCTGCCAGTTCCAGATCCACCGGCGTCTGTTCCAGCCCCGCCACCGCGCTCCGCACCACATACGGCAACCTCCTCATCGCATACGCCAGAACCAGCAACAGCGTCGGATTCTCCTGTACATCCACCAGCTTTCGCAACCAGTCCGACCCCTTGAACCACGCTTGCAGTTGGAAGCTGATTGCCAGATACCCGAATGCCAGGACCAGTCCCGGCACCGCCAGCGGCAGCATTGCCAAGCCGTCAATCAATGACCTGCCCGGCAATTTGGACCTGACCACCACCCATGCGATCATGATGCCCAACAGCACGTCCAGGACCATGCTGAGGCTGGCAAACAGCACGCTATTGGTCACCGATGGCATCGTCACGTCATGCGTCAGGGCGGTCGCGTAATGCTGCGATGTGAATACGCTGGGCAAAACCGACTGATACCAACTCCCCACGCCGCTCACGCTCGTCAAGACCACCCCGACGTGCGGGAGCAATGCAAGCCCGATGACCGCTCCGAATGCCGTCAATATCGCCAGACTTCCGCACACCGACAACCTCCGGCCTGAAGATGAGACTGACGCCTTTGTCACTGCCGCATCGTGTCCCCGTCCCAGCGCCAGCTTCCCCGCGGCATAGAGCGTCACGCTTCCCAGCATCATCACGACCACCAGCGCATAGGGCACCGGCGATCCGCTCACCTGTGTGAGCCTGAAGAACACCTGCACCGGTGTTACGCGATAGAAATCGAACATCAACGGCGTCCCCAGTTCCGTGAAACTCCAGATCAGTACGATCGTCCCGCCCGCAAACAGCCCCGGCCTCATCAGCGGCAAGGTGATCCGCCAGAAGATGTTCCACCGCGACGCGCCCAGGTTCGCCGCTGCCTGCTCCATAGCCGGGTCCAGGTTTGCGAGCGCCGCCACTACATTCAAATACAAGATCGGGTACAGGCTGAGCGCCTCCACCAACACGATTCCCAACACTCTGGCCGAGCCGAACCAATCCACCGGCGTCCCCTCCCCGACAATGTTCAAATGTGCCGCCATGCTGGTCAACACGCCGAATCGTCCGAGAATCTGCCGCATTCCAATCGCACCCACAAAAGGCGGCAATATCAGTGGCACTAGCAGCAAACCGCTTACAGTCCCCTTTCCCCAGAACTCAAATCGAACCGACATCATCGCCAGCGGTACCGCGATTACCGCGCATACCCCCGTCACCATCACCGCGATCATCAGGCTGTTCAGCAGCCCGGCCCGCAGCGTGCTGTCGAGAAATACCTCGCCGACGTACCTCACCGTGAATCCGCCCGCTTCTCCGGGCATTCCGAAGAAACCGACCCTCAAGACCCTTCCGATTGGCCACAACAGGAGCACTGCAAACAGCGCCACGAGCAGCCCTGCCATGGCATACGCTCTCCACGTGCCATGTGGTAGTGGGGGTCTTCTGTAGCCTTGCGAACTCATCGTGTTCCCCCTTGTGTCGCTTCCACGCGAAGCCTGCGATACTCGTCCCGAAACTCCCTTTCCCACTGCCGTTTCATCTCCAGCCTCTTCCCGGCCGTTGCCTGCTTCCATGCATCCAGTCTCCGCAAGGCCTCCTTCTGATCAAACGGAAACCGAGCAAGTTTGGCGTCCAGTTCCGATGCCTTGGGCGATGCCAATATCGCCTTTCTTGTATTCCGAAGCTCCTCCAGCGGACTGATGCACGATGCCTCGATGAGATCACCCAGCAAGGCCCAGGTCTTTTCCCGGGCATTCGACTTGTTGAACCCGGCCGCCGCCTTGTACGGATTCACCGGATCCGTGAAATGGCGCATATCGGCAAACACCGACTCCCGAATCGGCAGGCGCCGGATCGCCGTCTGTTTTGGCCCGCCCGGTGCGCCCGGCCGAGTGTTCCACAACCTCTGCCCTCGCTCGCTCAGCACGAACTGGACGAATCGAATCGCCGTCTCTCGATGCTGGGCGCCTTTCACGACCGCGATTGGATCCGGATTCATGATCGTCGCCGACGCCGGTTCCACATAGGCCATCCGGGCATCGCCCACCGCGCCCGCCTGTGACCGCCCGTAGAAATCTATCGCCATCCCCGCCCCCGCATCTCCGGTGCTCACCATGATCGGAACAATCGATGAACTCTCGGTGAAGATGCGCGCGTTTGCCGCGATCTGGCGGATCAAACCCATCCCCTCCGCCCAACCCTCATCCTCGCTGCGCCCCTGCTCGGCCGCGTCTGCCATCGCCCGTTCCACGATCACCATGAAGGTCTGCTTTGCGGATGAGCTTCGCGTCGGGTCCGCCAGTGCCACCCAGCCCATCAGCCTCGGATTGTTCAAGTCTCGCCATGCCCGTGGCTCCGCCAGCCCGAGATACCTCAGGACGTCCTTGTTGTACACGATCCCAAAGCTATTCAGGCTTGTCCCGAACCACGTCGGCGGCTTTCCCTGGTCGTACAACGCCACCCCGCCCAGATCGGCGTTCGGGAACACCTCTTTCAAGAACTCTGTCCCGAGATCAATGGGCTCGAGGTACCCCGGCTTCTTCAACTGCTGCTCGAACAGATAGTCCCCTCCGCCCCAAACCACGTCCACTTTCAATTGTAAGCCCGCCGCCTCGAAGTATTTCACGATCTCGGCCGCACCGTAATGCAGGTAATGCACCACCGCGGGTACTCCGAAATGCTCTCGATGCCATTCCGAAAACCCGTCAGCAAACTCCCGCCGAATTCCCTCCTGGTTTGCTGTAATCACAACCAGTTCCACGCCATCTCTGTCGCCAACCAGCTTCGTCTGCTTTCCTGCGACCCACCTCAGCGCGAAGGGCAACCCGAGCACCAGCAGGAAGAGAAGAAGGAACCCATATCTCCACATTTGGCTACAGTCTCTGGGTGCCGACAACTGACTAATCCGCCAGCAGCACCGCATCCGCTGCGTCAAACTCGACCGTCACTTTGCCGTCCAGCCCGAACATGGGCGGCGCACAAATCACCCGCAGCTGCTGCCCCTCCACCTGCACCACGTGCTCGCTCGCTTCCCCCAGGAATGTGCTCTCCACGACCCGCCCGGAAACCCGAGTCACCGCACTACCTGGGGCGGCCGCTTTGCCGTTTGTCCCATTTTCCGCTTGTCCTCTGACCAGGCGCATCTGCTCCGGCCTTACACTGACCATCACGTCTCCGTCCAACTGCCTCGTCTCACCTGTGTTGCCTGATTCCCCCGTCGCCAGAAGGATTCCGACCGCAGTCTGTACCTTGACACCGTCTGGGCACCGTTCGACCACCCTCCCCTTCAGCAAATTCGTCTGCCCAATGAAATCCGCCACCCAGCTTGTCTTCGGCCGATGGTACAAGTCGCCCGGCGTCCCCACCTGAATCAGCCTGCCTTCCTTCAGCAGCCCGATTCGATCGGCCACCGACAGTGCTTCCTTCTGGTCGTGCGTCACGTAAACTGTCGTGAATCCTCCACGCTTGCAGATTCGCCTGATCTCCTGCCTCATCTCCTGCCGCAGCTTCGCGTCCAGGTTGGACAGCGGCTCATCCAGCAACAAACACCTTGGCCGCACTGCCAGTGCTCTGGCCAACGCCACCCGCTGCTGCTGCCCGCCCGATAGTTGGTTTGGCCTCCGATCGCCCAGTGCCTCCATCTGCACAAGCTTCAAAACCTCCTCGACGCGCCCCGCCTGCTCGGCCCCGCTCATTCCCCTGACGCTCAGCCCAAATCGTACATTTCCCCGCACTGTCATGTGTGGCCAAAGCGCGTAGCTCTGAAAACACATCACCGCGTTCCGCTCCTGGGTGGGCAGATGTGTTACATCCTCATCGTTGAACCAGATCCGTCCCTCGCTTAGCTCCTGCAACCCCGCGATCAGCCGCAGGAGCGTGCTCTTTCCGCAACCGCTGGGACCCAATAGAAAAAACAACTCCCCGGCCTGGATATCCAAATCCACCCCCTCCAATGCCGTTGTCTTCCCAAACCGCTTCCAGACATTCTCCAGCCGCACGCGTGTCATATCCAATCAATCATACTCGCCCGTCACCCTCTCCCGCAAAAAGCAGCCCTTCAACTCCGCCTCGCGATCAGCTCCACCAACGCCTTGTCGTATGGCGTCTCCGTGTACACCGGGTGGTACTCAATATCGCAATCGCTGCAGCACCGCCTGATGCTTGTCAGGTACTCCTGTATGTTACTCCGATAAGCCTCACGAAGGTCCTTGGGATTGATCTGAATCTTCTCGCCCGTCTCCAGGTCCTGCAGGGTCACTTGCCTATCGTACGGCAGATCAATCTCCTCCTTGTTCAGCAAATGCAGCACCAGGCCCTGATGCCTCCGATATCGCAGGTGCTGCAGCGCCTTCGTGAACGCCATCGGGTCCAGCCACAAATCCGAGATGAGAATCACCAGCGATCGCCGCGGCAGACGCTCGGCCAATTCATGCAGTCCCTCCGCCAACATCGTGAAACGGCCCGCCTGTACTTTCTCCAATTCCCTGAACATCCGGTCCAGGTGCGCCGGCGACGCCGCCGCAGGCAGCTCCAGTCGAATCTGGTCGTCCACCGTCACCAGCCCCGCCAGGTCCTGCTGATTTGACAACAAGTATGCGATACATGCCCCGAGGTGTTTCCCGTACTCGAGCTTTTCCCCAAACTGCATGGACATCGACGTGTCCAGAACCAGTGTCGCCCGAAGATTGGTCTCCTGCTCGTACAGCTTGATGTAATACCGGTCTGACCTCGCGTATGCCCGCCAATCGAGATGCCTCAACTCGTCGCCCGCCACATACTCCCGGTGCTCCGAGAACTCCACCGAAAAACCCCGGTGCGGCGACTTGTGCAAACCCGTTATCACTCCCTCCACAACCTGCCTCGCCATGAACTGCAATCTGGACATCCGAGCCGCGTCCGATGGCGAGAAATACTGGTAACGGTGAATCGGCATGACAACTCACATCATAAACCAAACGAACACGACCGGCACGCTGCCATGCACAAGGTGCTCTGATCTGTCGTGTAGACTGTGCGGGAAATGGGAAGTGCGTTGTTTCACCCCGCGTGGCCCAGGCCCACTACCTGCAGGTGAGGGATGCCGATTTCGCTCAGGCCATTGCCCACCGAATGGGGGAACCAGAGGCTGGTATACGGACCAAAGAAGCAGCACAGAATCCGGCACAGCAACCGCACGCGGGGGGGCGTAGTGAGCCGCAAAGGATGCCGCCTATCCCCGCTAGCGCTATAAGAAACGAGGACGACAGGAATTATGGGAGGGGGAAACGTTCCCGACAGGAGTCGAACCTGTAACCTTTGGCTCCGGAGGCCAACGCTCTATCCAATTGAGCTACGGGAACAACTGCTTCCTTGTTGGTTTGCATTCTAGTTGCTCGCGCCAGCCCTGTCCAGCCAGCCCTACTCGTCGGATTCGGTGCGTTCCAACGGATGTCGCTGGGTAGCCACTATACGGAAGTCAGTGGTTCAAAGGTTGCGCCAGGTAGTAGTGAAATATTGACGAGCCGCGCAACAGCGAGTGGACCGCAAGGCAGATCGTATGCCGAGTCGTTGCTGGGAAGATCGGCTATGACGGCTGTGCCGACATCAACCACCATCGAGCGTTCATCGAGGTATTGGATGCGGCCCTGAACCATGCGCGGGGGACCCACGATCGGCGTTATGAAATGGCCGCCGCTGGCGACCGTGTAGATCTTGCGGGAGGGGACGTGTATCAAGCCCTTGACCGGCCGGTTCATCGGCCCTACGTATCGCGATCTGGTTAGCAGCAGGAGTTGGTATGTTGTGCCGCGAGGCTCGAAGACCACCGAGTCATCGTTACAGGTCACGACCGTGCCGTGGGCAGGGAAATCGGATGTGGCTGACATACCGGTCAATCTAGCACCGATAGCGGCAAATGGTAGGGGCGAATCGAGCGGTTCATATTGGAATATGTAGGGAAAACGGCTGCCGGGGGTGTGGGCGCCTCCCGGCAGCCAGGTGGGAATGGCCGATGCTACATCTGCTCGGCAAACGCAGCCATGTATTGGGGCACCGGATAATGCTTCATGAGGAACTCCCGCAATTGCTCACGTCGGGCGATCAGGAAACACACGGGCTCGTCAAGCCGGCGAGCGGCGAAGTTCACGGCGCGGACCAGGTGTTCCGCGTCGGTTGCAATGTTCAAATTGTCATCCTGACGATTAGTCGGCATCATGTGAAACTGCCATGCCTGGCGGCGGTTGATCAGCCGGAGGCAATCCACATCAATCCGCTGTTCTTCCAGGTCGAATGTGCCGGCGATCCGCAGGTACTGCTGAACCCACGCGTCCTCGATAGCTTCCGGGCTCACACCGTAAAGACGTTCGGCCAGGTCGCCGAACGGGCGGTGCGAAGCGCGCTGGACCTGCAGGATGTGCTCAACCTGCTGGGTCGTGAGCACGCGTTGTTCCACCAGTAGTTCCCCGATCTGAATGCCCGGCAATTTCGCCTCCTGCGTTCTTGTTACAGGGAGTATCGGCCGGATGCTCGATCGACTTGGGCAGATGATGTGGACTGCGGCCGATGCGACACGTTATCGGCCGGATCGGGTTGGGAGCGGTCCCAAAACGATGCGCCAGCCACCCCCGCAGTTACCGTCCAGGTGGACCCCTTGCGCAGAGTCAGAATCGACGTTGAAGTCTTCGCCAGGCATGCCGTCCGCCGCCCGTGATCGTGCCAAACAGCAGCCCGGTCACGTGCGCGGCGTTTCCGACGGGCCCTACCATCCCGGTCATGCAGATGAACAACCACGCAATCAGGATAATCACATTCTGTGGCGCAACGTGCATGCCTTCTTGCGGCGCGTAGCGACTCTTCATCCACACGTACCCAAATATCGCGTAAATGACGCCTGACATTCCCGCGCCAAATGGCCCATCCCAGAGGCAACCCGCAACATTCGACAAGGCCCCGCCGACCAGAACAAGGCACAACAAGAACCACGTCCCTCGCTGGCGCTCGATGATTCCGCCAAGGTCGACCAGCCAGAACAAATTGAAGACAAGGTGTATGATGCCGTAATGCACAAAGACAGGAGTGATGGCTCGCCAGACCTGCCCCCGAGTGATCTCCGACAGGCCCGCCCAGGGGCCATGTTGCCCCGGAGCAAGGGAAGAAGCGGTCAGAAGATAACCCAGAGGCCCCTTGATCACCGCCACACCGTCAACCTCTTCAAAGTGGGGCGTATCAAGCCGGGTCATAGCGGCAACCAGAAGGCAGGTTGCCACGAGCACCATCGTCAGGGGAGTGAAACGGCCGCCGCGGCTGGTCCCCGCAGTGCGGACGTCAATGTAGTTGTGGGCTAAACGCGCCTGCCTTCGTTGGTTGCGAGCACGGATCGCCGACGCCTCCGATGCAGTCTGGCGGTACTTTGCCGAGTCCGGGCTGTGCATGAACGCCTCAAGCTCGGCTCGCGCCCGCTCGACATGATCGTCGTTCTCAACCCAGATCGCCCACATTTCACCAGCCGGCTCGACAAGGTTGGCAATGCCGCTGGCGAGCAGATAGTCGCCAAAAGTAATGGCGGCCTCTTCGTGCGGTATTGAGCCGATCTGTCGCATGAGTCCACCCTAAACCTACCAGCCCGGCAAATCAACCTCTCGCGATGCAGAGGTCAATGTTGACAGCATTGACGGCGGGGCACGACAATCGGGTCAGATCCACGTGGGCGATCCTTTTCCGGACGGAGATCCATGTCGATTGGCCTACAATGCCCGGCGTGTGGAAGACGCTATCGGGTTGCCGACGACCGGCAGGGCTCAAACATCACCTGCCAGTGCGGGCGATCGCTCCGCGTCGAGGGGATCCGATACGATGACAAAGTCTGCGCCGTCTGCGGCATCGATGTGTCCTCTTTGACACGCACTCGAGATCCCCAGGGACGTTACTACTGCCAGCCGTGCTGGGACGCCGCGCTGCGGGCGAAACGAATGGCGAATCTACCGACGCGGGATCCGGAAGTCGCGTGGATGACCCGCCAGCTATCGCGAATGCGATTCCAACATGTCATTCGCCCCCTGATTGTGCTGTCTACTCTCGTCGCGATGGGTCTCACCTGGGTCTATCCTACCCTGGGGCAGATCCTGGGGGCATCGCTCCTGATTGTTGGCGGCACAATGCTCGCGATCTGCACCGTCTGGCTGTTCGTCATCCCGTTTCGCGATGGATTGAAGGTGGGATTGGTCTGTATTGTCAGCCGCAGGGGACGCGCGGACTGGGCACGACGAAATCCGGAATTCAACCTGCGGCGTCCAGCATCGCTTGTGCTTTGTGGGTTGTGGATTGCCACGCTGTCGGCAGCGTTCTTTTCGCTCTGGGCCGCCGCATCGCACCATCGCGGGCACTAAGGTATCTGTCTTCGTGCAACCTCAAGGACACAGCAACCCAAGGCTCGATGACAAACCGCTGCCCCACCCATCGGCCTGCTCAGAACAGACCCCATGCGATTACCAGAGAATCGACTGTCACGTTCGGGAAACCCGGCCGACAGAACCCAATCCTCCCCGTCGGGTCTGAGCCGATGTCGCCCTGCATTCCGGTGGCCTACCTCAGGCAATTGGGGCCGATGGCGCAGCTGCCGAAGTCGGCGCTGCCGGTCCTGAGGTTGCCACATCCACCGGCTTGGCGACAGTTACGGGCCGAGGTGTCTGGCCGACCGCAGTCGAGCTTGCGGAACTTGCCGATTTGGCGCTGCCGGCTTTATGATCCGGCTGAAGGACCAAAGTCATCCGGCGACCTTCCAACTTCGTGTCTCGTTCCACCTTACTAAACAACTGCAGCTCTTCTTTGACGCGCTTGAACAATTCGCGACCAAGGTCCATGTGGGCCACCTCACGACCTCGAAACTGCAGTGTGAACTGGACCTTGTTGCCTTCCCTCAGGAACTGCCGCGCGTGATTGATCTTGATCTGCAGATCGTGATCGCCGATCTTCACCGTCCGAAGTTTCAGCTCCTTCAGTTGCCCCGCTCGCGAGCTGGCGCGGCTGCGGTCTTCTTTCTTTTGCTGCTGGTAGCGCCATTTGCCGTAATCCATGATGCGGCACACCGGCGGCCTGGCAGCAGGGGCGACCTCGACCAAGTCCATTCCGGCTTCCCGGGCCATGCGCAGCGCATCTGCCGTCGAGACGACGCCTATCTGTTCTTCTTTTTCGTTGATGAGCCGAATGGGTGAGATGCGGATCTGCTCGTTGTGGCGAAAGTTGGTAGAAATGGCCGTCTTCTCCTGCAAAACAACCTAAACCTCAATCGTCCTCGCATCGGCGAGGACGCAACATGCACCTTATCAAAAAACACATTTGCCGGAAAACGCCTATAACCATACCGCCCCGCAGAGGCGCACGACCCATGAGGCCCAATCTGCCCTGCGGCACAGACGCAGAAGCCCGCTCCGGCAATAGCTACATTATTCTGCCGCAGACGGCCGGTTCGTGCAAGCGAATTGTCAGGACAGTTGATTTTGGCCCGCTGACTCCGTAGATTACCCCGGTGTGCCGAGACAGCGGGCGATTAGTTCAGTTGGCTAGAACGCACGGATCACACCCGTGAGGTCACAGGTTCGAGTCCTGTATCGCCCATAAGGTATTTGTTAGGGTTGTCG
>CAYVKG010000134.1:0-10001 GCA_964451955.1 uncultured Tepidisphaeraceae bacterium
ACATAGCTCGTCGCCGCAACAAGATGCAGCACCGCAGAGTCCGCACCCGCCACCTCGATCCGATCACCGGCGACCGTCGTCCTCCCACCTGCCGCCTTCACTTGCACACGAGCCTCAAACCGCACCGCCCCCTTTATCCCCTGCGAGTCGCCGCTCACACCGCTCAGCACCAGCATGTTCGGCCCGATCGCTCTCACTCGGCTCTTCTGCAGGCTGCTCATCGCGGCGGCAAAATCGACCTTGCCTGGCTGGTCGGCCCTCAATCGAATCACAATCGCCTGATCCACCGCGCTCGCAAACGTCTCGCGAACGAAACGCACCCCATTGACCGTGTACGAAACCGTCGCCACCGCCGTGTCAAGATCCAAGTCGCGCCGATAGTCCCCAACTTCCGATATCTCCGGAAACACCAGCCGCAGATCCCCCACCGGCTGATAGGGCAGCTGCCGCAAAGGCTTCGCCATCATCTTCGCGCCAACCAGATTGCTCGCTTCCCGGTACTTGCCCTCAAAGATCAGCCTCCGCACCTCCGGCAGTGCTTTGAGCGATTCGGCATTCGACGGATCGTACGGCCCGCCAGCCCAGAGTGTGCTCTCATTGATCTGGTATCTCTCCTCAGGAATGCCGCCAAATACCATCGCACCCAGCCGGCCATTGCCGATCGCTAGCGCCTCGTTCCAGTCCCGCGCCGGCTGACGATACCACAGCGTCAGCGGCCCCGATGGCGCCGCCGCTTCACCCGTCACCCGAATCGGACGCCGGATCCTCAACGCGCCAGACGCCGAACTCACATATGCCGAATCACCCGCCGCCGACAGGTTCCAATCGCCCACGCGACCGCTCAAATTGTGCGTCAACCGCCCTGCATCCGCCGCCAGCGCAGCCACCTCCGCGCCCGTCAACGCTCGATTATACACCGTAACCCGACCCATCAGGCCTCGGTATCGGTTCTCCCCGACGCTGTCTGTGCCGATACGCAATGGCAACCGGTTCCTCACCATCTTCTTCATCGACCCCTTCCCCGCACTCGCAACCTCCTTGCCATTGACGTAGAGCTTGAACACCCCATCCGGCACGCTGAACACCCCGACCACATGCGACCATTGCCCCGCCGGGAGCTTCGCGTCGAATCCCAGTTGCCCCTCGGCCACAACCATCCGCAGTGAGTTGCCGGGGTACGTGTCCAGCATATACCCCGTCGACGTGCCCGCCTCGCTCTTGTCGATAATCCTGGCCCCAGACCGGCTAAACTGCTCCGGGCAAACCCACGCCTCCAGCGTGACGGCTTCCTCCAGATTCAACGCCGGACTGTGGGGAACCTCCACAACTCCCCCCGTCCCCTCGAATCGCAGCCCCATCGTATCTGCTGCACGAGAGATCTCCGCCATCGCCGCAAACGCCATCAGCGCGCACAAGACAGCTCGTCTCACAAGTCACCTCTCAATATTGTATCCCCCTCGGCAATACCCTTAATCAGCCAGATACACCAAGCGACGCCCGTTGTTTCGCACCTTCGTCGGCAAGAGCGTCCGCCGACCAAACCGCCTATTCCTGTATCCTCGCGCGGGCCAACTCTCCAAGAACCGCCCCCTTGCTGTCGCACAACACCACACATATCCCAGCCACATCGCCCGCCACACTCCGCTCGCATGCCAGCACCAGCGGCTCGGCAGGCGTCACCCGAATGTCCAATGGCGACTGGCCAATCCTGGCGCCATGGGCGTCCAGCAACACCGCCTCCACTCTCCCCGGATAGAACACCCCAAACCGCCCCAATACCCGAACCTTGCCTCCCGCTCGCGTGACCTTCAGTGGCTCGCACGTCACTCCAACATCGGTGCAACCCAAAATCGGATACGCCCCACCAATCTTCGCCGCGTACCAGTCCAGATGGAACGAGTAACTCTCCCCTGGCTTGACTGTCGCCATCGGACTGCAAATCTCGCTCTCAATCATGAACGGCGTCTCGCTCGGGTTGTCGCTGATGTCAACCACCTTGTCACACACAATCTGCCCCGGCCCGCTCATCCAGAATGTGGCCGACGTGTTGTCAGGATACTCCTGCCCCGCATAGTGCTTGAACCTCTCCACAAAAACATACCCCGCCGTACCATCCACCGTCGCCACCCAGCCCGCTGAGTTGTCCACCCCCATCTTCCCCACCAGCCGCTGATAATGCGCCACCACCAGGTTGCTCTTGCGGTCAAAACGAAACTGCGGATTGTTCACGAGTCCAAATAGCTCCGTGTACCCCCGCCGGTAGAGGCTGGCGGGATTGGCCGGCGAATACGACCGGATGTTGCGATTGTACCCCTTGCCCTCGCGACCCTCCGCATTAATCTGCGTCACCTGCCAGATCGACCAACGGCGATCCCTCGTGTCCACATTCTTCATCGTCGAGTCAAAACTCACCCTCGCAGCATCGTCAAACACACGAATCACCCGCGTGAACTGAATCCCCGATCGCTTGTCCTCACGGCTCACCAACTGCACCGCCACGGCCGATCCCGACGGTGTCAACACCGTCGCCGCATGCGGGCTGCCATCCAGCACCGCGTCCGGCGGACCAGGCCACTCGTCCTCTCCCGACCAACCCTGTGGCGCCGGCCAAAGCTTGTCCCCGCCATAATTCAGCCACTCGCCTTTCGGCCCCAGCCCCGACTCCGGTGGACGCTTGCCCGCCAACTCCTTGTTCACCCACAGATACTCAAATCCGCCCAGCCGAAACTGAATCACCCGCCCGCCAATCTCCGGCACAATCTGTACCCCGATCAGCCCATTCCCCATTTCCAGCGATTGCCAACCTCGGTATTCCGATGGCTTCACATCCGCCGCAAACAGCGGCGACCAACAGAACACCATCCCGATCAGCCAGGCGCTCGCGCAGTGAAACCTCATAGTCGCCTCTCGTATTAACCACACCCGGACTTCCGCCGCCACCAACAATCCTCGCATCGCAAACAGTCCCGTCTCTGTCTACAATAACAGATCGGTTGGACAAGTTCAGCAGGGGCAATGGTGACTTCGGAGATTCAAGCATGAGCATAGCAACCCGCATCGGCCTCGGCATCGTGATTGGTTCCCTGCTGACCGCCTCCCACGCCGACGATACCCCCCAACACCTCGTCAACTTCCGCTACGCCCCACCCTGGTGGCAAACCTCCATCTGTCTGCCCGACGACTGGAACAAAACCCTCGTCGGAAAAGACGGCGAACTCCTCTATGACTGGGGCGGCGGACGATTCCACGGCTTCCGCATGCGCATCGCCCTGGCGGTACCCCAAGCCCAATCGATCCGACAGGAACTGCTCCATCCACGCTCCCCAATCGTCATCACACGTAAGACCGCCGGCAATCTCGCCATCGAGCAGTCCGCGTTCACAATCGCCCCGCCTCTCCGGCCGGCACCCCCTCGCGATGAGCCGGGTGCCCCCTTCAAGCCACTGGTTATCGAACGCCTGGATCAAGGCCAAGTCCTTACGGATTGGGCCAGCCCCCCCGCCGACGCAAATCCCGATTTCAGGCATATCGCCGTCACCTTCAATGGCCCAACCCGTCTTCGCTTCAAAGCCGAAACAGATGCCGCCTACACCGTCGTCTTCGGACTCTGTGAAGGCTGGCACACCAAAGAAGCCCAGCGGATCCTCAACCTCCAAATCGAAGGCAAAACCCTCAAAACCGTCGATATGATCAAAGACCACGGCCGAAACGTCCCCGCTGTCTTTGACTTCCAGGCCAGAGACCTCAACGCCGACGGATGGATCGATGTCACCGTCGCCCCGAACCCCGGCTGCCCTGACCAGAACACCATCCTCAACATGCTCTGGATATTCAAGGCCAACCAAAACCCCGGCCAACAACTCATCAAGACGCAGGATGCCCCCGATGCGCTCGCCAAACTCTCACTCGCCGACCCCCCCCGACCCCCAGGCCTCCCACGACAAGATATCGTCATCATGCGGCTCACAAATACCGCCGCCAACGCACAAGTCGTCCGCCCAACCCTCACCGTCGAAAGTAGCCTGAACATGAAGGTGGACCGCTCTCGCATTCTCGTCGGACCCTGGACCGCCGTCTCATGTACCCATGGCATGGATGTCGCCGAACAGACCAGGGCAAGAATCGTCCTGAATCTGAACCCTCTCACCCTCGCCGCAAACGAAACCCGCCAACTCGCCATCGGCGTCGCACGCGGCGAGTCCTCCTGGACCATCCCCAACAACCCCGCCGATGTCACCGCCCTCCGCGACGCCTCCCAAGCCTGGTGGCTCAACGCCAACCTCCCCTTCGATCAGATCACCGTCGGCGACCCCGGCATCCAGGCACTTCTCGACTCTTCCGTCCGCAACATCTACCAGGCCCGCGAAATCAAAGAGGACCTCCCAGCCTTCCAGGTCGGCCCAACCTGCTATCGCGGCCTCTGGGTCGTCGATGGCTCCTTCCTCATGGAAGCCATCACCTTCCTCAACCGCGCCAACGAAGCCCGCAACGGCATCCGCTACCTCATGAAGCACCAAAACAGCGACGGCGGCTTCATGCTCATCGACGGCCACTGGAAAGAAACCGGCATCGTCCTCTGGGCCGTCACACGCCACGCCAAACTCACCGGCGACAAGGCCTGGCTTGCCGACGTTTGGCCCAACCTCGAACGCGCCTTCGCCTTCATCCGCACGATCCGCGATATCGCCTCCACCGAAAAACCCGATGCCCCCAACCGCCGCCTTACTCCCGCCGGTTTCCCCGACGGCGGCCTTGGAGAAAAACGCCCTGAATACACCAACATCTATTGGACCTTGGCTGGCATGAAAGCCGCTATCGACGCCGCACATTGGCTCGAAAAGACCGACCAGGCCAACTCCTGGCAGAAAGAATACGACGACTTCTACGCCACCTTCCGCGCCGCTGCTAAACGCGACATGATCAAAGACCCCGCCGGCAACGATTGCCTCCCCGTCTACATGCTCAATAACCCCCGCGTGCCCCCGCAAAAAGCTCAGTGGGCCTTCCTCCACGCCGTTTTCCCCGGCAAGGTCTTCACCCCCGATGACCCCCTCGTCAAAGGAAATATGGCCATGCTCCGCAATGTCGAGTCCGAAGGCCTCGTCCTCGATACCGGCTGGCTCAGCAATGGCCTCTGGAACTACTTCGGCTCCTTCTACGCCCACGCCTGGCTCTGGCTCGGTGACCGCGACAAGACCATCCAAACCCTCTATGCCTTCGCCAATCACGCCTCGCCCCTCCTCGTCTGGCGCGAAGAGCATATGCCCCAAGGCCAAGGCGACGCCCTCGTCGGCGATATGCCCCACAACTGGGCCTCCGCTGAGTTCATCCGGCTCGTCCGCCATTGCCTCGTCCTCGAACGCGCCGACCAACTCCACCTCCTCCAGGCCCTCCCCAGAGAATGGGTCCAACCCGGCAGCCTCACCCGCCTCCACGACGTCGCCACCGAGTTCGGCCCCGTCTCCCTCGAATTGAAAGTCAACGCCGACGCCTCCGCCGCCCAGCTCCGCTTCCAAGGCGCCGCCCGCAATCCCCCAAAACGCATCCTCCTCCATCTCGACGGCTGGTCCAGCCAGAAAGGCATCCTCGAAATCCCCATCAACAACCCCTTCACATATACCGTCCGCCTCCGCCAATAACCCCGCCCCCTTTCCCCGTCACCAAACATGTCCCTTGGCCTCATCTATTCCGACGACTTCCTCCTCCACGACACCGGCGAAGGCCACCCCGAGCAGCCCTATCGCCTCGAAGTCATCCACAACGCCCTCAACAATGCCGGCCTTATGCGCCTGATCAGGCCCCTTCCCTTCATCGCCGCCGACGCCCAAACCCTCGCCCTCATCCACGAGCCCGCTTACATCGACCTCGTCCGCATCTTCTGCGACCAGGGCATGAACTTCGTCGGCACCCGCGACACCAATATCGGCCCCCGCTCCTACGACATCGCCCGCCTCGCCGTCGGCGGTCTCCTCGCCGCCTGCGACGCCGTCATCGCCCAAACCGTCAACCGCGCCTTCTGCCCCCTACGCCCCCCAGGCCACCACGCCGAACGCGACCATGCCATGGGCTTCTGCCTCTTCAACAACGTCGCCATCGCCGCCGAATACCTCGTCCGACAACATAAACTCGCCCGCGTCGCCATCGTCGATTTCGACGCTCACCACGGCAACGGCACCCAGCACGCCTTCGAGAATCGCCCCGATGTCCTCTACATCTCCCTCCACCAGCACCCCCGCTGCTCCTACCCCGGCACCGGCTACGAAACCGAAATCGGCGTCGGCAGCGGCGCCGGTTTCACTCTCAACATCCCCCTCAACCCCTACAGCGACGACAAAACCTACCGCGCCGCCTTCGCCGAAAAAGTCATCCCACGCCTCGACGAATTCAAACCACAATTCCTCCTCCTCAGCGCCGGCTTCGACGCCAATCGCAACGAACGAATCGCCCAGATGTGCCTCGACCCCCACTCATTCGAGTGGATGACACGCGATCTCGTCGCGGTTGCGGAACGCCACTGCAGCGGAAAGCTCGTCAGCGCCCTCGAAGGTGGCTATGCGCTGGAAGTGCTCGGACAGTGTGTTGTGAACCATGTCAGTGCTCTGTTGTAACTGACCAAATACGCCCACGCCGGGGGGCAAGCGCAGCGACACCCCCGATCAGCCCCTCTCCAACACCACCATCTCCGTACACTCCAGCGGCAGCATCAGCCTCAAACCCCCGTCCCTCTTCTCTACCCTCACCTCTCTTCCCTCCGTGCTGACTACCCTTGCCACCGGATGGTCAATCCCAACGTCCACCACCAACTCCTCGATCGGCTGATACGTGTAGTTCGCCAACACCACCACCGATCCCTTCGCACCCGTCAGCAGACTCGCTTCCACTACCTCCTTGCTGACACTCACCCCACGCCGCACGCCTTTCGTCGCAAACCGCAACAGCCTCCGCGGCTCCTCCGGCCACTTCTCCTCCAGCGTCGTCGGCTTAAACCCCGCCATTTGCCCGTACGCCAGCATCGGCATGAAACCCAATGCCATCACGTGCCCGCTCCCGTACGGCACCATCGTGGCCGCCGAAGTCCCGTCATCAAAAGTCCCCCGCTGCAACTCCCCCTGCGGCCTCAAATCCAGCCTGCACCCGATCACCGGCAAATCAAACGCTCCCTCATCAAACGCCACATGCGCCTCCCCCATCGCCTTGATCCCCGCCAGGTCTCCCCGTTCGCTGTAACGGTGCTTCTCCGCCACCAGCTTCCCAGCAGCTCCGTCCGGCCATATCCCCCGCGCAAACGCCGGCACATAGGGCTCATAAAACTCGTCCCGCGTTGCCGCACCGGCCGAGAGATACAACATCCCCCCGCCCCGAACCCACCGGTCAATCGCCGCCGTCGCCTTCCGCGCCACGCACCAGTCCGTCACAAACAACACCTTGTAGCCCTTCAACACTCCCGCCTCCACGTCCTCCTCGCTCACAAAATCAGGCTGGATCCCCACATGCCTCAGCCCATGCCACAACAACCGCTTCTCCACAAACGCCGCCGGCTGATCCGTGTGCCAATAGTCATGACTCACCGCGTACAAAATCGCCACTGCGTCCCCCACCACCTTCGCATCCGCAAGCACGTCCTCCGCCTTCGCCATCGCCCGCGTTACCTTCGCAACCCCATCGTATTGGCTCCGCAAATCCGACCAGTAGTTCTCCGTCCCTATGTACGTCGGACCATACGTCCAGAAGAAAAACGACTTGCACCCCTGCCCCAACGCCGAATAGGCCTTCAGCCTCAAATAACCATCGTCGCTCGGTGTGATCAGACTCCTCAGCATTATCGGCCGATCCCCAATCGCACTGCGCATCACCGCGTTCAAATACCCAAACGTCTGCCCACCGGTCCACGTCGAATCCGGACCGTACATGTGATTCAGCCCCAGCCAGTCCTCCGCCGACAGCTGATCCACCGCCCGCTGCCGTCCCAACTCAAACAAATCCAGCATCACGTACGACATCCCAATGTGCGGCGGCCCCCACGCATTGAAAAAACCGTGGTCCGACGGCAGCGTCTCCGTCCTCGAACCCCCCAACGTCTCATGAATCAGATCCGTCGTCTGCCTGAGTTGCTTGGCCGACCACCACTGCTGAAATCTCCCCGCCCAGTAAATCAACCGCCGCCCCCGCAAATCCCCGGCTCGATCCAGCGCCTTGCCGCCCAACGCACCCGCCGGAAACTCCACCTCGTCGATCTTCCGCGGCAGGTCCCCGTCTTCCACCCCGCGACTTCGCAGATACTCCCTGAAACACCCATCTCGCTCCTCCGCCCTCAGTCTCCCCACGTTCAACGCCTTCGTCTCGTCGCCAATCACCCAATGCGCCACACCGTCCACATAGGCCCACCTCCCGCCCGGCGTCTCCAACTCCTTCCTGATCCGCTTCTCCGCATAATCATCCCACTCCTTCCGAACCTTCGCCGGATCAGCCTCATACAACCACGTGTGCCGATACATGCGAAAACCGCTCTGGCGAATCGCGGACGGCTCCACCCCACACCCGTCATTCACCACGTTGAACCCCAGCATCGCCAGCGTCCCCAGTTCCCGCTTCGCAAGCCCGGCATCATAATGACCCCATAGCGATGTGCAGATGTCCAGCTTCTTCAGATTGATCGCCCTGCCCCCCGTTGACTCCTCCGCCCACTCCCGATGCCTCGCCGCCATCTGCGAACCCGTCTCAAACTCCTTCACATGCTCCCTCAAAGGCGTCGGCATCAGGAACGCAATCGTCCGCGACTCGCTCCGCTCTTTGAACGAAACCACCGCCGCCTTCTCGTCCGCTTCATCCGCAAGTTGCACTTCGTAAACGCTCCCCGGCGCCGGCTTCACGTCGCCAACACTCTCCACCGTAATCTTTAGCGTCGGCCACTCCGCAATGCCGCCGCTGCGATTCTGCCTCGCGTGCCAGGGCCATCGGCTCAAGTCCACCCACGCCGTCCACTCGCCCGCCGGAACCTCAACCCGCTCCTCCTTAAACTGCCATGGTTCGCCCGCGTGTCGGTGCCCCCCCAGCCTCGCCCACCATCTCACCCCCGCCGGTTCCTCCACCCTGAACCGCACAAACACCCCCGCCCCTTCGCTCGATGCCGCACACACCAGCATCACCCCCAACCACACCAGCCATCGCATGCCCTACCTCCACCGGCAAACCCAACCCCGCGCCGCCGCCTTGTAGGCCTCCCCGTTCACTCGCACCGTCACCGCCTCGTCGTTGAAGTTCTCAATCACGTAACTCCCGTCCTCAAACACATAAAACCCCACCTTGTTCGGCGACTTCAACGACAACCCCCACGGCTCCAACGCAAACCCCCTCACGGCGTCGCAATCCTCCTGCCCCATCAATAACAACGACTTCGGATCCCCCTTCACTGCCAACGTCCGCACGTTCCCCCTGTTCAAATCCAACTTGCCCCTCAGCTTCTCCGCCAGCCCATCCGTAATCAGCGCCCGCTTCCCCGCCCCAAGAAATCCATCCAGTTTCTTCACCAACTCCGCATCCTTCATCGCGTGCACAGAGAAGAACGCCGACTTCGCCTCCGCAGGAAACTCGTGACACGGTGCCAGCGGCAAACCCATCATCCCCACAAAATCAAACACCCGTTGCTCTTTCTCAGGATGACTGTTTGCGGGCTTGTACGCCGCCACACCCACCACCTTCCGTTTCGCCACCTCCCCCGCAACATCCAACAACTCCGGAATCTGCGACCGCAACGCCTCCACATTCCTCGGCCCCGTCTGCTCCAGCAGCGACCCGTAGCAGAACAACATCGACTCCCTCGCTCCCCCAAGCACCGTCTGCCTCGCCTGCTCAATGTACGTCTTCTCCGTCGTCCCATACGGGTCATACCACCCGCCACCGCACTTCTCCCCCCCGATCCCGCCCAACCACCTCATGATGAAATAGGCCTCATACTGCGGTGTCCCCCCCCACTGCCGATCCGTGTAGTCCCGTGTCTCCGT
>CAYVKG010000135.1:0-9972 GCA_964451955.1 uncultured Tepidisphaeraceae bacterium
CGTTGGGGATCGTCCATGGGGCGATTCATGGGCGGAATGTGATAGTGAAGGCTGATGGGGGTGTGTGTCTGACGCATGTAAGCCCGTTGCTGTACAACGATGTGGGGACGGATGTGGCGGCGGTGGAAGGGATGGTGGGAGGAGAGGAGTTGAAGGAGGAGGTGGGGGTGGTTGAAGAGGTGAGGAGTGGGGTGGGCGAGGGGTTGAGGGAGAGTGCATTGGAGGGTGGGAGGGATCGGCGGATGGCGTTGTTGGGGGCGTTGTTGGCGGCGGTTGTGGGAGCGGTGGTTGCGTGGGGGGTATGGAGGTATGCGAGGAGCGTTGGGGAGGGGGGGGTTGTTGGTGGGGGTGTTGGGGGAGTTGGAGGGTGGGTGGAGAGGGGGTTGTCGTGAGCCAGGTGAGTCGGTACTTGGAGCCTGCGGTGGTGGAGCAGTTGAATCATTTGCAGTTATCGGCGCGGAGTGTGGTGGTTGGCGGGACGGTGGGTCAGCACAAGAGTCCGATCAAGGGGGCGAGCGTGGAATTTCGGCAGCATCGGATATATGTGCCTGGTGACGAGCCGAGGCGTTTGGACTGGCGTGTGCTGGGTCGAACGGATCGGCATTACGTGAAGGAATATGACGAGGAGACGAATCTGAGATGCGTGTTGATGTTGGATTGCAGCGGGTCGATGGCGTATGAGGGGAGAGGGGAGAGGAAGTTTGATTTTGGGGCGAAGCTATGCGCGGCGTTTGCGTACATGATGCTGGGTCAGACGGAGAGCGTTGGGGTGGCGATGTGCGGGAAGGGTGTGGAGTACTGGTTGTCGCCGCACGGGGGTTCGTCGCAGCTATCGAGGGTGTTGGACGCGTTGGAGCAGCGTGGACCGAGGGGGGAATCGGGTCTTGGGGCGGGATTGCACGGAGTAGCCGAGCGACTGGAGCGGCGAGGGCTGGTGATTGTGGTATCGGATTTTTTTGTGGGGGTGGAGGAATTGAGGGGGGGGCTTGCGCATTTGCGGCACGATCGGCACGAGGTGATAGCGATCCAGGTGGTGGATCGTGACGAGGAGGAGTTTCCGTTCAGGAGCTGGTGTCGATTTCGGGGATTGGAGGGGGAGCGGGCGAGGCTGTTGGAGCCGGCGATGATGGGGAAGATGTACCGGGAGAATTTTCGGCGGCATCGTCGGGAGTTGAGGGAGGCGTGTGTGACGCTGGGAGTGGAGTATCACGGGTTTGTGACGGATCGGGGATTGTTGGAGGCGATTCGCAGTTTTTTGGCGAGGAGGCAGTAGCGGGAGGTGTGTGTGTGGTGGTGAAGTGTTGGATGGCAGGCCAGGCGGTATGTTTTTGAATCTGGTCATGTTGGCGGGGCTTGGGGGCGTGGTGGTGCCGTTGGTGCTGCATTTGTTAGCGCGGTCGCGGTATCGGACGGTGGATTGGGGCGGGATGATGTTTTTGCGGGGTCGAGACTGGCGTCGGGATCAGGCGGCGCGGGTGAAGCAGTGGGTGTTGCTGGGGGTGAGGATGTTGATGGTGGGATGTTTGGCGGTGGCGTTGTCGAGGCCTGTGGTGAAGGGGAGGTGGTCGGGGTCTGGTCAGGGGGGGCGGACGACGGCGGTGATTGTGCTGGATCGGTCGTTCAGCATGTCCTATGAGGAGGCGGGTCGGAGCCGGCTGGACAAGGCGAAGGCGGCGGTGTTGCAGGTATTAGCGAGTCTTCGTAGCGGGGACGAGGTATCGCTGGTGTTGTTGGGGGAGCAGGTGGAGGTGAGGTATTCGGAGCCGACGGGCAATTTGCAGGTGGTTGCGCGTGAGGTGGCGGAGGTTCAGGCGTCTGGGGGCAAGGCGGACATTGCGGGGGGTTTGGCGGCGGCGCGGGAGATTTTGGAACATCCGTCGCGTGCGAACCGGGAGTTGTACGTGGTGTGTGATCGGCAGGCGGTGAGTTGGAGGGGATTGGAGGGTGAGACGGGGATAGGGAAGTGGTTGAAGGGGGGGCGTGGGGTGACGCGGGTTTACGTGATGGGAGGGGGGGGTGAGGACGTGGAGAACGTGGCGGTGGAGTCGGTGGTGTTGGGGGAGAGTCCGGCGGTGAGGGGTCGATTGACGGATGTGGAGGTGAAGCTGAGGAATTATGGGAGTGCGGCGCGGGTGGGGATGGAGATGGTTGTGTCGGTGATCGTGCCATCGGATGGTCCGAAGGCGAGTGGGGACGCGGGTCGGGAGTTGAAGCGAGTGAGCGTATCGGTGGTTGGTGGGGGCGTGGCGACGGTGAGGGTACCGGTGGTGTTTGAGGAGGTGGGCTCGCACGTGGTGACGGCGTGGCTGAAGGGAGGGGGTTTGGAGGCGGACAATCGTTGTTCGGCGGTGGTGGATGTGATAGAGCCGATCAGCGTATTGATATTGAGTGGGGAGGAGTCGGTGGAGGAGGTGAGGCGGGAGTCGTTTTTTTTGAAGCTGGCGTTGATGCCGTACCAGACGGCGTTGAAGAAGGGTGGAGATCCGGCGGTTGTGACGGTGAGGCGTATGGAGGAATGGGGGAAGGTGGATTTGGGGAAGTACCAGGTGGTGGTGTTGGCGAATGTGAGGGAGGTATCGGCGGAGCAGGGTCGGGCGTTGGAGCAGCGGGTGTATGAAGGAGGGGGTCTGATGATAGGTCCGGGGAATCTGACGCGGGTGGAGAATTACAACGAGGTATTGTATCGGAACGGGATGGGTGTGATGCCCGGGAAGCTGTCGGTGGCGGTGGCGGCGGACGGTTCGAAGGCGACGACGCTGTTGGGTTTGGATTTGGGTCATCCGATATTTGGGTATCGTCGAGGGGGTGATCCGCTGCCCGGGGCGGTGGTGGGACGGTACTTTCCGGCGTTACCGAGGGCGGCGGACGCGAAGGTGCTGGGGGAATACGGGAGTGGGGATCCGTTTTTGATAGAGGGTCCGCGCGGGAAGGGGCGGGTGTTGTTGGTGACGACGCCGCTGGATGCGGACTGGAGCACGCTGCCGCTGCAGGCATTTTTCTTGCCCTTTGTGCAATCGGCGGTGAGGTATGTGGGGGCGGGGGCAGGGGCGGTTCGGGTGTTATTGCCCGGGCAGGCGATGGTGGTGAACTTTGAGGAGGGTTTGTCGGACCGGAAGGTTCGGGTGTGGAAGGATGACGAGGCGGCGCGGGTCTTGACGGCTGGTGCGGGTCGAAACGGGGTGACGTACGAGGAGACGCACCGAGCCGGTGTATATCGGGTGGAGGCGATGGTGAAGGGGGTGGGTCGGCGAGTGTTGCATTATGTGGTGGGGACGTCGCGGGAGGAGTCGGATTTGAGTGCGTTGAGGGAGGGGGAGTGGGAGCGGTTGAAGCGAGCGTTGGGCTTCGAGTTGGTGGATGTGACGGGGGAGGGGGTGACGGCGCAACTAGCGAGGGAGCGTGAGGGGCGGGAGTTGTGGCTGTACTTGCTGGTGGGGGTGATGTTGCTGGGGGTTGGGGAGTTGTGGTTGGCGCGGCGGTGGACGCGGGAGGTGGGATGATGGTTTTGTCGGCGTTGCTGATGAGGGGGTCGTCGTTGTGGCCGATCAGTGTGGGGATGCTGTTGGCGGCGTTGGGTGGGATTGTGTGGTTGTACTGGCCGCAGGTGAGGGGATTGAGGCGTGGTTGGCAGTGGTTTTTGCCGGCGTTGAGGGGCATGGCGATGGCGGCGTTGGCGTTGTCGGTGTTGAAGCCTGTGGTGAGTCGGAGCCGGACGGTGGAGGATCTGGGGACGGTGGTGGTGTTGTTGGACAAGTCGTTGAGTATGGGGGTCCGGGATCACGGATTGGGTGAGAGTCGGGAGGATCGGAGGCGGGTATTGGGGAGGCTGCTGTCGATAGGGGACATGCTGGGTCGATTGCCGGCGGGGGTGAGGTCGAAGGCGGTGGCGGGAGTGAGCGAGGACTTGAGGAAGTTGGATTCGCTGGCGGAGGACATCGGGCGAGCGCGTCGGGAGGTGGAATACGCGCGGTTGTCGGGTCGAGATGTTCGTCAGGCGGAGGGGAGGCTGGAGCAGGCGATTGGGGCGTATTTGGGGGCGGCGCGAGATGCGGAGGAGACGGCGAAGTCGATTGGATCGAAGGCGGAGGTGATATCGCAGTTGACGAAGCTGGCGAAGTCGCCGCGAGCGGAGAGGCGAGAGGAGTGGATTCGTGACTTGCGGAAGCAGATCGAGGAGGCGCAGGGTCCGACGGCGGACTCACAGGCCGGGATAGACGAGGAGTTGTACCAGTCGAATCAGCCGGTGAGGTGGGTTTGCGACGAATTATCGAGGCAGTCGCGGCTGGGTTTGAGCTGGGAGGTGTTGGCGGGAAGCGGGAGGTCGCTTTTATCGAGGCTGGATCGGCGGACGAAGGTGCAGGGATTTGCGGTGGGTGAGGGTTTGAGCGTGGTGTCATTGAAGGCGGAGGAGGGCGGCCGGGAAATTCCGATGGAGGCGGAGGGAACGGGGAGCGATCTGAGTGGTGGCTTGCGGAAGGTGTTGGAGCGAATGGGGGGTCGGAGTTTGCAGGCGGTAGTGTATTTTACGGACGGGAGGCAGGTTGGGGCGAGCGGTTCGATGTCGATGGGTTTATTGCCGGCCGGGGTACCGATTTTCACGGTGGATGTGTCGTCGGAGGGGTTGAGGGATTTGGCGATTGAGCATGTGGAGTTGCCTCGGGCGGTGTATGTTGGGGAGGCGTTGAGGGTGAAGGTGAGTGCGCGGTGCCTGGGGCTGGACATTGGGCGGATATTGGGGCAGGCGAAGTTGTGGTCGGAGGGTGTTTCGGAGGCGAGTGGGCCGATGGTGGTGAGGGATGGGAGGTTAGAGGCGGAACTGAAGGTGAGTTTTGACAAGCCGGGGATTCATCGGGTGATGATCAGCGTGCCTGTGCAGGTTGGGGAGGCGACATCGCGGAACAACCAGGTGGAGCGGTGGGTGAAGGTGGTATCGCAGCGGTCGCGGGTGCTGGCGTTGACGGGGTCAGCGGGTTGGGATTTTCGGTACATGAGGAATGCGTTGTTGAGGTCGCCGTTTGTGCAACTGCGAGAGGCGTTAATCGTGCCAGGGTATTCGGGTCTGGCGGCGTTGCGGGAGGACATTTTGCAGCAGGACGTGGTTGTATTGAATGACATTTCGAAGGGGTGTCTGAGTCTGGAGCAGTGGGACGCGATACGGGATCTGGTGACGCGATGGGGGGGGAGTGTGATTGTGATACCTGGGGTGGGACATTTGCAGGAGGAGTACGGGGGTCACGTGATGTCGGAGTTGCTGCCGTACACGGCGAGCGTGAGGCCGGTGTGGCGGATGTGGCCTGGGGAGAGGGCGCACTATCATGTGGTGGCGGCGGAAGGGGCGGAGGATGTGACGGGATTGTGGTTAGACGGGGATGGGGAGGCGGGGAAGGGACGTTGGGGGGAGTTGCCGGGTTTCTATCGGTACTTGGCGATGCCGGAGTTGAAGGCGAATGCGCGGGTGCTGTTGGTGGAGCAGGAGTCGCGGTTGGCGTTGTTGACGGAGAGTCGTGTGGGTGCCGGGCGTGTGCTATTCATGGGGTTGAATGAGACATGGCGATGGCGGCATGGTGTGGGTGGTGGCGTGCAGGACCGTTTTTGGCGGATGCTGTTGAGGCATGCGGCGGAGGAGCCTTACGCGATGACGAGCGGTCCGCTGTACTTGGACGTGGAACGGGCGGTGGTGGGAGCAGGGGAGGGGATTCACGTGAGGGCGAAGCTGGTGTCGCGTGGCAAGGAGCGGTTGTCGCCGGCGGGTCTGGAGTTGGCGGTGTTGCGGGACGGGCAGACGGTGCGGGCGGCTGTTTTGGAGCCTGCCGGGAACGGGGATGATGGTCGATATGCGGCGGTGGTGAGCGATCTTCCGGCAGGGGAGTATGAATTGCGAGCGGTGGCGCGGATGGGAGACCGGCTGGGGTATGACGCGTCGTTGCCTGTGAAGGTTGAGAGGAGTGTGGAGGAGGAATTGAGGAACGTGAGCGGCGACCGGGAGTTTTTGCAGAGGTTGGCGGACGCATCCGGGGGCAAGTGTCTGGAGCTGGAGGAGG
The DNA here is from genome assembly GCA_964451955.1 of uncultured Tepidisphaeraceae bacterium. Lineage (GTDB taxonomy): Bacteria > Planctomycetota > Phycisphaerae > Tepidisphaerales > Tepidisphaeraceae > JAPLNB01. Next base: position 6,042 of record CAYVKG010000135.1, read on the forward strand.
TGGGGATGTTACCGGAGTTATTGAGTGAAGCGGCGGCGCGGCAGTCGCAGCGGGTGGAGATGCACTTATGGGACAGTCCTTATTTATTTGTGTTTTTTTTGAGTTGTCTGGCGATGGAGTGGGCGATGCGGAAGCGAGTGGGTCTGGCGTGAGGCGGATGTTTGGGGGGCGTAGGGTGAGGTGTGAGGGGTGGGCAGGGCGAGGTGAAGATGAAGGATGAGTTGCCGAGAGCGATCAGGGTGTACCTGAGCGGTTTCGTATGGCAGCGGAGGTGGTTTGCGCTGGTTCGATCGGGCGGGTTGGCGTTATCGGTGGGTTTGGGTTGGATGTTGGCGAGTTGTTTGGCGGATCGATTATTGAGATTGTCCGGGTCGGTGCGAATGGGGCTGTTGGTGGCGGGGTTGGTGGTGGTGATAGCGATTGTAGGGCGGCCTTTTTGCCGGATGTTTTGGTGGAGGGTGGATTGGCGAGGGGCGGCGGAGGGTGTTGAGAAAGGGAAAGGGGAGTTTGCGGATCGGTTGAAGACGGTGGTGTCGCAGTGGATGGAAGAAGGGGCGTATCGGGGGTCGTCGGCGATGTTGTGGAAGCTGAGGGAGGAAGTGGAGGGGATAATAGAGGGAGACCGAGGACGTCGGTGGGTGAGGTGGGGTGAGGCGAGGTCTGTGTGGGGGGTGGGGGTGTTGTTGGGGTTGTTGGCGGTGGTATTGGCGCTGGTGCCGGGGGTTGGGATGCCGCGGCTGATAAGGCGGTTGAGCCAGCCGCTGGCGGCGATAGCGCCGGTGACTCGTACGCGGGTGGTGGTGGAGCCTGGGGACATTGACGTGGTGATGGGGAAGTCGCTGACGATTCGTGCGAAGGTGGAACGATTGGAGGTAGGGGGGGTGGACGTATTCACGAGCACGGACGGGGTGGCGTGGTCGCGGATCGCGATGTTGCCTGTGGGTGAGAACGAGTATGTTTTTTCGTTAAGGGCGTTGGATCGGGACGTGCACTATTACGTGGAGGCTGGGGATGCGACGACGGCGAGATACCGGGCGACGGTGTTGAGGCCGCCGGGGGTGGTGGGGTATCGGATTCGGTACGAGTATCCGAAGTACACGGGGCGAAGCGGCCCGGGGGTATTGAGCACGGAGGGTTTAGTGGAGGCGGTGGTTGGGACGCGGGTGGTTTTGCAGGTGGAGTCGACGGAGGAGTTAAGGGGGGCGGCCCTGAAGTTGAACGGGAGGGAGGTGGTGCTGACGAAGACGGAAGAGGCGAAGGTCTGGCGTGGGGAGTTTGTGGTGGAGAAGAGCGGGACGGCGGATCTGAGGATGGTGAGCGGCGGGGGGCTGGTGGGGGAGGTGTTGAAGGCATTGACGGTGAAGGCGCAGGCGGATCGGGAGCCGATCGTGAGGTTGTTGGAGCCTGGGGAGGACTTGCGGCTGCATCCGAAGGCCTTGGTGGCTCTGCGGTATCAGGCGATGGATGATTACGGTGTAGCGGCGTTGTCGATAGAGGCGAAGGTGAATTCGGCGGAGGCGGTGAGGTTGCCGATTCAGCGTAAGGGGGATTTGAGGCGTCTGGAGGGGATGTGGGTATTGGATTTGGCGGGTTTGGAGGTGAAGGTGGGCGACGTGGTGGTGGTGGGCATATCGGCGATGGACGGAGCGGGTCATCGGGTGTTGAGCGAGCTGAGGCGGATACTGATATCGCCGCGGTCGATTGAGGTGAAGACGCATTTGCGAATTGCGGAGTTGAAGCAATGCGGTCGTCTGGCGGGGACGTTGAGCCGGGAGTTGGAGTTGGCGACGGAGGCATTGGAGACGGCGAGGCGGACGGACGGCGTGCGGGCGGAGTATTCGGCGGCGCGGACGAAGGCGGGTGGTCATCTTGCGGGGGCAGTGGAGGCGAGTCTGTTATTGCATCAGGGTTTGTTGCGGACGTGCGTGAAGAGCGGTTCCGGGGAGCAGACGGTGGCGTTGGCGGGTCTTGTGGATCGGGCGAAGGTAGCGGCGAAGGCGAGTGAGCGTTTAGCGGCGGGGGAATCGGCGGGGATGAGCGAGTTGGTGATGATTGACCAGTTAAGGCCGCTGGTGGAGGCGGCGATGCGGCTTGCGGAGGAGGTGAAGACGCTGAGCGAGGGTGAGCAGGCGGCGGCGATTTTGGCGGAGCGTGGGGTATTGAGCGGTTCGGCGGCGACGCAGCCGGTGGACAAGACGACGGCGGAGCTGTTGAAGGAGACGCTGAGGAGGGCGAGGCAGGAGGTGGACGCATCGGTGGAGGAATTGGGTTTGAGGGTGGGATCGCCGGACCTGGAGTTGCAGTTGCAGAAGAAGGCGTTGGCCGGGTCGGGGTATGTGAAATCGCGTCGGGAGATTGACTGGGAGGCGGAGGCGAGGGAGTGGGTGATGGAGATGGAGAGGGGTGAGGTGGGGATACTGGGTGAGCGGCTGATATCGGCGTCGAGTGTGGAGGCGTTGAGGCCTGATGCGGACGTGATAGCGGCGCGGGACTGGCAGATGGCGGGGAAGGCGGTGGGACGTTTGGGTCGGATGGTGGAGGAGAACCTGGATGTGGAGACGGCGAAGGCGATGAGGGAGCAGTTGCCGAAGGTGATCGGGGTGTTGCAGTTGGAGCACGGGATGATCAGGGAATTGGGGGAGGCGCCTGGGGAGGTCGTGGCGTCGGCGGAGGCGGCGCGGAAGTTGCTGGCGGAGTGGGGAGGCGGGGAGGAAGGTGGGGCGGAGGTGGTGGCGTTGGCGGCGAGCGCGGCAACGGCGAAGAGGGATTATGTTGGGGCGAGGGCGGCGGATCAGCAGCTGAGCGGGAAGGTGGAAGGGGGGATGGAGCAGGTTGGGCGTGCGATGGAGAAGGTGGAGCGGATCGATCGTGTATCGGCTGAGCAGCAGGCGATCAATGAACAGATGGCGGCGTTGAGGGAGGAGAACGAGGCGAAGGCGGAGCAGTTGGCGGCGGAGCAACGGGCGGTAGCGGAGACGATTGATCGGATAGACCGTTCGGACGAATTGAAGGCGAGTCTGACGGCGAATGGGGAGTCGAGGCGAGCGGCGATGGCGGCGGTGCAGTCGGCGCAGGAGGAGTTGGCGGCGTTGCCGCAGCGCTTGACGGCGGCCGGGAAGGCGGCGGAGGCATATCGGGCGGCGTTGGGGCAGGCGGAGGAATCGAGGCGAGCGGCGGAGGAGGTGGGAGGTGAGGCGCATGCGGCGGCGGCGAGGGCGGTGGAGCTGGCGATGCGGGGAGTGAGGGAGGCGGAGCAGAAGTTGGGGTTAGCGGCGGGGGGGTTGTCGAGCGAGGTGGCGGATCGGATAGCGAAGGGGTTGAGGGAGCGAGGTCCTGAGGCGTCGGAGGCGGCGGAGGTGATCATGCAGCGGCTGAAGCCGGCGTTGGATGGGGCGAGGGAGGCGATACGAGAGGGGGACAAATGGGCGGTGGATCGAGCGGCGGCGCGGGTGAGGGTTGCGATTGAGATGAGTCAGGCGGCGTTGCGAGAGGCGCAGGGGAAGATGATTGAGAGCGATCCGCTGGTGGTTGCGAAGTGGTTTGCGGAGTCGGCGGCGGGCGCGTTGGCGGCGAAGCCTGCGGACGTGGATCGTGCACGGGGTCAGCTGAAGTCTGCGACGGTGGCGTTGGATACGGCGTGGCGAGGTGCGGTGAGGGAGGCGGCGGGTGAGCGGTTATCGTTGGTGCCCGGGTTCTGGCCGATTCTGGGTGTGGAGGGTGGTGGAGGCGGGAGCATTGGGATAGAGAGCGTGTTGGCGAGTGTGAGGCAATGGGGAATACTGGGCGGGCGGAATGAAATGGGTGGTGGGACGATGAGAGAGGGAGAGGGGGGTGGGGATCAAGAGGCGGTGCGGGTGTACTTTGACTACCTTGGGAAGGTGGGGAAGAAGCGGTAGATGGCGGGCGTTGGGAGGGGAGGGTTGGGATGGGG
>CAYVKG010000136.1:0-9724 GCA_964451955.1 uncultured Tepidisphaeraceae bacterium
ACTATCTGCTAAAAGTAGCCCTCTCTTGAGCTTCCATCAAACGCAATCGCCCTGAGGTATGGGCAGGGGCGGGTGAGGAGGAGGAAGGCCGCGCCCACGAGAGCGGTGAAGACGGAGGGTTCGGGGGCATAGGTGGGGAGGGGATTGGGAGAGGAGGCGAGTGAGGCGGATTGGGCAATGAAAGCGGAGTCGATGAGGAAGTAGTCGTCGGCATTGATGAGGCCGTCGTAGTTGAAGTCGCCGTTGTACCATCCGGCGGGTTGGGTGATGAAGGCGGAGTCGATGAGGAAGTAGTCGTCGGCGTTGACGATTCCGTCGAGGTTGGCATCGCCGAACCAGGTGTACTTGACGAGAATGGAGTTGGCATCGACGGGGAGGCCGCCGAAGGAGGTGAAGATGGGGTTTTGGTCGGGGTAGATGTTGGGGATGACGGCGAGGGTGGTGCAGGGGTTGTTGGCGGCGGCGCTGCTCGTGATGCCGAAGCCGGTCCACGGGGTTGGTCCTGAATCGCGGGCAGCGAGGACGAGGGAGGTGATGTGCTGCAGGGTGTCGTGTCGGGTGGAGTTGGTGGCTTGGACGATGAGGTCGTTGTTGGCGAGGTCGAATTTCGCGGAGGGGGCGAGAGTGAGGGAGGCGACAGTGCTGAGTGCGGCGGAGGAGCCATTAGGGGTGATGGCGACGCTGGAGTTGGGGGCGATGGTGAGGGTATTGGTGCGGAGGTGGTAGGCGGTGAGGGAGCCGGGCGCATCGGCGTTGCCCACGGTTGTGTCGGCGGCGACATCGACGGTGCCCATGTTGGCGATAGAGGTGACGGAGTAGTTTTGCTGATTGATCGGGCAGCCGGGGATGAGGGAGTGGATGATGGAGGCGCGGGAGGAGATGCGCGAGGCGTAGGAGGCGCCGGATCCAGAGGCGGGGAGGAAGGGCGCGGCGGGGTTGCCCGGGTCGCCGTAGAAGAGGCCGTTCTGGTCGTAGAGTGCGGCGTAGAAGGGGTTGGTGCCGGAGGCGGAGAGGCTGTAGTAGCCATCGGCGCCGTAGTTGATGCCGGCGAGTTTCCAGAGGCCGTCGCTCTGGATGAAGACGGCGCCGCCGGAGTCATCGCGGGAGAGGATGGCCTCGTTGGGTCGATTGCCGGAGTTGAAATTGAATTGGAGCAAGTCCCCGGCGGTGGAGGAGGTCTGGATGGAGGTGACGTCGTTTTCGCCCCAGGCCTGGGCGTAGTCTTGTGTGCCCCAGAGCCAGCCCTTGGTTTTGTTTCCGACGACGACGGGGTCGCCGCGTTGGGTTCCACGGCCGATGGTGACGAGGTGTTTTCCGGTTTCGTTGGAGTCGGTGTAGAGTGTGGCGTAGGCGGGGAACGTGCCGGTGATTTTCCAGATGGAGAGATCGCTGTTGGGGAGGTCGAGTTTGCCGGCATTTGCGAAGGAGGGGTCGATGGAGTAGGTGGTGCCGCGGAAGAGGAATGGTTTGGAGGCGTTGCCACCGATGTGTCGTGCGGTGATGAAGTAATTAGGTGCGATGGGGGTTCCGAGGTTGCCGAGGAACTGTCCCTGGAGTTGCCAGGGGGCGTAGGCGATGGAGTCTGGGGCGGGTGGGGTGGTGTTGCGGCCGGGGTCGGAGAAGGTAATGACGGCGGAAGCGAGCGGGGGGTCGACGACGAGCCATGCGCAGGCGGCACAGGAAGCCACAAGCCAGCGAGCAACGAGAGCCATCGAACCTCCAGCGGGGGAGAACGGCTGAGCGGCGGAAACACTCTATTATACCCCAGGAGAAGATCGTGGGTTCCGCGGGAGTGGGAGCCTGGGTAAGATGAACCTCGTATGCCGGCCGGGCGATGCAGGAGAGAGGCAGATTTCTGTTGACTGCATTCGGTGAAAACACCACGATAATATTCTGCGTCAGGTTGGGAGAGTTCCTTGCCTGGCAGGTGTGAGGTTTGGGGGCATCTCAGTGGGTTTACGAGAGGGCATGGTGAAATCGTGTCAAGTCGCAGCAATCGCGTATCGCGTCAGGGGGTATCTTGTTGGAACGTGCTACTGCGCTATCCGGCATCGCAGGTGGTCGAGTCGCTGGAGCAACGCGTTCTGCTCACGTCGAACGACGCGGCGCTGCTGAGTGCGATGGTATCAGCGATGGGGACGGGGAGCACGGGGTTGTCGGCGAGCCTGGACCGGCTGAAGGACAGCGGGCATCTGGGGAGGTCGTTGCCGTTGATTGGGAGTGCGCTGAATACGCAGTACAGTCCGAAGTTGCAGCTGGATTCGCTGCTGTCGGGTCGGCTGTCGGGGACGTATGCGACGTTCGCGGCGTTGCGGACGGCATTGGAAGGGGCGGCGGGTCTGGGGGACGGGATCGCGGTGACGGCGTTTGACGATACGCAGGCGGACTACCTGGAGATGACGGTACGGATGCAGAAGACGGCGAGCCTTGTCGCGCCGCTGAACACGCTGGGGAACGCGGCGAACCTGTTCACCGCGGCGGGGGATCTGGGGACGGCGAACGTATCGGTAAGTCTGGATTTCGAGATGCACGTCGGGGCGTATTTGTCGGGATCGAACGGGATATTTTATATCAGTCCGGCGAATGACAGTCTGAAGGTGAATGCGACGATCAGCGCGGCGGACCTTTCGGCGGCAGCGCGGCTTGGGTTTGTGGACATCAACATCACGAACGGCGCGGCGAGTTTGTCAGCGGATTTCACGTGCGACCTGCAGGATCCCGCGCCGGCAGACGGGCGGGTGACGCTGGCGGAGTTTGCGAGCGCGCCGATATCGACGACGGTGTCGGCGAAGGCGGGGGTGAACACGCGTCTGGGTTTTGACGTGACGAGTTCGCTGCTTCCGTCGCCGCAACATATTCAGCTGGACTGGTCGAACATCGGGACGCCTGGGGGGAATACGGCGATTCTTCCCGGGGCGTATGGGCAGTTGAACGTGCTGGCGGGGTCGGTGTTCACGGGGGGGTTGACGAACTTCGCGACGTGGGCGGGGAACATGAACGGCCTGACGATGCTGGGGCGTCCGTTGCCGGTGGTATCGGACGCATTGAAGGAGACGGTGAATCTGCCGAGCCTGTTGAAGACGCGGCTCGTGGATCAGGCGGGGAGTTTCAATTCGATCGAGACATTGCGGGTGGCGTTGGAGAATGTGGCCGACATCAGCAATGTGTTTCCGACGTTGGTAGGCAATGAGCTGCGGTATGCACTGCAGTTGAATACGAGTGTGGCGAAGGCGATTCCATTCAAGCTGGGGCTGTCGTCGTTGCCGATCAGCGTGACGTCGCCGAACCTGACTTTTGGCGCGACGATTTCGGGATCGCTGATGGTGGGGGTTGATTTGTCGACGGGGGCGTTTTTCGTGCGGGACACGAACGCGGGGGCGCCGGACTTGAGCATCGTGGCGGCGTTGAGCGCGACGAATTTCGCGGCGTCGGCTGGAGCGGGTTTTCTGGGGGTGGAGTTGACGAAGGGCAACGCGCAGGTGAGCGTGTCGGCTGGGATCAATTTGAACGGCGCGACGCTGACGGCGAGCGATTTTGCGGCGGGGCCGGCGGCGATCGGATCGCAGGTGGCGTTTACCCTGGGGGGATCGGCGAGCGTGAGTGTGGACATAGCGTCCCCGGCGGTGGGGCTGGCGGCGAAGACGTTCACGGCGTCGTGGCCGGAATTGTCGAACACGCTGAACGTGACGAGCAACCTGGCGGAGTTTGGGGACATCACGGGTTGGCAGGGTGTGACGGCGAGCGCGTTCAGCAACGGGGTGAACCAGTTGCGGGATTATCTCGCGGGGATGGCGAATAGTGATCTGTCGGGGGACAACGTGTTGAAAGCGAAGTTGCCGCTGTTGAACCAGTCGATGGCGGAGCTGATTGATTTCGACGGGTTCCTGCGGAGCGCGTTGACGAACGCGATCAGCGCGGACGGGACGGGGACTCTGCCGTTTTCGAATTCGACGGAACTGTTGGCGAAGCTGTTGAGCCTGCCGGGCGTTGGTGCGGGGAACGCGGCGTTGACCACCGACGCAGCGCACAGTTTCATCGGTTACACGCTGAGGCTGAACAAGGTGCTGACGAAGACGGTGCCGATCAATCTGGGGATTGGGAGCCAGATCAATCTGAACGCGACGGGGAACATAACGGCGACGCTGGATACGACGACGAATGTGACGTTTGGGGTGGACAAGGCGAGCGGGCGGTTTTTCATAGCGACGCAGGCGGAGCCGCAATTCACGGCGACGGGGAGTGTATCGACGAATCTGACGGCGGCGACGAAGCTGGGGTTTCTGGGCGTTCAGTTGACGAATGGCACGGCGGCGATGATCGCGAATGTGTCGGTGAAGCTGAAGGACCCGGAGACGGATGTACCGGCGACGCCCAACAAGATCACGTCGGACGAGCTAGGGTTGGGGAATTTCGGGTTGCTGCTGGATTCGCTGACGGTGGGGGGTAGCGCATCGGTGTCGTTGCCGTTGAGCGTTTATTTGGTGGGGCTGAACAAGAGCGGGACGCTGACGGCGTCGTGGTCGGACATCACGCATCCGGAAGCATTCGCGCTGGACACATCGCAGATCACGGAGATGTTCAACTTCAACGCGATTACGGTGGAGAGCGTGTTGAGTGGTTTGAGGCAATTGCCGGGGTTGCTGGCGCAGTTTGTGTCCGGGGCGGCGTGGGCGAAGGACATCCCGATCATCGGGTCGAACATGGCGGGGCTCATCAAGGTGGCGCAGCAGTTCCAGAGTTATCTGGACAGCATGGGGCAGTTCACGACGGCGCAGACGCTTCAGACGGCGTTGCAGGGCGTGTTGCGGTTTCACAATTCGCCGGTGAGCGTGGAGGTGAAGGTCAACAGCGGGGACATCACGTTTGCGTTCAAGTTTTCGCAGGAGCTGGTGAACAAGTCAGTGGCGATCAACATAGACAAGACGATTCCCGGGACGGGGCTGGGGTTGCGCGTATCTGGAAACGCGAATGTGAACGGATCTGTGGAGGTGGCGTTGACATTTGGGGTGTCGTACGCGAATGGGTTCTACATCATTCCCGGGGCGGCATCGAGCGCGGCGTTGAATTTCGGGGCGTCGGCGACGAACGTGGCGGCGAGCGTATCGCTGGGGCTGCTGACGCTCGGGATCAAGAACTCGAATGCGTCGCTGACGAGCGCGTTGAACGCGGCCAATCCGGCGAAGATCTCGTTCAATCTGAAGGATCCGACGCCCGGGGACAACATTACGCTGACGGACCTGGCGACGAATCTGCCGGGGGTCCTGGACACGGTGAGTTTTGACGGGAAGATCGCAGGGGCGATTCACTTCAACGTGACGGGGCTGTCGAGTCCCGGGGCAGATCCCCGGATTGAGTTCGTGGTGCCGGACATCGGGAGTCCGACGTTGAATGTGGAGGCGAAGGACCTGGGGGATCTGAACGTGTTCTCGTTGTTCAGCGCGAACACGGCGTTTTCGGGGATTCAGGCGATACTGGGGATGATCGGGCAGTGGGCGAACGTGGATCTTCTCAAGACGAAGATCCCGCTGCTGGACTTCAGCATTTCGGATTTGTTCCGGTACGCGGAGCAGTTGCAGAAGTTTTTCGGGGCGATCACGGGGGCGGGGAGCACAAGCCCGGCGGCGTTTGACGCGTTGGTGCAGAACGCGAAGAACGCGGCGGGTCTGGATGCGAACTTGTCGATCAACGTCCAGACGGTGGGTGGGGATCACGATCCGGCGACGGGGAAGTTCCATTACCTTGTGACGTTTGCGTATGACCGGACGGTGCCGAATCCACTGGGGCTCAAGTTCAAGAACGATCTGTTTACGCTGGACGTGGGATTTTCGCCGCAGATTCTGTTCAGCTCGACGATTGAGTTCGGGCTGAATCCGACGGACGGTTTCTACGTGGTGAACCAGGGGCCGGGGAATCCGGAGGTGCATGTTGAGGCCAGGCTGGATGCGCACGACAAGAATATCACGGCGTTGGGGACATTCGGGCCGTTCGAGATTGGGGTGAAGGACGGTACGGCGAACGGGAGCATCTATTTTGATATTGACTTGAGGGATCCGGCGAACACGGCGGGGGGAAAGATCACATCAACGTATCTGGCGAACAACTTCTCGAGCGCGGTGAAGGTGGGAATCGGGGGCAGCGCAATGATTGAGTTGCCGATCGGCGCTCGGTTTGGAAGTGATGGGCCGGCGTTGTTGACGGAATTCAAGGCGCACTGGGACTCATCGCAGCCTGGGGAGTTCTATTTCGGGACGGGGATGTCTCTGGACGCGGCGGACGGTTTTTCGCCGATCAAGTTTGAGCTTGGTGAGTTTGTGGACAGCCTTGTGGGTCCGTTTCTGAGGCAGGTGAAGCAGTACAACCCGTTGCCATCGGAACTGATCAAGATCCTGACGACGCCGCTGCCGGTGATTGACAAGACGCCTATAGACGTCTTGTCGGGGTTGGTGAATGCGCCGGGGATCAAGCTGTTGTTTGACATTCTGAACCTGGTGGACCAGATCCCGACGGGTGGTCAGGCGGTGGACATCAGCGCGTTCATTCCGGGCGACCCGAAACCGGAGACACCGAGCAACAACCCGACGGCGAGCGGAGGGAATACGAGCGGGAACTCGCTGATTACGAGTTTTCTGGGGACGTTGAAGAACACGTACCACATCACGTTGCCGATCGTGGACAGCAATGAGGACGGGCAGTTTGACGCCGGGAGCCTAATCAACGTGTTCCTGGGGAAGGATGTGACGCTGATTCACTGGGACCCGCCGGCATTTGAGATCGGGAAGGATTTTGCGATCCGGTTTCCGATTTTGACGTTTGGAATTCCATTTCTTGCGGAGGCGACGGTTTACGGGGAGGTGGGTGGCGGGTTCGCGTTTTTCGCGAATGCGGACATTGGATTCAGCACGCGGTTTCTGAAGACGGGACTGAACGGGAAGAAGTCGGTGCTGAACGGTGTTTTCTTCGGGGACAACATTGTTGGCGGGACGGACAATTTCGAGACGGGATTCCGGGCGAACGTGTATGTGCAGGTTGGCGGGTCTGTGTCGATTCTGGGGGTGGATGTTGTTGACCTGTATGGAAAGGGCGGGGTGGAGGGGACGATCGGGTTGGACCTGGCGGACGTGGCGTACAATGCGGATGGGACGCCGAAGTCGCGGGTGGGGCGTCAGGAGACGGGCGGGGACAACAAGGTGTTCATCGATGAGATTGAGTGGGTGATGAACAACTACTTTGGTTTTGCTTGCGCGTTGTCGCCTGGTGGGCAGTTGGACGCGTTTCTGGGTGTCGGTGCGGAGGCGTTGTGGGGTTTGATTGACGAGTATGAGGAGGTGCGTTTCGAGATTGCGCACTGGGACATCAACTGCAAGAATCCTCCGCAAAGCAATGTGGCAGAGAAGGCTGGACCGCAGCTGGCGATGAGCCCCGATGCGGGGACTACGGGGAAGAAGATATTGGCGTCGGTGGTGTTGGATGAGAACCGGAACGCGAAGTTGCTGCGGATCACGAAGTCGCTGGAGACGGGTTCGGAGCACGAGGATTTCTCGCTGGTGGATGCTGGGGATCCGAATTACGTTGGAGCGGGATCGGGGATTGACACGCTGGTGATTGAGGGGACGGCGGGGAACGACACGATCCAGATTGACCCGGCGGTGACGGATTTGACGGGGATCCGTTACATCATTGTCCACGGCGGGGATGGCAATGACATGGTTGACTTTGGGAACATCGACCCGGCGGAGTCGCACCTGATTGGAACGACGATTGATGGCGGGAGCGGTGACGACACGATCATTGGGACGTACGCGCCGGACGTGATAACGGGCGGAGAAGGCAATGATCAGATTTCGGCGGGGGCTGGGGATGACAGCATTGATGGCGGGGGAGGGAACGACACGCTGTCGGGTGCGGAGGGCAGAGACACGATTCGCGGCGGAGCGGGTGCGGACAAGATCTACGGTCAGCAGGACGACAACATGCTGTATGGGGATGGGGACGGGGACAGCATTTATGGAGGGACGGCCCAGGACTATATCGAGGGCGGGGACGGCGCGGACTATATCAGCGGATCGGACGGAAACGACACGATCTACAGCGGCACCGGGAACGACACGGTCCAAGCGGGGATTGGCAATGACCGTGTGTTTGGCGAAGGTGGGGCGGATGAGCTGCACGGGAACGAGGGGAATGACACGATTGAGGGCGGGATTGGGAACGACGTGATCTACGGGGAGGACGGCAACGACAGCCTGAGCGGCGGGACGGAGAACGATGTGATCTATGCGGGGGCGGGGTTGGACACGGCGCACGGTGATGGAGGGAACGATAAGGTCTACGGGGACACGGAGGCGGACCTGTTGTATGGCGACGCGGGGTTGGACACGGTAGGCGGCGGGGCGGGTGACGACACGATTCTAGGTGGAAGCGAGAATGACGAGTTGCATGGGAATGACGGGAACGACTCGATTCGGGGTGAAGCGGGGAACGATGTGATTCACGGCGAGGGGGGGAACGACTATTTGCAGGGGGAGGCGGGTTCGGACACCAAAAGTGGCGGGGATGGCGGCGCCAAGATGGTAGGTGGTGGGGCGGTGCTGAATGCGGACGGGAACGCGGGCGACTCGCTGATGGGCGAAGGGGGCAACGACATTTTGATTGGGGATGATGGGATCATTGACGATGTAACGCTGGTGGGCGGTGCGGGGGCGGACACGATCTCGGGCGGGGCGGGCAACGATCTGCTGTATGGACAGGGTGGGGCGGACTTGATCAATGGGGATGGGGGCAGCGACACGGTGTATGGCGGGGCCGGCAATGACGTGGTGAACGGGGGCGCTGACGATGACGATCTGTACGGGGAGGCGGGGTTGGACACGATTCACGGGGACGACGGCAGGGATCGCATCTGGGGCGGTGAGGACAACGACAGTCTTTCTGGGGACGCGGGTCGTGATGTGATTCGTGGCGAAGGGGGGAACGACAGCATCGACGGGGGCCTGGACGGCGACGAGATTCAAGGCGGGTTGGGGAACGATACGTTAGGCGGGAACGCGGGTGGGGACACGGTATTCGGCGGCGAGGGGAACGACACGATATACGGATTTGTCAGCGGTGGTTTGGGCGACGATGGGGCGAGCGATCAGCTCTTTGGTGAGGAAGGGAACGACCAGGTATTTGGCGGCGTTGGGGGCGATCTGCTGGACGGGGGGGCGGGCGTTGACACGGTGAATGGCGGGGCGGGCAATGACACACTGATGGGCGGTGGCGGGGTCGGCGATTGGCTATTGGGTGGTGAGGGGAATGATCTGATTGTGGGATCGGACGAGGGGGCGGACACTGACGCGAATTTCGGGGACGCGGTCTATTTCGGCGACATCATGGATGGCGGAGCGGGGAATGACACGATTTATGGGCTCGGCGGGGCGGACAACATTTCGGGCGGGGAGGGTGATGACTGGATTCACTCGGGTGCGGGCGCGGATCTGGTGCATGGGAACGGTGGCGATGATTTCGTCTACACGGGGGGGAGCCTGGGCGAGTCGGTGTACGGGGATGCCGGGGATGATGTGATTTATGGTTCGGACAGCGGGCACGACACTATGTACGGTGGGGACGGCAACGATCAGATTTTTGGGCAAGGCGGAAACGATTCGGTATTTGGGGAGGGTGGGGATGAGTCGCGGGATGGAGGCTATGGCACCGATTCGGTGAGTGGCGGGCCGGGTAACGA
>CAYVKG010000137.1:0-9516 GCA_964451955.1 uncultured Tepidisphaeraceae bacterium
CGGGTGCCGGAGGCGCGGGAGGTGTTTGGCGGGCGGGGTGCAGCGGGAGGGAGAGGGGGGCATACTCGGGTGATTGGAGTGTTCTGATGAAGAATGGCATTTGGGTGTGGAGTTGTTTGTTGATGGCTGGTGTTGTTGGGGCGTCGGACGCACCTCGCGGCAATCCTGTGGCGGGATACCGGCTGGGGTGGACGGACCGGATTCGGTGGGGGCAGGTGGTGAGCATAGGGGATTATTCGGGTGGGAGCATGGAGGAGCGGCTGGAGAGAGCGCAGGAGGCATTAGGGGAGCGGGGCGGGGGCGTGGTGTATTTTCCGGCGGGTGAGTATCGATTCAGCGAGACGATTCGTTTGCGGGATGGGGTTGTGCTGCGAGGGGCGGATCCGGAGGGGGTTAGGGATGCTCGGAAGGAGGGGTATGCGCCGCCGACGCGGTTTGAGTTTCCGAAGTATGAGCCGAAACTGGAGGGTGAGGGGACGCCAAAGGGGACGGCGTTCAAGGGCATTGAATTGGCGGATCCGGCGAAGGCGGGGAATTGCGGGTTGGTGAACTTGGCGATCAATCGGGGGCACATTCGGATGTCGGAGGGCGCCGGGCATAGATGCGGGGTGAACCGGCTGGTGTATGGGTGCGTGTTGCGGAACGCGGCGATGATTGATGAGAGGGTGCCGGATGTATCGGTGGGTCAGAAGGCATGGCAGCGGTACACGAAGTGGCACCAGGCGGCGATAGAGGTTTTCACGGCGGAGAACGCGCTGGTGGCGAACTGTCGGCTGCCGGAATCGACGGACAATTTCAACATGCCCGGGTACGTGGTGGTTGGTCGCGGGAGGAATGCGGGTCCTGTGGAGATCAAGGAGGGGGTGGTGTTTGACTACGATAATCGGCCTGGGATTGAGGTGAATCCGTATTCGCTGGGTGGAGGCGGGGGGCAGGATCCGAAGGGCGATCCGGAGACGATGCCATGGGGTTTTCGGCGGGGCATCGTGATTCGGGACAACTTTATTTATTGCACGGGTCGGACGGCGATTCACTTTACCGGGGACGGGACGGTGGCGTCGTTCAACGTGATTCGGTTCAAGCCGAACGTGATGCGGCAGACGAACACGGGGGTTGGGATGACGAGCGGGTCGAGCACGAACGACAATCGGGCGATGACGATTCGGGGGTGGCGATACACGGTGGAGGGGAATGACTATGAGGTGTATCGGAATCGTTGTGCGGACGGGGTTTATTACATTAATGACGGGGAGGGGCTGATGCATGAAGGGCACGCGAACTGTACGATCAAGGAGAGTCGGATTGTGGGGAACAAGGGGAACGCGTACTTGAGCATATTTTTGACGGCGGGGATAGACGGGTTAGTGGTGGAGTCGAACGACATTCGGCCGGAGGGTCCTGGGACGGACAGGAAGATATCGAGTATTTTTGTGGTATCGGATCGTCACAGCGACCGGCACTATTGCCGGAATGTGAGGATTGCGAACAACACGACAACGGGGAGCGGGATATCGTTGGTGGGTGCTCCGGCGGAGGGGAATGTGGTGGAGGGCAATCGGCACATTGGGGGTGTAGAGGGGGTGATTGTGAACGGGGCGAATGCGGTTGTGCGGAACAACACGGGATATCGGGTGGAGGTTCCGAGGATTCAGAAGCCGATGGCGGATCCGAACCGGCCGACAGCGAAGGCGGTGGTGAAGTGAGAGGTTGTTGGGGTGGTAGGGGAGGGAGTGGATTGGGGGGGGAAGTTAGTCGTTGAGGGAGGAGAGTTGGGCGGAGTATCTTTTTGGGTCGAACCCGACGAGAGAAGCGGTGATGCTGGGTGGAGGGGGCGTGAGGGGTGGTGATGGGGGTACTTGTAGGTAAGCGAGGACGCGATCGACGAGTTGTCTGGCACCTGGGGCGGAGACGCTGCCGCCGTAGCGACCGGTGGCGCGGTCGGGCTCGTGGAGGATGAAAGCGACGACGATTCTGGGGGATTCGTAGGGAGCGCCGCAGATGAAGCTGCCGTTGATTTTGTCCATGGCATAGCCGCCTCGTCCGCGGCTGATATGGGCGGTTCCGGTTTTGCCGAAGATATTCCAGAGTCTGCTTCGGCCGAGATCATAGCCGGCGGCGGTTCCGCGTACGACGACGTCGCTGAGGATTTGGCGGACCTGGTCGGCGGCGGCTTCGTCCATGACGGCGGGCATCTGGTGTAGTTGTGGTTGGGGATGTCTGGAGAGGACGTTACCGTCGGCATCGAGGATGCCCTTGATGATGCGTGGCTGGACGAGTCGTCCGCCGTTGGCGTAGACGCAGAAGGCGCGAGCGATTTGGAGTGGGGTGAGCATCATTTCGTAGCCTTGGGCGACGGACTCGGTGCTAGCGCGGGACCATTTATTGAGGGGATAGACGAGGCCGGGGTCTTCCCCGGGTAGTTCGATACCTGTGGTGCGTCCGAAGCGGAAGAGTGCGAGTGCCTGATGGAGTTTAGCCTGTCCCATTCTGCCGGCGACCATGCACATGCCGACGTTGCTGGATTTGACGAGTATGTCCCAGGAGGTGAGGTCGCCGTAGGAATGGACATCTCTGACGGTACGGCCGTAGGGGAGGGTGTAGGGGCTGCGGACGGGCCAGATTTGGTTTGGGCGGGTGATATTCCAGGCGAGTGCGGGTCCCATGATGAAGGGTTTGAGGGTGGAACCGGGCTCGTAGGGGTCGGTGAGGCAGCGATTTCGGCGGAGTTCAGGGGAGGAGTCTTCGAGGTTTTGGGGGTTGAAGGTTGGCCAGTTGCAGAGGGCGAGGATGTTGCCGGTGTTGGGGTCGATGACGACGGCCTCTCCGCGTTTGACGCGGTGTTTGGTGCAGGCTGCGGCGAGTTCCTGTTCGGCGATCATTTGGATGTTGGCGTCGATGGTGAGGACGAGATGTTGGCCGTGGGCGGGGGGCACGTAGTCGCCCTGGTCGATACCGACGGGGCGGCGTTTGGCGTCTTTTTCGACTCTTCGCCAGCCGTATTTTCCGGTCAGTTCCTTATCGAATTTGAGTTCAAGACCTTCGAGACCATGGCCGTCTTTTCCGACGGTTCCGAGGGCATGTGAGGCGACGGCTCCCATGGGATAGAAGCGAGTACCGACGGACTCGAAGCCGACGCCGGGGATATTGAGTTTCCGGATTTCATCGCAGGCGTTTTCGGAGATGTTATCGGCGATCTTGAGGTACTCTTTGGCTTGCGAGTTAGCCCGTTGGACATCTTGGAGCAGGTGTTGGGAATCGAGGTCGAGGATTTGTGCGAGGCGTTGGAGGGCGTTGGACTTGAGTGCGGGGTTTCGTCCATCGCGTTGCCAGGCCAGTTCGAGGAACTGGGGGTCGAGGAAGACGTTGGTAGTTTGGATATTCATGGCCAGGGCGTTTCCGGCGGCGTCGAAGATGGAACCGCGTCTGGCGGGGCATTTTTCGTTGCGGTGTTGTTGTCGGATGGCGGAGAGGATGGTTTTCTGTCGGCCGTAGGTTTGGAGATAGGCGACTCTGGCGGACATTCCCACGAGGGTAGCCGCGATGAGGGTCATGACGAGGCTGGCACGGAAAGGAGAAAATCTGGGCATAATATCTCTCAGGAACAACCAGTCCGATAATTATCGGCAAGTGATTGGGTATCAGGCGAGGAAAACCTTGCAGGAACTGGGATGGTTTGGCGTGGGAGAGTGCTGAGTTGAGGCATGGAGGAGGGGTTCAGGAGCGGTGATTTGACAATCGTGTCGTGATGCGGTTTGCTGTGGGGATCTTTTAGAGGACGGATCATGGACAGCATTGCGGCGGTGGTGCACAAAGACGCGTTTGCGAGGTTGGCGGGGATCGAGATTGTGGAGCTATCGCCGGGCCATGCGAAGGTGAAGATGGTGATAAGGGAGGAGCATTTGAACGGTCTGGGCGTGGTGCACGGGGGTGCGATTTTTACGCTGGCGGATCTGGGTTTCGCAGCGGCGTGCAATTCGCACGGTTTTGACGCGGTGGCGGTGAACGTAAGCGTGTCGTATTTGAAGGCGGCGAAGGGTGGGACGCTGTACGCTGAGGCGAAGGAGGTATCGCCACACGGGAAGTTAGGGGCATGCACGGTGAGGGTGACGGACGATGCCGGGGATCTGGTCGCATTGTTTCAGGGGCTGTCGTACCGGAAGGGCCCTGCGCCGTCGCGGGGATAGGGGGGTATAGCGGGCGGGGACTGGGGGTCTGGAGTGGGGGAGTGGAGGGGTGGGATGGTCGGTTGAGTGGGGGAGGTTGTTTTGGAGATGTGTACATCATTGGAACTTTGACAGAGGTTGGGTCTCCTGCTATACCAAAGTTGGTCGTGCCAATCTGGTGAGGTAGTTGTTGCGACGCGTGGTCGCATGACGGTGTGGGATTCTGATGGGGTGAGCGGCGGGGTTGCCGCAGGGATTGAGATGTTGGGCATCGAAGACCCGTTGGTGTGGTTGGCCTATCTATTGTGTATTTTGAGCGCCATTTTGTGTGTTGTATATGGTGGGATCAACTGGGATCGCGGGGACGATACAGTTGAGGCGGCGGATGTGCGGTGGGCCGCCCGGGAAGACAAGGTCGAGGAAGATATTTAGCGAATCAGTGTGTGAATTGCCTGTGTCGCGTAGAAGGCGGCAGGGGTGACGGTGAGAGTTGTATGTTATTAGCGCAAGCATTCGGCGTGGTCGATGTATTGTTGATTCTGCTCTATCTTGGGGCGTGCGCCTATCTAGGTTGGCTGGGCTACCGGCAGACCAAGACGGCGTCGGATTACCTGGTGGCGGGGCGGAAGGTGCATCCGTTCATCATGGCGATGAGTTACGGGTCGACGTTCATATCGACGAGTGCGATTGTGGGATTTGGGGGTGCGGCGGGGCTGTTTGGCATGAGTGTGTTGTGGTTAACGGTGTTGAACATTTTCGTTGGGGTGTTCATCGCGTTTGTTGTGCTGGGGGGGCCGACGCGTCGGATCGGGCACCGTCTGGATGCGCATACTTTTGCGGAGCTACTTGGTCGTCGGTTTGACTCGAAGGCGATTCAGGTATTGGCGGGGCTGATTGTGTTCCTGTTCATGCCGTTGTATGCGGCGGCGGTGCTGATCGGGGGTACGGAGTTTCTGGCGGCGTCATTTTTTCCGAATGATTACACATTGGCGTTGTTTGTATTCGGGGTGCTAACGGCGGTATACGTGTTTTTTGGAGGTTTGAAGGGGGTGTTGTATACCGACGCGTTGCAAGGGACGATCATGACGTTGGGGATGTTGTTTTTGCTGGTGACGGCGTATTGGTGGGTTGGCGGGGTGACGCAGGGGCACAAGGACCTAGCGGCAGCGAAGGATTCGGTGTTTGCGGGTCTGACGGCGATCGGGCACCAGGGTTGGACATCGATGCCGAAATTCGGGTGGGGCAAGCCTGCGGGTTTGCCGGCGGGGGCGCCTTCGCCGTACGACATGTGGTGGATTGTGATCAGCACGATTGTGATGGGGGTGGGGATAGGCGTGTTGGCGCAGCCGCAGTTGGTGGTGCGTTTTTTGACGGTGAAGTCGGGGAAGGAGTTGAATCGGGCGTTGGCGATTGGGGGTGTGTTCATCCTGATGATGACGGGCGTGGCGTTTACGGTGGGCGCGCTGAGCAACATTTATTTCATCAAATACGAGGAGATCAGGGGGAAGATAGTTGGGACGACGGAGTCGGCGCCGGTGGCGTTGAAGAAGGATCCGGGTCAGAAGGCGAAGGAGTTGCCGTGCAAGATACTGCACATTGACACGACGGGAGACGGGGTTGCGAACACGTTTGTGGTGGAGAAGGTCTTGTTGCCGCCGGGTGCGCCGCGGGCGAAGTGGATGCCGGAGGCGGAGGTGAGGGAGCTTGCGGACGGTGGGGTGTTAGTGAAGCCGAAGACGAGCGCGTTTCTTCGGGCGGTGGTGAGGGAGAAAGAGGCTGGGGGGAAGGACGCATGGAGTTTCAATTCGGACAACATCATACCGGCGTATGTGACCAGCGCGATGCCTCGGTGGTTCAAGGTGGTTTTTTTGCTGACGTTGCTGGCCGCGGCGATGTCGACGATGTCGAGTCAGTACCACACTTTGGGTACGGCGCTGGGGCGGGACGTGTTTGAGACGCTGCTGGGTCCGAGCCGGCCGGGCTCGATGCGGACGATTCACGCGGTTCGAGCGGGGATAGTGGTGGGTCTGGCGTTGGCGATTGTGATTGGTTTTTATGCGCGTGGCGGGTACGTGATTGCGCGATACACGGCGATATTCTTTGGGTTGTGCGCGTCGTCGTTTTTGCCGACGTTTGTGGGGTCGTTGTATTTCCGGGGGATTACGAAGGCCGGGGCACTGTCGTCGATGGTGGTGGGTTTTTTGGCGACGGCGTTTTGGGTGGTGTTCGTGAAGGAAGCGGAGGCGGGAGCGATCGGGTTGGTGCGGTACTTGACGCCCGAGATCAACGGGCATCATCCGAACAGCATCCTGTACAGTTACCCGAATTGGCCGAGTGTGGACCCCTTGCTAGTTGCATTACCATTGTCTATTCTCACATGTGTTGTGGTCAGTCTTGTGACAAAAAAGCCGGATGCATTGTTGATAGATATGTGCTTTGGGTCATCAAGCAATGTCTCTCGGGAAGGCGGAAGTGCCAATAAGTCTTAGTGTGAAACTGGCCGGTGGCCCCGGCAGAAAGGACCGTTGTCATGTCTAGTATGGGATGGAGGAAGTCACTGCTGGCCGCAGCGTGTTCTGCGGTGGTGCTGGGAACGGTGGGGTTGGCGAAAGCGGCGGAGACGCCGGCCGGGGCGAAGAGCGAAGCCAAGGCTGCGCCGGCGCCTGTATCGGACAAGGACTGGACGGACGACTGGAAGCAGCCGACGAGCTGGTTCAAGTGGGGTGCTGATGAGCGGATTCGCCAGGAGTATCTGAACAATCCGTTTTTTTATGACACGGATCCCCCGGGCCCGGAGTACAATCAGCTTCGCGTTCGAAGCCGGATCTGGGGCACGGTGACGCCATGGGACAACTTTGAGGCGTACATTCGTTTGACGAACGAAGCTCGTTACTACTGGTCCCCGGAATCGAAGCCGGGGGATTTGCGGAATGCGAGCGGGGATTGGGATTATTCGGACATATTGTTCGACAATTTGAACATTAAGTTGAAGAATTTGTTTGACACGAAGTCGACGCTGACGGTTGGTCGGCAGGATTTTCTGACGCCGCAGGGAGCGCCGTCGTTTGGGGACGGGTGGCTGATTCTGGACGGGACGCCGCTGGACGGATCGCGGACGGTGTATTTTGATGCGGCGCGGCTGAATATTGATCTGGAATCATACAAGACCAATGTGGATGTGGTGTTCATCAATCAGTATTCGGATCCGGATGAATGGTTGTCGCCGATCAACAGTGAGAGCTACACGCCGCTGATGGAGCAGGACGAGCTGGGTGTGATTCTGTATGCGCGGAACAAGTCGATTGAGCGGACGCAGATAGACGGTTACTTCATTTACAAGCATGATACGCTGGCGGAGATTGAGAACGACATTGAGTGGAACAAAGGGGACCAGGGGGACATCTACACGATAGGGGCGCGGGTTGGGCATGAGTTCAACAAGAACTGGAAAGCGAACATTGAAGCGGCTTATCAGTTCGGATCGCGCACGAACACGTCGATGTTTGCGGCGGACCAGGACAACAAGCTGTCGGCGTGGGGCATGAACAGCAAAGTCATGTACAGCATGAACGATGACTGGAACAACCGGTTCTGGGCGGGGCTGGAGTTGTTGTCTGGGGATGATCCGGGTGGGACGAACACGCAGTTTGATCCGCTATGGGGTCGTTGGCCGCAGTGGAGCGAGTTGTATATTTATTCGTATGCGACGGAGACTCGCATCGGGGAGACGACGAACCTGATTCACCCGCAGATCGGTTGGGGCTGTGCTCCGGCGAAGGATTTGAGTCTGACGGCGTGCTATCACCCGTTGTGGGCGTTTGAGTCGACGCTGCACGACCGTGGCGTGGCGGGGTTCAGCGGCGACAATTTCCGGGGTCACCTTGTGACAGCGGTGATGAAATATCGCTTTAACAAGCACGTCGGGATGCATCTTTGGGGCGAGTATTTGTTTGCGGGCGATTTCTATGAATCGGAGGGCGCGCGGAACGACGATGACATGGCGTTTTTGCGATGGGAGTTTTACTTCACGTTCTGATTGGCGTGTTCTTGGCGGTTTCTTTTTCTGAGTAGCGGTGAAGGACCCCGGTTGCAGCCGGGGTTTTTTGTTTGTGGTGAATGAAGGGGCAAGGGGGGGCTTGCGGTTTGTGGGTGAGGAGCGAAGCGGTCGGGGGGGGGTGGGTGGGCGTCAGTGTGTTTGTCGCCAGGCGGAGAGTTCGGCGATATCGGCGGCGAGTTTTCGGAAGGTATCGAAGGTGAGGGACTGTTGTCCGTCGGAGAGTGCTTGTTCCGGGTGGGGGTGAGTTTCGATCATGACGCCGTCTGCGCCGGCGACGACGGAGGCTCTGGCGATGGGAGGGATGGCCCAATCGATTCCGACGCCGTGGGAGGGGTCGGCGATGACGGGGAGATGGGTGTGGTGTTTGATGATGGAGATAGCGGCGATGTCGAAGGTATTTCGGGTCATGGTTTCGAAGGTGCGGATGCCGCGTTCGCAGAGGATGACGTTGTAGTTACCGAGGGAGAGGAGGTATTCGGCGGCCATGAGCAGTTCCTGGATGGTGGCGGACATGCCGCGTTTGAGGAGGACGGGTTTTCGGAGTCGTCCGGCAGCTTCGAGGAGGGAGAAGTTCTGCATGTTGCGGGCGCCGATCTGGAGAACGTCGGCGGCGTCGGCGACAGCCTGGAGGGTGTCTGTGTCCATGACCTCGGTGACGATTCTGAGGTCGAAGAGGCGTTTGACTTCGACGAGGATATCGAGCCCTTCCTGTTTGAGGCCGCGGAAGGCGTAGGGGGAGGTTCGGGGCTTGAATGCGCCGCCGCGGAAGAATTTTGCGCCAGTGGCGGCGACGAGTTCGGCGGTTTTCAGGGCCATTTCGTGGTTTTCGATGGAGCAGGGCCCGGCGATGATGGCGCAGGACCCATTGCCGATCTTCTGGCCTCGGACGTCGATGACGGTGGGTTCGGGTTTGACTTCGCGGCTGACGAGTTTGTAGGGTTTGGAGACGGGGACGCACTCGCAGACGCCGGGCAGATGGAGGAAGGCTTCGGGGTGGACGGGGCCCTGGTTTCCGGTGATGCCGATGGCGGTGCGCATGGATCCGGGGATTTCGTGGGGGACCAGGCCCAAATCGCGAATGCGTTGGCAAACCCGATCGATGTCAGTGCGTCCAGCGCCTTGTGCCATCAGTATCAGCATCAATGCCTCCGAAGCCCATGTAGCCCCCTCCTATAGCTGATAACGGTTCTGATCTCAATAACGAGGTGGGAGCGGGTCGTTGATTGCGGGGTGGGAAGGCAGCAGGGCGATTGCGTTTGATGGAAGCTCAAGAGAGGGCTACTTTTAGCAGATAGT
>CAYVKG010000138.1:0-9406 GCA_964451955.1 uncultured Tepidisphaeraceae bacterium
CTATCTGCTAAAAGTAGCCCTCTCTTGAGCTTCCATCAAACGCAATCGCCCTGACATAATTATGACATCATCACCATCTCGCCGCTTCCGCTACTGCTTGAGTTCCTCGATCTGGATATCCTTGTACCAAGCCTCGCTGGGGCCGCCGCCATGAATCTGCAACCCGATGACGCCCCGCTGCTCAATGTTGCCATCCGCCTCAACGTAATCCACCGTCTGCAATCCGTTGATCCAGAGCGATATCCGCCTCCCCTCGCAACGAATCACATACTCGTTCCAATCCTCCTTCTTCAATACCTTCTGCAACTCCGTGGCATCGGCCGTCGCAAGCACTCTGTTCCGGCGAGACTCGTCGTACAAACAACCCCAGTATCCATCGCCGATGTCCGCCTGGTATCCGATCATCTCATTGTGATTCGCAATGCGCCTGCTCCGGATTTGGATCCCCGCGTTCACACCCTTGCCAATCGCCTTGAATTTCAAACGCAGCTCAAAATCCCCGTATTCCCTCTTCGTCGTGAGAAACTCGTTCCTGGCGACAGGCCCCTTCAATGAGCCCCCGACAATCGCTCCGTCTTCAATTCGGAACACATTCACCGGCCCGTCCCAGCCTTCAAAGGTCTTCCCGTCAAACAACCAAACCACTTCTCCCCCCGGCATCACGCAACTCGCCGAAATTCCCTCCAGCCTCTCCCCGTTCCGTTTGCAGATCCGAACGCAAAACTCCCATGGCCCCGTCGCCTGCACCACCTTCATCCGCACCGCATTCCACCCCTTCTTCAGAACCACGTCCGCTTTCTGCGCACCCGGCACGCACGCTCCGGCCGTGTTGTTGGCCAAGACGACCTTCTCGTTAACCCAGATCTTTGCCGCATCATCCACCCCCAGTTCAATCCTCGCTTCCTGATCGGTTTCCGACCGGATAAACGTCTTCACGTACGCCACACGATGATCGCCCGGAAACAGGCTCGACAAGCTCATGACCATCGGCCGGGCCGAGTCCGCTCCTGCCGCCAGCACTTGCCACCCGGCATCGTCCACGGCAAACTCCATGCCGAAAAGCTCGACATTCGTCTTGCCAGCCTCGGAGAAAGGCCCGCACACCTGCCAAGCGGTCACGTAATCGCCAAACTTGTCGATCTGTGCCAGGATCGCCTTTGCCTGCTCTTTCACATTCGCGGACGCCTCCGCCGCCAGCACTTTCTTCATGGCCGCCGCCACTTCCTCACGGTATGCGCCCTTGATCCGATCCCCCACGTTGACGATCGCCACTGCCGCCTCCGCGCCCACTGCCGCATCGCTCAGGCAGACGCCGGCAATCCTCAACGCCGCCGGATGCGCCAAACCCGTCAGTCCCCCCAACACCAACTTCTTCTCCTCTGCTCGCTTGGCTGCGCCCATCACGTCTTCATACGCTTTCACCGTCGCCGCCCTCGGCTGTCCTCCAAGCACCCGCAACAGCCTCACCGCGCCGCGCAATGCCACGATCCGGTGCGTCTCATCTTGCGTCGTTCTGCAGATTTGCAGGAGCGCAACGACCGCCCGCTCATCCGGCCAATCCGCCATCGCCCGTACTGCCGCGCCTTTCACAACCTCATCCGGATCGGCCAGACTCTGCTTGACCGCCTCGAACGCCTTCTCGTTGGCAATTCCACCCAATACCCGCACCAAAGACGCCTTCGCTTCGCCTTGTGTTCCGCCAAACACGGCCAGCACCGGGTCCGCACGCCTTGCGACCTCGGCCTGCTTCTTGGACACCGCCACCGTCGCCCTCTCCGCATCCCCTTTCGCCGGATGATCCCCCATCTTCACGAGAATATCCACCACCGCTGGCAACACATCCGGCCCCGCCAGTTGCCCCAGGGCCTTCATCGCTGCGGCGCGAGCCTCCCCGCCTCTGGCCTCCACCAGAAGCGCGTCGACCGCTGACGTGGCTCCCCGATCGCTTAGCACCTCGATCAGCTGAGCCTTCGCCAGCCCTTTCGCCGCCTTCATCGCTTCGACTATTCCAATGTCCACCCCATCGCCACTGAGCCGCCGAAGCGACAGAAGCCCCGCGCGACGCTCGGTTTCGCTCGCTCCCTCCGCCGCCGCCTTTGCTAGGATCGCCACGCTCGACCAGTCCCCCAGCCGGCCCATCGCCTTGATGGCCGCCACCCTCACCTGCGCGTTGTCACTCGCCGCGGCTGCCGCTACCGCGCCGCGAGCGGCCGCATCGCCCCGATCTCCCAGCGCGCCGATCAAAAGCACCTTCAAGTCATCCGGCACTCTGGCCAGTTCCTGCGCGAACCGTTCCGTGACCTCTCGGCCTTCGACGATCCGAATCTGCGCAATCGCGGTCGCCTGCAGCATTCGGTCTTTTCCGCTCATCGCCGCTAGAATGACCGGTACCGCGTCCGCCCCGCTCATATTGATCAATGCGACCAGTGCCCCGCGCCGACACACCGCCGATTCCCCCTCCCCAAGCAACTCCCGGCAAATGGCGGTCCCCTCCGCCTTCTTCCCCGCTTGCCCCAACCCAATCCCGCACTGCAAATAGGCCCCGCTCACAACGTCCTTCATCCGACCCGACGCTGCCCGCCTTGCGCTCGCCAGCACCCTTGCCGCTTCGGTCCCGCCAATCCTCCCGATGGCGCTCGTTGCGGCCTCCGCTACCACCCGATCCTCGTTTGCGATCAACCTCCCCATCAACGCCACACTGCCTCCGTCTTTGCGATCGCCCAGAGCACTCACAACGGCAACCAAACCCTTCCCCTTCGACTTCTCCATCGCTTCACGCAGCGCTTTGGCCGCCGCCTCGCTCGGATTCGCCGCCAACGCCAGACACGCCATGTCAACCGTCTTTGCATCTTGCAGCATCCCCGCCAGCACCGGCACCGAAACATCCGTCCCAATCCTCGCCAGAAGCTCACAGACAAAGTTCTTCCCCTCAAGCGTCGCGGAGTCCCCCTCCAGCAATTTCACCAGCTCCTTTTCGATCATCGCTCGCTCCGAGGAACTCGCCGCCATGCGAACCACACGCTCCATTTCCGTCAACGGTCCCCTCACCTTGCCCACCTCGTAACCCCCAATCCCGTTCACCGCACGCTCAATCTCCGCCGTGGTCACCGCCGCAGAAGCCGCGCTCGCCACCGCAATCAGAAACCCCACCGCAAAAACATGCTTGTTCATTTTGCACCCGCATCTACATACCACGAATCGTGCATCACGCCTCACGCCTCGTCTTGCGTCACAAATGCCAGGGCGCCCGCATGGTCCGCGAAAGCATCCGCTGCGCCTCTTCATCGCCCACAATCGTCTCTGTTGCTGGGTCAAACCGGATCTTCCGACCCAGTCGCAGCGCGATGTTCCCCAGATGGCCGATCGACGTGGACCGATGCGC
The DNA here is from genome assembly GCA_964451955.1 of uncultured Tepidisphaeraceae bacterium. Taxonomy (GTDB): domain Bacteria; phylum Planctomycetota; class Phycisphaerae; order Tepidisphaerales; family Tepidisphaeraceae; genus JAPLNB01. The sequence continues at coordinate 3,383 of CAYVKG010000138.1, forward strand.
CGACTCGGCATTGCAGGTCGTCATCGGATTCCGCGACCTGACGCCATCCAGAAAGTTGCGAACATGATCGCCAGCATCTCCCCAACCCTTCGCCGCGATGCTCCGCGATTTCAGAATCGACGCCGGCGACGCCGTCACCACATTCGTGCTGTCCATCAGCGAAATCCACCCCTCAGTCCCTTCAAAGCGAATGTGCCGATCTTCGAACGGCCCGCCCTCTCGCATGATGAGCGTGACGCCGTCCGAATACTTCGCCCTATACTCCCCCGTGATCGGCAATTCGCTGAACGCGCTTGGATCGTACACCCCCTCCCCCTCGTACTCGACAGGCCCGGTGTGATCCATCTGCCTCACAAACTGAACCATGTCCGTCCAGTGAACACCCATGTCCAGCATCATCCCTCCGCCCGTGTCCCAAAAATACGCCCATCCCCTTACCCTCGCCTCCGTATACGGATGCCATGGCCTCGGCCCGAGCCACTGCTCATAGTCGAATCCCTCGGGCACCGGCCGCGGAGCCTCCGGCTTCAATGCCGCGTTGTCCCACACCGTGCACAACGCCGTCTTCAACTGTCCGATCATCCCCCGCCTCACAACCTCCGCCATGAACCGAAATGAATCGACGCTTCTCCTCTGATGCCCCGCCTGGTAGATCGTCCCATGCCGCTTGCACGTCTCGGCCATCGCGCGCCCTTCGGCAACCGTCAGCGACACCGGCTTTTCGCAATAAACGTCCTTCCCCTCCTTGGCCGCCAAAATGGTCGCCAGCGCATGCCAATGACACCCCGTCGCGATCAGCACGGCGTCAATGTCCTTTCGCGCAATCATCTCCCTTAGGTCCGTGTACGTCGCGCAATCGGCGTTCCCATACTTCCGATCGACCGCCGCCTTCCCCAGCTCCTGCCGCTGCTTCCGAACGTCGCACACCGCCCTCCACTGCACATCCTTCTCATTCAGAAAGTGCCCCATCACGTCGCTTCCCCGACCCCCATACCCGATGATCCCCATGCCTATTCTCTCGCTGGCCGAAACCGATTGGCCCAGGCCCAACGCTTGCGCGCGCACAATCGTGGGCCCAAGCATCATCGCCCCAATCCCCGCGCCCATCCCCTTCAGAAAAACCCGTCGCGTTTGCCTTTTCATGTTCCGACCTCTCCTGTCTCAAACCCCCGCTCGCATCCAATGCCCGCCCCACTATACTGCCGCTCCAAATCCCATACCATCGTCTCGATCGCTTTGTTGGCCTTTCCATCGCGCGCAACAAGTGCGCGCAATCCCCCACACCGATGCGCCCCAGTCGGCGACATCGGCCCTCTGTCGTCACCCCCCACGCCAAAGTCCAATACCAGTCCCGCGAAGCCTCTGCCACGACCTCTCAAGGGCGAGGGGAAGCCCCGGTCCGCAACCCGACCTCCAGAAACGAAAAGCCCGACTCCCATTCGAAAACATGCCCCTCCGAATGCACCTTCAGTACTGCCCCCTCCGGCTTCCCCAACACCCGATAGCACCGGCCAATTTCCTCCATCGCGGTCCGCGCAATCTCAACGGGGAATCCCCCAGGCGCTCGCTCCAACTGTCCGATCTGACACATCAACGCCCGCGGCGATATCAGGCTGTAAATGTCAGCCCAGTCGAAATTCGCCGTCAGGCCCTCAAACTCCCAGCATGGACAGTGCCCCTCACGCATATTCGCCACCGTCGTCAAATACCCCGCCGACACCGTCACTCTCACCCGTTCGTCCATGGCCCCCAGCCACATCGCCATCTCGCCGCCCAGTGACAACCCGGCGCAGCCGATCCGCCCAGGATCAACCTCCTTCCGGCTCCGCAAATAGCTCACACACCGCATCACGTCCCACAATCGCTCGCCCATTAACGTCCGCCCGGCCTCAAAAACCTCGTGCTGCCCCACGTCCGCCGAGATCGTCACATATCCTCTCTCCGCCAGCCGTTTGGCAAACGCACGATACAAACCCTCTTCGTAAACCACATTCCGATTCCCGCCGTGCCCGTGGATGCAGACCACCGCGGGCGACCGGTTTGCCCCTGCCGGTACCGTGAGGATCGCCTTCATCCGTCGCCAGGGCGTTGAGTTCATCTCCAGTTCGTACCACGTGTATCCAATGCCCGACTTTCTGCGCAGCTCGATCAATTTGAAATCGATCCCTTTACGCTCGGCTTCAACCAGGTCGCTCAGCTTCATCAAATCGAAGAGCAGTCTCCGCGACTCCTCTTGCCATTTCACCGCCGCCTGCACATCCGTCGCAGCAAACCTCCGCAATCGCGCGTCGCGATCCGCCCCCACCAGCGACGAACCGCCCCCAAAAACCACCACCACCATCGACAACAAAAACCGCCTCATGCCCGCTCCACTATTTCATACTCTGAAGCATGCTCGTCGCACCAAGATGAGACTTGTTCAGTCTGAGAACAGCCTCGAATTCCTCTTTCGCCGCGACCCCATCGCCCTGACCCAGCAGCCCCAGGCCAATCAGGTAATGCGCCCGTGCCTTCTCCCATTCCACCGTTCTTCGTGTTCCAAACTTCGCGAAAAAGTCGACGTCTTCAGTGGCGGCCAGCCGCTCCTTGCCATAGCGCACCAGACCCTCAAACGTCCCCTTCGCCATCATCAACTCATCCAGCTTCGTCCATGCCAATCCCTGCCAATAGCTGGCTTCGGAGAATCCTCCGCCACCTTTGACGGCCGCCTGCCAGCACTCCCTCGCCTTCTTCCGATTCTCCATGGCCTCAAATACCCTGCCCCGCCAGTAGTGAGCCGCCGCCGCTTTCAATTCGCCTCTCGCCGGTTTGGCGGTTTCCAGGTTCTCAGGGTACTGAAGCATCGCGTCGAAGTCGACCATCGCCTCCACGTGCTTCCGCTCAGCAAACAACTTGCGGCCACGCAGCAGATGCGCATCGGCGTAGACTTCATGAAGGCCCGACCCCCCTTCCCACAGATGAAAATGATGGCCTTCGATGAGCTCAACGGCGCGATCATAATCGCCCGTCACCATCAACATCGATATCTCACGCAGAAGCGCATCGTCACGCCTCTTGACCACCTCGTGGTTCTTCTGCAGCATCGCCAGACGCTTGGCAGGCTCCGCATTCCCCGCCTCATATGCCGCATCCAGTTCGGCATACAGCTTCGGGTCTTGCGGATCGCATTCGACGGCCCTTTCAAGCGCGGCGACGGCCTTACCATGGTCTTTGAGCTTGCCGTATGCCAGCCCAAGGTTGCGGTGAACGGTGGCAAAGCCAGGGTTCAGTTGAGCGCTTCGTTCCCACGCTTTAATCGCTTCGGCCGACTGGAGGTCGTAGAGAAGGTTGCCGAGAAGGTAGGGGGCAACGGCGTCTTTCGGATTCAGCTTCATCGCTTCCTTCAAAATCTCAACCGATTCCAGTTGGAAGGGAAAGCAACTGTCCGGCGACAGCTTCGCGGCGGCGACGGCATATCCCATGCCTCTCGTGCGTTCGCCGGATCTGGCCCAATAGTGGGCTACGTGATAATACGCCAGAGGATCCTGCACCGACCCCCTGTCTCCCGTTGGCTCCACAAGCCTGCGAAGGACATCGATGGCCTCCTCGTACAGTCCACCGCTGCCATAATCGCTTGCAAGCTCCAGCTGCCGCTGCGGCTGTTCGCCAAACCATCCGCCAGCCTGATCCCTGCCAAACTCCGCCCCGTCCCAATCGGCGCGTCCCCCAGTCATCCGACCCAACTGATCGGCCGCCAACAACGCTCCCACCAGAATGCCCGCTCGCCGCATGATTCAACTCCTTGTGATCCGCGAGAGGCAGCCACCAACAATCGACAGTCTATCAAATGGCTTGCCGCCGCATCAATCACACGGACATCGCCTATGCGCTTCCGCGACGCCATCGGCTACAATCCACACGCAACATCTGCCAACCCCCAGGAGGACCCCATGCACCACCCCGCCTGGACCATCGAACAGATCAGTCAGATTTCGCGTGCCTTCCAGGCCCCCTGTGTCCTGGCCGCCGCCGCCGAACTTGACTTGTTCTCCACCATGCAAAACCGGCCGTTCACCGCCGCGGATGCTGCCGCCGACCTCGACGCCGACCTTCGCGGAGTCTCAGTCCTCCTTGATGCTCTCGTCGCCCTCCATCTCCTCGACAAACAAGCCGACCGGTACACCGTGCCGCCATCCCTTGCCCAAATCCTCGCCGGCGACAGACCCGGCAATCAACTCGCCATGACCCAACATCAGGCCAACTGCCTCCGCCGATGGGCTCAGTTGGCCACCGTCGTGAAAACCGGCCGCGTCCCCCCTCCCCAGCCAAGCATCCGCGGCGCCGATGCCGACTATGCCGCCTTCATCGAAGCAATGGACAACATCGCAGCCCCCCTCGCCGACGCAATCGTCGGCGATCTGCAACCCCTGCATTTCACCCATCTGCTCGACGTCGGCGGAGGCTCCGGAACCTGGACCATTGCCCTCCTCCATGCAAATCCGAACGCCCGGGCCACTCTCTTCGATCTGCCCCACGTCATGCCTCTAGCCAAAAACCGCATCGAAAACGCCGCCCTCGGCACCCGGGTGACACTCGCGCCAGGCGATTTCTACGCAGACCCCCTGCCCGTGGGCGCCGACCTCGTTTGGTTGAGTGCCATCGTCCACCAGAACTCCCGCGAACAGAACCGCCGATTGTTCGCTAACGCGATTGGCGCCATGGCCAGCAAAGGCCGGATTCTCATTCGGGATATTCTCATGGACCCCTCCCACACCACCCCCATTGCCGGCGCGCTCTTTGCCGTCAATATGCTCGTCGCCACCGAAAGCGGAGGAACCTACACCTTTGATGAGCTGCGCGAAGACCTGAACTCCGTCGGGTTCACCGCCGCACGGGTGCTGCGCCACGACCAGGGCATGAACTCCGTTCTGGCCGCCACCAAACCCTGACCGCGCCATCGCCCTCCCTCTCCATCCCACAGCCTTCCTGTCAACAGCGCAACGTGCTCCGTACGCCTTCCGCTTGCTTCCGGTGCCCCTCTTGACCGGGGGGCGAACAATCTGGTCCTCCGGGACAACAGCAAAACATCGCTGCCGGCGATCGCGGAGTCGTACCGTGGCTCGCGCGGATCTGGCAAGAACTGACGGATGAGCATAAGTGCCTATATTGACTTGTACTAGCCTGCGCCGATACAAATAGTACAAGTGAGTGAGGTCCTCAGGGACCTGTTCAGAAGATCGTATTAGCCAGGCCACAGTATCCCGTGGGGCTTCCCCCCCCCGACCACCCACGGAACTTGCCTGGCTTTTTTTCTGTAACTGCTTTCTCGAGAATAGATTCGGATCTTGTTACCGGTCCCGCTGTAAGGGCATGCTCCCCGGGCCAAATGGTGCGATCAGAGAAAGGTACTTGAATTTAAAATTATACCGAGCTGATGGTTGCAGATCTTGACGTGGCGAAGAAAGCGGCAAAAAGGCCATCCCTCGCCCCCATCCTTGCCCCACACGCCCCACTCCTTCCACCGCCCAACTCCCTCACTCCCTCCCTTTTCCTCCCCTCACGCCCCACGCCCCGACACCCGACGCGGCTATGCCATCGGCGGCATGGCCCCTGGTTACAAGCTCCTTGCCGCCTGGGGAGCGGCGGTGGTTCCAGACCCGTGGAGTCTGGGGCCGCTGAATCACGCCGACGCGGATGGGGCAGTCAACGTGATCGACGCCCTGGAAGGCGCCGGCTACCTCTTGGCCGACACCACGCGCGATATCAATTACTTCCACGAGCGGGCCGGCGTCCGCGGCTTTCAACTGCTCACGCCCCGCAAACAACCTGGGAGTGGTCTGGGGCATCGTTCGCATAGTGCCGCTCGCCTGCGCAGCATTGAGCGGATGAAGGGGCCGAGTCCATTCTCTCGGCAACTGTATGCCACGCGGGAACAGATCGATCGCGATTTTGGCCATCGGACCAGCTATGGCGGCGGTTTGAAGCCGTTGCCCAGTTGTGCCTCGCCCTCCTCCGCCAACCCATCTCCAATGTCGACCCCCTGGG
>CAYVKG010000139.1:0-9297 GCA_964451955.1 uncultured Tepidisphaeraceae bacterium
TCTATCCAATTGAGCTAAGGGTGCGGCTGCCGACCGATCGGCGAGGGGGTATTCTTGTGCGTGACGTGGCGTTTGTCAATGCAGGCCAAGGGAAAGGGGGGAGTGGGGGTCGGGTTTGTGAGGTTGAGGGGGCTATTGGGGTCTGTAGGTGAATTTCTGGCCGCCGATGGAGGCTTCGTACATAAGTCCAGCTTCGCCAAGGGTGAAGACGGCGACGCCGTTGGCGTATTTGGCGTTGGCACCTGAGCCGGACTTGAGTGCGACGGCGGTAGCCTGAGCGGAGAAGGCGAAGTTACCGGACTTGAAGTGTTCGACGGCGGCATTGGTTTCGAAGAAGATGATTTCGGAGTAGGCCTGCCCGCCGAGTTGGAGTCCGACGGTAGCCTGGGAGAGGTCGCAGTAGCCTACGACCTTTCCGGCCTGGTAGAGGATTCCTCTGCCGTAGGCGCCGCCGATGCCGATGGCGCCTTTTCCGACGGAGGGGAAGACGGCATAGCCGGCGGATTTTTCGAAGAAGACATTGAGGGTGGAGTCGTTCTTTTTTGCGTCGGCGATGGTTTGGTCGGCGTCGGCATGGAGGGAGGCCCGTGCGGCATCGGAGGATGGGGCGGTGCTGCAGCCGGTGAAGAGAGCGAGCGAGAGAGAGACGATGATGAAAGCGATAGTTCTAGTAGTCATGGGCGTATCCAGAAAGGAATGATTTGGTAAGGGCGGCGGGGCACAGTGTCCCGGCGTCGGCAGAGAGTATAGGGCGCAAGGAGGGGCGTGGCCAGAGAAGAGAGTGGGTGCGTTTGGGGCGGTTCAGATGACGCCGGCGGTGAGGGCGATGCGTACGAGATCGGCGGTATTTTCGGCGCCTGTTTTGGCGAGGAGGTGAGCGCGGTGGTTTTCGACGGTTCGGACGGAGATGCTGAGTTCGGCGGCGATGGTTTTGCTGGATTTGCCATCGGCGAGTGATTTGAGGAGTTCGCGTTCACGGGAGGTGATGGCGCTGAGGCGTGAGCGGAGGTGTTGGACGTGGGCGAGGCGTTGGTGTCTGGCGCGGTCGTCATCCAAGGCGGCACGGACGGAAGCGAGGAGGATGGGGGGTTCGACGGGTTTGAGGAGGAAGTCGGAGGCTCCGAGTTTCATGCTCATGACGGCGGCGGCGATGTCGGCATGGTTGGTGATCATGATGACGGGGGTGTGGATGTGGCGTTGGCGGAGGATTTCGAGGAATTGGAGGCCGGCGGCGCCGGGCGCGCGAAGGGAGAGGATGATGCATCCCGGGTATCGATCCGGGTTGGATTCGAGCAATTCGCCGGCGGAGGAATGGACGTGGAGATGGAGGTGGGCATCCTGGAGGATTTGGCGGAAGGAGGCGATGGTGTCGGGATCTTGATCAACGAGATGGACGGTTGGTACAGACTGCATGATACGAACTCGGTCAATGTGCGGGGCGAGGTTGCCGCGCGGGTGCGCACCGCTGGTACGCCGTCGAGTCCATGCGAATGAATCGTGGGCGTAGGGCCCAAGAGGACATCGAGAGGAGAGGCGGAGCCAGGATGCGGTTCTGTGAGGACGAAGCCACCAGATTGAAGAGTTCCGCAGAGCCTGGGAACGGCGAGCGAATGCCGCGGAGATACTACTGATTCATCGAATGGAGTTGAAGTATTGCTTGATGGGCATTTGTACCCAGCAAATGTGTGATGGATGACGCAAGGCGGGTGTGGGGTCAGGTGGTGGCGAGGTGGGAAGGCGGGGGAGGAGGTGGGAAGGCGGCGCTCTTGCCGGGGAGGATTGTGGGGCTTACATTGTTTTGATGCGGCTCTCAACAGTCATAGTGGGCATTGTTGTATTAGCGGGTTGCAGTCAGCCGGTGCTTGAGGAGCCGGAGGTGAAGGACGAAGCGTTGTTTGGTCCGACGGCGATGCGTATTCACCCGGTATTCAGTCAGGTGAAGGACTGGACGGGGGATGGGCGTGCGGACGGGATTGAGGTGTTGTTGGAGTTTCAGGACCAGTTTGGGGATCCTACGAAGGCAGCCGGGACGGTGATGTTTGAGTTGTATTCGTATCGGCAGGCGGAGCCGGACCCTCGTGGTGTGCGTGTGGTGAATCCATGGCACGGGTCGTTGCTGACGACTCGGGAGCAGGTATCGCGTTGGAACCGTACGAGTCGGACGTACAGTTTTCAGTTGGCGTTTGGGGGGATTGACGCGAAGAAGCGGTATGTGCTGACGGCGGCGTTTCGGTCGGGGAGCGGGAATCGATTCACGGACCAGGTCGTGCTGGACGCTCAGGACTTGCCAGGCGGCTTGACGGAGAAAGCTAGTGCAGAGTCAACCGCCCATGCTAAACCTTGATCCTGTCGTAGCACTTCGGAAGCGTGTGTTGTCGGAGCCGGCAGCCGGATTTTCGGCGGCGTTTCCGGTGCGGTTCAGTCGTGCGCCCGGGCGTCTGGACGTGATGGGGGGGATAGCGGACTACACGGGCTCCTTGGTATGCGAGGCGACGCTGGACCGAGCGGCGGCGGTGGCGTTGCAGACGAGGTCGGATCGGCAGATGGAGGTGTTGTCGTTCAATCTGCTGGATGAGGGCCGGCCGCACAGGGTGGGGATTGCGTTGGACGAGCTAGCGAAGCAGACGATGGAATCGCTGAGGCGGGAGTTGTCGGGAGAGGGTGGTCGTTGGTCGGGTTATTTGGTGGGATGTTTGTTCGTGCTGCATGAGCAGGGTCTGATTGACCTGAAGGACGGGGCGATTGGGGGTTTCCGTGTTGGTTTGATGTCGACGGTTCCGCTGGGGGCCGGGGTTTCGTCGTCGGCGGCGATAGAAGTGGCGACGATGATGGCGTTGGCGGATCATTTTGGGTTACGGGGATCGGCGTTGGACGCGATGCGGATGGCCTCGCTGTGCCAGCGGGTGGAGAATTGTGTTGTGGGTGCGCCGTGCGGGATCATGGACCAGGTGACGAGCGTGGCCGGTCGTGCGCATTCGTTGTTGAGGCTGGTTTGCCAGCCGCACGAATTGCAGGGGGCGTTGTCGTTGCCGGGGGGTATTCGGGTATTGGGGATCAATTCGAATGTGAAGCATTCGGTAGGCGGGGGGATGTACGGCAAGACGCGTTGCGCGGCGTTCATGGGGCACAGGATGATTTTGGAGGAGATGCGGAAGGTTGGGGTAGCTGGGGGAAAGGCGTCAGGGGCGGATCCGATGGGCGGGTACTTGGCGAATCTGGATCCTGGGGAGTACAAGGCGAAGTATCGGGCGATGCTGCCGGAGAGGATGAAGGGGCGGGATTTTGTGTCGGCGTATGGTTCGACGATCGACAAGGCGACGACGGTCGATCCGGAGACGGAGTATCATGTGCGGCTGGCGACGGATCATCACGTGCTGGAGGCGAGCCGGGTGCGGGAGTTTGTGAAGTTGATTGAGGAAGCGAGGGGTTTACCGAAGCGGAGTGGGGAGCAGGTTTCGTTGTTGCGGAAGGCTGGGGAGTTGATGTACGGGTCGCACGATTCGTATGGGAGATGTGCGAAGCTTGGGGCGGAGGAGTGCGATTTGTTGGTGGAGTTGGTGAGGAAGAACGAGGGTGCGGGTTTGTACGGCGCGAAGATCACGGGGGGGGGTTCGGGTGGGACGGTGGCGGTGCTGGCGGACGAATCGGCGGAAGCGGAGGAGGCGATCGGGGGGATCATGAGGGCATATGAGGAACGTACGGGGAGGAGGCCGGAGGCGTTTCTTGGTAGCAGCCCCGGGGCGTGGGAGGCGGGGACGGAGTTGGTGGGCGGCTAGGGCGGTTTAGGTCTGTTCCGGTTCAGCTTGACCTTCTTTCGTGTCAACCAAGGCGCTGGGCAGGAAGGGGACGATGGCGAGGACGAGTCCGAGCGCCGCGGCGTTGACCCAAACCAGATCTTTGAAGGTCAATTGGAAGCGTTCATAGAGTTCGGATCCGATGATATTGGAGAGAGCAAGGCCCCAGTTCCAGCAGGCGATCATGAGGGAATAGCCGAGGGATTCGCTGCCTTTTGGGGTAGCTCGTGCGGCGAGGTCGAAGAGGGGGAGTTGGGCGAGAGTGAGTCCGAGTCCGGAGGCGGCGTGGATGAAGATAGCGGCTTTCCAGGACGTATAGCCGAGGTAAGTGAGGTTGCTGAGGATGGTGCAGGAGATAGCGGCGGCGATGAGGTAGCGTAGGCGTATTCGGCGGCAGAAGAAGGGGTAGACGAAGGAGGCGATGAGGCCGACGGCGCCGAAGATGCCATCGAGGTTTCCGATGAATTTTTCGGAGAATTTGAGGGTATTGGTTTGATACCAGAACAAGGGGGTCCAGAGTCCCGGGGCGACCTGGATGAGGAAGAAGAACCCACCTGCGATCCAGAGACCGCGGCATTTTGCGACGGCTTTGAGCTTTATCCAGACGCCTTTGAAGACTTCGGGGGCGCCACCGGCGGGTTTGGCGACGGGGGTTTCGCGGAGGAGGAAGAAGGTGAGGGGGACCATGGAGAGGAAGAGCAGGCCTCCGGTGAGTGCGGTCCAGCCGAAGGCGATACTGGCAAGGAGGCCGCCAACCGGACCGCCGACGATGTATGAGACGTTGATGACGATGAGGCGTAGGGTGCTCATACGTCCGGTGGCGCCATGAGTTTGTGCGCCTTCGACGAGGTGGCCGCCGGTCTAGGTGCTGCCGAGGGCGGCCTTGACGTTGAAGGGGCTGGCGGTTGCGAGGAGGACGAAGTAGGTTCGAGGGACGACGGCCATGGCGAGCCAGAGGATTCCGGCGAGGGTCATGCTGAGGAGCAGGTAATTTCGTCGTCGGCTTCCCCAGATGGGGAGTCCATCGGAGAGGAGTCCTGCGATGGGCTTGAAGCTCCAGGCGATGACGGCGAGTTCCATGAAGGTGGCGGTGGCGGTAGCGGAGAGATGGAGGCCGTCTTTGAGGAGGAACATCATGGGGTAGTTTCCGACGGCCTTCATTTGTCCGACGGTGGTGACGATGAGGCCCCAGCCAACGAGGGTCATATAGCGTTGGAGGCTCATTGGTGGGGAGGTTTGTTGGGTCTGGTGGTCGAGGACGGCGCCTGAAGTTGAGGAGGAGTCCATTTTTCGCCTTTCTTTGCGATGCAGAGCAGGTGGCTGAGCGAGCGTGGCGCGGGGGGTGGTGGAGGTGGTGACGTTTGGGGCGGAGCCTGGGATGGGTCAGGAGTTTTCGACGACTAACAGGGCTTCTTCGGCATAGAGGTTGTCGCCATCGCGCATGTTTCTGACGGTTCCATCGGCGAGGACGTGAGCTTCGACGATGTGGACGCGGTTGGAGTGGGTCCAGTCGAGGAAATCCTGGAGTGTGAGGAGGTGGATATTGGGGGTGTCGTACCAGGGACGTGGCAGGCGTGGGGTGACGGGCATTCGGCCGCGTAGGGCCAGATCGAAGCGGATTTGCCAAAAGGCGAAGTTAGGGAAGGAGACGATGGATCGTCGTCCGACGCGGAGCATTTCGCGGAGGAGTTCGACGGGGCGGTGGAGGGTTTGGAGGGTTTGTTCGAGGACGACGTAATCGAAGCTTTGGTTGGCGAAGCCTTTGAGTCCTGCGTCGAGGTCGGACTGGAAGACGGGGACGCCTTTGGCGACGGATTGGAAGACGGCAGCGGGGTCGAGTTCGACGCCTTGTCCGCGGACGTTTTTGCGTGCGATGAGTTTGGCGAGGAGTTCGCCGTTGCCGCAGCCGAGGTCGAGGACGGAGGCGGCATGTGGGACGAGGGATTCGATGATGCGGTCCTGCCAGTCGGCGTGTTGTGTGGCAGGGCCACTGGCGGTTTCGGTCCAGACGGGTTGAGCGAGGAGAGATTCGATTTGAGCGGCGTCGAGATTGGCGAGGGAGGGGTCGATGCGTCTGGCGAGGAGTTTGGCCAATGCGGCGGTGGCATCGGGGTTGGTGGGTGTATTTCGGGTCATTGAGCACCGTCCAGGAAATGTCGGAGCAGATGGCCGACGGGTTCGGTTTCGACGAGGAACGAGTCGTGGCCATAGGGTGAGGGGACATCGACGTAGGTGACGGACTTTCCGGCGCGGCAGAGAGCGAGTGCGAATTCTCGGCAGTGTTGGGGAGGATAGAGCCAATCGGAGGAGAAAGAGACGACCATGACGCGGGAGGCGATGCGTTGGCAGGCGTGGACGAGGTCGTGGTTTGGGCCGCCCCATTGAGCGGCGGCGTCGTAATAGTCCATGGCGCGTGTGATGTAGAGGTAGCTATTGGCGTCGAAGCGTTCGACGAAGGAGCGGCCCTGGTGGTCGAGGTAGCTTTCGACTTCGAATTCGACGCCGAAGCCGAAGTCGGGTTTTTCCTTGTCGCGGAGTCGTCGGCCGAACTTGCGGTGCATTCCTTCTTCGGAGAGGTAGGTGATATGAGCCATCATGCGAGCGGCGGCGAGACCGGAGGCGGGCTGGTCGCCGGCGTAATAATCGCCGCCGTGGAAATTGGGGTCGTTCATGATGGCATGTCGGCCGACGGCATTGAAGGCGAGTCCCTGTGCGGAGAGGCGTGGGGAGGCGGCGAGGACGATGGATCGTTCGACGCGATGGGGGAAAGCGAGGGCCCATTCGAGGGCTTGTTGGCCGCCGAGGGAACCTCCGACGACGCCGCGGAGGCGTTGGATGCCGAGGGCATCGAGGAGGCGAGCCTGGAGTTGGACCCAATCGCCGACGGTGACGACGGGGAAGGTCATGCCATAGGGTTTTTGGGTTTTGGGGTTGATGGAGGCGGGGCCTGTGGTGCCGTAGCAACTGCCGAGGAAGTTGGAGCAGATGACGCAGAAGCGGTTGGTATCGATGGCTTTTCCCGGGCCGATGACGGCATCCCACCATCCGGGGTGTCGTGTGCGCCAGATGCGTCCAGAGGACTTGGCATTTCGGTCCCAGCCGGCGACGTGGGCATCGCCGGAGAGGGCATGCTCGACGAGAATGACGTTGTCTTTGGCCGGGGCGAGGTTGCCGTAGATTTCGTATTCGACGACAACGGGGGCGATGGAGAGGCCGGACTGGAGAGGGAAGGGGTTGTCGTCGGAGGCGAGTTGTATGGAGTGAGCGTCGGTCCATCCGACTGAAGTGGGACTGTCCGGGGGGTCATCGACCAAGGACCGCTGCTTAGCTTTACGGGACTCGTAATCCATAGAGAAGACACGAAGGTGAGGGCACATCGGGCCCTTATCGACCAGACGCTTCGAGGGCCTGGTTCAGGTCCGCGATGATATCATTCGTATCTTCCAAGCCAACTGAGACGCGCACGAAATCCGCGGTGACGCCGGCCTTGATCTGTTCGGGCTCGGTGAGTTGCTGGTGGGTGGTGCTGGCGGGGTGGATGACGAGGGTTTTGGCATCGAGGATGTTGGCGAGGTGGGAGGCGAGCTTGACGGAGTTGATGAATTTGCGGCCTGCTTGGGCGCCGCCCTTGATACCGAAGCCGAGAATGGCGCCTGGGCCGAGGGGGAAGTATTTTTTGGCGCGGGCATGGTTGGGGTGGGATTCGAGGCCGGGGTAGTTAACCCAGGCGACGGCCGGGTGGCTAGCGAGGAACTTGGCGACGGCAAGGGCATTGGCGCAATGGGTTTTTGCTCGAAGGGGTAGGGTTTCGATGCCCTGGAGGATTTGGAAGCTATTGAAGGGTGAGATGCAGGCGCCGGTATCGCGGAGGAGGCCTGTGCGGACCTTGAGGACAAAAGCAAGGCCTGGGGCGACGGCGTTGGTATGGCCGCCGAAGGCTTCCCAGAAGTTGACGCCATGGTAGGAGGGGTCGGGCTCTGTGATTTCGGGGTATTTTTTGGCGGATTTCCAGTCGAAATCGCCTTTTTCGATGATGGCGCCGCCCATGGAGGTGCCGTGGCCTCCGATCATCTTAGTGAGGGAGTAGACGACGATATCGGCGCCGTGTTGGAGGGGGTTGAAGAGCGGGGGCGGGGTGACGGTGTTGTCGACGACGAAGGGGAGTTTGTGGTGTTTGGCGACGGCGGCGATGGCTTCGAGATCATCGACGTTGTTGCGGGGGTTTCCGATGGATTCTGTGTAGAGGAGGCGGGTATTGTGGTCGATGGCGTTTTGGAAGTTGGCGGGATTGGAGGAATCGACGAGGCGTACGTCGATGCCGAAGCGTTTGAGGGTGGAGGTGAAGAGGGTATTGGTGCCGCCGTAGAGGTTGCTGCCGCTGACGATGTTTTGTCCGGCGGAGGTGATGGCGGCGACGGCATAGAAGATGGCGGCCTGTCCGGAGGCGGTGGCGACGGCGCCGGCGGCGTCGTGGAGGGCGGCGAGGCGTTTTTCGAGGACGTCGGTGGTGGGGTTCATGAGGCGGGTGTAGATGTTGCCGAACTTACGGAGTGCGAAGAGGTCGGCGGCGTGTTCGGCGTCCTGGAAGACGTAGCTAGTGGTTTGGTAGATGGGGACGGCGCGCGCGCCGGTGATGGGGTCTGGGACCTGTCCGGCATGGATGGCGAGGGTCTGAGATCCGTGTGTGGTTTGTGGAGGCATAGTGAGCTTTCTCGAATGCAAGGGCCGATGAAATAAGACTGTAAATGTCCGATAGGTATATTATAGGTTAGCGGAGGAGGTTTATGGCGACAAGGCCCTCGAATCCTATTAAATTTACCAGAATTAGGGTTTTTATGGAGTTAAATGGGGTAGGGTTTGATCAGGCAAGGGTGTGGGGCAGGGGGTGATACGGTGTTGAGCAGGTGGGATAATCGGGGTCAATTATAGTAGCCTGGGGTGGATTGAGACGACATATAATATAGGAGAATTGTGGGTGAGGATGAACCTTTTTTGGAGGCGATCGATGCAAGTCGAGATTCATGCTCCAAAGATCGGAACTACCGAGTCCCTATCGGATCACATTGAGCGTCGGATGCTGGCGGCGTTAGGCCAGTATGAACGGCGGATCAACACGGTGGCCGTCAAGATTGAGGACGTGAATGCGGGTCATGGGGGGATAGACAAGGCGTGCAGTGTGTTTGTTCGCCTGAAGCGGGCGGGGATGGTGATGGCGCAGGAGGTTCAGGCGGACATGTACGCGGCGGTGAGTTTGGCGGCGGACAAGATCAAGCATGCGGTTGGGCACAAGCTGGACCGTCGCCGGGCGCACTGAAGCGAGCAAGCGGGGATGGGTTAAGGTCTGTTCTGGGGGTGGGGTGGTTTTTTGCGCGCGGCGGATGGGATCTGGCGGGGGGCTAGAGATTGATGACGCGGTCGCTGTCGGCGAGTTCGATGAGGTAGGGCTTGCCGCGGCTGAGTTTTTCGAGGTAGTGGTCTTGTTCGAGGCGGTGGGCCCACTCTC
>CAYVKG010000140.1:0-9173 GCA_964451955.1 uncultured Tepidisphaeraceae bacterium
CGCCCCTTCCCGTATGACCACCTCATCCCCTTCCCGAAACATACTTGCCTCTCACGCAATCGACCTCCCACCATCCAGCCGAATAACCTGACCCGTGATGTACCTCCCCCTCGTACACAAAAAGTGCACCAGCTCCGCCACATCCCCAGCCGTCCCCGCTCGACCCAGCGGCACCCGCTCAAGATACTCCGCCCGATTCTCCTCCGACATCTCCACCGGCCACTCCACCACCCCCGGCGAAATCCCGTTCACCGTAACCTCCGGCGATAACTCCCTCGCCAAACCCAACGTCAAGTTCGCCAGCGCCGCCTTGCTCGCGCAGTATACCAACTGCTCCGGCCTGGGCCGCTCCGCCATCACGTCCACCAGGTTCACCACGTGCCCCCGGCTCTGCCGCAACTCCTCCTCAAAATGACGGCAAAGCAGCAGCGGCGCCTCCACGTGCACCGCCCAAAAACGCCTCCCCTGTTCCAACGTCACCCATTGCAGCGAACTCTTCTCATACAGCGACGCGTTGTTCACCAGAATGTCCAAACGCCCAAATTCACCCCCAAATGCCCCGATGATCTGTTGCACTCCCGTCTCAGGCTCCGTCAGGTCCGCATTCACCGCCACCACCCGCCGCCCAGCTGCCTCCAACTCCCCCCTCAACTCCGCCGCTTCCCGTTCGCCGTTCATGTACGTAAACGCAACATCGCAACCGGCCCCCGCCAGCCGTTCTACGATCGCCCGGCCAACTCGCCTGGCCCCTCCCGTCACCAACGCCACCCGTCCCGTCAATTCCATGCCCCTGAGCTTACCCGACAACCCACCGCCTCCGCCACAACCCTCCAACCCTGACCGCCTGCCCCTTATCCCCTATAATCCACCCCATGGATATTAACCTCATGGTCCTCAACGTCGGCAATTCCCGACTCGCCATCGGCGTCTTCGTCGCCGGAAACCTCCAATACGTCTCACGCGTTTCAGTCGAACACCGCCATGATTGGGTTGGCAAAATCGCCGACGCCTTCTCACACATCAAGGACCGCCCCGACGCCGCCGTTGCCGCCGCCAGTGTTAACCCCCCCCTCGATGAGTTCCTCGCTCATACCGTCAAGGAACAGACCGGCCGGACCACCGAATGGATCGGCAAGAACATCGACCTGCCCATCAAAGTCCTCACCGAACAGCCACACCAGACCGGCGTCGACCGCATCCTCAATATCGCCGCCGCCTACGAACAAATGCAAAAAGCCTGCGTCGTCGTCGATGCCGGCACCGCCATCACCATCGATTGCTGCAACGACCGCGGCGAATTCCTCGGCGGCGCCATCGCACCGGGCGCTTCCACCATGCTACTGTCCCTCCAACAGCGAACCGCCAAACTCCCTCTCGTCAAACTCGCCGCCCCTACCTCCCCCTTCGGCCAAAACACCGAACAAGCCCTCCTCCACGGCGTCTACCACGGCATCCGCGGCATGGTCAAAGAACTCGTCGAAAACTACGCCACGGCCCTCGGCTTCTGGCCCGATATCATCACCACCGGCGGCGACGCCAATACCCTCTTCCAAGGCTGGGAACTCGTCCATGCCATCTCCCCAGACCTCACCCTCTATGGCATCGCCCTCGCCTATGCCAACCATCACATCAAACACAAAACCTGATGCCCGCCCCCATGCCCGACAATTCCGCCATCCTCCTCACACCACCCCACGCAGGCGCCATCGCCGTCATTCGCCTCCTCGGCCCGGCCCTCCAGGAATTCCTCGCCGCCCATTTCTCCAGACCCATCACCCCCGGCCGCCCCATTCACGGTAACCTCTCCGACGGCCCCGTCGTCCTCGATGATCCCGTCATCCTCCTGAACACCGACCCCCCCTTTGCGGACCTCAGTGTCCACGGCGGACCTTGGGTCATCCAATCCATACTCGATCTCGCCTCCCGCCATGGCTTCCACATCCTCCATGGCGGCGACTCCGTCCCATTGGATGCCGTCGATGGCTCCACACTCCTCGACCGCGAGGTCGCCGCTGCTTTGCCCCTCGCCCGAACCGAACTTGCCCTCCGACTCCTCCTCGCCCAGCCCCACGCATGGCGACACGCCCCCATGCCCCTCTCCACAAACCAAATCCGCCTCATCCTCGCAAACCACGACCTCCACTGGCTCCTCCACCCCCCTCGCGTTGCCATCGTCGGCTCGCCCAACGTCGGAAAATCCACCCTCGCCAATCAACTCTTCCCCAAGGCTCGTTCCATCACCGCCGACCAGCCGGGCACCACCCGCGATTGGGTCGGCGAACTGGCCAACCTCGATGGCTTGATCGTCATGCTACTCGATACCCCGGGCCTCCGAACCACCCACGATCCAATCGAACAACACGCCATCGCCATCGCCACGGCTCAAATCAACGCCGCCCACCTCCTCCTCATCGTCCTCGACGCCACCGACCCCCAACCCTCCATACCCCAATTCCCACACCCCAAAATCCTCGTGCTCAATAAATGCGATCAAACACCCACCCTCCGCCACCTCGTTCCCACCGCGATCCCTGTTTCCGCCCTCACGGGACAGGGCCTTGACCAGCTCAGAACCTCCATCCGCTCTCACTTCGTCCCCGATCCCATCGACCCCAGCCGCCCCAGGTGGTTCACACAGCGACATCAGGAAATCCTCCGCCTCGCCGCCACCACCGGCGATATCAACCCCATTCATGCCCTCATCGGTCCTGCATCACCCGCCCAGCCCAACAAGACATTCCCGAGCCCTTCCCCGCCCCCGACCCAATCCCATCGGTGATGCCCCAACCGCCCTCTACATCCAAAACCGCGCGATGTCCTGATACGTTACCAGCAGAAACACACTCAGAATCAACGCCAAACCCACGATCTGCGCCGCCGTCTGCATCCGCGGCGATAACGGCCGCCCCACAAGCTTCTCTATGATCAAAAACACGAACAACCCGCCGTCCACAACCGGGATCGGCAGAAAATTCACCACCGCCAAATTCGCGCTGATCATCGCCAAAAACCAGATCAGCCAGTCCCATCCCTTGAACGCGAACATCGAACCCGTGTGCATGATCCCGATCGGACCCATCAGGTTCGATGCCCCAACCGACCCCTGATACAGCCGCCGAAGCGTCACGTAAAACTGCAACAGCAAATCCCGCGTCTCCGTCACGCCCCACGCCGCCGCCGTCAGCGGATTCCTCGTCTGCCGCGGATCAATCCGATCCCGAAGAACCAACCCGTGCGCGTATCGAATGCCCCCCAGAAGCGCCCGATCCTCCTCGCTCAGATGAACCGCCGCCTCGACCGCACTCTGCCCCACACGCTTCCCCTCCTGCATCACCCAGTACGTTATCGTGCAACTCGCGCCGGCCCTCTTCAACAGACGATGAACGTCAAACCAGTTCCGAACCTCCTGCCCGTTCACCTTCACAATCACCGCGCCCCCGGGAATCTTCGCTCGCGCCGCGGCAGACCCCTCCATCACCTCCGAAACCACCGGATGCGCCGCGTCCAGACCAATCGCTACTCCCACCCCTCGCTTCCCGCCTTCATTTCGATAATCCGGCAGCGTCTCCTCCACCGTCTCCAGCTTGCCCTCACGCTCCACCACAAAACCAACCTTCCGACCCTCGCTCCCCGCCTTGTTCACCTCCTTCACGAAACGACCCATCCCAGGATTCTCCAGACGCTCCCCATTCACCCGCACCTCCGTCACTATGTCACCTTTCCTCAACTTCCCCGTCACCGGTGACTTCGGCATCACCCCCTCAATCGTCGGCCGCGGCTGCATCCCCGCGAAATTCACCGGCGCACCCCCAAAGAAACGCTGAAAATAAACCTCCATCTCCACCCGACGAACCTGGTTATCCGCCCCTCGAACTGTCAGCTCAATCGGCTTCCCTTCGCTCGCCTGAATCGCCTCTTCCAGCATCGGATAATCGGTCTTCGGATTCCCCACCCCCACCCCGTTGATCGCCGTGATCACGTCGCCCGGCAATATCTCCCTCCTCGGGTCCAGATCCGAATCGTCAGCCTTCTTCAATTTCCCAAGCAACTTCTCGTCCGGACCCCTCAACTCCGAAATCGCCCCTTGCCCTGCCCCCAGCGACAGCACCGCACCGCTCGCCATCGCGGCCGGCTCCGGCTTCACCGTCAACTCCACCTCTTTGCCCCCTCGCTCCACCACCATCGGTATCGCATGCCCCGCCGGCGCCAACGCCGTGTTCAAAAACAGCTTCGTGAAGTCGTGCTGGTACTGACCGTTCAGATACAACACTCGGTCCCCAACCTGCAATCCCGCCTTCTGCGCAGGTGAACCCGTCTCTATGTTCCCGATGATCGGCGGCGCAACCCGAAAACCGATCAGAAACACCACCATGAACAGAATCGCCGCCAGGATCACGTTCATGATCACGCCCGCCGATACCACCAGCATCCGCGCGCCTACCGACTTCTTGTTGTATGCCCTCGGATCCTCCGCCTGCGCATTCGGATTCATGTCGTCTTGCCCAAGCATCTTTACGTATCCCCCAAGCGGCACCCAGTTCAATCGATATTCCGTGTCCCCCAGCCCCAACTCCTCCCCCGCTCGCGACATCTCCGCCGTCCCCAACTCCGAATTCCCCTCGCCGCCCGCCTCTCCCTCCTGCTTCCCACCAATGTGCTCCCGCAACCGCCTCTCATATTCCGCCGCCGTCGATCCAACTCGCCAACCCATCCCCTTCCGCCATGCAAAAACCGCGTGCCCAAAACCCACCGCGAACTGCTCCACCTTGATCCCCACCCACTTCGCCGCCAAAAAGTGCCCCAGTTCGTGGAAAAAAACCACAAAACCAAAACCAAACACCAGGCACGCTATCGCTAGTATGTCGCCAATCGTCATGATGCGTCTTTTCCCTCTGTCTGCAGCCTCATCCGACTGTCTTCAAATGACTTGGCCGCTCACCGTTCCGCCCGCTCGGGCGCCTTCTTCCGCTCTATCATTGACTCCACCGTCTCCCTCGCCCAACGGTCCGCCTCCATCAGATCGTCCAGCGATGGAGACCGCTGAAGCCGGTGGGCCTCCATTGTAGACTCCACAAGCCTCGAAATCTCCATGAACGCCACCTTACCGGACATAAACCCTGCTACGGCGGCTTCGTTCGCCCCGTTCATCACCGCCCCCATCGTACCCCCGGCCCTCGCTACCTCATACGCCAGCCGCAATGCCCCAAATCGCCTCACATCAGGAGGCTCAAAGTGTAACGTAAATGACTTCCCAATATCCAACTTCCGACTCATCCCCTCAACTCGCTCCGGATACGTCAACGCATACTGAATCGGCGTCCTCATGTCCGGTGGCGATAACTGCGCTATCACCGAACCATCCACATACTCAACCATCGAATGAACGATCGACTCCGGATGAATCACCACCTCCACCTTCTCCGGCGGCAAATCAAATAACCAGCACGCCTCAATGATCTCCAATGCCTTGTTGAACATCGTCGCCGAGTCAATCGAAATCTTGCTTCCCATCCGCCACGTCGGATGACGCAACGCGTCTTCAACCGTCGCACGCTCCAGCTCCTGCGCCGTCGCCTTCCGAAAAGGCCCTCCGCTCGCCGTCAATATCACGCGCCGAACCTCCGACAGCCGACCACACTGCCTCGCCTGAAATACCGCCGAATGCTCCGAATCCACCGGCAACACCGCCACCTTCCGACGACGAGCCTCAGGAATCAGCAAACACCCCGCAACCACCAACGCCTCTTTGTTCGCCAACGCCACCGTCTTGCCCGCCTCCACCGCCGCCAGCACCGCCGGCAAACCAGCCGCCCCCACTATCGCCGCAACCACTATGTCCACATCCTCTCGACGCACCATCTCCGATAGCCCCGCCGTGCCCCGGTACACCTCCACCCCCATCCCCGCCAACTCCGCTACCGTCGATGCAGGCACACAATCCCCCGTCAGCGCCGCCGCCGCCGGCCGACAACGCCTCACCTGATCCACTAACTTGCCCGTCTGACGGTGCGCGCTTAACCCTGCCACGCGGTACCCCGTCCCAAGGTGTTCGATCACCTCCAGTGCGTTGCACCCGATCGACCCCGTCGATCCGAGAATGGCTATACGTCTGCTCAACAGACCGCCAATCCTATCGCCACATCCGCCCGCGGCAAGCGCGTTCCACCCGACCCCCGTCCAACTCCCCAATCCCTTACGCCAACCCCCAATAAGCCAACCATAAACGGCCGACGCACGTTACAATGCCTCCCCATGCTCCAATCCCCACTCACCCCCGCCTGCTGCCTCCCACTTCTTCTCTCCCTGCTCGGCTGTGCCGCCAGGCAGACGCCGCCATCCGATTCCCCAAGTCCACAGCCCCTCCACACCGCCTCAAACCACCAAACCCTCTTCCGCCACCAGCAACTCGGATTGGAGTTCACCATACCGCCGGCCTGGAAACCTCAGCCAAGTCCCGATTTCGTCCTCCTGCTCGTCCCTTCTCCCGAGAACGCACCCGGAAACCCATCCATCTCCCTAGATGTCCCCGATCTGCCCCCTCACGTCCCCGGCTGGATTCCCATCGCACTCGTCAAAAATGGCTACATCGACGACCTCCGAAAAAAGTCCCCCAGCCTCCGCGTAGAACAATTCGAACCCCCCAATCTCCCCCATGCCGAGACCCGACTCGTTCACAGCACTTGGAAGGCCGATAACTCCACCTGCCACGAAACCGCCCTCCTGATCGTCCACGGCGACCGCGTCTACATCCTCCGCGCCAACGCCGACGCCGCCTCCCATCAAAGCACCCTCGCCGCCTTCAACGCCATCGTCCACTCCATCCGCTGGTTGCCTTAACAACTGACAAAGGGCCACATCATGAAACGCATCGTCCTCTCCCTCAACACCGACTGGCTCTACGTCCCCTCCGATCTCAAGGCCGCCGCCAGCACAAACTGCCCGGAACGAATGTTCTCTCGCGTCAGCATCCCCCACACCAACGTCGAACTGCCTCACCACAACTTCTCCGAGCACGAACACTGCTTTGTAAGCTGGTATCGCAAACACTTCCCCGTACCTAGCCTCCACGAAGGCCGCCGTGCTCTCCTCGACTTCGATGGCGTCATGATTGCCTCCACCGTCTTCGTCAACGGCAAACAGGTTGCCCCGGAATACAAGGGCGGCTACACCCCCTTCTCCTGCGATGTCACCGACTTCCTCAAACCCGGTCGCAAAAACCTCCTCGCCGTACGCGTCGACTCCACCGAACGCGACGACATACCACCTTACGGGGGCGTCGTCGATTATCTCACCTTCGGCGGCATCTATCGCGATGTCCGCCTCCGCATCGTCCCTGCCGTCTACATCGAACACGTCTTCGCCCGACCAGGCGATGTCATGCTCGACCGCAAACTCGTCCAGGTCACCGCCACCATCGTCAACACCACCCCCCGAATCCAGTCCGTCCGTGTCACCGCCTCACTCGGTAACGCCCGTGCTTTCGCTCACGTCCAGGTCCCGCCCAACGCCCGGATCGACTCCCAACTCACCCTCGCCAACCTCCGCAATATCCGCCGCTGGGATCTCGATTGCCCCGTC
This sequence comes from uncultured Tepidisphaeraceae bacterium, assembly GCA_964451955.1. Lineage (GTDB taxonomy): Bacteria > Planctomycetota > Phycisphaerae > Tepidisphaerales > Tepidisphaeraceae > JAPLNB01. The sequence continues at coordinate 7,579 of CAYVKG010000140.1, forward strand.
CTCTACACCCTCACCGTCGCCTTGCACAACGGCGATTCCATCGCCACCCGCATCGGTTTCCGCTCCGCACAGTTCCGCGACGATGGCGCCTTCTACCTCAACGAACAACCCCTCAAACTCCGCGGACTCGATCGGCACCAGACCTTCCCTTATGTCGGACAAGCCGCGCCCGCTCGAATGCAACGCAAAGACGCCGACATCCTCAAAAACGAACTCGCCTGCAATATCGTCCGCACCAGCCACTACCCCCAGTCCCCCCATTTCCTCGACCGCTGCGACCAAATCGGCCTCCTCGTCCTCGAGGAAATCCCCGGCTGGCAGCACATCGGAGACCAGGCCTGGCAGGATCTCTCCCTCCGCGATGTCCACGCCATGATCCTCCGCGACCGAAATCACCCCTCCATCATCCTCTGGGGCGTCCGCATCAATGAATCCCCAGACAACCACGACTTCTACCTCCGAACCAACGCCCTCGCTCGATCCCTCGACCCCACACGACAAACCGGCGGTATCCGCTGCATCTGGAACAGCGAACTCCTCGAAGATGTCTATACCATGAACGACTTCGGCTATGACCTCAAACCCCCAGCCGCGCCAAAATACCTCAATACCGAATTCTGCGGCCACATGTTCCCCACCAAAACCTTCGACCAGGAAGAACGCGCCAAACAACATGCCCTCCATCATGCCCATGTCCATAACCAGATCGCCGCAATCAAAACCGCCGGCGGCATCGGATGGTGCGCCTTCGACTATAACACCCACGCCCTCTTCGGCTCCGGCGACCGCATCTGCTACCACGGCGTCATGGATATCTTCCGCCAACCCAAATTCGCCGCCCTCTTCTATGCCTCCCAAATCGATCCCCAAAAACGCGTCGTCCTCGAACCCGCCACCTACTGGAAACAGGGCGACAAGAGCGGTGGGGGGGTCGAACCCCTCCTCATCTTCGCCAATGTCGATGAGGTCGAAGTCTTCGTCGGCTCACAGTCCCGCGGACGCTTCAAACCCGATCGCCACCACTATCCCCATCTGCCCAGACCACCCTTCATCATCCAAAACCTCGGCCAAACCTGGGGAAAAAACTGGGCCGACCTCCGCGTTACAGGCTTCATCAATGGCAAGTGCGTCGCTGAACGCCGAATCGCCTGCGATGGCATCCCCGCCCGCCTCCAAATCTCCGCCGACCACAAGACCCTCCATGCCGACGGCGCCGACATGACCCGCCTCTCACTCCGAATCACCGACCGCTACGGCAATATCCTCCCCTTTGCCATGCAACCCGTCCATTTAACCCTCACCGGACCCGGCGCCCTCGTCGGCGAAAACCCCTTCCCAATGCCCGGCGGACGCGGTGCTGTCTATGTCCGATCCACCCGAAAACACGGAACCATCACCGTCATCGCCCAAACCCCCCGACTCAAACCCCAAAAAATCACCATCCGCACCAAACCAATCTGATGCCGCTCCACGCCCGCCCTCCCACACCTCAACCAGCCCCCTCTCAATTCCTTTATCCCCAATCGCAGCACCCGGGGGGGGGGCGCCGGGGGGGGGGGGGGGGGGGGGGGGGGGGGGGGGGGGGGGGGGGGGGG
>CAYVKG010000141.1:0-9078 GCA_964451955.1 uncultured Tepidisphaeraceae bacterium
AGAATCCGACCTCCAAGCCGTCGAAAACCTCAAGGCCGCCCGCGCCGCCATCAAGGCCGAACTCGCCAAGGTCATCGTCGGCCAGGACCAGGTCATCGACGAAATCCTCATCTCCATCTTCACCCGCTCCCATGCCCTCCTCGTCGGTGTCCCAGGCCTCGCTAAAACCTTAATGATCTCCACCCTCGCCCAAACCCTCCATCTTTCCTTCAAACGCATCCAGTTCACCCCCGATCTCATGCCCTCCGACATCACCGGCACCGAAGTCATCTACCAGGACCCCGCCACCGCCGAACGACAATTCAAGTTCCTCAAAGGCCCTGTCTTCGCCAACATCATCCTCGCCGACGAAATCAACCGCACTCCGCCCAAAACCCAGGCCGCCTTGCTCGAATCCATGCAGGAGCGAAAAGTCTCCGTCGGCGGCGTCGATCACATACTCCCCGACCCCTTCTTCGTCCTGGCTACCCAAAACCCCGTCGAACAGGAAGGCACCTACCCCCTCCCCGAAGCTCAGCTCGACCGCTTCATGTTCATGATCCTCGTCGACTACCCCTCCGCCACCGAAGAACGCGCTATCATGAAATTCGCCACAGGCCTCGCCTCCGGCAATCCCCAGCCCATCCTTACCGCCGACGACATCCTCACCCTCCAGAGCACCGTCCGCCGAATGCCCGTCTCCGAACACGTCTACGCCTACGCCGAGAAACTCGTCCGCGTTACACGACCCAAAACCCCGGAGGCACTCGACTTCTGCAAAAAATGGCTTACCTGGGGCGCGGGCCCACGTGCTTCCCTCAACCTGATCCTCGCCGCAAAAGCCCGCGCCATCCTCAACGGCCAATACCACGTCGCCTGCGACGACGTCGCCGCCGTCGCTCTACCCATCTTCCGCCACCGCCTTATCCCCAACTTCGCCGCTCAATCCGAATCCGTCACCACCGACGATATCACCCGCAAAATCCTCGCCACCATCCCCAAAGACCAGAAACTCGACTAGCAGCAATTCTTGATTCTTGAATCTCGATTCTTGATTTCCGGGGTACGCAATGAGCGAGGCCAAGTTGAAGAGCAGTACCAAGCAGTTCGCCTGGCGCATCATCAAGCCGTCCGGCTCGCTGCCAACCCCACTTGCCAGCCGAACCATCGCAAACCAACTACTACGCTCCGCATACTCGGCTGGCGCCAACTATCAGGCCACTGAACCAACTAACATCATGACCGCCTCCCGTATCTCCCTCACCATCCGCCAATCAATAATCCAGAACTAAAAATCAAAAATGCCCAAACCCGCCTCCACCCTCCTCGACCCCCAAACCATCCAGCACGCCGAATCCCTCGGCCTCCACGCCCGCTTCATCGTCGAAGGCTACATGGCCGGCGAACACAAGTCCCCCTTCCGCGGCTTCGCCGTCGAATTCACCCAGCACCGCGAATACGTCCCCGGCGATGATACCCGCCACCTCGACTGGAAAGTCCTCGGACGGACCGACCGCTACTACCTCAAACAATACGAACAGGAAACCAACTACGTCGCCAACATCCTCCTCGATGGCTCCGAGTCCATGAAATACGGGTCCGGCTCCATCACCAAACTCCACTACGGAAAAATGCTCGCCGCCTGCCTCGCCTACCTTATCCTCCACCAACGCGACGCCGTCTCCGTCGGTATCTTCGACACCACAATCCAATCCAATATCCCCCGCACCGGCAACCTCGCCTCCATCCACAACATCATGGCCATCCTCGCCGACTTCAACCCCGCCAATCAGACCAACATCGCCTCCGTTCTCCACGAAACCGCCTCCCAGATCCGCCGCAAAGGCATCGCCATCATCATCTCCGACCTCTTCGACGATGAAGACAAAATCCTCGAAGGCATACAGCACCTCCGCTTTGGCGGCAATGAGGTCATCCTCTTCCACGTCCTCGACCCCTTCGAACTCACCTTCCCCTTCGCCGGCATGATCGAATTCCAAGGCCTCGAAAATATCCCCAAACTCATGACCCGACCCAAGGAAATCCGAAAATCCTACCTCCGCGAATTCGAGGCCTTCCGAAAACGAATCAAAGACGGCTGCGACCGCAACAACGCCCACTACGTCCTCGCCGATACCTCCCACCCCCTCCACGAAACCCTCAGCGCCTACCTCGCTTTCCGCCTCAAAACCACTACGAGATGACAACCATGCGAACCCCACCAAACCCCAAAACCCAAGCCCCAAACCCGGCCATAACCCCGCCACACCCCCGGTCTTCATTCATCACACGCCTCTTGGCATTCTTCCCAGGATAAAAACCCATGCTCCCCACCTTCGCCAACCCGCTCCTCCTCTTCGGCCTCGCCGGCATCTCCATCCCCATCATCATCCACCTCCTCAACCGCCGTAAGTTCCAGACGGTCGTCTGGGCCGCCATGCGCTTCGTCCGCATCTCCGTCGAACAAAACCAGCGACGCATCAAAATCGAGGACATGCTCCTCCTCATCCTCCGTTGCATCCTCATCACGCTCATCGCCCTCGCCCTGGCCCAACCCATCCTCCGCGCCGCCGCCGCGTTCCTCGGCGAAACACGCTCCACCGCCGTCATCATCCTCGACAACTCCTACTCCATGTCCCAGACCGACGGCGTACAGTCCCGCTTCGACGCCGCCAAAAAAGCCGCCAACGAAATCATCCACTCCATGCCCCCGGGGTCCTCCGTTGCTGTCCTCCTCGCCTCCGATAAGGTCGCCCCACTCATCCCCGAACCCACCTATGACCTCGCTCTGGCTCGCCGCCAAATCAACAACGCGCCCCTCTTCGACCGCGCCTCCGATCTCCTTCCCGCCCTCAAATCCGCCCTCGATACCCTCGCCGGCCGGCCTGCCACCCGCAAAGAGATCTTCCTCATCACCGACGGCCAGACCCTCGCCTTCCGCCAACTCCCCCAAATCAAAACCCTCCTCGAAGACAACCAGCACGACCTCCGCACCAACATCCTGGTCGTCGGCGCCCCCGAGCAACGCAACCTCGCCATCACCGCGATCCGACTCGACGGCGGACTCTGCCCACTCAATGTCCCCCTACGCCTCGAAGTCCGCGTCAAAAACCACGGCAAACTCGAAGTCAAAGACCTCAACGTCTCCATTGCCGTCGACTCCGACCCTCCCATGGACCAGGCCGCTATCCCCTCCATTCCCCCTAATGAATCCCGCTCCGTCTCACTCTTCGCTAAACTCCGCTCCCCAGGCTATCACACCGTCACCGCCCGCATCGACCCCGATCATCTCCCCGCCGACGATACCCGAACCCTGGCTCTGCGAGCCGTAAAGGACATCAAGATTCTCGTCATCGACGGCGACACGGGCCGCGAACCCCGCGAGTCCGAATCCTTCTTCCTCAAAGCTGCCCTCCAACCCGTCCCCCGAACCGAACGCGACGACTACTTCATCCAGCCTACCGTCAAAACCCCGACGGAACTCGACGCCGTACGCTTCGAAGACTTCGACGCCGTCATCTCCGCCAATGTCACCGACTTCTCCCAGCAGACCGCCGCTCAACTTGCCAACTACGTCCGCTCCGGTGGCTCACTCCTCGTCTTCCCCGGCGACAACATCAACCTCTCCTTCTACAACGACATCCTCCATGACCGCCTCCATATCCTCCCCGCCCGACTCGCGCCTCCCGTCGGCGACGCCGCCTCCCAGGACAAGTTCTTCACCCTCCAAAACTCCAACCTCACCCACCCCATCACCTCCCTCTGGCAAGACCCCGCCTCCGGATCCCTGAGTACCGCCCGATTCTACAAAGCCTTCCCCCTACAGATCCCTCCCCATTCCGCCCCGCAATCGACCACCGCAAATCGTCAATCTCCCACCCTCATCCTCCGCTTCGCCGACGGCCAAACCGCCGCCGCCGAACACGACCTCGCCCTCGGACGGGTCGTCCTCTTCGCTTCCTCCGCCGATACCGCCTGGAACGACCTCCCCGTCCGGGCCGGCATCTTCGTCCCGCTCCTCCACCGAACACTCGGCCACCTCATCGCACGACAAGACGAACACCTCACCATCCCTGTCGGGCAACCCTTCGTACACCCCGCCCCCGTCGAATTCATCAATAAAGACGCCCTCATCACCAAGTCCCCTCGCCGTTACGCCCAACATGCCTCCCAAACCGAAGAACTCCGCGAATCGCGCCGAATCGAAATGGAAAACGGCATCCCCACCCTCCGCTTCGCACAAACCGACTTCGCAGGGCCCTACGACATCAAAATCGACTCCACCCTTATCCGCTTCGCCGCACAACCCCACCCCGACGAGTCCGCCCTCGAGTCCCTCTCTCCCGACCAACTCAAGTCCCTCGCCCATCTCACCCGCATCATCCCCTGGACCCCAGGCTCGCCCCTCCGAGACTCCCTCGAACAAGCCCGCGTTGGCACCCCCCTCGCCTTCCCGCTCGCTTTCCTTGCACTCATCCTCGCCACCGCCGAAACCCTCCTGGCCCACTGGTTCAGCAAGTCCAAATAACAAGGAGCGACGGCCCACCGACAACCGGCAACAACCCCCATGACCGACCTGATGCTCAAATTCTTCGGCCTCCCCTCCCACGACGTCACTAACGTCTCCCGTTGGTCCGTCGCCTTCTACGGCCTCAACCCACTCCACATCCTCCTCGCCGCTCTGGCCCTCTCCGCCCTCACCGTCTTCCTCTACCACCGCTCCGCACGCGATGTCTCCCCCTTCCGCCGCTATACCCTCGCCTTCCTCCGCTGCTCCTTCCTCATCCTCCTCCTTATCATGCTCCTCCGCCCCGTCCTCTCCGTCACCCTTGTCTCCAATGTCCGCCGCACGCTTCTTGTCCTCTTTGACGCCAGCGCCTCCATGTCCGAAATCAAGGACCAACGCACCGACCCCAACGACCTCAAACGCGCCGCCATCGCCAGAAATCTCCTCGACCCCGCCAAAGGCCTCGCCCAACCCCTCGCCAATGCCTCCAACCTCACCCAGATCCCTCGCATCGAACTCGTCAAGTCCGTACTCAGCAACCCCCGACTCAACCTCCTCCCAACGCTCGCCAAAGACTTCGACATCGCCGCCTTCACCTTCGACAAATCCCTCTCCGACCTCCCCGCCGCCTCCTACAGAGCCGACTCCCAAACGAACCGCCTTCCACCCTCCACCCAACCGGACCAGCCCAATCCTCCTTCCGCCGCCCCAGATCGACCATCGCCTTTCTCCTCCCCCTGGATCGACAAACTCGTTGCCACCGGACCCTATACCGCCATCGGTGACTCCATCCAAAACCTCCTCTCCAAAAAACGCGGTCAGCCCCTCGCCGGCATCCTCCTCATCACCGACGGCGCCAACAACTCCGGCTCTCAGCCCGTCGACGCCGCCGCTCTCGCCGCCCGTGACCAGCTCCCTCTCTTCATCTACGGCGTCGGCATCACTTCCCCGAAGGACATCATCGTCTCCTCCATCTTCGCGCCCGAAACCGCCTTCGCCAACGACCAAATCACCATCTCCGTCCGCGTCCGCGCTACCGGACTGGCCGGACAATCCGCCAACCTCACCGTCTACCTCGGCGGCGACAAGGCCGAAAAAACCGTCGCTTTCACCCCCGATCCCGAACAAATCGTCTCCCTCACCCTCACCCCAAAGACAAAAGGCGATTTCGAAATCCGCGCCAATATCCCCCCTCGCGAGGACGAAGTCGTCAAAGACAATAACTCAGCCACCCAACGTATCCGCGTCATCGATGGCAAAATCAAAGTCCTCTACATCGAACAAGTCCCCCGATGGGAATACAAATACCTCCATGCCATCCTCTCCCGCGATCGCCGCATCGATCCCAAGTTCATCCTCCTCGAATCCGACCCCGCTGTCTCCCGTACCCCCAACTCCCCCTTCCTTCCCGAATTCCCAACCCGAAACGAAGACCTCTTCAAGTTCGATGTCCTCATCCTCGGCGACGTTGACCCGAAAACCTTCGCCCCCACACAACTCGACGCCATCAATCAGTTCGTCTCCAAGTTCGGCGGCTCCCTCATCTCCCTCGCCGGCAAACGCTATAACCCCAATGCCTACCGCTCCACCCCCATCGAAAAGATGCTCCCCGTCGAACTCGAATCCATGCTCGATTCCACCCTCCTTCCTGCTTCCGCTAAACCTATCAACATCGAACTTACCCCCGCCGGAAAGTCCAACACCATGCTCCGACTTGCCGACAAAGAACTCGATAGCGCCGCCGCTTGGGCCAAACTCCCTCCCATCTACTTCGCCAACAAAGTCGCTCGCGCTAAACCCGCCGCCGAAGTCCTCGCCGTAGACCCCGACCCCACCAAGGCCTCCCGCTTCGGAAAGATGCCCATCCTCGCCCTCCAACAGTATGGCCTCGGCCAAGTCCTCTACCTCGGCACCGACAACCTCTGGCGCATCCGAAAAAACACCGCCGATCGCTACCACACCATGCTCTGGTCTCAAATCGTCCAACGCATGGCCCTCCCTCGACTCCTCGGTGCCTCCAAACGAACCCAACTCACCTCCGACCAGAAGTCCTACACCACCGGCTCCAAAGTCACCATCTTCGCACGCCTCTATACCGAAGCCTTCGAACCCATGACCGACTCCGCCGTCCGCGGTTCCTATACAGACCCCAACTCCCAGGCTCTGCCCCGCGATCTCCTCCTACGACCCATCCCCGACCGCCCCGGTATGTACCGCGGCGAACTCATCGCCCCCGCCCCAGGCAACTATGCCCTCGCCCTCGACCACGATAAGACCACCAAACTCGAATTCGCCGTCACCGACCCCACTCAGGAACTCGCCGAAACCGCCATGAACGAATCGCTCCTCCGACAACTCGCCCAAACCACCGCCGGCGCGTTCTTCCGCGAAGAAGACCTCCATACCCTCCCAGCCAAGATCGGCTCCAAAACCGAAAGCCTCGAATCCACCCGCGAAATCGAACTCTGGTCCTCCCCCTTCTATCTCCTCCTCCTCTTCTCCGTCGTCACCCTCGAGTGGGTTCTACGAAAATTCGCACAACTAAAATGATCGAATCAATGCCTTGTTCCGTGACTTCTTGATCCCATGAGCCAGATCCTCCTCTCCAAAATCGCCTCCCTCCGACGAAAGCAAACCCTCGTCTCCGCCGGCGCCGGCCTCGCCGCCATCCTCGGCCTCGCCGTCCTCCTCCTTGCCTTCACCATGTTCCTCGACTTCTACCTCGAACTCCCCCGTTGGCTCCGCGCCGCCTTCCTCGCCCTCGACATCGCCCTCCTCGCCTCCATCCTCGCCGTCAAAATCCTCAAACCCCTCTTGCTCGGCCCCGATGACCAGCAACTCGCCCTACAGGTCGAACATGCACTGCCCGACTTCCGCACCCGACTCATCGCCTCCATCCAACTCGGCAACCCCCAAGCCGTTCCCGCCGGAACCTCCAAAACCCTCGTCCAAGCCATGATCCGACAAACCGAGCTGGTCGCTTCCTCTCTCGACTTCTCCTCCATCGTCCCTCTTGATCCCCTCGTCAGAACCTCCGCCCTCTCCGCCCTCATCTGCACCCTCGGTATCATCTCCTTCGGCTACTCCGCCCACCTCTCCGCCGACCTCCTCAAACGCGCCTTCCTCGCCGATGTTCCCGTCCCCCGACAAACCCGCATCAACTGCATCACCCAGGATAAGGTCATCGCCCTCGGCGATTCCATCCTCATCGAAGCCCTCGCTCAAGGCGTCATTCCAAAAACCGGCCGCCTCCGAATCGACTACAACTCCGGACGCCAACAAACACTCGTATTCAACTCCACGCCCGACAAACCCGCCCACTTCCAACAACTCATCGAAAACGTCCAGGAGTCCTTCTCCTACTCCATCCGACTCAACGACTCCCGCTCCCAAAACTACAGCGTGCGCGCTATCCCAAGGCCCATCATCACCTCCATCGACATGCGCCAAACCTACCCCCCCTATACCCGACGACCACCCGAACCACGCTCGCCTGGCGATCTCCTCCTCCTCGCCGGCAGCCACCTTAACGTCCAGGTCAACGCCAACAAACCCGTCCGAAATGGCTACTTGCATCTCGTCGGACCTAACTCCGACCTCCCAATGCCTCCATCCTCCAATGACCATCAAACCCTTGCCGGCTCCATTACCGTCCCCCCCAAAGGACTCACAGGCTTCTCCGTACGACTCATCGATCAGTACGGCATCTCCTCCAACGACCAGACCGTCTATCCCATCGATATCCTCCTCGACAAAGACCCCTCCGTCCACATCACCTGGCCAGACCGCAAAGAGGAACTCTCCACCCAACAGGCCCGAATCCTCATCGCCTTCGAAGCGGCCGACGATTACGGCATCGCCCGCATCTTCCTCCATTACCGCGTCGATAAACAGGTTACGCCCGATACCCTCGCCCCAGGCGACGAGAAAACCCTCGAACTCGATCTCTCCAAAGACAGCCCCCAAGACCTCCGCCGACTCAAACGCCGCTACGAATTCAACCTCGCCTCCCTTCAACCCGTACCCCTTGAGGGCGCCGCCGTCGAATATTGGCTCGAAGTCCAGGACGGTAACAACGTCACGGGACCCGGCAAAGCCTTCTCCGACCACTACCGCGCTCGAATCGTCAGCGAAATCGCCAAACGCGCCGATTTGATGAACCGACTCAACGACCAACTCGGTACAATCGACTCCGTCACGACCGATGAAGAAAAACTCAACCAGAACCTTGGTTCGTTGATCTTGGAAAAGACCGGCCAATAGGAGCTGCTATGAGAAATGCGTTCTTCGCCTTCTTGGCTCTCTGTCTCGCCTCCGCCGGAGCTCTCGCACAATCCGCGCTCCCTGCCGATCGCATCCGACAAGGCGAGGCCAGACAACAGCAAATCAAAACTCAAACCGCTCATGTCGCCCAACAACTCGGCGATATCATCGATGAGTTCAAACGCAACGGCCTCGACGGCGAAGACGTCCAGGTCCTCGCCGCCATCCGCTCCGTCCTCGGCAACCTCTCCGATAAGGACATGCAGAAAGTCATCGACCTCCTCCAGGCCGCACGCGGCGCCAATGACCCCTCCGCCTCAAGAAAAAAC
>CAYVKG010000142.1:0-9050 GCA_964451955.1 uncultured Tepidisphaeraceae bacterium
TGAGGACATGTGTATCACGGATCAGTCCCAATGCCCTCCCGTAACGGCGGAAGACGACGTGCAGGACTGGGCGGATGGGTTATGAACGGTGGTGAAGACTGCGTATTTCCCTCAAGCACCTTACCGGATCGAGTGTCCCCGCTTTGGGCTAAGGCATCCTCCGCAAGCGGTCGTAGCGGCTCAGTAGCAGATCCGCGCAGCAGATCAGCACGTAAGTGTAGTCGTCCGCCGCCGTGTCGAACTTGCCTGCTACCGACATCCCGAACGCCAGTGAGGTCGTGAACAGGGCCGTAAACACCCAAGCCGCCGTCAGGTAGCACCCGCTGATCAGCCAGGTCACGATGAGGGCCTCGATAAAGGGTGTGGCGTACGCATGGATTATGACCAGCTTGGCCGGCAGCCATGTGTTCTTGAAGGTGGTCTGAAAGAAGCGGACGGTCTTCTGGATTGTCTCCGCGCCGCCCTGAAGCTTTCATACGGCGGCCGCGAAGAACAATGATCCAACGGCCAGTCGGAGTACCAGCGACGCCCACTGGTCCGGGTAATCCGGATCGAAGGACTGTCGATTGCGCGTGAGCAAGCTCCTTCGTGGCGAGAGGGGCAGTGTAACTGTGTCTTAACATTTTGGGAAACGATTCCCTTTGCCGTAGGCCGCATTCAATGTTATCCTGAAGTGATCATGCAAGACCAGCGACATCACGATCCGGCCGACCCACCCGTGTCAGGGCCCCCCTCCGTATATCCCCGGGGCACCCAGGCCCGGGTGCTGTTGACCAGCGTCTTCGGCCCCTATGCACGGAATGACGAATATGGCAGCCGGGCGATCAATCCCATGGAACTCTACCACAATCAAGTGACCCGGATCGAGGGGCCGTTTTCGCTGCGCATGTTCCACCGCTCCTGGGGTTTGATGCTGATTCAGGCCAATATTTCGGCTCCCTGTGCCTTGCTCGACTTCCCTACGCTGGACCGCTTCATACAAGAAATTCGCGACCACCGCTACGATATCATCGGGATCAGCAGCATCGCCATGAACCTGCTCAAGGTGCGACGTATGTGCGAACTGATCCGGCAGTATCAACCCGCCGCAATGATTGTCGTCGGCGGTCATATTGCCGGGATCGCCGATCTGAATAAGCTGATCGATGCGGACAAGATCGTGCGCGGCGAAGGGGTCGAATGGTTTCGCCGTTTTCTGGGTGAAGATCCGGTCCAACCCGTTCGCCACCCGGTGATCCCCACGCGGATAGGGACCCGCTGTATGGGGATTTCCGTCAAGGGAAAGCCGGCCGATGTGGCCGTGACCCTCATTCCTTCGGTTGGTTGCCCGCTAGGATGCAACTTTTGCGCCACTTCAGCCATGTTCGGGGGCAAGGGCAAGTTCGTGGATTTCTACCGAACCGGCGACGAGCTGTTCGACATCATGTGCCAGATCGAGCGGTCGCAGGGTACGCAATCCTTCTTCGTCATGGACGAGAACTTCCTTTTTCATCGGCAACGGGCGTTGCGGTTGCTCGAATTGATGGAACGGGATAACAAGTCCTGGATCCTTTACGTTTTCAGCTCCGCGGGTGTCATCCGCACCTATTCGACCGAGCAGCTTGTCCGCCTGGGCATCTCCTGGGTCTGGATGGGCCTGGAGGGGGAGAACAGCCGTTACCCAAAACTCGATGGAATCGACACCTTCAAATTAGTCCGCCGCCTGCAAGCTCATGGCATTCGCGTGCTGGGTTCAACCATCATCGGGCTGGAGCATCACACGCTGGAGACAATCCCCGAGGTGGTCGATTACGCGGTCCGGCACGAGACCGATTTTCACCAGTTCATGCTCTATATGCCCCTGCCGGGAACGCCGCTCCACGCGGAAATCTCCGTTCAAGGCCGGATGCTCGACGAAACCGAATGTCCGCACGCCGACATCCACGGACAGTTCAGATTCAACTATCGACACCCTCATATTCCGGGGGGCGCGGAAACGGATCTTCTGCTGCGCGCGTTTCACCGCGATTTCGAGGTCAACGGCCCGAGCATGTTGCGCATCCTGAAGACCACGCTGGCCGGATGGAAACGATACAAGGATCACCCTGATCGGCGAATCCGGCGACGTTTCGAGCTGGAAGTTGACGGCATGATGACCACCTTCTCGGCGGTGATAGCAGGGACAAAAAGCTACTATCGGAAAAACAAGACCATGCACGCCCGTATGGCTCAGCTTCTCAGAGAAGTCAATCGTGAGTTCGGATGGCGCTCGCGATTGTCAGCGATACTGGGCGGTCCATACGTTGCATGGAAGATTCGCCGTGAGGAGCGGAGGCTTTCCGCCGGCTGGACCTACGAGCCGCCAACGTTCTACGAGGTGAATGACGCTGTGGATCCGTGCGAATACCCCATGGCTTCGCGGTGTTCTGATGTGATTCCGCATGCAAAGTGTCCGCTGACAAATGTCGAGCAAGCCCTCTCGACACTCGTTCCGGAGACCTTTCGGGTGCAACAAATCGGGAAGCCCCGGCGTACAGAGACGGCGGTCACGAGCAGAGCGGGCGATTCTGACCGCTGAGCGCGACCGTCTCTGTGGACGGAGGTGCGTCAACATGTCGCTGACTCCCGGAACACAGTTGTTAATCGGAGCTCTCATCGTCTCGCTGATGATGACCGCCCTCTGGCTGGTCCAGCGAAAGACGCGTAACGCCGGGATCGTGGACGTGGGCTGGGCCGCTGGAATCGGTGTTCTGGGGATTTTCTTTGTGGCCACCTCCGAGGGGTGGCTGAATCGCCGAATCCTTGTTGGTGTTCTTATCGGTGCCTGGTCCGCACGATTGGCGATTTACCTGCTTTTTGACCGTGTGCTTGGGCATCCGGAAGAGGGCCGCTACCGTACCCTGCGGGAGAACTGGGGCAGCGCCGCCGACCTGAATCTGTTCTTTTTCTTTCAGGCCCAGGCGGTTCTATCCGTCCTGTTTGCCATACCGAGCCTTATCGTAGCGCACAAGACGGTGGGGCATTGGACGGCCTGGGACGTGGCCGGGGGATTGATCTGGATTATCAGTGTCGGTAATACCGCCCTGGCCGACCGGCAACTCGCCCATTTCAAAAAACGGCCGGAAAACCGCGGCAAGACGTGCCGTGAAGGCTGGTGGCGGTATTCACGGCACCCGAACTACTTCTTCGAATGGTTGCACTGGTGGTCCTATGTTGCGCTGGCTGTCGGGGCCGGTTACGGGTGGGTGACACTGCTCGCTCCGGCGGTGATGCTGTTCTTCCTCTTCAAGGTCACCGGTATCCCGCCGACCGAGGCCCAGGCCCTGGCCAGCCGGGGGGAGGAGTACCGGGCCTACCAGCGTACGACGAGCGTGTTCATTCCCTGGTTCCCGAGGAAAGGCAACGGACCCTGATGAACCTGATTGACCTGGCGGAAAGCACGATCCTCCCTGACTGGCTGATCCGGATCGGGATCCGCCGGCTGCTTGCAATTCGTCTTCGAGAAGAAACGCTGAAAGAGTCCCGTTCCCCGGGCGAGCCTCTTCGACAGTTCGTCGAGGAGCTGCGCCGCAGTCCCATCGCGATTGCAACGGATGCGGCCAACGTGCAGCACTACGAGGTGCCGGCGGAGTTCTTTCAGCGGGTGCTTGGGCCTCGGCTGAAGTATAGTTCCTGCCTTTGGCCCGGGCCAGATACCACGTTGCCCGAGGCGGAAGATGCGATGCTCGACTTGTTCTGCGAGCGGGCACGGATCGAGGACGGCATGGATATCCTGGAACTCGGCTGTGGATGGGGCTCGCTGTGTCTATGGATCGCCCAGCATTTCCCGCGCTGCCGGATCCTGGCGGTTTCGAATTCGCGGACACAACGCGAGTTTATTGAGTCACGATGCCGGAGCCTGGGCCTCGCGGGTGTAGAGGTCATCACGGCCAATGTGGCCGAATTCGCAACCGACCGGCGTTTCGACCGGGCTGTGTCCGTGGAGATGTTCGAGCATGTGCGCAACTACGATGCGCTGCTGCGGCGCATCGCCGGTTGGCTGAAGCCGGGCGGCAAGCTGATGGTGCATATCTTCTGCCATGCCCGGTTCGCCTATCCGTTCGAGACCGAGGGAGCGTCGAATTGGATGGGGCGGTACTTCTTCACGGGCGGTATCATGCCTTCCGACGACCTGCTTCTGCACTTCCAGCAGGATCTGGTGCTGGAGGACCGTTGGCGCGTCTCGGGAACGCATTATGCCCGGACCCTGGAGGCCTGGCTTGTCCAATGCGACCGGCAGCGGACGGATCTGCTCGATCTGTTCACGGCAGCGCTCGGTCCCAAGGAGGGCGATCGTCAACTGCAGCGTTGGCGCATCTTCTTCATGGCCTGTGCGGAGCTTTTCGCCTACCATGGCGGAAGCGAGTGGTTCGTCTCCCACTACCGATTCGCAAGGCGACCGGAGAGTGCCGATCGGTCTTGATGTATCGTTTGGAGTTGCGAGGCAATACCCATGATTCTCTACTACCTGAAACTCTACGCCTGTGCATTCCTTGGCTTCCTGGCGATTGATTTCGTATGGCTGGTGTTCGTGGCCCGCGGATTCTACAGCAAGCACCTGGGCTTTCTGCTGAGCGAGAGGCCCAATTGGTACGCGGCCTTCGTCTTCTACCTGCTTTTCGTGGCCGGCCTGCTCGTGTTCGCGGCGATACCCGGTATTCAGGCCGGCTCGCTGCGCAGGGCCTTGCTGCTGGGCGGCTTTTTCGGCCTGGTCACGTACGCGACCTACGACCTGACCAACCTGGCGACGGTCAAAAACTGGCCGTGGGTCGTCACGCTTGTGGACCTGGCGTGGGGTGCCGTCCTCTCCACCTCGGTCAGTTGCATCGCATACTTCGCGGGACGGTGGTTGCGGTGAAAATGGCAGGCCAACCACCCCGCCTCGAAGCCAACGAAATTCAACAGCCGTTTCCATTGAACCACGGAGGATTCCCCAAGCCCGACATCACCCGTCCTCACGACTCATGAAGCGGGGGAACAATCGCCGCTCGCCGGCACTCCGGTTTGGTCAGCAGGATCTGCACGTCTCCGATCACCCGCTCGCGAAAGCCGCCCTCGCAATAACCGAAATAGTATTCCCAGGTACGCATAAAGGTTTCGTCGAACCCGAGATCCGCGACACGCGTGCGGTTCGCCTCGAAGCGCTGTCGCCACCGGGCAAGCGTCTCGGCGTAATGGGGGGTGATATCCTCCAGATGGAACAGGTAAAGATCGGTGCCCCGTTTCACCGACCCGCAGATGGCCCCGAGCGAGGGCAGACATCCCCCTGGAAAGATATATCGCTGGATGAAATCCGCCGACCGCCGGTAACGGTCATACCGCTGGTCCGGGATAACGATGGCCTGTAACAGCATCATGCCATCGGGCTTCAGGCGATCCGAGCACGCCCGGAAATACGTGTCAAAATACTCATGGCCCACGGCCTCGATCATTTCGATCGAGACGAGCTTGTCGTAGGTACCCCGGAGATCCCGATAATCCTCGCCGAGGACCGCAATTCTGTCCTGGAGGCCGGCGGCCTCGACCTGCCCTCGTGTATATTCGAATTGTCGAGGTGAGATGGTCGTAGTGGTTACTCGGCAGCCATAGCACTTCGCCGCGTGCAGGGCGAAGCCGCCCCAGCCTGAGCCAATTTCCAACACATGATCGTCGGCCGTCAGTTCCAGTTTCCGGCAGATGCGGTCGAACTTGGCCTTGGACGCCTCCTCCAGGGTGCTATCGGCGTGCGGAAAAATCGCGCAGGAGTAGGCCATCGTCTCGTCGAGAAACAGCGAAAAGAACTCGTTGCCCAGGTCATAGTGAGCCATGATGTTCCGGCGGCTTCCCGATCTGGTGTTGCGCCTTAGCCGATGAGCGAGTATGTTCAACGGGCTGAGCAGCCGTACCGCGCCACTTTCCAGATTCGAAGACACGCCGGCGTTACGGCAGAGTATCCGCACCAGGCCCACCAGGTCGTCGCATTCCCAGTAACCCCGGATGTACGCCTCCGCCGCACCAAGGCTGCCGCCGAAGACCAAATACCGGTAGAAGCGGGCGTCGCGAATCAGGATCCTGGCCGTCAGGATGCCTTTGCCGCCATGGCCGCACGCAAACCGCTCACCGCCATCCTCGGTAATGATTTGCCCGTCTTGGAGGCTTCTCAGACGGCTCCATACCACGCGGCGAAGAACTTCGCTACACAGTCGCCTGCTTGGTTGTGACCCTTCTTGAACATCGAGAACCGTGTTATTCATGGTCTTTTAGCCTCGGGTAGTCTGTGATACTTGCTTGGGATGGCTGAAAAACGGGCACTTCTTCCACCGCAGTCGGACTGCCTGCCAGTAGATGGCCTGGCTGACGCGCAGGGTCATCCAGGGGTGGCGCATCAGCACACCTAGCATCGCCCCGCGACTCAACTCACGTCGCTCCAGCACCATAGTCACGTCAAAGAACCGTTGGCCCGCCTTGGAGCTATTGATGCACACAACGAGTCTTTGGCCCGGCTGGCTCAGGCGCCACTCGTAATCCGCATTCATGTCCATGAACGGAGAAACGTGAAAACTCTTGGGATGGCGAAACCGCAACTGGCCAGGTTGCCCTTTTTCATTGCCCCGCCACAACACGTACCAGTGCCGTTCCAGCCAAGGCGTGTTGGTCACCTCGGCAACCACGGCCTCCACCGACTGTCCCGTGGCGTCGAAACAGTAATACAGGCTCAGCGGGTTGAAGTAGTACCCAAAGCAACGTGCCAGCGTCAGCAGCCGGATCGGGCCGGTCGGCACCCATCCCGTCTGTTTCGCGACCAGGCCACGAACGGCGTCGGCCAGCGGCACCGCCGGATTTCCCAGATGGTCGTCTCGACAAATCGAGGCCGGTGAAAACCGGGCGCGGCTGAGGCCGAAACCGCCCTTGAGCAGCGACGGAAGTTCCTCCAGATCCAGGTACAGAAGGTACAGGCCGTACCGGAACCGGTGCTCTGCCGGACTCAGCCGGCGATGCCGGACATATCCTTCGTAGACGCAGCTAAGCATGATTCCATCCGTTTACCGAAACACTCTCCGATGGTCAAAGCGCTGCGCACACCGTCCTCATGAAAGCCGTATCCCCAGTATGCACCGCAGTAATAGGTACGATTTTTACCGTTGATTTCGGAAAACCGCTTCTGGGCGGCCAAGGCTTCCCGGCTGTACACCGGATGATGATACACGATCCGGTGCAGAATCTTGTCCGGGTCGATGGACTCGGTCGCATTGAGCGTGACGCAGATCGGCTCGGGTGAGACATGCCCTTGGAGGCGATTCAAATTGTAGGTGAGAATGACCGGCCGACCTTCCTCCGCGGGCACGTAGGAGTTCCAGGAGGCCCAGGCCTGACGGCAGCGCGGCAGCAACGAGGAATCAACGTGAAGAACGGTTTCGTTCCGCTGGTAGCGAATCACCGACAGGATCTCGCGTTCGGCCGGGCTCGCATCAGATAGCATCGCCAGCGACTGATCGGAATGACAGGCCAGGACGACCGTGTCGAAATCCTCTGGGCCACCGTCTTTCCAAGTGACGGCCACTCGGTCTGGGTATCGTCGCACCGAGACGACCGGGCAATTGCATCGAATCCGATCCGCGAATGGTCGCGTAAGGGCTTCCACGTACCGCACCGCGCCTCCCTGCACGGTCTTCCATTGAGGGTGGCCGAATACCGTCAACAGACCGTGGTTGTTAAAGAAATTGATGATGAATCTCGCCGGGAACTGCCGGAATCGATCGGGCGGCGCCGACCAGATCGCCGACCCCATGGGAATGAGGTAGTTTTCGATGAAATGCCGGCCGTAGCCGCCCTGGCTGAGGTACTCACCCAGTTCAAGGTTGTCGTCTTGCCCTCTCAGCAGCTCCAGCGACCGGCGGTTGAACCGGAGAATGTCCAGCAGCATCCGGTAGAATGACGGACTCACCAGATTACGGCGTTGGGCGAATAACCCGTTGAGCGAGCTGCCCTGATATTCCAGACCGCTTCGGCCGCAACGTACACTGTAGCTCATATCGCTGTCTCGGGCGGCCACCCTCAGAAGTTGCAGCATCCGCACGAAATGGGGATAGGTGCGATCATTGAAGACCATGAAGCCCGTATCGACCGCGTAATCCCTGCCGAAAGCCTCGAACGCAACGGTATTCGTATGCCCGCCCGCGTAGTCGTTGGCCTCGAAGACGTGGATGTCGTGCTCATCGGCGAGCAAGCGGGCTGCGAGCAACCCGCTGACACCGGCTCCGATAATGGCGATCCTCATGGTACTGCACCACTCATCCGCAGATCAGGCCGATACCGACTCTCAACCGAGCCCCCAGTGGACGGACCACGCTTAAAGCTAGCCTACATGAGGATCCACCGGAAGCTGCGAACTGAATTCTACCACCAGACGTTCTCCATGTCGCGTTGCCGTGGGCTGGCCATTCATGACGAGGGGTTTGCCCCTCATTGCTCCATACTGGCCTGGGGCGATGTTCCCCTGCAAGCCTGCCAGTTGTTCATGACGAAAAACCTACAGATTTCGATTTTTCTTAATGACGCCGATGAGCATTGCCTGGCACCAGATTTCACAGGAAAAAAGAAAAAGTCACCGATCGGACTTGAACCGGCGACCTGCGGTTTACAAATCCAGGGCAGATGTGACGCACCCATTTGTCAACACTTCGATTCCGAAATCCACCTCATCCGCTGGGTGCAAAACTGGGTGCAGTTCCTGCAGCGGAATCAGGAGCTTGTCGAGAATACAGCTTTGTGGGAGCGACATCCGATGGCAGTTCGAGAAGCCATGGTTGCACGTCTGAGGTCAAGCGTGCCAGAGACCTGCAAACCGGCTGGTACCTGATACAGATTTGACTGACGGTTGGAAGCGGCATAGTTCTTTACCCAGTGGCATTATCCAACCTTTCCTTTGTATTGTACAGTGCTTTGGGGGCGCTACGATCGATTGATTGTTTCGCGGAAGGCAGACAAACGCGATTGGTCCTTGTGGAATCAGTCCGAAGCAAGAGGCAGGGTGGTGATGAAGGTGCTGCCCT
>CAYVKG010000143.1:0-8811 GCA_964451955.1 uncultured Tepidisphaeraceae bacterium
TGGAGGCTTCGACGGGGAGTTGTTGTTTGGTGAGGTCGGCGTTGTTGGGGGCGGAGAGATAGAGGCGTTTTTGGCGGGTATCGGCGAAGAAGGTACCGCGGGAGAGTTTATCGCGGTGGAGGACCTGACGGAGGGGGTAGTGGTCGATGAAGACCTGTTCGCAGCGGCCGATGAGGAGGTGGTAGTCGTCGTCGGGGTGTGCGTTGTTGGGGCTCCAGGGGATGAAGCGGTGAGGCCAGGGGGTGCTGAAGACGCGGTCTGTGGAGTCTTCGCGTCGCCAGTCGGTGAGGAGGTCGGCGCCGGTGACGATGACGCGTTGGGCGGGGGCGGCCTGGATGAGGATGGGTGCGTCGGGAGTGCCGCTGGCCTCGACGAGGACGGATTCGCGGTAGGTTCCGGCGTGGATGATGACTTGGTCGCCGGGGCGTAGATTGCGGACGGCCTGGTTGATGGTGCGGGTTTGCTGTTGTGGGCTGATATGGGGGAGGGGCTGTGGGGAGACGTGGATGAGATTGGCGCGGATGGGTTTGTCGCAGGCGAGGGAGGTGGTAAGGAAAGCGAGGGTTGAGAGAATTGTGTGAAGACGAGAGAGTGGCTGTGAGATCATGGGGATGATGATATCGCGAGCGAGCGGATGAGCGGAGGGGCAAAAAGAAAGCCCCGGCGCGGGAGCGTCGGGGCGTTTTGGTGGCGATGAAATGGGTTGTTAGATATTGAGTTGATCGAGATCGGAGGCGTATTGGGATTCGACGGCGGAGCGATCGAGGACCCAATCGCGCACGCCGGAGTCGCTATTGAAGAGGAACCAGTCGGTGCCGGCGTTTCCGGTGAGGATATCCATGCTGGCGTCGTCGGAGACGGTGGCGGAGTCGTCGAGGAAGTAGTTGCCGTTGAGGCGATTGGTGGAGGGGTTGATGTTTTTGAGGTTGGCGACGCGAGCAGCGAAGGTTCTGGTGCTGGTCCATTCGCTGAGGATAGCGCGGAGGGCGGTGAGGTTGTTGTCGTAGGCGGAGAAGCCTGCGACGAGGATGTCATCGCTGGCGTTGCCGAAGAGGATATCGCTGCCTTTTCCGCCGATGAGGAGGTCGCGGTTGATACCGCCGACGATGAGGTCGGTGCCGTCGCCGCCGACGATGATGTTATTTCCGTTACCGCCGCGGATGAGGTCGGTTCCGGAGCCGCCGAAGATGATGGCGGTGGTGGTGACGGTGGTGGCGAGGGAGATGATGTTACCGGCGTTACCGCCGCGGATGATGATCTGGCCTGTGGGGAAGAAGGCACCCTGGTTGGTGCCGTTGAAGACGGACACGCCGGCGCCGGAGGAGGTGATGGTGATGAGGTTGGCGGAGGCGAGGGCGCCACCGACGAGGAGGTTTCCGTCGGGGTCGAGAGCTGCGCGGACGGCGGTGATGGTGGATTGAGCGGAGACGGTGAGGTCGGAGGCGAGGACGGCGGTGATGGTGTAATTGCCGGAGTTGGGGGGTACGAAGGAGAATGAGGAGCTAGCGGGTCCGGGTTGTGGGGTGTTGTTGACGTACCAGAGGAAGGTTGCGTCGGGGATGGGTCCGCCTGGGGCGGTGTCGGCACCGATGGCGCGGTGCTGGTTTTGGATGAAGGAGATGCTTTCGCCGCCGGCGGATTCGGCGGTAGCGGAGAAGAGGTAGGAGTTAGCGACGACGAAAGGCTCGTCGGGAGCGAGGAGGGTAGCGGTGGTTTGGCCGGAGCCTGAGGAGACTTGGCCGAGGTCGATTTGGGTGAGGGTGAAGTCGCTGTCGCTGGAGAAGGTATCGAGGTAGGCGCGGTCCGCGGAGCCGGCGACGGAGAGGATCTGGTGGTTGCCGACGATCTGGAGGGCGATGGCTCTGGCGGAGTCTTCGCCTGGAACGAGCGTGTAGGTTTGGTTGTCGGGGTCCCACCCGATCTGTTGTCCCAAGGAGAGGAAGGTGAATTGGGGCCCGCCGGCGGCATATTTCACGATGACGGTGTCGTTGTCGTAGGAGTCGCCGTTGTATGCAGAGCCGACGGCGATGGCGGTGCCATCGGCGGCGATGGCGAGGTCATTGATTTGTCCGGCGAGGTATGGGGAAGGCAGGTTGGTGGTCTGGAGGGTGATGAGGGAGCCATCGGAGGCGTATTGTGCGAGAGCGAGGGAGGTGTCGGCGAGTCCGCCGGCGTAGATGTTGCCGTTGGGGTCGATGGCGAGGGTCCGGGCGATGGCCGCGTCGCCGATGGGTGTGGAGACTTTGCCGTCGGAGTCGAAGGAGGGATCGATGTCGCCGTTGGCGTCAACTCGGGCGAGGGCGAACATAGGGTTGCCGAAGGCATCGGAGGTGTAGCCGGCGAGGAGGATTTTGCCATCGGCCTGAACGGCGATGGCATTGGCTTGATCGGAAGGACTATTGAATGGCACGACGGTCCAGCCGAGGCGAGCGTCAATTCCGTCGGAGCGGCCGAAGGTGTTGTCCAACTGTCCATCGTCGGAGAGTCGGAGGACGGTGAATCCGGCGTCGTCGGGGTTGTTGCTCTGGTTGGTGGCGGCGACGAGTATTTTGCCGTCGTCGTCGATAGCGAGGGCGGCGCCGAAGGCGCTGTCGTAGAAGCCTAAGCTGGAGGTGAAATGGGCGGTGACGATGCCGGGGCCATTGACTTCGTTGTCGTCGGTGACATCGCCGAAGGCGAGGTCGAGTTGTCCATCGGGGGCGAACCTGGCGACGATGACATCGTAGCCGCTGTCGGAAGGCATGGCGGTGGGTCCGGTGCGATAGGCGGTGCCGAGGACGAGGATGCGTCCGGCGTTGTCGGCGGTGGCGGCGTTGACGGTATCGAGTTGGAGATCGGCCCAGGGCAGTGGGGTGGAGCCCTTGGAGGCGAGCGTTCCGTCGGCGGCGTAGAGAGCGAGGGAGAGTTCTTGTGCAGTTCCGGAGTAGGTGATTCCGGCGATTGCCAAGCCGCCCGAGGGAAGGGCAGCGACGCCTGCGGCGTAGTCGGGTGTGTTAAGACCGACATCGGTGTAGACGGTGCTTAATAGTCGGCGATCTTCGAGAGATTCGAGGGCGGAGTGAATTGCGCCCATCACGGAGCGTTTTTGGCGAGTGGTTCGAGGCGATAGAACAGAAGCCCGCACCTGCCGCACAACATGGTCAAGCATGGTCTTTTCCTCCATAGACTGGCTCGAAAGAAGATGAAAGAGACACCCGTTTGCCCGCTTATGAGAAGCGACGAACACCCTCCGCTTCGAAAGAAGCAGGGGGACAGGATGGAAGCCGATACCCCGATCGCTGACGCCGATTGGCTACCACCTGTAATAAATATGACACCAAAACCCGCACAGGCAAACGAGAGAACATATTTTCTCATCGTCATTTGGGTCTGGTCTCGTGCAGAATCGGTGAGGATGTGGGAGGGTGGGGTGATTGTGTGGGGTGCTGTTGGGCGGGCGGAGGTTTTTTGGGGTGGTGGGGCAGATGATGGTCAATCGGCGGCGCCGTTGGCGGCCCAGAGGGCGAGGTTTTTGAGGAACTTCTGGGCGTAGTCGGGTTTGTATCCGGAGATGCACCAGGTATTGGTCCCGAGGAGGCCTGTGGTGAGATCGAGGGGTGTGGAGAGTACTTTGCCTTTTCCGAGGGGAAGCACGTGGAAACTTGGAGCGGTTTTTGCATAGGGGCGGAGCTGTGGGGTGGTGAGATCGTCCATGGCCGGGAGGGCGGGCGTGAAGAGGCGGTGCTTGAAGTCCAAGAGGGTGGGTTTTTGAGTGGGGGCAAGGCGAGCGAGGATGGAGGCGACGCTTTGGGAGAATGGTTCGGAGCCGCCACAGGAGTCGATGAGGAGGATTCCACCGGCCTGGACGAAATTGCGAAGGGCGGTGATTTCGGCGTCGGAGGGTGTGTAGGGGGCGTTGCCGGTGAGGTGCGCGATGGGAGCGGAATCGGGTTTAAGGTCGCGGACGTCGATGGGGAGGACATTGAGGCCGAGGGTGGAGTGCAGGCGGAGGTAGCGGCGGAAACGTTCGAAGGCAAAGGGTTCGGGATTCCAGGCGGTGGAATACCGGAGTCGAGCGAAGGGGATGGAGGAAGTTGGTGGGGCGTTGTTTTCGGGGATATGGAGGGTGTTAAGGCGATTTCGGAAGTCGGTTTTTCCGGCGGCGTAGACGAAGATGTTCATGGCGAGTTCCCAGGGCTCGCGTTTGAGGCCATTGCGGACCTGCCAGGCGGTGGAGAGGTCGGTGGGAGAGTGGACGAGGAGGAGGCGAGAGCCATTGGATACGGCCTTGAGAGGCGGTTTGGTTTGGATTTTGTACATGAGGGAGTAAAGGTTGTGTGAAGGGGGGAGGTTTGCGAGTTCGTAATCTGGGAAGAGTCTTTTGGCGAGATCGTTGATGAAGACGTTGAAAGGTGTGGCGGAGGCGTCGGCGTGGGAGAAGATGAGGCCGCCGGCGTTGGCGAAGTCGCGGAGTTTTTGTATGTGATCGGGTTGGAGTTTGAGGGCTTGGTGGGAGGCGAGGTAGAGGACGGGGGCGTCGAGCCAATCGTGCCAGTCGGCCTGGAGGGAGACGACCTGCCAGTTGAGGGGACGTTCGAGTTCGCGGGAAGCGAACTTGGAGAGGTTAGCGACATCGCGAGGGCGGTTGGCCCAGAAGCCATCGAAGCGGAGCTTGTTGAACATAAGGGGGTGTCGGCCGCGGGAGAGGAAGAGGAGGATGTAGGCGGTATCGATGAGGTTGTCGCAGTGGGCGTTGGGGTTATCGGGCTGTTCATCGGGAGCGAGGTCTCGGCACCAGGAGCCATCGGGTCGCTGTAGAGCGAGGACTTTGGAGGCGAGTTCGCGGTACCAGTCATGGATGCCGAAGTATTTGAAACCGGAGGCGAGTCCGACGCGTTCGAGGCCAAAGAGGTTGTAACCGAGGTACTGCATGCCGCCGGCGGCGAGATTGACGGAGTTGTCGGCGTTTTCGAGCCAAGCGAGTCCTCGCGCGAGGGATGGGGTGTAGGGGTTTCGTCCGACCTCGGCGCCGAGGGCTGGGGCGTCGAGGTAATCGTGGGTGACGAAGAGGGAGGCGATTCCAGCGGTGGTCATGGCGAAGGTGGGTTTGTTGCTGAAGTTGTTGTAGGTCCATTCGCCGGTGGGGGTTTGCCATCGCATCCAATGCTGTTGGCAATCGATCCAGTATTCGGTGGGGACTTCGGCGCCGAGTTCGGCGGCGGCCCAGACGCCGAGGAGGCCGTACTGGGTGTTGGAGTTATCCCATTTTTTGTCGGGGGCTTCGGAATAGAGTCGTTCCTTGTAGGCGCGGAGGAGGGCATCGTACTTTCGGTTCTGGTAGGCGGTTGGTGGCAGGGTTGGGACGCCTTTTTCGCCGTTATCGAGCAGGGTAGGCCGGGAGGCTTGCTGGGGGTCGAAGTAATAGAGGGTGTTGTTGTCGGGTGGGGTTGTGAAGGAGGGAGAGAGGCCGGTCTTGTTGATGAAGATGCGTCCGGCGCGGTCGTCGTAGGTATAGGCGCCGTCGGTGCAGGCCATGAGGAGCCATTTGAGCTCGTCGTTGAGGGCTTGTCGGTCTTCGGGGCGATTGTAGACGGAGAGAGCGAGGGCGCGGAGGCTATGGGCGTAGGTGACGGGTCCGACGGGGTTGGCGGGGTCGATGACGTAGAGGTGTTGCTTCAGGCGGTTGATGAGTCCCCGCATGAAGGGTTTTTTGGGGTCGAGGCGATCATCGCGGCAGGTTTGTCCGGCCTGGAGGAGGGCGTAGACGCAGAGGGCGTTGAGTCCTTCGATGTAGGTGTCATTGGGTTTGTCGGGGACGGAGATCTGGTCGGCGAGGAAATGTTTGATGAGGAAGTCGGCGGCGTGATTGATGGCCTGTCCGATCTGTTCGTCGAGGGACTCGGGGGGTTTGAGAGCGACAGGTCGAAGCGAGGAGTCGGCAGGGGGCGGTATGCGAGCTGTTGGGCGTGTTGAGGGGGCGAAGGCCTGGGTAGCGGCGGCGAGGAAGGAGCGAGGCGGTGAGGGGGGTGGGGTGGGGGGAGCGGGTGGCGACTGGTTGAGGGCGCGGTATGGGGGCTGAGGGGTGGGGTTGCGGTTTTCGGGAGCGAGTGGAGGAGAGGAAAGGGAGGCGCGGGCATCGAGGATGATGGAGAAGATTCGGTCCTGATCCTGCTTGGCGCGTTCGGTGAGATCCCAGAGTCGAGGATCGGAGGGGGTGCGTCCGCCGACGATCTGTTCGATTTGTCGGTAGGCGGCATGGGCGTCGGCGAGGTTGCCCGCGATGGCGAGGCGTTCGGCGTCGGACTTGAGGGCGACGATTTTGTCGTAGTTTTCGAGCCAGTAGCGATTTTGGGCGCGCAGTCGGGACTGTTGGACGAGGGCTGGGATGAGCAGAGCGAGGGCGACGGCAAGGACCGAGATGCCGGCGAAGGCGAGCCAGAGGAGACTGGGACGAGAGGGAGGGTTTTGGGGGGTTGGCGGGTTGTGCGGAGGAGCGGCGGAAGCAGGCGGCTGAACGGGAATGGTTGCCCCGCAGCGGGTGCATTTGAGAGGTGGGGACATGGTGGAACCTCCTGGATGCTGTGGGTGTTTTAGCATGGCGGAGGGGAATCGGACAGGATTTTTTGGAGATAGAGGCGGATTGGCGTTACTGGTGTTCTGCGGTGTCGAAGGCCCAGAGGATGAAATTCTTGAGGAAGCTGGTGGCGTAGGCGGGGTGGTAGCCTTGGATGCCGAAAGTGTTGGTACCGAGGAGCGAGGTGGTGAGATCGAGGGGCGAGTAGAGGAGGTGACCTTTTCCGGAGGAGAGGATCATGAGACGTGGGGTGAGGTGGTTGGAGCCGGGGCGGAGTCGAGCGGTGGGGAGGGGATTCATGCCGGGCGCTTTAGCGGCGAAGATGGGGTGATCGGGTGGAAGGGAGGCGAGTTTGGAGTTTGGGAAGGCGCGTTGAAGGAGAGCGGCGACGCTTTGGTCGAATTCGGGGTTTGAGCCGCAGGAGTCAATGAGGAGGATGCCGCCGTCTTGGACATAACGGCGGAGGGCGGCGGTTTGGGCGTCGGAAGGGGTGAATTGGGCGGCGCCGGTCATGTGCGCGATGGGCCAGGGGTTGGGGCGGAGCTGATCAAGGGGGACGGGTTGGGCAAGGAGGCGGTAGGCGGTTTGGTACTCGAACCAGCGGGCGAATCGGACGAACGAATAGGGTTCTGGGTTCCAGGGGCCGGGGTATTGGACGCGAGCGAGGGGGATGTGGAAGGGGCGGTTGCCGGGGACCGGGGGCAGATAGAGGGAGCTGAGGCGATTTCGGAAGTCGGTTTTTCCGGCGGCGTAGACGAAGAGGTTGACGCCGAATTCGAAGAGGGGGCGTTTTGTTTTTTCGGCGCGGAGTTGCCAATGTTGTGCGAGGTCGGAGGTGCTATGGAGCATGAGGATGCGGTTGGGGTTGGCGATGGCGCGGAGAGGTGGAGGGGGATCGAGTTTGTAGTTGAGGGTGTAGAGGCTGTGGTTTGTGGGGAGGTCGCGCCATTCGTAGTCGGGGAAGAGTGTGCGGCCGAGGTTGGAGATGAAGGAGTTGAAGGCTGGTGAGGCGCCATCGGCCTGGGAGTAGATGAGGCCGCCGGCGTGGACGAAGGAGCGGAGCTTATCGAGGTGAGCGTTGGTGAATTTTGGGGGTTGATGGGAGGCGATGTAGAGGATTGGGGAATCGGTCCAATCGGGCCAGTCGCGGTCGAGAGGGACGACCTGCCAGTTGAGGGGTCGTTCGAGTTCGCGGGAGGCGAAACGTGCGAGGTTAGGGAGGTCGCGAGGGCGGTTGGCCCAGTAGCCGTCGAAGCGGAGCTTGTTCATGAGGATGGGGTGTCGGCCGCGGGCGAGGAAGAGGAGGGCGAAGGAGGTGTCGATGAGGTCGTCTGCGCCGAGGCGTTGGGGGTTGTCGAGGAATCGTTGGAGGAGTTCGGAGGCGAGCATGCTATTGGGGTTGGTGATGAGAGCGGAGGCGAGTTGGGCGTACCAGTCGTGTGAGCCGAAGTATTTGAATCCTGAGGCGAGTCCGACGCGTTCGAGGCCGAAGAGGGTGTAACCGGGGTATTGGGCGCCGAGTTGGAGGCAGTTATCGGCGGTTTCGAGCCAGGCGAGGCCAGCGGCGAGGGATTTGGAGAAAGGAGGGCGACCGACGTCTTTTCCGAAGAGAGGTGCTTCGAGGTAGTCGTGGGTGACGAAGAGGGAGGTGAGTCCGGCGGCGGTCATGGAGAGGGTGCCTGCGCCTTGGGTGCTGGGGATGTAGCTCCATTGTCCTGAGGGGAGTTGGCAGTTTTGCCAGTGTTTTTGGACGTGGTTCCAGTAGAGTTGGGGGACTTCGACGCCGACTTCGGCGGCGGACCAGACGCCGAGGAGGCCGTACTGTGAATTGGAGTTATCGCCTGATCCGCGGAGGGAGTTGGAGTAGGAGTAGGCGCCGGTGTTGGTGGCGTTTAGGAGCCAGGTTGCGTCGGCCTGGAGGGTTTGGCGGTCTTCGGGGCGGTTATGGACGGCGAGAGCGGCAGCGCGGAGTGCGCGGGAGTAGGTTTCGCAGGATCGATCGGGGGGGAGCTGTTTCATTTTGGCGAGCATGTTTTTCATGAGCTTGCCGCGGATGTCGAGGCGTTCATCGTTGGTGGCCTGGCCGCACTGGAGGAGGGCGTAGACGCAGAGGAAGTCGACGCCGGCGTAGCGGGAGTCGGCGATAATGGGTTTGAGTTGTCCGTCGGCGAACTGGGAGAGGAGGACATCGACGCCGGTGCGGATGGTTTGTCCGATCTGTTCGTCGGTGACGAAGGGCGATTGGAGGGGGATGGGGT
>CAYVKG010000144.1:0-8336 GCA_964451955.1 uncultured Tepidisphaeraceae bacterium
GTCGCCAAGTTCTTCATGGAATTCTGCCGCAGCGAATCCTGCGGCAAGTGCGTCCCCTGCCGCGTCGGAACCTCGCAGATGCATGACCTGCTGTGCAAGATCACCGACGGGTCCGGCACACCCGAAGATCTCGCCCTGCTCGTCGAAATGTGCGAAGTCCTCAAAGCCACCAGCCTCTGCGGCCTCGGCCAGACCGCGCCCAACCCCGTCCTGACCACGCTTCAATATTTCAAACACGAGTATGACGCCCACATCCTCAACAAAACCTGCCCGGCCGGATCGTGCAACATTCATGCTCCCGCGGAGGTGATCTGATGAGCCCCCAGCAAGTGCCACAAGTTCGTGTCGTCACGCTGCAGATCGACGGCCGAGATCTCGGTGCCACCGAGGACGAAACCATCCTCGACGTCGCTAGGCAAAACGGCATCCCCATCCCCACACTCTGCCATCTCGACGGACTGCCCAGCATCGGCGCCTGTCGACTCTGCCTTGTGGAGATCAAAGGCTCCAACAAACTCCTTCCCGCATGCGTCACACGCGTCCAGGAAGGCATGGAGGTCACAACCCAGTCGCCTCGACTTGCCAAGTACCGCAAGATGATCGTCGAAATGCTTTTCGCCGAGCGAAACCACGTCTGTGCCGTCTGCGTCTCCAACGGCCATTGCGAACTGCAGACCATGGCTCAGCGACTCGGCATCACCCACGTCCACATGCCCTACCGCTATCCCAAACTCACCGTTGACGCCACCCACGAGCGATTCGTCCAGGACGACAACCGCTGCGTGCTCTGTGCTCGATGTGTTCGGGTCTGCGACGAGGTCGAAGGCGCCCACACCTGGGACCTCATGGGACGCGGCATCGACACCAGCGTCATCACCGACCTGAACCAGGCATGGGGCGATTCGACCAGTTGCACCGGCTGCGGCAAGTGCGTCCATGTCTGCCCAACCGGCGCCCTCACCGAGAAAGGACGATCCACCGCCGAAATGGTCAAGAAACAACAGTTCCTCCAGTACCTGACACAGATGCGGGAGGCCCGACAATGAGCAAACCCCGATTAGCCACGGCATGGCTGGACGGCTGCTCCGGCTGCCATATGTCCTTCCTCGATATGGATGAACGCCTCATCGGCATCGCCCAACAGGTCGATTTCGTCTGCGGCCCGTATGTGGATATCAAGGAATTCCCCGAAAACGTCGACATCGCCATCGTCGAAGGCGCGGTCAGCACCGAAGACGACCTCCACAAAATCAGGAAAATCCGACAACGGTCCAAACTCCTGGTCTGCATGGGCGATTGCGCGCTGACCGCCAATGTCCCCTCCATGCGCAACGCCTGGGAACCCGCCCAGGTCCTCGATCGCGCCTATATCGAAAATGCGACGCTCCTGCCACAAATCCCCAAGGCAGGCGTCCCCCGGCTTCTGGCGCGCGCCAGACCCGTTCGCGAAATTGTCCCCGTGGATGTCTTCATCCCGGGGTGCCCCCCATCCGCCGATGTCCTCCATTTTGCCATGACGGAACTGCTGGCGGGGAGAATCCCCGATTTGAGCGACCGAACACGGTTCGGCGCATAGAGGTAATTCAGATGCCACGGCAGATTATCATCGACCCGGTCACGCGAATCGAAGGCCACGCCAAGATCACCATCCTCTTGGATGATCAGGGCGCGGTCCATGATGCGCAGTTCCACGTCACGCAATATCGCGGTTTCGAGAAGTTCATTGAGGGCCGACCCTTCCACGAAATGCCCGCCGTCATGGCGAGAATCTGCGGAATCTGTCCCGTCAGCCATCTCATAGCCTCCGCCAAGGCTTGCGATGCCCTCCTGGCCGTACGCATCCCCGAAACCGCCGTCAGACTCCGGCGACTCCTCAACCTTGCCCAGTTCACCCAGTCCCACGCGCTCAGCTTCTTCCACCTCTCCAGCCCCGACCTGCTCCTGGGCATGGACGCCGACCCCGCCTCACGCAATATCTTCGGCGTCATCCAGCACCAGCCTGAACTCGCCAAGGATGGCGTCCGCCTCCGCCAGATCGGCCAGTCCATCATCGAAATACTCGCAGGCAAACGCATCCACCCCTCATGGGTAGTCCCCGGCGGCGTCAGCGCGCCCCTCACCGCCGAGCGCCGCGAGAAGATCCTCGCCATGATGCCCGATGCCTTCGCCATCATCCGCCGAACCCTCGACTGGTACAAAATCGCCTTTGAACAGTTCCGCGACGAAATCCGCGTCTTCGGAAACATGCCCTCCCTCTTCTTGGGTCTTGTCACCGACAGTGAGTCCGATGAACACAACGCGCTCTTCGAACACTACGACGGCAGATTCCGCTTCGTGGATGAATCCGGCAATATCGTCCTCGATCAGGTCGATCCCACCAGATACATGGAGTACATCGGCGAAGCCGTCGAATCCACTTCCTACCTCAAATCGCCATTCTTCAAACCCAAGGGCTACCCCGACGGCGCCTACCGCGTCGGCCCCCTCGCGAGGCTCAACATCGTCGACCGCATGGGCACCCCCGAGGCCGACCGCGAGTGGACCGAGTTCCGCGCGCTCCGACGCGGCGTCGTCCTCAGCAGCTTCCACTACCATTACGCCCGCTTGATCGAAATCCTCTACTCCCTCGAGACCATCCAGAGCCTCCTTGATGCCCCAGACATACTCAGCTCCAAGGTCCGCGCCCAGGCCGGCATCAATGCCCTCGAAGGCGTCGGCGTCTCCGAAGCGCCCCGCGGAACCCTTATCCACCACTACAAAATCAACGAGCAGGGCCTGCTCACCTGGGCCAATATGATCATTGCCACTGGACACAATAACCTGGCCATCAACCAGAGCGTCCTCCAGGTCGCCAAACACTTCGTCGTTAGCGAGAAACTCACCGAGGGAATGCTCAACCGGGTCGAGGCCGTCGTCCGCTGCTATGACCCCTGCCTCAGTTGCTCCACCCACGCGATCGGCAAAATGCCCATCCGCATCCAACTCGTGAATGCACGCGGCGAGGTGATTGATGAATTGGCCCGCGGCTGAGTTACACGTCCTCATCATCGGCATCGGTAACACTCTGCGCGGCGACGATGGCGTCGGGCCTGCTGTCGCACAGACCCTCGAATCGCTCCTTGCCGACGCGCCCGTCCGCGTCATCGCCTGCCATCAACTCCTCCCGGAAATGGCCGAGGATCTCAGCCGTGCCAGCCTGGTCGTTTTCGTCGATGCCTCGTGCGATCTGCCCCCGGGCCGCGTCCAATGGTTACCTGTGGAACCCCCGCAACAAACGACTCAAGCTGCCACTCATGATTTCGACCCCCCGAGACTTCTGGGCCTCGCCAAACAGATCTATGGCCGCGCTCCAACGGCGTTCGTTGTGGCCGTCGGCGCTCAGTCCTTCGAGTTCGAAGAGAAGCTTTCCCCTGCCGTTCTGCAGGCCTTCGATGCGGTCGTGCAGCAGGTGTGCCAGATCGCCTGCCCCCAGGCGACCGGAAAGGCCCACAACCATGCATGAGCTTTCCATCGCTGAGTCCCTCATCGACATCGTCCAGGAGCATTGCCCCAGCGGCGCGGTTGTTCAGACCGTCTATGTCGAGGCCGGGCCCATGCGGGGCATTGATCCCGAGGCCATGCAGTTTGCCTGGCAGTGCGCCACCCCCAATACCATTTGCCGAGACTCCCGTCTGGAACTACGTATACTTCCCTGGCAGCTGCGCTGCAGCGCCTGCGGATCGCAATGGACCGGCGATGATGTCTTCGTCACCTGCAAGTGCGGACACGCCCCCAATCCGATCGGCGGCAACGACCTCAAGCTGACCGGCATCGATGTTTTGACCCCCGAGGAAATCGCCCAGGAGCAATCCCATGCATGTGAACGTCGTTCAGAATGTCCTGAAGCTCAATGACGAAATCGCCGCCATGAACCGGCAGGTTCTCCGCAAGGCCGGCGTCTTTACCCTTGATCTGATCGGCGCCCCCGGGTGCGGGAAGACCGCCCTGCTCGAGAAGACGCTTCAGCAACTCCAGGGCGTCCGAACCGGGATCATCGTCGGCGACCTGGCTACCCAACGCGACGCCGACCGCATGGCCAGGTTTACCGACCAGGTCGTGCAGGTCAACACCGGGAAGGGTTGCCACCTCGAAGCCAACCACATTACCGAAGCTCTGCCGCATCTGGACCTGGCCAAACTGGATCTGCTCATCATTGAGAACGTCGGCAATCTGATCTGCCCGGTCGGATTTGACCTCGGCCAGGATGCGAAAGTCGGCATGTTCGCCATCAGCGATGGGGACGACAAGGCGGCCAAGCATCCTTATATCGTCATGGAATCCTCTGTGCTGATTCTTGGGAAGATGGACCTCCTTCCGTATGTCCCGTTTGATCTGGACCTGTTCAAGTCCGACATTCGCCGCCTGAATCCCAGGGTTCCGCTGCTCGAACTGTCGGCCACCACCGGCGACGGGATGGACGCGTGGGTGACCTGGCTGACCGAGCGGGCCCGACGGACGGTTTGAATCGCCTCGGAGTTCCATTTGCGGACAGCTGGCGTGTCGTGGGGGTTGCCGCGCGCCCCTCTGGCCTTGATCCGGGTCGTTCGATGGGGACGTTTGGGTGTTCAAGTCTCCGCATGCGTTTGTCCGGAGTGGAGCAGCGCCTACCGCCGGAGATCTTCCCAGAAATCCCGCGGGTTGGCACTGAGGTGAATCACGACGGTGTTGTCAGAGCGGTACTCGGTTTTGAAGATTCTGGCGGATTTGACAAATCGTGAGAGAGCTTCAGCCACGCGGGTGTCCTGCCTGGCGGCGTCGGCGACAGTCCGATCCTTTTCCAACGGCAGGGACGCAACGCGGTCTCGCAGCTTGGCTCGCGCATCGTTTTCCGCCCGCATGGCGCTTTTGAGTTTCCCGCCCGAGATATCCGCCGAGCTTTGGATCGTGATGGGTTCGTTGACCCACTCCGGTGCCGCGGAGGGAAGTCCGTTGGTGACCGCGCGGGGGAGGTGGTCGGCCTGAGCGGCGGCACGGCCGATGGCCGGTCGCAGTTTTCCCGCATAATCCCGCCTGACCCGGTCCCATTGCTCCGTGTTGTCCGGCAGGTTGGCCCGGGAGGCCGCGGCGATTTGGTTGCGAATCACGTCGAAGTACTCGATTTCGTCGACGGACAGCAAGAGTTCCACCTGCAGGTCGTCGCGGAAATCCACTCGAGTGACCGGTCGCGACGCGAGCCACTCTTGAACGGGGCGGCCGATTTCCGGCCTTTGGAACGCGGCCCCGATGGTCTGGCCATTGGTCAGGACGATACCGGCGACGCTGTCCATCGCGCTTCGGACCGCGGCGGCGTTGGCGTCGCGAAGGGCTTGTTCGCGGGCCGCGTCAGTAACGGCGTTCCAGGGGCTGCCCGGGCGCGGACGGAACTCCCGCAAGGCGATTGCTGCGGCACTGGTGCCCGTGGCCGAGACCATTCGGTGGGGCCATTGCTCCGTTGCCCGACTGATCTGGGCGGCGGTCAATGGGGATCGCCCGGGGCGCGAGCCGGCGATGCGCTGGAGCGACTGGGCTATTCTCGCGGTGGGGATTTCGATTTGAATCTGGCAGGTGTTGCGGTCGATCCATCGGGGGCCCCCGAGCTGGTCGGCGCGCTGCAATTCGAGAGCAAATTCCTCCTGTGCTTCCATGATCTGGAGGTACTTGCCGACGGTCAGATCGTTGGCCAGAGGAAGAGAAGATACCTGGTTGTTCAAGTTCGCGTACGCCTTGGTGGTGGCGGCGCGAATGAGATCGTCCGGGCGCCGCTCGGTTTCATTTGCGGCGTGCAGCGAGGCACCGAACAGCAAGACCAGCAGCAACAGAAGGCTACGGCGCATTAAATCAGCTCCAATGGCTGGGCCACATGGTACCACAGCCGCAACCGGTGTCCCGTACCCGGTCAAGTGAGTAGACAGTCTGGAGGGTTGGGCGTTAGGCGGATACCGCATTGATTTGCCCCATTTGCCATCTTACGATTGCCATCGTCGGGCCTCCGACGTTTGGAGCTTTGGATGATCACACGGCGCAAGACGCGTAAGATATTGTTGGGAGACAATTTACACGGTTTCATCGGGATTGGTGGTGATAGTCCGATATCGGTCCAGACGATGACTGCGGGTTATACCCATCAGATCGACGCGTGCGTGAGGGAGATTGAGAAATTGGCCGGTGCCGGTGCGGATCTGGTGCGAGTGGCGGTTCCGGAGAAGAAAGATACGGAGGCGTTGAAGGAGATCCTGCCGCGGGTGAGGGTGCCGATCGTCGCAGATGTGCATTTTCATTTTCAGAGAGCGTTGGAGGCGATTGAGGCGGGGGTGCACAAGATTCGGCTGAATCCCGGGAACATTGGAGACCGTGGGCAAGTGAGGGATGTGATCCAGGCGTGCAAGGCCAGACGAATCCCGATCCGGATCGGCGTCAATGAGGGGTCGATCGTGGAGAGGCGTGATAAGCAGAAGCGAGCAAAGGAACTGAGTGTGCTGTTCTCGGAGAATCGTCACGGGCGTCTGCTGGCGATGATGATTGCGAAGCTTGAAGAGTACCTGGAGATTTTCGAGGAGGAGGACTTCCGGGACATTGTTATCAGTGCCAAGAGCATAGACCCGGCGCTGGTGATCGACGCGTACAGGGAGATCAGCGGGCGATTTGACTATCCGCTGCATCTGGGGGTGACGCATGCGGGGCCTCGGGAGACGGGCACGATTCGGTCGGTGGTGCCGTTGGGGCATTTGCTGTGCAGTGGGATTGGGGACACGATTCGGCTGAGTTATGCCAGCGACCCTGCATACGAGGTTCAAGACGGGCTGGAATTGCTGTATGTGCTGGGTTTGCGGCAGCGTGTGGGCGCGGAGTTGATAGCGTGTCCGACGTGCGGGCGGATCCAGGTGGACCTGTTCAAGCTGGTGCAGGAGGTTCGCCGAAAGCTGGCTGAGGAGATACGGCTGCCGATGAAGGTGGCGGTGATGGGTTGCGTGGTGAACGGGCCGGGGGAATGCGAGGGGGCGGACGTGGCGATTTTCGCGGGGGATCGCAGGGGGATCATTTATGTTCAGGGTCAGAAGGTGGCGAACGTGCCGGAGGAGGAGATACTGGAGAGGCTGTTGTTGGAGTGCCGGGAGTTTGAGGCGAAGGTGGAACGGGGGGAAGCGAAGCTGGGAGAGAAGAAGGTTGAGGTTGTGGCACCGGGGGAAGGCGGGGAATCGCGGGGCTTGCCGGTGATTGAGGGCTAGGCGGGGCAGTTGTTTTCCGATGGCGTGGCGGCATAATTTGGGGTCATGAGCATACGAGTTGGCATTGTGGGCGTGAGCGGGTATGGCGGGGGGGAAGTGTTGCGGATCTGCGCTGCGCATCCGGAGTTTGAGGTGGTGTACGTGGCGGGGGAATCGAGCGCGGGAGCGAAGTTGGCGGAGAAGTTTCCGGGGATCGGGAGACTGGGGGAGGTGGTGATCGAGAAGTGGGACGTGGGGAGTTTGCCGAAGCTGGATGTGCTGTTTGCGTCGTTGCCGACGGGGG
Source organism: uncultured Tepidisphaeraceae bacterium (assembly GCA_964451955.1). GTDB lineage: Bacteria > Planctomycetota > Phycisphaerae > Tepidisphaerales > Tepidisphaeraceae > JAPLNB01. The sequence goes on from CAYVKG010000144.1 coordinate 7,528, forward strand.
GTTCGAAGGAGGCGTTGGCGCGTGTGCCGAAGGAGACGCGGATTGTGGATATTGGGGGAGATCATCGGTTTGTGGAGGGGTGGGTGTATGGTTTGGCGGACGTGTGGCCTGAGCGGATTCGGGGGGCGGCGCGTGTAGCGAATCCGGGGTGTTATCCGTCGGCGGCGATATCGGTGATGGCTCCGTTGCTGGCGGCGAAGCTGGTTGACCCGGGGTCGATCATTATTGATGCCAAGAGCGGTGTAAGCGGGGCTGGTCGTGGGGGCGGATCGACGTTTGGGTACGCGGAGGTGAACGAGGATGTGGCGGCGTATGGTTTGTTGAAGCATGCGCATGTTCCGGAGATGGTGAAGGCGATGTCGGAGATTGGGGGGGCGCAGGCGGGGCTGGTGTTTACGCCGCACCTGATTCCGATGACGCGTGGGATTCTGGCGACGTGCTATGCGAGGGGGAAGGTGAGCACGGAGGAGTGCCTGGCGGCGGCGCGGAGGTATTACGCGGGCCGGGAGTTTGTGCGGGTGGTGGAGAAGGCTCCGCACACGAAGTGGGCGACGGGTTCGAACCTGGTGTTCGTGTCGTATGCGGCGGATGCGGAGCGGGGATTGGTGATTGGTCTGGGGGCGGTGGACAACCTTGGCAAAGGTGCGGCCGGGCAGGCGGTGCAGAACGCGAACCTCATGATGGGGCTGGCCGAGGGGGTTGGGCTGAGTGGCGCGCCGTTGTGGCCATGACGCTGGAGGGGATAGGTGGTGCTGGGAGGGGGAAAGGGTGTGTGCGAGGGGGGTGGGGGTTGTAAGGGGAGGATTGGC
>CAYVKG010000145.1:0-8263 GCA_964451955.1 uncultured Tepidisphaeraceae bacterium
CAAGCAGTCGGTGGTGGTGGAGGTTCCGGCGGGTTCGAAGGAGGGATCGGCGGTTGTTGTTGCGAGACTTCCGGTTGAGAAAGTGAGGGGGTGCACGCTGTACTGTTCGGCGATGGTTCGGGCGGAGGGTGTGACGGCGAAACCGAGGCCGTGGAACGGTATCAAGGTGATGGCTGCTGTGGAAGCGCCCAGCGGGAAGACTTGGCCGCAGGCGGAGATTGAGGCGGGTTCGTTTGGGTGGAAGCGAGTGACGTTTGCGGCGCGTGTTCCATCGGATGCGACGGGGGTTGTGCTGTGTTTGGGTCTGGAGGCGGTGAGTGGGAAGGTGTGGTTTGATGACGTCAAGGTGAGTGTTGGGAAGGTGCCGGTGGTGCGGTTGGAGCGTCCGACGACGGGTCCGGTGTTCAAAGGCCACGCGCTTCCGCGTCTTCGGGGCGTGATGATCAGCCCGGACATCACGGCGGAGTCGCTGCGGACGCTGGGGAGAGAGTGGAAAGCGAATCTCATCCGGTGGCAGCTGATTCGGCATGCGCGTCCGGGCCAGACGATTACGGCGGCCGAGTACGACCGATGGCTTGAGAGTGAGCTTGCCCGTCTGGATGCCGCCATCCCATTTTGCAGGGACTATGGTTTGATGATTGTGGTGGATCTGCATTCACCTCCCGGCGGGAAGCCGACGGTGAGCGGTTACGTTGGTTCTGACGACCGGCTGTTCACGGAGAAGGCGTGTCAGGACCATTTTGTGGAAGTGTGGCGTCGAATGGCGAAGCGTTATGTGGATACGAAGGAGATATGGGGTTACGACCTTGCGAACGAGCCTGTTGAGGATGTGGTTGCGGATGACTGCGATGACTGGCACGGTCTGGCAGAGCGGACCGCGAAGGCGATCCGCGTGATTGACTCGGAACGTGCGATTATTGTTGAGCCTGCTGATTGGGGTGGGCCCCAGGGTTTGCGTGACTTTGTTCCTATAGACGTGCCGAACGTGGTGTACAGCGTGCACATGTATGTACCGGGGGAGTTTACGCACCAGGGGGTGCATGGCCAATCTGCGCCGATTCGGTACCCTGGCGTGATAAATGGTCAGCACTGGGACAAAGGTCGGCTGGAATGGGCGCTGAAGCCGGTGGTGGATTTTCAGAAGACGTATGGTGTTCACGTGTACATAGGGGAATTCAGCGCCATTCGGTGGGCCCCCGACAATTCGGCCTACCGTTATCTCTCGGATGTGATTGACATCTTTGAAAACCATGGATGGGACTGGAGTTACCACGCTTTCCGGGAATGGCAGGGATGGAGCGTGGAGCACACGGAAGAACGCGAGAATACGAAGCCATCGGCAGAGGCAACGGGTCGAGAGAAGCTGTTGCGTGGCTGGTTTGCCCAGAACGCAAAGCCACCCCAATAAGCCCACTTTGACATGTTGGGAGGCCCCATAACTTGGGGTATGGTTGTTTTTTCTCATGTGCTCCACTTGAATTTCAGGCGAGGGGAGGATATAACCGATATCAGCAGTGGAGTACCGCTGAACGAAAAAACACCAAGTCGCTCATAGGCAGGTATGGGTTGGCTTGGGATAAGGTCCTGAGGGCGAGAGTCTCCCCCGCTAAGGTTCCCCCCGCCTTAGCACCTCTCGCCCTCTTTTTTTTCGCCTCGAGGTTTTCTGACGAGTTTTGCGGTGGACAAGAGAGTGTCATGGAGGGGTTTGGGCGTACGAGTGGGGGTTGTTGCCGGTTAGATCGTTGGGTGGGTGGGATCCGGTTGGGGGGATTGGGTCGGAAACGGCACGGGGCCGGATCACCCCAGTCCGGCCCCGCAGCTGATCGCTGTGTGACATTCCAACATAGACATCATGACGCCTGAAGCGTGGGTTCGTCAATAACCTTTTCAGGGTACGCGAGTTAGGCAACTATTTGACATCTGGTAGGGGAAGTTGTGGCCGGGTCGTGGCGAGGGGTTGGCTTGCACCGGAAGCCGTCGCGAATATCATTAATTGACCCCGTGTCGAGCATGGGGTCGTGTTTTTTACAAGCAGGAAGGACTTTTCTGAAATGGCAACGTTGACAGGCAACGCGGTGATCGGTCAATCCGGCGGGCCCACCGCCGTCATCAATCAGTCTCTCGTCGGCGTGATCGAAGCGGTGAAGAAGGTGGGGCACATCCAGAATCTATATGGTGCGAGGCACGGCGTACGGGGGATCATCAACGAGGATTTCATTTCGTTGAAGGAAGTTCCCGGGTCGCTGCTGGCGCGGATCGCTCAGACACCGGCGGCGGCGTTGGGTTCGACCCGCGACAAGCCGGATGCCGAGTACTGCCAGAAGATTTTTCGGATTTTCGAGAAGAACAATATCCGGTACTTTTTCTATATTGGGGGCAACGATTCAGCGGACACAGCGCGCATCGTGAACGACTTGGCGAAACAAGCCAAGTACGAATTGCGGACGATTCACATTCCGAAGACGATCGACAATGATCTACGGGTTCACGATCACACACCGGGATACGGTTCGGCGGCGAAGTTCGTGGCGGCGGCGATGATGGGGGAGGACTGCGACAACCGGAGCCTGCCTGGGATCAAGGTGTCGGTGATCATGGGTCGGCATGCGGGGTTTTTGACGGCGGCGGCGGCGTTAGCGAGGAAGAAGAAGACGGACGGGCCGCACCTGATATATGTTCCTGAGGTTCCGGTATCGAGCGAGAAGTTTCTGGCGGATGTTGACGCGGTGTACAGCAAGCAGGGGCGTTGCCTGATTGCGTTGTCGGAGGGCATTTGCGCTCCGGACGGGAAGGCCTGGGCGGAGAAGATGGCGGAGAATGTTGAGAGGGATTCGCACGGGAACATTCAGCTATCGGGGTCTGGGGCGTTGGGGGACCTGGTGGCGGGGTGGATCAAGCAGAACCTGCCGAATCCATCGGGGAAGAAGCTTCGGGTTCGAGCGGACACGTACGGTTATTTGCAGCGTTCGTTTGCGGGATTTGTGAGCAAGGTTGATGCGGCGGAGGCGCGTCTGGTTGGTCAGAAGGCGGTGGAGTTCTCGGCGAATGCGGACCTTGACGGTTCGGTGGCGATGCGGCGTCTGGAGGGCAAGAAATATGCCATTGAGGTTCATCTGACGCCGCTGGCGAACGTGGCGCGGGAGACGAAGCACATGCCCGCGGAGTTTATTGCACCCGAGGGGAACAATGTTACGCGGGCGTTTGTTGATTATGCGAAGCCTCTGGTTGGTCCGCTGCCGAAGATTGGGAGTTTTGAGGAATTGAAGTAGCATTTGCCCGCAGGAAGTGGAAAGCAGCGCCCAGGAATGCAGTTTTCTGGGCGTTTTTTTGTGCGCCGGGCCGGCGGTTTTCGGGGAGGCGCGGGGGCCGAGGGCGGGGATGAGCGGATCCGTGAGCGGTTGGAGGCGTGGGGCGGATGGAGTGCCTGTTCAGGGCGAAAAGAGAGGAGGGGGCCTTTCGGCCCCCTCCGGGAGGATCTATGGGCGAGAGGGTGGGGTGCTAAGCGGCCTTGACGAAGTCGGAGAAGTCGGCCTTCTTGGAGGCGATTTCAGACTCGTCGAGTGGTATGAGGGCTGCGGCCTGGTTGGGATGCTGGGGTGTTTTGGATTGAGGGTCGGGCGCGGAGGTCGGACGAGGTTGGGTTGCGGTTTTTGCTGGAGGAGCGGTTTTCTGTGCGGGGGGATTTTGAGGTGAGGGGGGTTCGTTTGTCTGGGTGGTTGTGTCGTTCCGGGTGCCGCTGACAAGGGTCGTGAGGCGGGCGACGACGCCATTGACCTGACCGGCAAAACCGGCGAGTTCAGTGGCGGAGGAGGCGATCTCCTCGGCGCTGGCGGCATTGGCCTGGGTGACCTTGTCCATCTGGCTGACGGCGCGGTTGACCTGGTCGATGCCTTGGGCCTGCTCGCTGGAAGCGGTGGCGATTTCGCTGATGAGGCTGTTGACCTTGGTAGCGGCGGCAGTGATTTCGCCGAGCATTTTTGCGGCTTCCTGGCTGATGCCGACGCCATGTTTTGCGCTGTTGACGGATTGTTCGATGAGGCTGGCGGTGTTTTTGGCGGCCTCGGCGGAGCGCATGGCGAGGTTTCTGACTTCTTCGGCGACGACGGCAAAGCCCTTGCCGGCGTCTCCTGCGCGGGCGGCCTCGACGGCGGCGTTCAGTGCGAGGAGGTTGGTCTGGAAGGCGATTTCATCGATGACTTTGATGATCTTGGCCGTTTCGGTTGCGGACCGTTGGATTTCGTTGATGGCGTTGCTCATCCGGGACATGGCTTCATTGCCGTTGTTGGCGGCATTCTGGGTCTCGGCGGAGAGAGCGCTGGCCTGTTGGGCCGTCTCGGCGTTTCGTCGAGTCATGGAGGCCATTTCTTCGAGGGCGGAGGTAGTTTCTTCGAGGGCGGCGGCCTGTTCGCTGGCGCCCTGGGCCATGGTCTGGCTGGCGGAGGCGACGGTGCTAGCGGCTCGGGAGGTCTCGTCGGCGTTTTCGGACAGGACGGTAACGACGCCGCGCAGGGGCTTGGAGACGAATCGCTGGACGATCAAGACGCTGACGATGGCGCCGGCGAGGACTGCGACGATGGAGAGGAAGCCGATCTGTTTATTGCCCCAGTTGGCGCGGGCGATTATCTGGCCCGGGCGGGTGGCGGTGATCTCGAGGCTGCGTTTCATCATTTTGTCGACCGCGGCCGCGATCTGGTCCTGTGCCGGGAAGACGAGGGACTGGAGTGCGGTGACGGCGTCCTGCTGCATGAAGTTTTGCGCGTGCTGGAAGACCTTGTCGGAGCCGGTGTAGAAGGCGGCCAGTTGCTCGCGGAGGGCCTTGAGGGCCGCCTGGCGATCGTCGTCGGTGAGGAGTGGGGCGAGCTGGGCGATGCTCTGTTCGAGGGTGGGGGTTAGTTTCTTGAAGGCGTCGATCTCTTCCTTGAGTTTCTTGGCGTCCAGTTGGGAAGGCGCGCGGCCGACGATGGCGTTCTGTGTGCTGAGGGTGTCGTTGATGAGATAGATGCGTTCGACGGTGGCGAGGTTGACTTCGCCCAGGGACTGTGCGGCCGCGATGAGCGAGCGAGTCGTGGAGACTGCGGACGCCGCAACGAGGATGAGTCCGCCGAGCAGCAGCGTGACGATGGCGTATAGTTTTGCACGAAGGCTTCGAAACATGATAGCTCCTTATTTCGCGGTGGCGGTGGCGGAAGTACCGAGCATGGACTGGATGGTGGCGATGACGCCCTTAACCGGCTCTTTTGGTTCGCCGTTGGTGATGAGGCTCATGGGCATGAGGTAGGTTTTGTCCATTTTGACGGATTTGACGCCGGGGGTGACATGTGCCACGGAGACGACGGAGATGGCGCCGGGGATCTGGGCGACGACCTTGACGACGTCGGGGGCGACCTGCATGACGCGAGTGTCGGGTGCGTAGGAGGCGTCCTTCAGGAGTTCCTGCTGGATGGTTACGCGGGAACCGTCGAGGGGCTGGGGCGCGACGACGACGACGGGGACGTCCGGGCCGCCGACGTCTTTCCAGTTTTTGGTTTTGCCGGTGAGGAGGTCCTTGGCCTGATCAGGGGTGAGGGAGGGGACGGTGTTGGAGGCGTGGACGATGAAGGTGAGGTCGACGGTGAGAACGGTGAACTCCTTGAGAGCGTCGATCTTGACGGCACCCGGGGTTTTGGCGTTGACAGCGGCGGCGACGCCGGCGAGCGGGCCGCCGATTGCCGCGACGTCGGCTCGACCGGCGAGGAGGTCTTCGAGGCCACGGCCGGAGCTGTTGCCGACTGATTCGATTTTGACGTTGGACTTGGCGCCGATTTCCGCGGCTTTGGAGGTGATCATTTTGTTCAAGGTGGCTGCGCCGTGGATTCGAACGGTGGTTTGCCCGTCTGCGGCGAAGGTAGTGCCAATCCAGGCGACCCGGCCGATGAAGGACAACACGACTGCCAGCAAGATCGACTTTCTCACGATGCTCTCCTTTTCTTCAGAAAACCATGACTTTCGGGCGATTTGGCGCGTGGTCCTCATGGCGAGTGACATCACGCGGGACAACAGCCAGGTACTATGTTCGGCAGAAGGAGGGAACGACGTTATGAGCGAGGTTTTAGGGATGGTTGAATGGGTGGAAATCGTCATGTGAGGATGTGGCGGAAGCAGCGTCTTTGGGTCCGATAAAAGAAGAAAGGTGTTTTATGGGTCCGGTTAAGAGGGCGAGTTGCCAATGGGATGGATCGTGGCGATTGCCCCTTGTCGGGGATCGGATGCGGCTTAGGATATTTATATGAGCAGCACGATTCACATTCCTGACGCGACCGGCCACTTTGGGCCATATGGTGGGACGTTTGTGCCCGAGACGCTGGTTTTTGCGCTAAAGCAACTCGAGGCGGAGTACCTGCGGGCGAAAAGCGATCCGGCATTCCAGCGGGAGTTTGAGGAGTATTTGCGGGAGTTTGTGGGCCGGCCCTCGCGGTTGTACTTTGCGAGGCGGCTGACGGAGAAGCTGAAGGGGGCGCGGATTTATCTGAAGCGAGAGGACCTGAATCACACGGGGGCGCACAAGATCAACAACACGATCGGCCAGGCGCTGTTGACGAAGCGAATGGGCAAGAAGCGAGTGATAGCGGAGACGGGAGCGGGGATGCACGGGGTGGCGACGGCGACGGTGGCGGCGTTATTCGACTTTGAGTGTGACGTATACATGGGTGACGAGGACATTCGGCGGCAGAATCTGAATGTATTTCGGATGAGGTTGATGGGGACGAATGTGATTGCGGTGCACTCGGGGCTGAAGACGTTGAAGGATGCGCTGAACGAAGCGTTGCGCGACTGGATGGGGTCGGTTGAACACACGCACTACATTCTTGGCACGGTTGCCGGTCCGCACCCATTTCCGCTGATGGTGAGGGATTTTCAGGCCGTCATTGGTCGGGAGACGAAATCGCAGTGCGTGGAGCTACATAACAGGCTTCCGGACTGCATCATTGCGTGCGTTGGGGGCGGGTCGAACGCGGCGGGGATTTTCTATCCGTTTGTTGAGGATCGTGGGGTGAGGCTGATTGGGGTGGAAGCGGGCGGGCGCTCGCCGGCGCTGGGCGACCACGCGGCGACGCTATGTCAGGGCAAGCCTGGGGTTCTTCATGGCGCGCTGTCGTATGTTTTGCAGAACGAAGACGGCCAGACGGCGGATGTGCACTCGGTTTCGGCGGGTCTGGATTATCCGGGTGTCGGGCCGGAGCATTCGTACTGGAAGGATACGGGCCGGGTAGAGTACGTTTCGATTTCGGACGGTGAAGCGATTGAGGCATTTGAGTTGCTGTCGCGGTGCGAGGGGATCATTCCCGCTCTGGAATCGGCGCACGCGGTTGCGCAGGCGGTGAAAGTTGCTCCGACGATGGGGAGGGACCAGGTTCTGGTGATCAATCTTTCTGGCCGGGGCGACAAGGACTGTCAGGAGGTTGCGAGATTGACTTCGAAGTAGGTTCTGTTGCGGCGAAGTGTCGGAGTGGGCCGTGGTGGAGATGGAGAGCGATGGGGGTGGGGGTCAGGCGCAAAGGCCGAAATGCCGGAGGGCATCGAGCACGCCTTGGGAGTCGGGGGAGGGAGTGACGTGCTGAGCGATGGTTTTGATTGAGTCGTGAGCGTTGGCGACGGCGGCTGAAAGGCCGGCAGTCTGGAGCATGTCCAGGTCGTTGGGCGCGTCGCCGACGGCCAGGACGTCTGAGAGGGGAATCTGGTAATGGGCGGCGATCATGGTGAGGGCGGCGGCTTTGCTGGCTCGATGGTCCATGATTTGGAGAAGATGGTCATCGCAGCGGGTGAGGGTGATGTTGTCGGGGTAGGCGAATTTGAGAGTCTGTTCGAGGCCGAGGATTGTTGAGAGGGGGGCCAGGAGCATGAGCTTGGTGATGGGTTGGTCGCAGAAGGTGTGAATGGGCGCGATGGAGTCGGGCTGGAAGTGGCGAGCGGTTTCGGTCAGGTAGGCGGGGTCGACATAGTCGGTGTACCAGCGGTCGAGGACTTCGAGGCTTGCCAAGACGGAAGGGTAGAGCGTGCGGGCGTGGATGATGATGCGAAGGACGAGTTGTCCGGGCATGGGCTGGTGGTGGAAATGCGATTGAGTTGGCTGGTGGTGGATGAGGGCGCCATTGTAGTTGATCTGAAGTGTATCGAGTGCGAGTTGGCTGTAGAACGGGCGCACGGAACGTGGGGGGCGAGCAGAGGCGAGGCTGTTTTTGATGCCCTGAGCGGCGAGCGATTGCAGGGCGTGTGCGGTGGGGGG
>CAYVKG010000146.1:0-8249 GCA_964451955.1 uncultured Tepidisphaeraceae bacterium
GCACCCTTAGCTCAATTGGATAGAGCGACGGCCTACGGAGCCGTAGGTTGCAGGTTCGAGTCCTGCAGGGTGCGTTCTATCGGCCTGCACCCCTCACCCCCGACACGATCTCCGCCTCGCCTTCGTTTACTTTCCCCTGCCTCCCGCCCATACTACCCCGTCGTGTAACTTCTATCACTAAACCCTTCACGCGGGATATGCCATGAGCGACCTCCTTACTCTCTCTCAGTACACCGTCCGCCGCAAAATCTTCAAAATCTTCGGCGGTGCCTTCCACGTCTACGACCCCATGAATCGCATCGTCGGCTACTCCAAAATGGCTGCCTTCAAACTCAAAGAAGACATCCGCGTCTACTCCGACGAAACCATGCGCACTGAACTCCTCGTCATCAAGGCCCGACAGATCATCGACTTCTCCGCCGCCTACGACGTCTACGACCCCGCCCGTGGCGCCAAGGTCGGCACTCTCCGCCGCAGGGGCTTCAAAAGCATCCTCAAGGATGAATGGGAAATCCTCACCCCAAACGACCAGCCCGTCGGCACCATCGCCGAAGATAGCTGGCTCAAAGCCACCCTCCGACGTTTCCTCACCAACCTCATCCCACAATCCTATCACGTCGATGTCCAAGGCATACCCGTCGCCACCATCCGACAAAACTTCAACCCCTTCGTCCTCAAACTCAAGGTCGACCTCACCCCAGATACCTCCGGCCGAATCGACCGCCGCATCGCTCTCGCCGCCACCATCCTCCTCGCCGCCATCGAAGGCCGCCAAAACTGACCCCTCTCTCCCCCATCCCGCCACGCCGCCTCTTATCCCCACTCCCCCCCTCGTCCACCCCCATTAACCAATCGCCGCTAACTGGCGTTCGCCCCGGCTTTCCGATACCCTCCTCACACCCAGACAAGGATACTCTATGCCCGATCTACATCTGCTCTCCCCGCTTGGCTTCCGCGCCTCAGGCGTCTACTCCGGCATCAAGTCCAAACAAACCCCCGACGTCGGCCTCCTCATCGCCGACTCCCTCGCCAACGCCGCCGCCGCTTTCACCACCAACCAGGTCGTCTCCGCCGCCGTCACCATCGGCGCCACCCATATCAACTCCGGCAAACTCCGCGGCGTCGTCGTCAACTCCGGCAACGCCAACGCCTGCACCGGCAAACAAGGCATCAACGACGCCATCCGCATGTGCCATCTCGCCGCCCAAGTCGCCAATTGCGCCCCCAATCAAATACTCCCCTCCTCCACAGGCATCATCGGCCATAACCTCCCCATGCCCAAACTCGAACGCGGCATCATCGAGGCCGGCCAATACCTCGGCTCCTCCGCCGAACACGCCTCCCTCTTCGCCGATGCCATCATGACCACCGACCTTAAACGCAAAACCGCCGCCTCACGCTTCAAAATCGGCAAGGCCTCCGCTGTCATCGCCGGCGTCTGCAAAGGCTCCGGCATGATCGGACCACGACTCGCCGTCCCACATGCCACCATGCTCGCCTACCTCACCACCGATGTCCAAATCCCCGTCCCACTCCTCCGCAAACTCCTCCAGCAATCCGTCGACCGCTCCTTCAATGCCGTCACCGTCGATGACCAGACCAGCACCAACGACACCGCCGCCATCCTCGCCTCCGGATGCTCCAACCTCCGCATCAACAACCCCGCCTCCGCCAAAACCTTCGCCTCCGCACTCAACGATGTCTGCCAGTCCCTCGCCTACCAGATCGCCGCCGATGGCGAAGGCGCTACCAAGGTCGTCGTCATCACCGTCCAAAAGGCCGCCTCCCCTTCCGACGCCAACCTCATCGCACGCTCCATCGCCAACTCCCCTCTCGTCAAATGCGCCATGAATGGCAACGACCCCAACTGGGGACGAATCATCTGCGCCGCCGGACAAACCCCCGCACGCTTCAACCCCGCCATATGCGCCCTCAAAATCCAGGGCACCACCGTCTTCCGAAATGGCGCCCCCACCCCCTTCGACTCCGCCGCTGTCTCCAAAGCCCTCCACGCCCCCGAGGTCAAAGTCCTCCTCACCTGCAACCTCGGCAACGCCTCCGCCACCTGCTACACCTGCGACCTCTCCAAAGCCTACGTCACCATCAACGCCGACTACCACACCTGATCACCCCCCCATGCTCCTCATCACCCAAAACGACATCATCCTCCTCATCCTCGTCGTCGCCGCCGCGGTCACCACCCCCATCGTCCTCCGCCTCCGCCGAAAATCACATGCCGCATTCCTCCTCGATTTCAGCAAACAAGAAGTCTGCCACCACCTCCGCCCAGCACTCGAATGGCTCCTCTCCCGTGGCCACCGCGTCGTCCGCGCAGGACAGTACCGCCGCGATATGCCCCTCGAAATCTACCTCGCCCCACCTTTCGACCCCCAACAGGTGTTCCAAGAACTCCAACTCTCAGACCCCGCCTTCGTCTCCGAACGCAATGTCCTCGGCTGCCGCGAACACTTCTGCGAACTCCGCCCCTTCTCAACTTGATCCGCGCAAAAAAAAAAGCCCACGAACCGCAGCCCATGGGCACTCTTCCCTTGCTCTCCCCCCTTCCTTCACTTCGCCAGATCATCCAACAGCCGGTCAATCGCAACATTCATCTTCTCATCGTCCTCGTACGTCCCCGCCTCGATCTGAGCTCGAATCGACGACACCTTCTCCGTCCGAACGTCGTTGTTCTTCAGGCTCTTCAGCAAATGGCTCACCCCCGAAAGCTCCAGCCGGTCCGAACTGCTCGCCGCCGCCGGCCCAGCCTCGCCTCGCGCAACCACCGCGCTCTTCACCTGCTGAACCGGAATGCTGTTCCCGACACTGTTGACCTGACTCATGGTGTCCCTCTTTCATGCTCGGCCCAGGCGTCTACGCCACACCGCCTCAAGCTTTCCTGTTCCGTATTCAGGCTATCGACTCAACTTCAACCCAGTCTTGAAATTGCTTTGCCTAACCCCATAAATCTATATCTGTCTGAAAAACATAATATTATGGCAAATAATGCCCCCTCCGGCGCAGAATTCTACTCCGAAATCGGTCGCATTTGACAACCCGAAAATACCCCAAATACCCCATCTTAACTATATTGCGGGCCCGGAATAAACAGAAGCACCAATAATCCGCTCTTTTATTGGCCATCAGCACTTATGAGACGCGCACAATCGGCCAATAACCTCCATCAAAACCCCCTCCCCCTTCTAGGCAATTATTGCGCCTCCTACCTCACCACGCTCTCACCCGTCAGGATCGCCTCCGCCAACCGGTTCGTCATCACCTGGTTCCGATACACCAGCGGCAACAGAAACTTCAAATTCTGCTGCGGACCCCTCAAATAATCCCCCAACGTCGTCCGCCAACGATAACGGTAAGGCTGCAACGCATCCTGAAGATGCTCCTCCTTCAAGGCCTTCTTCAATACCTCCGCCGCATACACCGCCGACCAGCAATTCGGATAGATGTCCTCACCGCTCGCCGTATAAAAACCCCCGGCAGGACCAATCAGCACTGTCCGGTTCGCTACTCCCTCCTGCGCCAACGCACCACCCAACGGCAAGTCCATCGTCTGAACCATCGGCGGCGCGATCGTCAACGGCATCTTCAAAACACCATGCCCATGCAACACCTGCGCCCAGTGATTCATCAGATCCACAGGCCGATACTGTTGCACCGTCCCCAACGGCTGCTCCAACGCCAACTGCGTGTGCCGAACCCCGGGCAACACCCACGCCCAACTTAATAACCCATGCAGATCCAGACTCATCGGCACCAAAGGCCGGGAGTTCACATCTATCAATCGCGTCCCTCGCATCATGCAGTAACTGTATCGATGAACTACCCCCCTCTCCCAACCGTCAGGCAATCCCAGCAACCTCCCCTGATCCTCCGGAAGCCTACCCCCAACCACCAACGCCTTCGGAAACACCTCCCGCTTCCCAACCGTCACCTCCACCCCTCGCTCGTTCAACCGGTGAATCTCCACCCGATCCGGCGACAAACACTCCACATCCGCCTCCCACGCCAGCTTCTCCATCGCCCCACGAATCTCCTTGTACTGCCCAACGCTCGCCACCGCCGACTTGTTCCGGTATTCACTCCGAGTCCCCGGATCATCCGCATAAAACTGCAATCCGTAAACCGACCTCGCCTCCACCTTCCGACGCAACCCCTCAACCAACGGATGCAAACGGAAAAACCTCGGGTTGATCATCACCAGCCGATCCGCGTTCTCCTCCCCGGGAATCGTCGAGTGAACCACACGATACTTCGTCTTGTGCCCAAGCAACGCCGCCGCTAGATACGCCGACGGGTGCCCCCCAATCACCAATACGTCAATCTCGGCCGCGCTCTTCACCATGGTGCGGACACGCCTCGTCCTTCCCTGCGATCGCCCAAAACGCCATTCTCCTATCTTGCGGACCCTCGCCAAACCATCATAGCGCCCGCCTTCAACCCTTCAACACAATCGCTCCCAAATCCCATCATAATGCCACCAGCCCGCTCTGGAAATTCCCAGCGGCAATTCAAATCCCCTTCTGGTAAAATCCGCCCCCTATGCCCACTCTCACCTACCGAACCGCCGGCGAATCACACGGCAAAGCCCTCATCGCACTCGTCGAGGGAATGCCCGCCGGCGTCCCCATCGACCAAGCCATCATCAACGCCGAACTCCGCCGACGACAGGGCGGCTATGGCCGTGGCGCAAGACAAAAAATCGAGACCGATACCGTCAATATCCTCTCCGGCATCCGCCACGGAAAAACCATCGGCTCCCCCATCGCTCTCCAAATCCTCAATCGCGATTCCCGCATCGACGACGCCCCTCCCCTCCATCAACCTCGACCAGGACACGCTGACCTCGCAGGTTCCATCAAGACCCTCACCACCGATTGCCGACAGATCCTCGAACGCGCCAGCGCCCGCGAAACCGCCGCCAGAGTCGCCGCAGGCGCACTCGCCAAATCCCTCCTCCTCCATTTCCAAATCGAGGTCCTCGCCATCACCCTCAGCATCGGCCACGTCACCGCCAACGTCGACTGGTCCCTCGGCACACACCAACTCCGCCAACTACGCGACGCCGGCGACCTCTTCTCCCATTGGGTCGCCTGCCCGGATCCCGCCGCCTCCGAACTCATGCGCGCCGCCATCCGACAAGCCAAAATCGACGGCGATACCCTCGGCGGACTCGTCGAAGCCCGTGCCTTCGGATGCCCCCCGGGACTCGGTTCCTGCTCCCAATACGACCAGCGACTCGACGCCCGACTCGCCCTCGCCGTCATCGGCATCCAGGCCTTCAAATCCGTCGAAATCGGCCTCGGTAAAGACGTCGCCTCCCTCCCAGGATCCAAAGTCCACGACCCCATCGCCTTTCGCCCGGACCAACAGCACCTCCCATCACTCGGCTTCGTCCGCAACACCAACAACGCCGGCGGAATCGAAGGCGGTATCTCCAACGGCCAGCCCATCGTCGTACGCGGCGCCATGAAACCCATCGCTACCCTCCTCAAACCCCTCCAAAGCGTCGACCTCAACACCAAACAGCCCAACAACGCCGCCTACGAACGCTCCGATGTCTGTGCCGTCCCCGCCGCCTCCGTCGTACTCGAAAACGTCGTCGCCTTCGAAATCGCCCGCGCCTTCCTCGACAAATTCGCCGGCGACTCCCTCACCGAAGTCCACGACAACTACCACCACTTCCTCTCCCTCGCCAGAAACCTGCCCCTCCAGTCCTCCACCGGAGACCTCACGTGAACCACGACCTCATCCTCGCCGAAGGCAAGTACCTCCGCCTTATCAACCGCCAAACCTGGGAATTCGCCCAACGAACCCGCTCCACCGGCGTCGTCGGCATCGTCGCAATCACCAACGACCACAAACTCCTCCTCGTCCAACAGTTCCGACATGCCGTCAACCGCCAAGTCATCGAAATCCCCGCAGGCCTCGTCGGCGACACCCCAGGCTCCGAATCCGAAGATCTCGCCAACGCCGCCATCCGCGAACTCCAGGAGGAAACCGGATTCCTCGCCTCCTCCATGCACTTCCTCGCCTCCGGACCCTCCTCCCCAGGTGTCACCGACGAAACCATCACCCTCTTCCGCGCACGAAACCTCGTCCGCACAGGACCCGGCGGCGGTGACGATTCCGAAAACATCACCGTCCACCAAATCCCCCTCCAACATGTCCCCCAATGGCTCATCGAACAAATGCTCAAGGGCCTCTCCATCGACCTCAAAGTCTATTCCGCCCTCTTCTTCGCTCAACAGCCTTAGCACCCTTGCTGGCTTCCCGCTTCACCCTTCGCTAATCTCACTCCCTATGCCACCCCCAGTCTTCGCTTTCCTCGCCTTCACCAGCGGCTCCTTCGAAGGCGCCATCATCCGCGATATGCGACTCGCCAATGCCCTCCACCGCCGAGGCCACAAAGTCTTCATCTACTGGATGATGGACCACAACCCCCAACTCGTCGACAAAAGCATCCCTCAACGAATCCTCTGCCGCGGAACTCGCTATCAGTTCAAAAAACCCTCCAGCCTCTCCGATTTCGTCGGCCGTGCCTTCTTCTGCCTGCCCCCACGCATGCGCAGCGATTTCATGCAACGACACCCCGATTACGTCGATCGCCTCATGACCAACTTCTGCCGTACCATCTGCGACGGAGGCGAATCCGACCACCGCCTCGTCTCACGACTCATCCAGTTCATGCGACAAGACTCCGTCACACACCTCCTCCCCACCTTCGCTATGATCTGCCCCTTCGCTCTCGCTGCAAAACGCCGCCAAATACACCCCTTCGATTACCTCGTCACCTTCCAGGGCGAGGAAATCTTCGCCAACTACGCCCAGCGAATCGGCCGCCTCGCCGACTACCACCAGCGACTACGTGAAGTCGTCGATGGCTCCCCTTGGCCCGCCGTCGCCGTCAGCAACGATTACATCCATCGCCTACACCATGAAATGGGCATCGACCCCTCCCGCCTCCGACCCATCTACCCCGGCATCGATTTGCCCAACTCCTCCGATCCCCCACCCTTCGACGTCCTCAAACCCAAATTCCCCAACCTCCGCCGCGATCTCCCCATCGTCACCTACATCGGCCGACAAGACTCCGAAAAAGGCATCGACCTGCTCCTCTACGCCGCCAAAATCCTCCAAAACCGCGGCATCAACATCCAACTCGTCGTCTGCGGCGGATCCAGCTTCGGACAACGCTACCGCGACGTCCTCCGACATATCGCCGAACACCTCCGACTCAATATCCACCACCGCCGACGAATCCCCACACCCATGCGCGACGCCCTCTACGCCTATAGCCGCTGCGTCGTCTACCCCTCCATCCACCGCGAACCCTTCGGCATGGTCGCCGCCGAAGCTATGAGCCACGGCACTCCCGTCATCGTCCCAGACCTCGGCGGCATCACCGAGGTCATCCAGGCCAATGGCCTCACCGCCGGACTTACCTTCAAATCATGGGACTCCGCCAGCCTCGCCGAACAACTCCAACGAATCCTCACCGACGACACCCTCCACAATTACCTCTCCGCCAATACACGCCCCGTCGCCGCCAATTTCACCGTCGACCGCATGACCGATGCCATCCTGCAACACCTCCTCTCCCCCCAACAAACCTGATTCGCCGACAACCTCCTCCCCATATCCCCCCTTCTCTCATAACATCCCACCACACGCCCACGCCAACATGATCCTGAAACCGCACCAGTCAATCAAACCAGCCGCCGCCTCTTCCTTCCCCCGCCCCCGCGTACTCGCGGGCCAGGCCAGGGAAGGGGCTTCGCGCCCGGCCCTCAATCACCCACCCCCGTCACCCTCCACCACCGCCCCAACAACCGCTCGCAACCTCGCCAACACCCGTCCACTTCCGCCACCTCCCTCCCGACTCCCGACGACCATTCCCCCTCGCGGCACCCAAATAGCAACCTTCTACTAAATCCAGCGCTGCGCCATCGGTAAAAATAAAAAAATCTTCTCTCCACTTCCCTAGGAAATCCTCACTTCTCCCATTTCGCGCTGCGCCAAACCCGCCATTCCCGCGCAAACCCGCCCCTCTATAGAGGAGAACTATCATGCGCACGACCGTGGCCAACGCTTGCCACCCCCCGACTGCAGCACACAGGCTGCCGCCACACCCGCGCCCCCTCCCCGCCCCATCCCTCCCCTCCCGCCTCAACTCTCGTACCTCCAACCTTCCTCTCAGTCCGTTCCCGGCCGCCTTACGTCCCTCCCCCGTCCCT
>CAYVKG010000147.1:0-6229 GCA_964451955.1 uncultured Tepidisphaeraceae bacterium
GGGAACAAGGTGGACAGGATGACATTTCTATTTCTGCTTAGAGGGTGACATTTCTACTTCTTTACAACAGGGCCTTGATCGGGCGGTGATTGACGGCGAAACAGACGCCCCGGACGTCGCTCTCCGCCTCAACAGCGGTCGGAACGGCCGCTCCGCCCCTCCCGCTGTGTCCGACAGGCGACGATCCCCCTCAGGTCGGTAGGATGTCTCAACCTGGAGGATCACTCATGAACGATGGAAAACGACGCCACTGGACGGCGGCGGCAAAACTGCGAATCGTGCTGGCAGGCCTGCAGGGAGCCGATGTCTCCGAGCTCTGCCGGCGGGAAGGCCTCAACCCGACGATGTACGACGCCTGGAAGAAGAAGCTGCTGGGCTCGGCCTCGGCGATCTTCGAGCAGGACAATGCCCGCAACACGGCCCAGGAGCAGAAGTCGGCGGCGTCAGATGCGGTTTGTTCAGGGTATGTTGGAGTTTTTGCCCAGGGTGCGAGCGGCAATCAGGTTGAGTCCCCAGTCCTGCATGAAATGATTGAATCCGCCGGAGAACGGCCCCGATCCCTTGAAGACGGAGTCGTTGAGGTCAATGTAGGGTCGTACGCTGCCGTCGGAGAGGAGGACATTATAGAATCCGTCCCCGTGAGCGGCGGGTGCCCCGAAGAAGCCGCCCAGGAAATCTCCGACGGCGCCGTCGGGGAAGATCTCGGTCTCCCAGTAGAAGACATCGGCCGCCAGGCAGGTCATTTCTTTAGGAGGCCATTTTCTCGGACCGCGATAGGTGTAGGAGCACTCAACGGTCGAGGCGGGATCGTTGGGCCTCCAACCTTCCCATCCGCACATAAGCCGATTGGCGTCACTGGCGAAGCGGCGGTTTCGGCCGGTTCTGGACGGGCAATAGGGCACACCCGCGGTTGCGGGCAAGAGTTTGCGATCGATCAGGATGCCGATGTTGATCGGATAGCCGCCGACCATGATATTTGCCAGAGTCAGGCTGGGATGCTCGCCTGGCCAAGGAGATCCTGCCTGGTAGCGGCCGCAGGGCAACCAGCCACGGCTGTCGTTCACGTAAGCGGAGGTTGCCTGTCCGATCTGGCGCAGGTTGCCGGCACAGACGATCCTGCGGGCGCGTTCGCGAGCGCGGGAGAGAACGGGCAGCAGGACTGCGACAAGCATCGCGATGATGGCGATGACGACCAGCAGTTCGACCAAGGTGAAGGCGGACATTCGCCGCGTTTTTCGTGGGGAGAAGCGGTTTGTTGGGAGTGAATCGTTCATGTCAGAGGCTCGTGTGCATTCTGTAAACGGAGATTCGGTCGCTGAAGACGATGATTTCGGGTTTTGTGTCGCCGTCGATATCGACGACTTTGAGCCCCATGCCTGGGAAGTTCTGCCACAGTTTTTGGATGGTAAATCGGCACAGGACGCGGAGATCAAGGGAGGTGACGATGATCTCGTTATCGTAATAGTGTCGTCCTTTTTCCGAGACGTAGTCGATTTGCGATGCGGTGAAGACGAGTTCGGGCAGGCCATCGCCGTTGACGTCGGCGCACTCACGAAGGAGCAGGTCGAGCTTGCCGCGTGTGGAGGGGAGGATTTGTTCGCGTTTGATCTCGCGCAATTCGGGGCCGAGGAGATGGACGTACCCGAGTCGATCGGTTGCGATCAGTCGGAGACTCGCGTGAGCCGACGGATCGGAGACCAGGCAGCTCATGAGTTGAGCGCCGGCATCGTAAGGCGGACCGATTTGCCTTCCGTCTGATCTGAGGCGATAGATTTTGCCCACTTCGTTGTCTCGATGATCCGGTCCGGCGGTGACCCAGAGGCAGACGTCGTGCATGCCGCGAGGCCGTGGCAGGGGGTACGCACCGCAAAGGACTCTAGGGCTGTTACCCGGGCGGAAGGGCGTTTCCCAGGCGGGTTTTCCGTCATGGGACAGAGCGTAGACATAGCACTGGTCGTCGGTGGTTCCGTCTTCGATGCCGACCGCGTTATTGGGGGCATAGGTTCCGAGCAGGATTTCCTGCCGGCCATCGTCGTTGAGATCAGAGAATTCGATGCACTCGATGCTTGGAGCGGTTGTGTAGATCCAAGTGGGCACGTCGCCGTCGTGCTTCAGATCGAAGCATGCCAGTCCGCGCGGGCCGGACTCGTTACCGAGGAGCGCATAGATTTCGCGGTGGTCATCATCATCGAGATCCGCGACGCGCCAGAGTTGCAGGGAGGAACGGGAAAGCGGCTGGCGTTGGGCCGCGACGTGGAAGGTGCGGACGGGTTTCAGATCGTTGTTCAGGATTGCGAAGCTATTGCGGTTATCTTCTGACCAACTGACGACCGGTTCGTCCAGGCCGTCGCGGTTGACATCGGCCACCAGGTCGAGTCGAAAGCGGTCGCGTCCAGGGGCTGCGAGGTTCTGGCTCTTGAGCACCTTTCCATGAGCCGAGAGGACCAGCAATTCGGAGCCGTTCAGCAGATAGAGGTCGTGGGCGCCTTGTTTGTTGAGACCGCCGACGCGTGTGGGATAGGATGTTGTGACGCCCGGCAGTCTGATTTCGCTGACGAGTTGGATGGTCGGGGCGGGATCGCCTGGATCTTTGGAGAGGGTGTGGGCGATGCGGTTTTTCGCATTTCGCGTTCGCCAGAAGGGGATTGTCGAGGCGGCAACGGCGATGGCGGCTGTTGAAGCGAGGAGAACCGCGCGTCGCGAGACCCTGTGGGTGAGGTTGCGGGATCGGCGTGCACTTCGGATTGGTTGACGGCCTGCGGCGATGGAGTTGAGGTCGGCCAGGGCATCCGACATTTCGGCATATCGGTCGCGCAGTTCTCGGGCCATTGCGCAGTCGGCGACGGCAGCGAGAGCCGGATGGGCGTCAGGATTGATCTGTCGGATGGGCGTTGGGGGTCCTGCGCGCACATTGCTGAGGACCTGTTCAGGCGAATCTCCTGTGTACGGAGGTTGGCCAGTGAGCATCTCATAGAGGACGGCCCCGAAGGAGTAGGTATCGCAACGGGTATCGCCGGGCTTGCCGGCGGCGAGTTCGGGAGCCATGTACGCGGGCGTGCCTCCCGTTTGCAGTTGTCGTACGTCGATGATGGAGTCATTGTAGACTGTGCGTCCGAGGCCGAAATCGGCGAGGAACGAGTGGGCGGCGTGATCGATCAAGACATTGGCCGGCTTGATGTCGCGGTGGGTGATCGCGTGGGCATGGGCGTAATCGAGGGCGTCGGCGAGTTCTGTGGCGATGCGAAGCGTCAAATCGGTGGTGAGCGGTTTGTGGTCAATCAACGTGGTCAGGTTTCCGCCGTCAATGAACGGCATGACAAAGTAGGGGCGATTGGGTGTGACATTGAGTTCGAGGAGGCGGAGGATGTTAGGGTGGTCCAGATGGCGCATGTGGCCGGCCTCGACCTGGAATCGGTGGAACGCCTGCTGGTTGGGGATCAACTCCGGGCGGAGGAGTTTGATGGCGTAGGTATTGTAGGTGTCGCGTGCAAGGACAACGATTCCCATGCCGCCCTTGCCAAGGGACCTGAGCACGTCGAAGCGGCCTAATGAGGCGGCGACGCCCGGGTGTCGAGGCGGGTCGAGGACATTTTCGCGGAGCAGATCCCAGATCGGGTCGATGCCGATGGATACGGGGACTTGCAGTGCCGCTGGTGGTTGATCAGGCGTCATGGGAGACAGATCCCGTTCTCTCGATGATCCGGAGTCCTTCGGTCAACAGGAGACGCATCGATTCGTCCAGCCACGATTGCATCGTCAGCCACCGGATGCCGCGGGCGAGGGCAGCGTCGTCAAGATCGGTGATTTTCTGGCCGCAGCGTACCAGAGCGGCGGTGATACTTGCGATGTACAAGAGGGATGCGATTTCGTGGGGGAAGGGGCTTTCGGGGTGGCCGCGGCAGGCCTTGGCGTAATCCTTGGTCATGCGGAGCAGTTCGAGTGGGGGATTTGGATGGTAGAGGAGGTCGGAGAAGCTGCGAATGAGGAGTCCATGAGCGGCCGAGAGGCTTCGGAGGCGGCCGGCGGCGCCGGAATCGAGACTGTCCAGATCGAACTGGACCGGCTGGGTCAGTTCATGCTGAAGGACGGCCGCCAATTCTGCTGGATCGGTGGCGCCAAGGCGGAGTATCCTGGCCAACAACTTCGGATCGCTTTTGTCGATGCAGTCATCCACAAGGCCTCCATGCAGGGTCCACAAGACGGATACAGCAACGACAGCCGACTTATGCGCCCTGGGACAGCGCGCGGAAGAGATCGTCGATTTCGGCTTCGATTTCGGCGTCGCTGCGGAGGTATTGCCCGATAACCCGACAGATCGTGTGATGGAACCTGCGTTTGGCGGTGATGAGGAGATTAGCGGCGTGCTTGCCCGAGGGGAGGTGATTCTGGTGTGCCAAGGCCTCGTAGGAAGCAGCAGGCGTGCCGCCGAGGATCGGCGCAAGCAGGCGCGATTCAAAGGTAATCCAGATGTCCTCACGTTCGGCGTCGAGACACTCTTGCCGCATAAGCGACAGAGCGTTGCGAATCGTTTCTCTTGCCCAGGCAACGACATAAGGATCCGGGCGTCCACGATCGGCAGGGATTCGGGAATCGGCAAGATCGTCGTCGTTTAGGGACAGGAGGCATCTTGGGGATCGTTTTCGGGCATTCTGGAAGTCAAGGTAGTTGGCCGCGTAACGGTCGAGCACAGTCAGGATGAAATTCCGGAACCTGCCGCGTGTTCGATCGGCGCGTGCGAGGACGTCCTTTTCCATGACCAAATCGGCGATGAAGGACTGAAGGAGGTCATCGACGCGCGCCGGATCGACGTGTCGGGCGTGTAGCAGATGTGATCGCAGCGCAGGCAGATATCGCTCGAGCAACTCGCCGATAGCTGCGCGTCGCGCATCCGGTTCAGGGAGGCGTACCCGACCGATCAGAGACCATGGGGTCAGAGGCAGGTTCATAGTACGAGCTATTGCCGCCGCATTGGGTGCCCGACATTTTCGCAAAGCAGACTTGACTGCCCGGGATGGTACTGTTTGTTACCTCACAACGTCAAGCCACGGCACAGCGAGTTTGCACGTATCTTAATGAGGCCGCCGGTCGAACGGCAGGGTTGCCCTGGCTTAATGTTTTGCAGTATTTGCATGGGTGATTTCAGTATGTCGCGGGCATAGCGAATGGGAGGGATGGCAGGCGAGGCCTGAAGGCCGATGCAGTCATCATCAGGGCATGGTTTGCCAGAATCGGGGGGGGCGGGCTTGAACATTTCAGCGATTTGACATTTTGGGAAGCGCTTCGGCGTCGAACGATTGCTTCGCGGGAGAAAAGGTCGGCGCTGGCGCAGAATCGAATCGCTGGCCGCATAACTTCCTCTTAGATAGGCCCAGATTCTCGGTGTGTCACGAATTGGGTTTGAGCGAAGTGTCGGGAAACGAGTCCTATGGTTGCGGGCGGCTCGACGAGGCAGTGGCGGTCAGTTGATGCCTGCCATCGATGTTAACAGTCGCAGGAGGAAACTATGATTTCGCGTACGATGTTGAAAGGCGTTTGGGATGTTACGGGGAAGGCCAGGAAAGGTTGTTCATCGCGCCTCCCGGCGTCTCGGGAGAGAGGGCGTACGGCAGGATTCGAGGCATTGGAAAGGCGCGTGATGTTGGCGGCTGTGCCATCCAACACGTTGTTTTTCGAGAATTTCGAGTCGTACCGGGCACCGGACCCGCTGGCGGGTCAGAGCATTTGGAGTGACGAGGGCGCCAGCAGTCGCTGGTTTATGGCCGAGGAGATTGCCGGGCTGCACGACGGCCGATTTGCCATGCGTCCCAACGTATCTGAGAGAGGCCAGTCGTTTGTGACGGCGTTTGTGCGATCTCAGGCGCCGATGGACAATCTTCTTCTGAGCTTTGACTACCTGTTGCAGAGCAATCGCCATGGGGCGGTGAGCATTTCGCGGGACAACGTCAACTGGGTTGTCGTTGCCGACTCCAGTTCACCGCCCGAGGGCGCCTCGCTGCTGCCGAGGTATGCGGACAACAATGTGACGCATGAGTTCAGCGTGAATCTGCAGTCGTTTCTGTCGGCGGCGCAGGTGGACAAGGAACTCTATCTGCGTTTTGACGCGTACGGCGGGTCTTCCGAGTGGCACTATTTCGCCGTTGACAATATCCGCATATCAACGTCGGGGGGCGATGTGTTGTTTTTCGAGAATTTCGAGTCGTACCGGGCACCGGACCCGCTGGCGGGTCAG
>CAYVKG010000147.1:6329-7373 GCA_964451955.1 uncultured Tepidisphaeraceae bacterium
TTGACGCGTACGGCGGGTCTTCCGAGTGGCACTATTTCGCCGTTGACAATATCCGGCTGGAGCAGATGCACGGCCTAGTCGTCGACGTACGTCTGCCCAGCGGGGGGAAATCGGCAAAGGCGACCGCGATCGGGAACGTGATTCAGATGGAGGTGTGGGCTCGCCCGGTCGGTCTGGACAGCAACGCCTTGAATGACTGGCTGCGGCTGGTTGATGGTTCGTTCCTCAGCCGGGCGAGTGGCGGCAGCAGCATTTTGGGAGACTTGGAAGCCTTTAACCTATTCCCGTTTGACGCCTATGGATCGCAGCCGGGGGCGAGATTGGATCTGGATGGAGATGGGGATCTGGATGTCGGGGGACTTGCCGGCGGGCTGACCGAGGTTTTCTTCATCGCCCGCAGCGGCAGTATGTCGCGAAGCGCACAGGGGATGAAGATCGGAGTACTTGAATTCACGGTTTCCGGAGGACTTGAGGGCGGGGAATCGCTCATCAATTTCGAGCCGCGGCAATCTGCCGACGGTCGTACGGCCAAGACGGCGGGGTTATGGACCGAGGATGGAACCGATGCCCCGTCGCTGCGAGACGGCGCCAACGGGAATATCGTGGTTGGCGCTCCCGTGGTGATCCGCTTCGGGGTCAACTTGGCTCCGACGTTCACGAAGGGGTCTGATCAGGTCGTGCTGGAGGATGCGGGCGCTCAGACGGTTGCGGGGTGGGCGAAGAACATCTCCCCCGGGCCGAATGAGGCGGGGCAGGCGATGAACTTCATTGTCACGACGAACAACAACGCCTTGTTCTCGGCGCTTCCGACGATCAACCCGGCCACAGGCACGCTGACGTTTACGCCCGCGGCGAATGCATATGGCGTGGCGACCGTGACGGTGGCGTTGCATGACAATGGGGGCACGGCCAACGGCGGCGTGGACACCTCGGCGGCTCAGAGTTTCACGATCACGGTGAATCCCGTGAATGATGCTCCCAGCTTTACCAAGGGGTCTGATCAGGTCGTGCTGGAGGATGCGGGCGCTCAGACGGTTGCGGGGT
>CAYVKG010000147.1:7473-8244 GCA_964451955.1 uncultured Tepidisphaeraceae bacterium
GGTGGCGTTGCATGACAATGGGGGCACGGCCAACGGCGGCGTGGACACCTCGGCGTCTCAGAGCTTCACGATCACGGTGAAGCAAAGTCGGGTTGATTGGATCATCCAAGGCACGGCACTCTCCGATGTCAGAACGCTGAGACGTGTTGGGGACTATGTTGAGTTGTGGACCGCAAGCGGCGATGGGCCTCTGGATTCCAAGCCATTCACCAGCATCGCCAATATTGTTGTTAATGTGCTAGGCGGCAACGACATACTGAGGCTTGAAGGGACACTGGTGTCCAACGACTACGCGATCAAGGTGACGGGTGGGGATGGAATAGACGGGCTGAATCTGAGCATGTCTGATGCCCTTGCGGCGACGACCAGCGGACAGATCATCGCCGGAGCGCAGAACCTGGTGCTGGTTGACGGGTGCGAGAACGTTTCGGGATCGATCGGTGGTCTGATGATTGGCAATGGCGCCACATTTGGGATCGGGGACGGAGCGTTGGTCGTCAAGAACGGCGAATTGAGCGAGATTGTGCAGATGGTCAGGAGCGGCCGGCTGACCTGCAAGGTCGCGAAATTCACGGGCCTTGCGGTGGTACGTAGCGGCGTTGCGGATGTGAAGATCCGATACACATGGGAAGGCGATGCGAATACGGATGGGGTTGTGAACGCCGACGACTACTTTCTGACGGACTCGGGATACATCACGCAGGTGGGCGGTTGGTACAACGGCGACTTCAACTACGACGGGATTGTGAATGCCGACGACTACTTCCTGAT
>CAYVKG010000148.1:0-8238 GCA_964451955.1 uncultured Tepidisphaeraceae bacterium
CTGACCGACATCCATCTCGGCTTCAGCTTGGCCAAACATGTGGGTAATTGAAAGTGAACAGACCGCATCTACCGCCGCTTGGTGCTGGGTGCGAAGATCGTCGCCATGAGCAAGCGATCCGGCACCGGCGGCGGCGACCAATACACCGGCCTCGACCGCTTCGGCCGCGTCGTCGACCAACGCTCGATCAAAACCACCGACAACTCCGACATCGACCGCTACCAGTACGGCTATGACGCCTCCTCCAACCGCATCTGGAAAGACAACCTCGCAACTACCGGCAAAGACGAGTACTATACCTATGACATGCTCAACCGCCTGAGCACCTTCGACCGCGGCAACCTCAACGCCAACAAAACCGGCGTCGACAACCTCGCCCGCTATCAATCCTGGGCCCTCGACCCCCTCGGCAACTGGTCCACCTTCGACAACAACGGCTCCACCCAGACCCGCACCCACAACGGCCAGAACCAGATCACCACGATCTCCGGGGCCACGTCGCCCGCCTACGACAACAACGGCAACGCCACCACCGACGAAACCGGCAACACCTACACCTTCGACGCATGGAACCGCCTGGCTGGCAAGACCAACTCGCCCCTGCACTATTATCAATATGACGCCCTCGGCCGGCTGATCCGCGAAGGCGAACTCTACTGGCTAATGAGCGACATGTACTACAGCGACCGCTGGCAGGTGGTCGAGGACCAGCGGGTCCAGTGCCGGGTCGGCATGATCAAATCCCAATACGTCTGGTCCGTCGGCTTCGTCGACGACATGTTATTGCGTGACCGGAATGTCGACCTCACCATGAACACCGGCAGCTATGGCAAGACCGGTTCCGGCCTGGAAGAGCGCGTGTACGCATTGAACGATCTGAATTACAACACCAGCGCACTGGTCGGCCTCAATGGCGGCTACTGGGCCATCTGCGAGCGATTCATCGAGGACCCCTACGGCGTCGTGACGGTCCTCAGCCCGACCACCTGGGCCCCCCTCGCCGACAGCAACTACGCCTGGGCCCACACGCACCAGGGCGGCTGGTGGGACCCCAGTTCCGGCCTCCTTCATTATCGCAACCGCGCCTACTCGCCGACCCTGGGGAGGTGGATGCAGGCGGATCCGCTGCTCTATCCGGATGGGATGAATTGGTATGAGGCGTATTTGAGCAGCCCGGTTGCATTGGTTGACCCGTTCGGCACAATGGCCGTTGGCAATCACGTCGTACCTCAAGCTGTCACCAAGGACTTTACAGAGATTCTCAGCGAAGAAGCAACAAAGGTCTTTCTGGCCACGTACACCGGGCAGACCGATCCCAATCATAATTACGGGACGTATGGCGGGGTTAAGCACTCTGAGTACAATACGCTGGTCGCGGACGAATTGAAGGAATTTGCCCGTCAGAATGGCATTAGCAAGAAGTGCAAACTGACGGGCCCGCAGGCAAAGGCCTTCGTCGAGAAGATCTGGACTGCCGGTGGCAAGATAGGGCAGTTTAACCGAGCCGTCGAGAAACTTGTGGTTGGCCCAGGTACAATTGGCCGGGGCAAGGAGATTCTCAAGCAGCAGATGGAGCGAGGGAAGGGGAAAGGCGGCGGGGCGAACGCGATTATTGCTGGGTTGGTGATTCTAGGTGACCTGGCAATCAGTGAGGCCAGTGGGGAGAACACCAAACGGATAGCTCTTTTGCAGAAGCAGATCGGCCAATACCAACGTGCAGTCAAAAGCGAGCCTAACTTGGATGGCATTTCTACCGATATAGCCGCCAACGTTGCGGAGATCTTCCAGAACTATATCGGTGCAGCAATGCTCTACGACACTCTCATGAGCGTCCGCGATTAATGGGCAGTGTGCTGCGAACTGGCGACGAAGAACGTTGCCTCAACCTGTGTAGAAGCATTTTGGAGGCAAGAGCTTGAATCCACAAGACACTGACTTCTCGCTGTATCGGGACGTGCGCGTAGTGCGGCACAGCATGCCTCGCGTCGCCGACCCCAGCGCCGGGCTGAGCGAAATGCCATGGCAGGAGTACCATACTGCCCGCAATGCCCTTGTTCGAGTTTGCAGAGGTCACGGGCGGACGGGACCAATGCTCGAGTGCCCCATCACTGAAGGACTCGATGATCCGTATGGCATGGCCGGATGGATGCGAGGAGACAAAAACCCGGATTACTATGTTGTGGACGAGCAAGCGAACAATGAGCGTTACCTCTACATTGAGGTGCGCCGCAATGGGATTACCGATGCGTGGTTGTCGGACGTGCTCAAATTGCTGCTCAGGCTCCCATGCTGGGGAATAGGTGTGACGGATATCAAGGATGGCTATCTCCTCCTGTTTCCTTTCATCATCCTGGTGTCAGGGCCCTGCTTCAACGGCTGTGATGATCTTCGGAGCGTACTCCGAACCTGGCAGATGCGGGCCCTCGCGGAATGACGACTTCCTATGGATGACACAACGACAAAGGTTCTCGCCAAGAGTCCAGCGGCGGGGATCAGTGGTATGATAACACCACCACCGTGACGACGACCTCCGCCATCTCGGCCGCCCGCGACGTTTACTGCAACGGCAGCACCTGGACCGTCGGCGGAACCAATGGCAGGGCGTTCGGGCCGGTGGACCTGAAGTACGTCCTGGCCGTCACCCGTACCCACAACGGCCAGAACCAGATCACCACGATCTCCGGCACCACGAACCCCGCCTACGACAACAACGGCAACACCACCACCGACGAAACCGGCAACACCTACACCTACGACGCCTGCAACCGCCTGGCCGGCAAGAGCAGCTCGCCGGGCCACTATTATCAATATGATGCTCTTGGCCGGCTGATCCGCGAAGGCGAGCTGTACTGGCTGATGAGCGACATGTACTACAACGATCAGTGGCAGGTGGTCGAGGACCAGCGGGTCCAGTGCCGCGTCGGCATGATCAAGAGCCAGTACGTCTGGAGCGTCGGGTTTGTCGATGACATGCTGCTCCGCGACCGCAACGTCGACCTGTCCACCAGCACCGGCAACTACGGCAAGTCCTCCTCCGGCCTCGAAGAACGGCTGTACGCATTGAACGATCTGAATTACAACACCAGCGCACTGGTCGGCCTCAGCGGCGGCACATGGGCCATCCGCGAGCGATTCATCGAGGACCCCTACGGCGTCGTGACGGTCCTCAGCCCGACCACCTGGGCCCCCCTCGCCGACAGCAACTACGCCTGGGCCCACACGCACCAGGGCGGCTGGTGGGACCCCAGTTCCGGCCTCCTTCATTATCGCAATCGCGTGTATTCGCCGACGCTGGGAAGGTGGATGCAGCAGGACCCGATGGGGTATGTGGATGGGATGAGCTTGTATGATTATGTGCGGAGTAGCCCGCAGGTCAGAACCGATCCGCTTGGACTCGTTTCACGGCATCTTCGGCTGCCGTCTGCCAGTTCGGTTTTGTCGACAGCCGTCTTAGAGGAACAAGCGAAGCACTCCAAATACCAATATTACACTATCTTCCGTCTCGACAACTTCTTTTCTCGATTGAGCCAAGCTGCAAAAAGCGCGTCGGCCAGTTGGGGTGACGCAGGCGGCAATGGTGCGCAATACCACCCCCTGTTGAACACGGTGGAATTGAATCCCGATTTTATGTCGTTTCAACGATGGCGGTGGAAGTACACCGCCAACATAACCGCCATCCATGAGTTAATCCACTACATTGATGATGTCGAGGACTTCGTGATATCGGGGCCGAATTACCTTTTAAAGGAAACCAGGTGGAAGGCCGAGGGAATCGCATATGCCAGCGAGGCTCTGCAGCAGAAGATCGTTGGCTTTGCTGCGCTGGACTCGGTGACGACAGCCGACGAAGCTCTGACGCAGTGGGGCAAGGCATGGGAGAAACTGGCAGATTATGTACCCTATGGGAAATCGCTTAGCGACAAGGAAAGTAGACCTCTCGAACCTTACGACATGATCAACCTTTTGTTGCTTTTTAACATGGTGACAGACGCATTCGACATCAAAATTGCGTATCAGGATTTTTTCAGGCAGAAGGGTATCTGTGTAAATCTGCCTGTATCTGTCGTCCGCAATAACCCGGCATTGCAGCCAGTATGGTACAGAATGCCAAGTGCACCAGCTTTGTGAGTAACGAATTCACCGCCACCTACGTTCGCCTGCTGGCATGGATGTGTAGGTGAGATGGCCGTTGCAGAACAGCGAGGCCGATCCAATGGAGCCATGCCTGGAGTACGCAAGGCCGTCCGATGGCCATACCTATAAGGGGATGCTGCTGGCAGCCGGGCTGCTGTCCCTTGGATGGATGCCTGCTGCATTTCTCGCATTGGCGGAACTGCCGGTTCATAAGACCATGCTTTGGCTTTGGGGTCTATCGTGCGCGTTGGCCTTGATGGCGTTGCTGCAAGCATTCCGTAGCACACGAGGAAGAGCTCGTCAGACCGCAGTTCTGCTGATGGTATCCAATAGTGTTTCGCTCATTGTGCTTTCGGCTGCCATCGGCCACCAGTGGCTTGACCGACCATCACCATCAATAGTGGCACGGCAGAGATGCCGGCATAACATGTCACTCATAGCCGAAGGCATACGATCGTACCGCGATGACCACGGTGTCTTCCCGACGACCCTCGACGATCTCTGCACCCCGGAATCAAGGGTGCCTCGGGACGCATTGTCGTGTCCATCACAGAGCGATTCGGCTGCCGCCCGATACATCTATCTTGGGCCGGCAGGTTTCTTCCGACAGGGTGATGATCTCATTGTGCTCTATGAATCGGGGCGCACACATGGCGGAACAGGCATTCACGTGCTCTATGCAACAGGGCGCATTGAATGGTACGGAGGCGCCAGCGCCCTTCGTCTCTTGGCAGAAATCGAAGTGGCCAAGAGACCGAGTAAGTGACAATGCCAATAGGTCACGGTCCGCGCATGGGGCAACCATCATCCCGCCCCACCTGCTTCTCCACCACCTCCACCAACTCCTTCACCCCCGGCACTCGCCCCCACACCACCGCCTCCGGCAACAGCACCTTCGGCAACTTCCCGCCACCCACCGCCGCCAACATCTCCACCCCCTCCCCAATCCTCCGCCCCATCCCCTCATGCGCCATCGCGGCCTCCAACTCCGCCCGCCCAACAAGCCGCTCCGCAAACCCCCTCGCCGCCGCCACGCCCGCCGGCATCTGCGGCCCAAATAGCCACGCGTCCAACTCCGCGAACCTCGCCGGGTCCAGCTTCCACATCGCCAGCGCCAGGCGGGTGTAGAAACAGGCGTTGTTGTGCTTGGGATCGCGCTGCCGCACCAGCCGATTGCACGCCATCTCCAGCGGCGCTGGCACCAGCACGACCGCCAACTGACCGCCCAAATGCGCCACCGCCTGCTTGAGCAGCCCATGCACATGCCGGCAATCGGGGCAGGTGTAGTCATACAGGCTGACGATGATGTGCGGCGACTGCGGCGAGCCAAAGATCGGCCAATCGTCCACCGCCAGCGTAACCTTGCCCTTGGCGACTGTGATTATCCGTTTCGGTGCCTGTGGAGCCGGATCACTCGCAACAACCGCAACTCTCGGCGCAGCGGGCGGCGAGAGTACGGCCACGGGAGCTTCCACCGGATCGGGAGTTCGGGCAACGGGTTCCTCCACCATAAACTGTCGCGGCGTGATCAGGATCTGCCCCCCGATGAGCACGATCAGGCCCACGATGCCCGGCGTTACAAGCACTCCCAATCGCGTTATGTCATGCGCCGGTGCCTCGCGAAAGATCAGAATTGCCAGAACCAGGCCGATGGCGTGCATGGCGTTGCAGTAGGGGCACATTCGCCGGATGACAAAGACCTGCAACCCGACGAACCAGACGGCCGCGGCCGCAGCAACGCAGCCAAGCATAACCAGCATCGTCCATCCGACTCTCTACCACGCCGTTGGCATCGCCGGACTGGCCAGCACAGAAGCAAGGATGAGCAGCAGGTAGACCACCAACCCCGGCCCCGCCACCGGAACTGGCCCCCAACGCGCCCACCGGCTGCTGGTCACCTCATCGCAGGCCGACCCCGTGCCGCAGCCGGGCAGGGCATCGCCCGTGATGCTCTCGCGGAACAAGAACAGCGCGATCCCCGCCGCGATGATGGCCAGGAGAGTCAGGAGCGATGGAATGCAGAATAGGAAGCCCACTGTGACATCATACCACGATTCAGTCGGTTTCAGAATGCCCCGTGAATCTGCTCAATCCGCATGCGGCGGATCGCTGCCCGGCTCGCCTCCTTGATCGAAGGTCAGGGATTTCCATAGCCGCCGCTGTTTGCGCCAATCGGGTTCGGCGGCGATGGGGCGAAGCATGATCTCGCGGATCGGGTCGCGGCCCTTTTCTGTGCGAGGCAGGAACAGGATCGCCTCTTGGATATCCGGCGAGAGTTGTAGCAAGTTCATGATCTGCGTCACGCGGGCGCGGGTCACGTGGCCCAGCCGCGCCAGGTCGGCCTGGTCGGCGACTTCGCCCGCCTTGATCAGCCGGTCGAAGCGGATCGCCAGGGCCATCAGACGTGAGATGCGCGGTATCGTGCCCTCGGGCGTCGCATCTGGCGTCGCCGGCGGACCCGCTTCGATGACCTTTCGGGTGCGCCGCCCGCGCTGAAAATGCACCTGCCTTTCGATGGTCAAGCCGCTCATGCGTTTACCTCCTGTCGATTCAGTTCATCCGCGAGTGTCTTGATGCCCGTGGGGTGGAAGGTGATGGCGACCTTCCCGTTCGGGCCGTCGTAGTCCACCCGCGCGATGAGCAGGTGCAGGATGCGGGCCTGCTCGCGGGCGCTGAGCGTCTCCCAAAGCGGATCAAACAGCGAGCACGCCTCGCCGACCTCGCGGGCGTCCACCAACTCGCGGGACAAGGCGATGATCTGTTCGCGCACCTCGGTGGCGCGTTGCTCGGCGACGCGGATGCGGTCCTGGATGTCGGCCATGCGGTCGGTGGCCAGGCCGTCCTTCCCGGCCAGCTTGCGAAGGTCGGCGTTGTGGCGGTGTAGTTCGCGTTCCAGCGTCCGCTTCTCCACCTCCAACTTGCCAATGGCCTCCTCGCGCTGGCGGCGGCTCTCGGCCAGGGTTTCGGCCAGCAGGTCCGTGTCCTTGCCCAGGGTCTTGACCTGCTCGACCACGAACCGCTCCAACTCCGGCGCGGGCACCGACGGCGTGGGGCAGACGTGCCAGCCGCGTTGCTGGGCGTTGTTGCAGCAGTAGTAGCCGTAGACCTTCGTGCCGTTCTTGACGGTGTGCCTGGGGACCATGCCACAGTCGCAGGTCACGCAGCGGACCAAGCCCTTCAGCAGCGCCCCGTGGCGGTTCTTCACGTGCGCCCCGCCGGTGCGGCCGTTACGTTTGAGCAGGCGCTGCACGCGATCGAAGATCTCCGCATCCACGATGGCGGGGTGCTCGCCCTGGTGGATTTCGTCCTTGTAGGTGATCTTGCCGAGGTAGATGGGGTTGGTCAGCAACTTGAACAGGCTGTTCTTGCCCCAAGGCTTGCCGCCCATCTCCCGTCCTTTCTTGGTGACCCATCGCTTGGTGGTCCAGCCGCGGGCGTTGAGTTCCGCCGACGCCGTGATGAGCGACTGGCGATCCAGGTACAACTCGAAGATCTCGCGCGCATGGGCGGCCTCGGGCTCGTTGACCAGCAGGCGCGTAGCATGCGAGTCCACGTCGTAGCCCAACATCGGCATGCCGCCGGACCATTTGCCCTTGCGCCGCGTGGCCGCGATCTTGTCGCGGGTGCGTTCGGAGATCATCTCCCGCTCGAACTGCGCGAACGACAGCAGCACGTTGAGCATCAAGCGGCCCATGGACGTGCTGGTGTTGAACTGCTGCGTCACCGAGACGAACGAGACGTGGTGCCGTTCCAGCACGTCCATGATCTTCGAGAAGTCGATCAGGCTGCGGCTGAGGCGGTCGACCTTGTAGACGACGATGCAATCGACATTGCCGGCCTCAATGTCCGCTAGCAGGCGCTGGAGGGCTGGGCGGTCCATGTTGCCGCCGGTGAACCCGCCGTCGTCGTAGCGCGTCGGCAGGCACGTCCACCCCTCGTGCTTCTGCGCTGCGATATACGCCTCGCCGGCGTCGCGTTGGGCGTCGAGACTGTTGAACTCCTGCTCCAGGCCATCCTCGGTGCTCTTGCGGGTGTAGACGGCGCACCGAAAGGTCGGCACGCTGTTCGTGGCTCTACTCATTGGCGGCTCCATCCTTGTTCAGA
>CAYVKG010000149.1:0-8229 GCA_964451955.1 uncultured Tepidisphaeraceae bacterium
TCGAACCCGCAACCACCGGATCGACAGTCCGGTACTCTAACCAATTGAGCTACGCGCCCTTCTCTCTCATAAATTTACGCACTGCCGCTCCTTTGTCAAGCCAACCCTCTATCAGATCTCTAACCTACCACTACAACTTTCTGCGTAAACAATTGCCCGCAAACTGACGTACGTTATAATCCAGACAGTCGCGGCGCATCTCGGGCCGATGGCCTTAACGGGGACTGGCATCTTGCGGTTCGGACAGGAAGTGCACATGAATAATATGGTTGCTATTCGTCACTCAAAACCCCAACCACCCCACGCCTTCACACTCGTCGAACTCCTCGTCGTCATCGGCATCATCGCCCTGCTCATCTCCATCCTCCTGCCCGCTTTGTCCAAGGCCAAAACCGCCGCCGCCGGCGCTGCCTGCGCCAGCAACCTCCGACAGATCGGCATGGCGCTCAGCCTCTACGCCACCGATAACAAGGGCTTCCTCCCACGTCCCGCCTCCCGAGGCATGGGCTGGAAGTACGACGACTGGATCTTCTGGCGCACCGCCGCCGCTGCCACCACCCCACTCAGTGACGACCTCAACCGTAGCCCCATCGCCAAATACCTCGGCATCGTCGTCACCGGCACCGCCAAAACCGCCCCCTCCGACAAACTCCAAACCCTCCTCCGTTGCCCCGCCGATGGCAATGCCCCCGGCCGCGAATACCCCTATAGCTACACCATGAACGCCTGGTTCGGTTGCACTCCCCCCACCGCAGCCACAGGTACCCCCAACTACGATGGCGACAGGCGATACAAGCTCGCCCAAGTCAAGCGATCCTCCGAAAAAATGCTCCTCGGCGAGGAGAAAATGCCCAACGACGGCCGCTGGGTCGTCCGCGACAGCGGCGACCAGAATCACGACGACGACATGGCCTTCCTCCATGGCCAAAAGGGCAACGTCCTCTTCTGCGATTTCCACGTCGACCGCATCGCCGAAGGCGAAGTCCGCAAGTCCGCTCTCCTGCGAAATCCCTATATCGGCCAGTAAACCCCCAACACCCCCCCCACCCTCCCACCTCGCCGGCACGCACGTCTTCACCCGCTTACCAGCCCCCCAACTTATAGTTGACCAACGCGCGCACACGCACCACAATCTCCTCCATGCGCACCATCCACATCCTCGAAGATACACTCCCCGTCGCTTGGGAAAACGCCGTCCTCGCCTGCTGGGAACTCGGCGAGAGCTTCCCCACACAATACGACAAACCCAACGACCCCAATAGCCGCGATGTCACCGCCATGATCCACGTCCGAAACCCCTTCGCCGAACCACGCATTCATCGCGCCTTCCCCGGCGGCCTCGACGACCTCGAAAAATACCGCGCCGAAGTCCTCTTCGGCGTCCACGACCATTGGATCAACCCCGCCGCCGGTATGTGGGAATATACCTACCATGAACGACTCTTCGATTACCGCGTCCCTCGCATCAACGACTCCGGACAAACCACCATCGAACACATCGACCAGATCGACCGCTGCATCCGACTCCTCAAAGACTGCGGCTTCACTCGCCGCGCCCAGGCCGTCACCTGGCAAGCCTGGAACGACCTCGGCATCTCCGATCCCGCCTGCCTCCAACGCCTCTGGTTCCGTATCCAGAACGGCAAACTCAATATGGTCATCCACATGCGATCCAACGACGCATTCAAAGCCGCCTTCATGAATATGTACGCCTTCACTGAACTCCAGCATTGCATCGCTCAGCGACTCGATGTCGACCCCGGTGAATACGTCCACATCGCCGACTCCTTCCACATCTACGGCAGCTACTTCGCCGAATTCCAAGGCTTCCTCGATAACGTCAAGGCCCGCGCCTGGCCGGAAAAGGTCTATACCACCGATTTCGCCGCCCCATTCTTCCTCGACGGCTGCGACGCGCTCCTCGCCGAAACAGACATGCCCCAGCACTGCCGCGATAAAGTCCGCATGCGACGAAAACAACTCGCCGATGAACTCGCCCATTAGCTAAGGAGAACCTATGGATACTCTCGCCGCCATCGCCGCACGACATAGCACCCGCGATTACCTCGACAAACCCGTCCCCCGAGAACTCATCGAGAAAATCATCGACGCCGGTAACCGCGCCCCCACCGCCAGAAACGAACAACCCTGCGAATTCGTCGTCGTCACCCACCCCGCCACCCGAAAACAAATCGCCCAACTCGCCGATTATGGCAAGTTCATCGCCTCCGCTCCCGTCTGCGTCGCCGTCTTCTCCAAAGACACCAAGTACTACCTCGAAGACGGCTGCGCCGCCACCGAAAACATCCTCCTCGCAGCCGCCTCCCTCGGCCTCCAGTCCTGCTGGGTCGCCGGCGACAAAAAACCCTTCTGCCCCCAAATCGCCTCCATGCTCAACCTCCCACCAGGCTATAAGCTCATCTCCCTCCTCGCCATCGGCTATGAGGCAACACACACCTCCCAGAAACCTCGCCGCCCCCTCAACAACGTCCTCCACTGGGAACGCTTCTGATCACAACCCCTTCACCCCCCCCCTCAAAAAAAAAGAATGACGCATCCGGCCCCGTCGGACCGGACCATCATTCCTTCATTCCAACCTACGCCGCCAATCGCCGCCTACTTAACGTTGGCGATCGCCACCCCTAGCCCAACCCCAATGCACACCACCGCCACAATCCCCACAATCGTCCACGTCGTCGCATCCGCCCCACCCTTCTCGTTCTCCAGAACACCCGTCCGCTGCGCTTCCGACTGCATCTGACCATACCGCGCCATCTCCGCCGCCGACAGCGGCGACGCCGACGTCGAAATCACCGGCGACCCGCTCACACGACCCGCCGCCTCCTGCGCGCCGGCCAACGCCACCGCCGGAACCTGCATCAACATCGCCACGGCCACAATCGCGGCCACAACCCTTAGCTTCACCATCACAAACCTCCAAAAAAGCCCGTCTCACTATTCGGCCGCCGCACCGCTCGCCCTACCCTGGGCGCCAGACGCTTTGGCCACGACCAGCACCGCAACCTGCGATCGCTTCTTCCACTGATCGACAAAATCCTTCTCCTTCATCGACACAAGACCCTTGTTCGGATCATGCAGAACCACTCCCCCACCCGCCTCAAAACCCACCACCACCACCCAATGCGGTATCTTGAACGGCGTCGCCGCCAGATCCCCCCACCACTCAAAACTCGGGTACGTCCCCAGCCTCGGCGGATGATCCAGCAACACCAGCACCGGCCGCCCCGCCACGACGTTCTTCCGCAAATCCTCCACGTCCCCTTGATATCCAAACGCCTCCAAACCCAACACCTTCGCCATCTTGATCATGTCCGCCGCCGACATCTGACTGTCCCGATACGTCTCCGGAACCTCCCCCGCCGCCAGCCGACTCGCGTCAACTTTCAGATACAACGCCACACTCGCCATCGCCGCATATCCACAGTCGTTCTTGCCGGCCTGCGCCACCGTCGGCAATGCCACGATCGAACCCGCCCCACCTCCCCCAATCTCCAGCCCACGATAATGCCCCGCGTTCGCACACCCACCGACAAAAACCACCAGCAATGCCCCAACAAGAACCCCCAGCACACCCCCACCAGCCAACTTCCGCTTCCCGAACCGGTGATGACTCACTTGAACCATCCTAGCAAAGCAAGTCCCTCAAACATCGCCTGCCCGTGTTCGTCCCGAATATAGACGATGCTCCATCATTGTCAATTTGTCACCCCAGACGCAAACCGCTACATAACCTCCGTTTGCCTCGGCGACCGCTGCTGCGCAAAGTCAATCGCCGCCTGAATGAACCCCATGAACATCGGCTGCGGCCGAAGCGGACGACTCGTCAACTCCGGATGCGCCTGCGTCCCCAAAAAAAATGGGTGCACATCCGCCGGCAATTCCAGAATCTGCATGATCGGCTGCAACGGGTGCTTCCCGCTGAATACCAGCCCACCCCGTTCCAACTCCCCAATGAACCGCGGGTCCACTTCGTATCGATGCCGAAAACGCAATCGAATTCGACCCGCATTGCTGAATAAACGCGCCGCCACCGTCCCCGCCTTGATCTCCACGTCCTTACCCCCCAATCGCATGTTCCCACCAAGACCCTCTATCTTCTTCTGCTCCGGCAACACGTCAATCACAGGAATCGCGCACCCCGGCTCAAACTCCGTGCTGTTCGCTCCCACCATCCCGCATACGTTCCGTGCATACTCAATCACCGCCATCTGAAAACCCAGACATAGCCCAAGGTACGGCACCCGATTCTCCCGCGCGTGCCTTATGCACTCAATCTTCCCCTCTGTCCCTCGAACC
The DNA here is from genome assembly GCA_964451955.1 of uncultured Tepidisphaeraceae bacterium. Lineage (GTDB taxonomy): Bacteria > Planctomycetota > Phycisphaerae > Tepidisphaerales > Tepidisphaeraceae > JAPLNB01. The sequence goes on from CAYVKG010000149.1 coordinate 4,318, forward strand.
CCAAATCCCCCAGGCACAATGATCCCCTGGCAATCCGCCAGACGCCTCCCAACGTTCGACGCCTCTATCGTCGTCGTGTCAATCCACTTCAACTGCACATCGCAACCCAGATGCACCCCGCAATGCTCCACCGCCTTGATGATGCTCGCATACGCGTCCCGCAACGCCGTGTACTTCCCCGTCACCCCAATCGTCACATGTTTCTGCGATCGACCAATTCGGTCCACAAACCACCGCCACTTGTTCCGCGCCTGATCCTCCTGACGCTGATCCACTCGGTCGTGCAGATCCAACAGCGTCAACACCTCTCGGTCTATCCCCGCTTCACGCAACGCCTCCGGAACAAGATACACACTCTCCACATCATGCATCGATATCACCCTGCGCATCGGTACGTTCGCGTACATCGATATCTTCTGACGAACCTTCTCGCTTACCGGATTCGCCGCCCGGCACGCGATGATGTTCGGCATGATCCCCATCTCCATTAGACGCTTGATCCCCAGCTGCGCCGCCTTCGATTTCTGCTCCCCCAGCGTCCCCGGCTCCAGCACGTACGTCAACGCCACGAACACCACGCTCCCCTCTCCCTCTTCATACGCCAACTGCCGACACGCCTCCAAATACACCGCGTTCTCATAGTCCCCTACCGTCCCACCTACCTCCACAAACACCACGTCCGCCCCGGCCTTGACCGCCAACTCACGCAGCTTCAGCTTCACCTCCCCGGTCACATGCGGAATCGTCTGTACGTCCCGACCAAGATAGCTGCCCTCTCGCTCCTTCTTCAAAACACTCGAAAAAACCTGCCCGTTCGTACAAAAGTTCGCCGACGATAGGTCCTGGTCCAGCAGTCGCTCGTACGTCCCCAGGTCCATGTCCGTCTCCATCCCGTCGTCCAATACAAACACCTCCCCGTGCCGATACGGATTCAGCGTCCCCGAATCAATGTTGTAGTACCCCTCCATCTTGATCGGCGCAACCCGAATACCCTTGTCCTGCAACAACTTCGCCAGCGACGACGAGAATATCCCCTTCCCCAGACCAGACATCACCGTCCCCACCACGATCACGTACTTGTGATGCCCCTTCCGATACCCCGCCGGCATCGGCGTATAAAACTCCGTCTCCTCCTGAGACTGCCCCAGCTTGCTCAGTATCTCACTGCTCATATGGCCTTCCCTATCGCTAAGTGCCCGGCGCGGATTGTCCCTTGAATCGCTTCACAAACTGCGCGTATTGCTCCGGCGTGTCAATCCCATGCGTCGCACGCGCTACCTCCAAAACAAATATCGAACGCCCGTGCTCCAACACCCTCAACTGCTCCAGCTTCTCCGACAACTCGCACGGCGTCGGCCTCCAACTCGCATACTCCAACAGAAACTCCCGCCGATATGCGTAAATCCCCAAATGCAGATAGTGCCTCTCACCCACCCCCTCACTCCCATCACGGTGAAACGGCAACACCGACCTCGAAAAATACATCGCCCGCCCCCCCAATCCCGTCACCACCTTCACCAGGTTCGGATCCCTCGGGTCCAAACCCGCCGGAAACGGCGTCGCTGCCGTCGCCATGTCCTCCCCACACTCCTCAAGACGCCACACCAAACCATCCACGATCTCCGGCTCTATCTCCGGTTCGTCCCCCTGAACGTTCACCACGATCTCATCCCCAAGCCCCCTCGCAACCTCCGCAATTCGATCCGTCCCGCTCGCGTGCGCCACCGACGTCATCACACACGTCGTCCCAAACGGCCTCAGCGCCTCGCAGATCCGCTCGTCATCGCACGCCACCACCACTTCCCGCACCCGCTTACACCGCTTCACCCGATCAACCACATGCTGAACCAGCGGCCGACCGGTCTCACAGGCGAGAATCTTGGCGGGAAAACGAGTCGATGCAAAACGGGCAGGAATGACAACACACGCAGTCAAAGCGGTCCTCTTGGCCAACTCTAAACTGCGGAGTGAGTCTACGGACCACCCCTCCACCTGTCAAACAGGACCGCCTGTTCCTACCCGACAACCACTTATCAGGGATACTTGTCTATGTCCCCAGGACCCGGCAAAATGTCCCACGGATCCAGCATCTGCTCCCCGTTCGGACCCACCCACGGCACAGGTTCCTGCTTGTCCACGTGACCATCCAAAAACAACAGATTCGACCGCCGAAACTTCCCGTGACGCTCGTTCTCCACAAGCCTCGGATACTGGCTCACATAACTGCCCCCAGACCCTAATACATTCATCCTCGCATCAGGCTGGTCCCCATTCTTCTTCTCCCCGCAAACAATAATGTCCGACGAGGATACCTTCCGCGTCCGGCTGAACTTGATCCCGTCATACGCCACATGCATGTTGCATATATACGAGTGCTTCACCCAATCCGTCGGACAGTTCCAACGCGCCGCATCCACTATGTCCCCTCCGCTCGTCTCCTCGTCCGCAGGACATACCATGATCTTCGGCCTCGGATTCGACCCCGCCGTCTTCGCCACCGCATCCGCGAACAGCAGACTGTACCACCGCTGATCGGGGGGCTTCCCGCTCCCTCGCGTCGGGTCAAACATCCAGTCCTTGTTGTTCTGCGCATACAGAATCATCCCCTGACCGATCGACCGCAAATTCGCCTGACACATCACCGACAACGCATGACCACGCGCCTTCTGCAGGCTCGGCATCAACATTCCCATCAACAACGCAATTATCCCAATCACCACCAGCAGTTCAACCAACGTGAACCCGCTTCCGTTCCGGCCGCTCCCAGATGTCCTGCTCACTTGCATATCCGCTCTCCGGCTCGTCGCAATCTCTTACTATCCACTATAACACAACCTGCCATATTAGCATACCCGTCCCTCCGCCCCCTGTTGCCCAGTTCACCCCCCAGCCGGCCACGTCCCTCCAATATGCCCCAGCGGGCTCATCCCCGTCAAATCTCTCCGCGCCGTCCCAAACTCCACATACCTCGCCCTTCCCGCCGGTCTCATCCCGTCCAGCGTCGCACCCACTCGCATCCGCAACTCCCACAACATCCCCGGGTCCAACGGACCATAGCTCACCAGCCCCGCATCTTCTTCATTATTCCTCCGCTCCGTCCTCCCCGATAGTTTCAACGCTTCCCGAACCGCCTCGGTTACAGCCCCTCGCCCGAATCCACCCGCCACCGCCAGAATCGTCAGGTACTCCACGTCCTGCTGACCTCGCCTGTACGACTTCAATCGCACGCTCGGCGCCGCTCCCTCACCCGTCGGGTAAAACAGCGACAGCTGGTCCCCCTCCTTCCACGACTTCTCGGTCCCCACCGTCTGCCACGGCAAAACACCGTCCCCACCAACACACCACGTGTCCAAACACCACGCCGCCCCATGCACATTCGAATCCTCAATGTCGTTCGATGATCCATAGTTGATCACGATCTCCCCATTCGCCAACTTCCGATCCATCACCATCCGCTGATACCTCCGAAAATCCCCCCCCACGATGTTCACGTCCAACACTCCATCCAATATGTCCCGCTGCCATTGCGGCCTCGAAATGTCACATCGAAACACCAGCTTCGCCTCCCCCACATGCCGACCAACCCCCTCGTGAAACGCCATCCCATACCATCGCAACGCCCAAAAATCCTGCGTGTTCACCGGCTCATCGAATATCCATGGCGCCGACGATCCTCCCCACGAATTCCCCTTGTGATACACCTTATTATTCATCAAAAACTCGAACAACGTCCCGTTCCACTTCTTCTCCTTGATGTGCTCCGCAAACCTCGCGCATGCCTCCACAAACCCCTCCCGATACCCCCCTTCAAACGCCCTCTCAATCCAATATCCCCCTTTGAAATGCCGGGTCACATCCACAGGCCCGGGCTCGGTCAGCGGCAAATAAAACGCCTCCACCGCCACACCCGTC
>CAYVKG010000150.1:0-552 GCA_964451955.1 uncultured Tepidisphaeraceae bacterium
GCTGAGACGCGCGCCCAAGCCCGACTTCACGACTGCTTGCGCGACGAGGAAGGCGATCACCACGAGCAACACGCTCGCGTTGGCGAACCCCCCGAATGCCTTCGCCGGCGAGATCGTGCCCGTGAGAACCACGGCCGCCACCGCCAGCATCGTGGAGGTGAGCAGTGGGAACGCACCCACCAGCACCGATGAGATCGCCGCGATAAACACGGCAAAGAGGTGCCAACTGGGCACGGTAAGGCCTGCGGGGACCGGCGCGAACCAGATGCCGAATCCCAGAGCAAACGGCAGTGCCTGCTTCATTATCGGAAGGAGGCTGCTCATGGCCGAGGCCCTCCGGCATCGGGTGTGACCTGCGGCGAGCTGACACGTACCCGGCCCTTGAGGCCGGTGGATTGACCCTGTACGGTCCCGTCTTCGGTCTCGAGAACAAAACGCCACGAAAACTCGTAGGTTCCCGTCGCGCCCGTGTACCGTCCAGTACCGCCGAGGAAAGTCCCGACAATCCGGTTGTGGCTCAAGCCATGCGGGAAGGCAAGGCCGCCAGCGGCA
>CAYVKG010000150.1:562-8229 GCA_964451955.1 uncultured Tepidisphaeraceae bacterium
GCCTCGAAGTTCGCTGTATACCTGGTCGCCACGCTCATCCGTCCAGACGGAACGGCCCACCATGCCGGTGGCACTGTCGTTGAGCACGATCGCCTCGGCGCGGAAACCCACGCCAGGCCGCGAGGGCCCGGCGAGCAGCAGCGACCCGTTGAGATCCGCGATGGAGGCCCGCCGATCGCCACCGAGGCGAATCGTGTGCCGGCTGCCGGCCGCGGTCCAAGTCCCCTGGAATTCATGCCAGTCGTCGCCGGAAGCTGGAGTCTCCGCCGGCGGCTGCGAGGGACCGCACGCGGCGACGGCAAGCAGCACGATTAAGGCAAGCAGCACGACCGGTCCCGCCTTGAGCAATCGGTGGCCCCCGGCCGGCGGCAGTGTTCGTTCGCACATGTGGAATTTCCTCCAGTCCTCATCGTACGCCGACGGCAGCGTCACCATCATGGCATGGGAGGCCCCCGCGGGGATGCTCACCAGGGCCGCCGCGGTGGCGATGTACCCAGCGCTCCGTTCCCGGAAGGTCAGAAGCGAACCGCGTAGTTGAGGGACGCGCGAAGCTGAGTTTCGGGCTGCGCCGTCCCATCCTCATGCCCCCACGAGTAACGTAACGTGACGATCAGCCCCTCGATCAGCGATCCCTTCGGAGCCACCCAGTCCAGCCGCACGTTGGTTTCGTTGCGATCCGGGATCGGTTGCCCGGTGCCGGAAATGATCCGATCATGACCGGCGTGGTTGATCGGCGCTTTGCTCGAAAACGTTAGCCGGCAATTCAGCTCGCCGACTGCTCGTCGCTATCCGCCTGCACCTGCCCTGCGCCCGGGTTGGCCGCAACCCAGCCCATGAAGATCTGGTAGCCCAGCGCTAACAGGGTGGCGCCGACGAACATCCCCAGGATTCCAGCGGTCGCCATTCCGCCCAGCGCGCCGAGCAGAATGACCGGCATCGGCGCATCGACCCCCCTTCCCAACATCAGCGGTTTTAGCACGTTGTCCGCCATGCCTGACACCAACAGCACCACGGTGTAAGCAATCGCCGCGGCAGTGCTGTTATCGCCGCTCGACCAGACGTATACGATGGCGGGCAAGGTTACGATCAATGCCGGTACCTGGGCGATGCCGAGGACCAGGACGATCACCGCCAGCGCACCTGCCCACGGAACCCCGGCGATCAGCAGGGCCAGGCCGACGATGATGGCTTGGATAAAGGCCACCCCGATCACCCCTTGGGCGACAGCGCGAATGGTCGCCGTGGACAGTTTGACAAATTCGCCGCCGCGCGTGGTGCCGGCGAGGCGCTCGAAGATCGCCTGGCTGCTGCGACTGCCCGACTGCCCGTAGGCCATGATGATGCCGGCTATGATGAAGGCGGCTATGAACTGCAACAAGGCTCCACCGATGCTGGCCACAAAGCCCACAGCCGTTTTCGCCAATTCGCCAATCTTCGGCTGGATGCTCTGAACCAGCGCCGGCAGGTCCGCATGCGACTTCGACCAAACGTCGTGTATCCTCTGGCCGACGATCGGCCATTCCTCGACGCCGGGACGCGGGGCTGGAATCTGCAGCGAGTTGTTCTGCACGCCGTTGATCAGGTGACGCACCGAATCGCCAAGCGAACTCATCAGCAGCGCCGTCGGTGTTACGATCAGCAAGAAGCCAACGACGACCAGCAGGGTTGCGGCGAGTCCTTGTCTGCCCCCGATCTTGCCGGCCAGGTATTGGTGGAGCGGATAGAGCGTGACGGCCAGGATCAGCGCCCAGACCATAAGGGTGAGGAACGGGGAGAAGACCCGGTAGCAAAGCATGGCCAAGCCGAGGATCAGGCCGGCACGGATCAAGACCTCCAGCAAAGGGGAAGCCAACCGCTGTTCGAGTTCTTGATCAAGCTGGGGGGGTGTGTTCATGGGTCATCTCCAGGTGTCAAGGCGGGATATCTTCCCCGCAGATAGTCGATCATGTCGCAGGCTCCGGGGGGATCTCATATCAGAATCAGTACCACACGACGTAAACCTTTGATATTGCCTTCAATTATACTTTATGAGGATAGAATGGTTCGCTTTTCATTGTCTTTCTGGATGCCCGCCTTCGCGGGCATGACGGAGGATGTTCCCTGCCACACCGTGACGAAACCTTATTGGCTCTCACCTCCCTCCATTCCCAAAAGGACCACCCTGAGAGGTTACCTGCGGAGATCTGAAACAAATCCTCCCCCAGAAGTGCTTATGGCTCTTGAATACCGACGGCAACATGGCTGATTAAGGGGATATTAAGAATGTTACACAGGGGTGAAGTGTTGTCTATTGGACCTTGGTCCAATATTGCGAGAGATGATTGCTGGGAGGATGCCTGGTACAGGTTATGTGCCAGGCGAACAGGAGCGGCAAAGGCTTGCGCGCCCTGAGTCCCTTCAGTCAGTCCTGATCCTGTTCTGCCCTGAGGTCTTTTCCTTGGCGTGTGGAATGATGCTGGGAAGGCCCTCGTCGCTGAAAGGCTGCTTTAGGGAGTCAATATGGATCCGGCCTTTTTGCCGTTATTCGACCAAGGTCCAATATCTTTTCTCCGCAGGCTGTTATAGGCTCCATCTCGCTCTGCGAGATGGCTGCTGCAATCCGCTTCCTGCTTGGAGTTCCAGGCTCTTAGCGAAGACGAATTGCGGCGACTCGTGGAAACCCTCTCCAGGAAGGGATTCGCTGTGTTCCCCGAGGGATCCTTTTGCGGCGGCATGCGTATGGCACCGGGACATAAAGGAGAATGCAGGATGCTCTGGAATCGACGGTACCTCATCAAGAGTTACATGAGATCCTCACTGTGGCTCATGCCATTCTTCGCTTTGCTGAGTTACATGGTCGTCCACCGTATCACTTACGCCATCGGTGGCTGGCTCCTGCGGACGGGGCGAATCGACGAAGCGACTTCCTTCTTTGGCCTGACGATGGAGGGAGCGCGCGCAATGATCGAGACGATCATCACGTTGAACCTTTCTTTTCTCGTCTTCACGTTTGGTTCACTGCTCGTAGCGATTCAGATCGCAGGCGGGCAGTACAACCCCACGGATCATCGCAACGACGTTGCTGCGGGATAACATGATCCGGTTCACCGTAAGCTATTTCATCTTCTCCATGTTATTCGCCGTGAGAGTGTTGACCAGGATGAACGGTGAGACAGTTCACCAGTTTAACATCTTCATTTCAGCGGGGTTGGGGATGATCTCGTTGGTGGTCTTCCTTTTTCTGATCGACTACGCAGCGCGGTTTCTACGTCCGGTAAGCATCGTGCAGCGAGTGGGAAAGTCCGGGATCGCAGTAATCCGAATCATGTATCCGGGTTCAAGCCTGCACCCATTCTCGCCCAAATCATTCATGAGGCCCGCCTTTCCGGACAGGACCGTGGTGAATGCGAGTGCTTCACGAATCGTGCTTGCCGTCGATGTGGCAGGACTCGTCGCGCTGGCACAGAATGCCAAGGGGATTATCGAACTTGTCCCCCCAGGTGGGTGACTTCATGGCGAGGGACGAACCCCTGTTTCGGTTGTATGGCGGCGCCGGCACCATCGACGATCGTCTCCTGAGAGGGTCAGTGGCGCTTGGGTCCGAACGTACTATCGAGCAGGACCCGACCTTTGCCTTCCGCATCCTGGTCGATATTGCGATCAAGGCGCTGTCACCGGCCATCAATGATCCGACGACAGCCGTTCTCGCTATTGACCAACTGCATCGTTTGCTTCGAATGGTCGGTCTGCGGCATCTCAGGGGTGAGGAGATCTGCGACGCCGAGGGCAACCCCCGGCTCATTTTCCGGATGCCCAACTGGGAGGACTTTGTGCACCTCAGTTGCATCGAAATTCGTCATTGCGGGGCAGGCAGTGTCCAGATCATGCGGCGGATGCGTTCCATGCTGGAAAATCTCATGCAAACCCTGCCGCCGCATCGGCATCCAGCGTTGATCCAGCAATTGGGGCTTCTGGATCGCACGATCGAGAGACAATACTCTTTGCCCGAAGACCTCGCGATTGCCCGGATCCCGGATTCTCAGGGGTTGGGGGGCGCCTTGGGCGTGCAACCCGTAATGAAGGCGCCAACCGCCAAAGCGTAGGGGCGTGACAGTTGGCGGTATCTTGACACCCTCCGAAACTATGAGAAGATATCTGCGGAGTGCTTCTTGGAAAGGAGCCACGGGTATGGTCACAAGAGTCGTGAAACGCGGTCGTTACCCCCTTCTGGTATTGGTGATGATAGGGTTGTTCTTCGTCTCCACGGCCCTTGGCGCCGGTAAGAACGCCGGACAAAAAGCGTTCGCCACGGCCCAGGCGGCGGCGAAAGCCCTGGGGACGGCATACCAGAAGGGTGATCGCAAAGCGGTAGCGGCGATCCTGGGAGACAAGGCCCTGGCACTGGTATCCTCGGGAGATACGGTCATCGACCGCCATGAGCGCTCCTGGTTTCTCTCCCTCTATTGCGAGGGGCACGAGGTGGTGGCCGAAAGCGACCGTCGCGCCGTCCTCCAGCTTGGCCGTGATGGGGGAACCGTATCCGATCCCCATCGTCAAAAGGGGCGGGCGGTGGCGCTTTGATGCGAGCGAAGGGCGGGAAGACCTGCTCGGTCGGCGCATGAGCAAGACCGAGCTCAACGCCCTCAACATGGTCATGGCCTACGTCGAGGCTCAGCGTGAGTATCACAGCCAGGACCGCAACGGTGACGGCGTACTCGAATATGCCCGGAAGTTCCGAAGTTCCCCCGAGAAACGGGACGGCCTCTATTGGAAGGGGCAATCGGGCGGGAAGGCATGTCCGACTGCCGCGCTGGTGGAAGCCGCCATCAAGGAGGGTTACCGGCCTGCCAAGGATGGGAAAGTAGCGTTGTATCGCGGTTACTCCTACAAGATTCTCACCGCCCAGGGCGCCCATGCGCCTGGCGGTGCCCGCGATTATGTTGTAAAAGGTAAGATGATCGGTGGTTTTGCCCTGGTTGCCTTTCCGGTCCGCTACGGAAGATCGGGTTTGATGTCCTTCCTGGTGAACCAGGACGGCGTCGTCTACCAGAAGGACCTCGGTCCCAAGACGGCCGAAATTGCAGGCAGGATGAATCGCTTTGACCCCGATCAGAGTTGGACCAAAGGCCAGTTGATGTGAAGAACGAGCAGCGAAGAGGAGGTCGGACATGAATCTCAAAAGACTTTTGTTGAGCCTGGGCGTGGTCCTTTGGCTTGTCGCGACCGCCTCCGCTCAAACCTCCGCCCCACTCCCGGCCAAGTCTGGAGAAGCTGCCGAGCGTTCCGTTTACTCCCTGCCCGATCTTCTCACGATGGAATGGACCGGGGATCTCGACGGCATGATCAAACGACGCAGGATTCGGGTTCTCGTACCGTATTCCAAGACGCTTTACTTCGTTGATCGCGGCACCCAGCGCGGTCTCACCTATGAAGCGTTTCGCCTTTTCGAGGACGATCTCAACAAGAAGCTCAAAAGGAAGCACATCCGTGTGCACGTCGTGTTTCAGCCGACGGCGCGGGACAAACTCATCCCGTACCTCCTCGCGGGACGGGGAGACATCGCGGTCGGCAATCTGACGATTACCCCCGAGCGGTTGAATCAGGTGGATATCTCCGATCCCGTCACCCGAAATGTCTCCGAGATCGTGGTGACCGGGCCGGGCGCGGAACCGATCGCAACGGCGCAGGATCTTTCCGGCAAGGAGGTATACGTGCGCCGGTCTTCGAGTTTCTTTGAGAGTCTGGAGCAACTCAACGCCGAACTGGCAAAGGCCCGCAAGACGCCGGTAAAGGTTCGGTTCGCGCCGGAAAACCTCGAAACCGAGGACATTCTCGAGATGGTGAATGCCGGTCTTGTCCAGATCACCGTTGTTGACCATCACATGGCCGAATTTTGGGCGAAGATCTTCCCGAAGCTCACCCTCAACCGCGAGGCAGCGGTCCGCACCGGCGGGGAAATCGCCTGGATGATCCGCAAAGAGAGTCCGCGGCTCAAGGCGGATCTGAACGAGTTCCTTGCCCGCTATCCTGAGGGCTCGATCACGCGCAGTGTGCTGCTGCAAAAGTATCTGCAGAACACCAAGTTCGCCAAGGATGCCACCTCAAACGGGGAGATCGCCAAATTCGAGCGCACCATCGATTTTTTTCGCAAGTACAGCGAACAGTACGAGCTGGACTATCTCCTGATGATGGCCCAGGGCTATCAGGAGTCGCAGCTCAACCAGCAGGCCAGGAGCCCGGTGGGGGCGATCGGCGTCATGCAGGTGATGCCGGCTACCGGCGGCGAGTTGAAGGTGGGGGATATCCGCCAGATCGAGCCCAACATCCACGCCGGGGTGAAGTATATCCGGTTCATGATGGACCAGTTCTACGCCAACGAGCCAATGGACAAGCTCAACAAGGGACTCTTCACGTTCGCGGCCTACAACGCTAAGCCGGGACGGATTGCCCAACTGCGCGGACTGGCTGCTAAACGAGGGTTGGACTCCAATGTCCGGTTCAACAATGTCGAGGTTGTTGCCTCCGAAAAGATCGGCCGTGAGACGGTCCAGTATGTCAGCAACATTTACAAATACTATCTGGCGTATCAAATTGGTCATGGAAGAACGTGCCAAGCGGGAGAAGGCCAAAGATTCGGTGAAGAGCGGGGCGGGCTCGTGACGGGCTCCGCTTGCAGCACCATCCATGAAACCTGATAACCCCGGTATCCGTATGGCGCCCGGCCAGACATAAAGGAGAAGGCGAGATGCCCTGGAATCGACGGTACGTCATCAAAAGTTACATAAGATCCTCCCTGTGGCTGATGCCATTCTTCGCTTTGCTATGTTACATGGTCTTCCACCGTATAACGTACGGCATCGGCAGCTGGCTCCTGCGGACCAGGCAAATCGACGAAGCGACCTCCTTTTTTGGGCTGACGATGGCGGGCGCGACCACCATGATCGAGACGATAATCACCTTGAACCTTTCGTTTGTCGTCTTTACGTTCGGTTCACTGCTCGTAGCTGTTCAAATTGCAGGCGGGCAGTACACGCCACGGATCATCGCAACGACGCTGCTGCGGGATAACACGATCCGGTATACCGTAAGTTATTTCATCTTCACCATGTTGTTCGCCGTACGGGTGTTGACCAGGATGGGGGGCGAGAACGTTCACCAGTTCAATACCTTCATTGCAGGACTGTTAGGGGTGATTTCAATTGTGGTTTTTCTTTATTTGATCGACTACGCAGCGCGGTTTCTGCGTCCCGTATGCCTCGTACAGCGGGTGGCAGAGGAGGGGATCGCAGTAATTCGAAGCATGTATCCGGATGCAACCAGGCACTTACGCCCGGCCAAATCATTCAAGAGGCCCGCGCGTCCGGACCGGACCGTGGTCAATGCGAGTGCTTCGCGGATTGTGCTTGCCGTGAATGTGGCAGGGCTTGTCGCCCAGGCACAGGATGCCAAAGGGGTTATCGAATTCATCCCCCAGGTAGGTGACTTCGTGGCGATGGACGAACCGCTGTTTCGACTGTATGGGGGCACCAGCGCCCTCGACGACCGTCTCCTGAGGGAAGCTGTTGCGCTCGGGTCCGAACGTACTATCGAGCAGGATCCGACCTTTGCCTTCCGCATCCTGGTCGATATCGCGATCAAGGCGCTGTCACCTGCGATTAATGATCCGACGACCGCCGTGCTCGCTATTG
>CAYVKG010000151.1:0-8165 GCA_964451955.1 uncultured Tepidisphaeraceae bacterium
GCCTCCGCCGGTTCCTCAACACGCCCACCGGTCTTCAACGCCGCCGCACGGGTCCTGCCTTTGCGACCGAGGTCGTCAAACAGCGAGTACGCCACCGGCGTCACCAGCAACGACAGCAGCAGGCTCATCGCCTGCCCCCCCACAATCACCTTCGCCATCGACGCCCGCGGCGCAGACCCGGGCCCCTCCCCCATCGCGATCGGAACCATCCCCGCGATCAGCATCAGCGTCGTCATCAGAATCGGCCTCAGCCGCGTCCGGTTCGCCTCCAGGATCGCCCACAGCCGAATCCGCTTCGCCTCCGGCAAACCCTTCATCCACCGCACCCACGCTCCCGGCTTCTCTCCCCCGCCCCACTCCGACTCCCGAAACAGCGCCGGCACCTCGCCCCCGTCCGCCGCCGCCCGCTCCCGCAATACATTCGTGTAGTCCACCTGCAGAATCCCGTTCTTCTTCACAATCCCAAACAGCAGAAACACCCCAAGCGTCGAAAAAATCGTCAACGGCTGCCCAAGAAAGATCAGCGACAACAACGCAAATGGAATCGTCAGCGGCACCGCCAACAGAATCGTGATCGGATGCACAAAACTCTCAAACTGCGACGCCAGAATCATGTACATCGCCAGCAACGAAAATGCAAACGCCCTCACGAACGCCTCGTTCGACTCGCCTTGCGTCTTGGCCTTGCCGCTGGCAATCAGCTGGTACTCCGCGCCGGGATTCTGCTCCGCAAACGCCTTCTCGAATGCCTCCATCGCCTGGCTCGTCACCATCCCCGCCAGATTGCAGATGATCGTGATCTTCCGCTGGCGATTGTATCGGTCAATCTGAGACGGCCCACGCGACTCCACCAGGTCCGCCACGCTCCCCAGTTTCACCAAACCGCCCTTGCCGCTTGGAAGCGTCAGGTTCGCAATGCCCTTCCGGTCATTCCGATCAATCCCCCGGGCGCGAAGCCAGACGTCGTACAGCTCGCCCACCTGCCGGTCCTTGTAGTCCGACACAATCTGCCCCCCCACAAGCGTATTGAGCGTCGCTGCCACCGATTCCACCGTCACCCCCGCGTCGCTGCACCGCTCGCGATCGGGAACCACACGCAACTCGGGTTTGCGCAGCGCAATCGTCGTGTCCACATCCGCCAAACCGTCCGTCTGCCTCAGCCGCTCGATCATCCGGCCACTGTACTCGGTCAACAGGTCAAGGCTCGGCCCAACCAGCGTAAACTCAATGTCCGCATTCGCCATCCCACTGGCGGACATCACCGCCGGTATCTGGATGCTCACCCGCAGGTCGGGATAGTCGGCCATCATCGTGCGCGCACGGTCCATCACCTCAAACTGCGAAAACCGCCGCCCAGTCTTCTTGTCCCGCTCCCGCTTCTCCAACTCGATCAACCGCACATAAATGCTCGCCCCCGTAACGTTCCCCTGCCCCTTGCTCACCTTCCCCGACGTGTCCCCGATCGTCGTCATGACATTGACGACCTCCGGCCATTGACCAATCCGCCCCTCAATCTCCCGGCACAACTTGTCAACGCGGTCCAGCGACCACCCTTCCGGCGTCGTCATCGCAATCTCAATCTCGCTCTGGTCCTCTTTCGGAATGAAATCCAGACCCACCATGCCCAGCAGCCCCGGGAAATTGAGGAACGACAGCCTCCCGGCCAACTCCGGATTGCCACGACTGATCCACCTGCCCACCGGCAACGGAAAGATGCTCGCCGTCACCACGACCGTCGCCAAAATGATCGCCCACCGATGCCGCATCGACCACCTCAGCGACCACATGTACGGACGCTCAATCAGATGGCCGTACACACCGCCGCTGTGGTGCGCCGCGCCGGCGGCCTTCGCCTTCCGCGACAGCTTCAGGAACCGCGAACACAGCATCGGAGTAATCGTGAATGCCACCAGCAGCGACATCAGAATCGTCACGGCACTGGTCACACCAAATGAATAAAAGAACCGCCCCACCCGCCCACTCATGAACGCAATCGGCAAAAAAATCACCACCAGCGACAGCGTCGTCGCCATCACCGCAAACGCAATCTCCTGCGTCGCCCCAAGAGCCGCCTCCCACGCCCCCAGCTGCTTCTCCTCCATCCACCGGAAGATGTTCTCCAGGATCACCACCGCGTCATCAATCACGATCCCGATCGCCAGCACCAGCGCCAGCATCGTCAGGTTGTTGATCGTGAAACCCAGCCACTGCATCACCATGAAGCTCGCCACGATCGAAGTCGGTATCGACAACGCGGCGATCACCATCGTCCGCCAGTCGCGCAGAAACAGCAAAATCGTCCCGGCCACCAGCAACGCCCCCAATACCAGGTGCTTCTTCACCTCGTGCATCGATGCATTGATGAACCGCGACTGGTCGCGGATCACTTCCATACGCAGGTCGCCAAGCCCTTCCTCGGCAAACCCCAACCCCAGCAACTGCAGCCGCCGCTTCACCGTCTCGATCACCCGGACCGTGTTGCTGCCGCTCTGTTTCTGCACGATCAGCAGCACCGCGTTGTCCCCATCCAGTCGGCCTAGCGACCGAGGTTCCTCAAACGAATCCTCCACCCTGGCCACATCGCCCACCCGGATCGGCTGACCCCCGATGTTTGCGATGATCACCTCCCCGAATCGCCGCGTGTCCTCGATGCGACCCATCGTCCGCAATACCAGCTCCCGGCTGGTCTGATCCACTCGCCCACCCGGCAGTTCCAGGTTCTGGCTTCTCAACGCGCGGGCAACCTGCTCGATCGACAGGTGGTACGCCTCCAGTTTCTGCGTGTCCACCCACACGTTCACCGCCCGCTTGCGCCCCCCCACCACCACCACCGATCCGACCCCCGGCAAGCTGCTCAAAGAATCCTTCACCCGCTTGTCCGCAATCTCCGTCACCTCACGCAGGCTACGCTTCCCCGAAACCGCTATCGTCATCACCGGGGCCGCGTCAATGTCAAACTTGTCGATGATCGGCGTATCCGTCCCCGTCGGCAGCCGGGACAGAATCGTGTTCACCTTGCTCTGCACCTCCTGCTGCGCCACATCCCGGTTCTTCTCCAGCAGGAAGATCACCGTCACCACCGACATGCCCTCCTTCGTCGTGCTCCTCAGCTCGTCGATCCCCGACACGGTATTCACCGCCTCCTCGATGAGCTTCGTCACCCCCGTCTCCATCTCCTCCACCGACGCGCCCGCCCGCGTCGTCACGATCGACACGATCGGCATGTCCACGTTCGGGAAAAGGTCAACCCCCATGTTCAAGTACGCCATCAGCCCCACAACCACCGGCAACGAAACCAGCATCGTCGTAAAGACCGGCCTCTTGATGCACAGTTCGGGTAGGTTCACGATATCACCTCTCCCGTGCCGCCGCCACACCCGCCGGACCGGTTGTCGGACTCCCCCCATCGCTCTGCCTGATCCTCACCGGAACGCCCATCGCAAGTCGGCTCTGCCCCATCACCACCACCTGCTCCTTCCCCGTCAGCCCTTTGGCCACCTCCGTCCACTCCTCCCGCGTGTCCCCCGGCTCGATCAGAACCTCCACCGCCTTCCCATCCCGCACCGTGAACACCTTGTTCACCCCGGCGAAACTCACCACCGCCTCTTGCGGCACGAATACCACCCCGTCCTCCGTTCGCGTGTGCACCCACGCCCGCGCGAAAGCCCCCGATCTCAACAGCCGATCCGCATTCTCAACAACAACCTCAATCTCAAACGTCCGGCTGTCCTTCGCAATCTGCGGATTCACACGCGCCACCACACCCCAGAATGCCCGATCGTACGCCGCTACCCGGACCTCCACTTTCTGACCAACCTTCACCTCCCCAACATACTGCTCACGAACCGAAGTCCTCAGCTTGATCGGATCATCCTTCACAACCCGAAACAGCGCACTGCCTTCCTTAATGTACTCCCCAATCGAAGCCATTCGAGCCGCCACCGCAAACGGGCGAGTCGTCGCACCCGCCCCCCTCGGACCCTGTTCGCCGCCGGGAATAAGCGTTGGGGCCGGCGCACGGATCACGGTGTCAGCGAGTCTCTGCTCGGCCACCTTCAGGTCCGCCAGCCGCATCTTGATCTCCCCCAGAATCGTCTCGGCCGTGATGATCTCCACATCGTAGTCGCTCTTGGCAACTTCGGCGGCGGTCTTCAGATCGGCGTACTCCTGGTCGCTCATCAGCGGGGGCGTCTGATCGTGCAACTGCCGCCCCCGCTCCATTCTCGCCTTGGCGTTGTCCCATTTGAGCTTCGCCCGCTTGATCGTCGGAACAACCGTCACGTCGAAATCCGGAGCCGGTGGCTTGTCCAGGTCAAGCTGCGCCAACGCCTGACTGATCGCCAGCTCTCGTTGCTTCTTCGCCAACTCGTAGTCCACCGGATCGATCAAGGCCAATGGCTCCAACGCCTCCGCGCGGTCCCCCATGTCCTTGTAGATCGCCGCAAGCCTCCCGGGAACTTTCGCGGAGATCACCGCCTCCTCATCTCCATACAGCGTCCCGACAACCTCCACCGTGCGCTGAACCGTCTGAATCCTGGCGGACTTCAGCAGGACGGGAACGGACGTATCCTTCGGGGCCTTCTGCCCTGACCCCTCCCCACGCCTTCCGCAGCCCGCCACTAACGTCGCCGCAAACAACCCGACAAACAAGATCCCGGAAGCCCGGACTAACCCCGACATTCGACAACCCGCTCTATCCATTTTCCATCTCGCTGATGCCGACCGTCTGAGCATCTCTCCAAATAACCGAAAATACTGACTGGTCGGTTTTGAGCGTGCAGTATAAATAACCCCGCCCTCTCGATCAAGCCACCACCACTCCACAATACCTAAGCTATATCCACCCTTGGTCTTGCAGCCACTCCACATACATCGCAATCCCCCGCGTCAACGGAACCTTCGGACAATACCCCAACAGCTTCCTCGCCTTGCTGATGTCCGCAACGTAGTGCGTCACCTCCCCGGTCTGCGGCTCCTCGTACCTGGCCACGGCCCTCTTGCCCACCGCCAACTCGATCAGATTCACCAGGTCAAACAGCGTCTGACCCTGACCATACGCCAGGTTGATCGTCTCATTCACCACCCGACCCTGCACCAACGCGTCAATCCCCGCTATCACCCCGGCAACACAGTCGTCAATATACGTGAAATCCAGCGTCTTGCTCCGCCCGAAAACCCGTATCGGCTCCCCACGGCTGATCTTACTCACAAACAGCGGCGTCACACGCTCCATCCGCTCCAGATCATTGTCATATCGCCCGTAAACATTGCTGAACCGAAACACCAAATGCGGCAGCCCGTAGCAACGGGCATAACTGTAGAAAAACGCCTCCCCCGCAATCTTGCTCGCGGAGTACGGGCTCTCCGCCACCACGAAATCCGCCATCTTCTCCTCTGTCACATGGTGGTGGATGTCCCCGTATACCTCCCGGCTGCTCCCAAATACCACCGGCACGTTCAGCGCCCTCGCCATCTCCAACGCCGCGAACACCATCTCCACGTTCTCCAACGCCTTCGCCGGCTCCTTCACCAACTCAAAAACCTTCGCATGCGCCGCCAGGTGCACAATCACGTCCGGGCGGGTCGCCGGCCGCCATACCTTCCCGCTCCGCGCGACGCCCACAAGATCAACCTCGACCGTCTCAATCGTCTTCACCCACCCGTTGGCCCGCTTGTCCACACCCAACACCTCATCCCCGCGATTCGCCAGCGCCACCGCAAGATTCGTGCCAATCTGTCCAGATGATCCCGTTATCAAAATCCTCATGCACTCAATCGTCCGATCCCCCCCTTTCTCCGTCAAGCTCAAATTCACGCCGACACAACCATCCCGAAGTACTGCTTCAGCAGACCATCAAACTCGGCTTCCTTGAAATCACGCACCGTCTTCTTCCCCTTGTGCAACACGATCAGCCGATTCCCCATGATCGTCACCCGGCCTGTACGCGTCGCCCGCGTGCACAGCCTCAGCTTGTTCAGCGATGAGTCCGCAGACCTCTGATGCCACAGACACGCGTCCGCAAACTCCGCAAGCCGGCGAGGCTTCAACGTGAACTGGTACTCCGGGTACCAAGCCCCCTCCAACAAACGCTTCTGATGAACCGTGATCGCTTCCCCTTCACGCGTCAACCGATACCAGCAACGAAAATCCGCCTGCTCCCCCGGATCGTCCAGCCGCAACGGCCACCGAAACGAGCTGCCGAAACCCACGTCCGCCAGCCACCGCTGTGGCATCTCGATCAGCATCACCAGATGGTCAAATTCCTGCCCCAGCACCCCGTCCTCCGCAATGATCCGCCCAGACAAAAGCTTCACGTCAAAACCCAGCGACGCCAGCAACCCCGCAAACAGACCGTTCATCTCATAACAGAACCCGCCCCGACCACGCCCCACTATCTTCTCATGAAATGCATGAACATCGAACCGAATCGGTCGCCCCGCCACAATATCCAGATTCTCAAACGGAACCGACAGCAAAAACGCCTCGTGCAATTCCCGCAATGTCTCAGGAACCGGCTTGCGCTCGCCTCGGTAACCGATCCGCTCCAACAATGACTCCACCTCCGCCGGCGTGATTGCCAACGCCTCCGGCGGGACTGGCGCCCCTGGCGCACCGACGAACGGCAAAGTCGTGCCCATATCGCGGCTATTCTACTACACTACACGACAATCACCTTGGCCGGCGAAATCCCATTGAAATGCAGCGCGCTGGCACAACTGTACGCCCCGATGTTCGGAACATACACCACCCCCCCGACATCCAGTTCAGGCATCTCCTCGCTCAGCGAAATCGTGTCGAACGAATCGCACGTCGGACCCGCCAGAATGCTCGCGTACTTCTGCGTCGTCACTAGCGTCCGAAACTCGTACTTGCAGTGATCGAACACAATCCCCGAAAAGTCCCCATACACCCCATCGTCCAGATAATAATAGTTCTTGTTGTTCCGGATCGACCGCCCCACCACACGCGTAATCAGCATCCCCGCGGGACCCACCAACGCCCGGCCCGGTTCCGCTATGATCTCGATGTCCTTGTCGAACAGCCGGTCCAACTCCCGCCGCATCGCACCAGCCATCGTCTCGATGCTCACCGTGTCCGTCTTGAAATGACGGATCGGCATCCCCCCCCCAATGTCCACCAGCTTCATCGGCAATCCCCGGTCCTTCGCTTCCCGCACCAGCCGAGCCGCCTGCTCAAACGCTCGCTGGTAGCTCTCCATGTTCGTGCACTGCGATCCCACATGAAAACTGATCCCCTCAGGCCTCAAGCCAAGCGATCTTGCCTTGGCCAGCATCGGCACCACCTGCTCCTCATCCGCCCCGAACTTCAACGACAATTCCACAATGCTCCCCAGGTTCCCCACCTTCAGCCGACACAACACACGACACCCCGGCGCGTGCTTCGCAATCTTGTAGAGCTCCGGCTCATTGTCAAACGTCACAAAATTCACCCCCGCCTTCGACGCAAACTCCAAAGCCTCAGGCCTCTTGATCGTGTTCGCAAAGATAATCCGGTTCGGCTTGATGCCCTGGCTTAAACAATGCCGAATCTCCCCCTCGCTCGCTACGTCAAAACACCCCCCAAGGTCCCGGAATGTCTTGATCACGTCCGGATGCGGATTCGCCTTGATCGCATAATACAGCTTCACCCGCGGCAACAGCCTCTGAAACCGCTTGTACTCCTGCTCCAACACCCGCTTGTCAATCACCATCAGCGGCGTCCCGTGCAGCTTCACCAACGCGTTGATCCGCTTCGGCAACGCCATCTTCATGATGCTCGCCGGCGTCCGGTGAACCTCCGCCGGCACAAACTGCCGCTCGTTCAGCAGCCCCGGCCCATGCAATTTCGCGTTGCCGTTCGCTCCCCCTGATCCATTCTGACGTGATGCGCCGTTCTTCAACGCCCGCAAATGTGCCCGCCCACTCCCGTTCCGCAACGAAGCGCGTATTTCTGTTTTCAACTCAAATTCCCTCGGCCTGGCCAGTGGTTAATACCGTTCCACGATTCGCGAATTCCGTTACTATGCATGCGACTTGCCTCTCCTGTCAACAAATCCTGCAAGTCTTAACAGCTCTTGCATCCAACCTCCGCCCTTCGCCGCACAGGGGCGGGGGGGCGGGGGGGGGGGGGGGGGGGGGGGGGGGGGGGGGGGGGGGGGGGGGGG
>CAYVKG010000152.1:0-8092 GCA_964451955.1 uncultured Tepidisphaeraceae bacterium
CCCCAAATCACTCCGGTCGAGCTGCCACCACCCTGCCGCTGCGACTCGCCAAAACGCCGCCTCGAGTGACGCGGACGCGGGCCAGATTCTCAGGACGAAGCAGAGGTCGCAAGCGGCGAACGGCCCGACGGAAGCGAGCTCGCTCCGGCCCTTCTGATCCCGAGCGACTTCCGCCAAGCCAACACCGCCGAAATGGCCGCGGATGCCACATAAAACAGAGCCGTGTGCCGCCGTCCGCGCCAATGCCGTCCGATGTTCTTGTGTCGGGCGCAGATCATGATCCACTCCTCGTTAGAGCGTCATTTCTTGGGATGCTGCTTCTCGTAATCCTGCATCAGCCGTGCTTCCATGCCGGCCCCATTGGATTCAAAGACCACGGTCTCACCGGCGGGGCCGAAGTTCTCTTTGACAACCAGATTCGCCAGCTTCTCGCCGCGCGCCACCTTCTGCATGGATGCCACCGTCCCAAAAACATAGGTGCGGCCATCCTTGTTCATCTCGAAGTAGAGCTTTGAATCAGCGGCCGCGTCGACCGGTTTGGCTGCGGGAGCCACCGCGGCGGACTTCGGCGCCGGATCGGCCTGCTTGCTTTCAGAGCAGCCGCAAAACAGAACGCCCAAAACCGGCAGGATCGCCCATCGCTTCATCGCTTCTCCTTGGCTGTGCAATAAAAACCCGTCAAGAACGCGATTAGAGCGTACGCGGAGTCATTGAGCTAAATGTGATGGAAGCGTTAAGAATGAATGAAGATGGCCGGCGACATGCGGGCGAGCCCTGCCGCTCCATCACGTGGCGCTGCCGTTAACCGTTCTCCCGCTGGCCGCCGCGCTGCGATGGCGGGTCAGGTTCATCAACACCTGCTGGATGCCCTGTTCCGGTTCCCCCGCCACCGGCTGCCGCTGGACATAGGTGCCATCCGACCGCATGTCCCACGCCAGGCGATTGTCCTTCAACGTCAGTTGCAGGATCTCCCAAAGCCTCTCGCACAGGCTGCGATCCTGCACGGGCGCGACCACCTCCACTCGGTTCAGCAAATTGCGGTACATCCAGTCGGCCGAGCCGATGAAGAAATCCCCGTCTATCGGGTCTGCCGATCCGTTGCGGAAATAGAAAACCCGCGAATGCTCCAGGAACCGTCCAACCACCGACATCACGCGAATCGTCGGACTCAACTTCGGCACGCCCGGGCGGAGGCAACAGAAGCCCCGCACGATCAGGTCTATCGGAACGCCTTCCCCGGAAGCCATATACAACGCTCGGATGATCTTCTGGTCTTCCAGGCTGTTCATCTTCGCAATAATCTGCGCCGGCCTGCCTGCTTTGTGGCACTCGACTTCCCGCTCGATCATCGCCAGAAAACGCTCCCTCATGTTCGATGGCGCCACCAGGAGCTTCTGGTAATCGCGCTGCAGCGAACGCCCCGAAAGATAGTGAAACAGCTTGACCAGGTCCTCCGTCATCTGCGGCTGACACGTCAAAATGCCCAGATCGGTGTAAAGCCTCGCCGTTTCCGTATGGTAATTTCCGGTCCCGATGTGGGCGTAGCACCGAATGCCGTCAGGGTCCTGCCGAACAACAAGCGTTGTTTTCGTGTGCGTCTTCAGTCCGACCAGCCCATAAACCACATGCACCCCCGCATCCTCCAGCTTCTGCGCCAGCAGGATATTGCGCTCTTCATCGAACCGCGCCTTGAGTTCGACAAGGCAGACAACCTGCTTCTTGGCCTCCGCTGCCCGGATCAACGTGTGAATGAAGGGACTGTCATCCCCGGTGCGGTAGACCGTCATCTTGATGGCCAGCACGCGAGGATCCGCCGCGGCCGCCTGCACAAAACGCTCCACGCTCGCATTGAAACTCTCGTATGGATGGTGAACGAGAATGTCGCCGGCCCGAATCTGACTGAAGATGTCCTTCTGCCCGTCCGCCAACGCGGCGGGCACCATCGGTACCCACGGCTCGTAACGAAGCCCGGGCAAATTGAGCTGCGCGATCGGGTGCAGGTCGCTGTAGTCCAGTTCCATCGGCATCTCGTAAACATCGGCCGCCGACAATTTCAGTTCCTGCATCAACAACTGCAGAACCCAACGATTCGCGTCCGGCACATGCTCGAGCCGAACCACCTGCCCGAATCGCCGCTGCCGCAATTCCTGCTCCACCAGGTCCCGCAGATCCTCCGTCTCTTCCTCGTCCGATTCGACTTCGGCGTTTCGCGTGACGCGAAACGGCATCACATCCAGCACCAGCATCCCCGGGAACAGATCCTGGATGTTCTGCCGGATCAGGTCCAGCAATGCAACAAATCGGTAGCCGCCGTCCGGAGTGTCTGCGTTCAGGCGAATGCACTGCGGAATGACCTCCGGGACCTTCACGCGCGCGAATGACAAATCCTCCCGATCCGGCTGCGACAACACCACCCCCAGCGACGTCGACAGATTCGAAATGAACGGAAATGGATGCCCCGGATCCACCGCAAGCGGCGTCAACACCGGAAACACGTTCGTCCGAAAGAAATCGTTCGCCCACCTCCGCTCGGGCTCCGTCAGATCGTCCCATCGCAGCAGACGCACTCCGTGCTCCGCCAGCCTCGGCAAAATCGCCGAGTAACAAGCCGCCTGCTCGCTCAGCAGCGGTAGAATCGCCTGCCGGACCGCATACAGCGTCTGCGCGGGGTCCATGGACTCGGATCGCCTGAACACGACACCCAGCGCCGCCGCGCGCTTCAGCCGCCAGACGCGCTTCATGAAGAACTCGTCGAGGTTCGAACCGAAAATGCCGAGGAAACGCAATCGCTCCAGCAGCGGAGTCCTCTCATCCATCGCCTCGTGCAGAACCCGACGGTTGAACTCCAGCCAGCTCAAATCCCGATCGAGCAACTCCCTCTCCACCGGCGCAACAACACCCATATTCCCCGTACCCGCGACACCTAAAGTCTGGCTTCCCAATGCTTGCTCCATATCACGCCTGTTCTGCGATTCTCGACTGGCTGTGGAAAACCCACGCCACTCGATGATGCCGGCCTGCCAGCAAATCCTAATGCCCGCCCGCTAAGACCGCGTTAATTATTTGTGAATTAGGCCGGAATCCGCTTGAAGCAGACACTTGCCCTGCTGTAAGGTGTCCCCCGCGAATTCGGACAAACCCTTTCCCAAAAAGCAGTTGCCCGCAAGAGCGGGATAAGCCGTTCATGAAAGACCCAAAATCCCAAGTCCGACGCCACCTCGATCGCTTGGTCTCCGGCTTACGCGACCTGCTACCCTTGGCACTCCAGAAATGGGACGTTGACGCGATCCATGACGCCCGTGTCTCCACACGCCGCCTCCGCGCCGCGATCGACGTCCTCGGCTCCACGATCCCCTTGCCGGAATGCAGGCGGTTCCAAAAAGTGCTGCGAAAACTCCGGCGAAAGCTCGGCCCACTTCGCGACGCCGATGTCATGACCGGACACCTTCGTGAATTCGCCGCCCGCAGCCGCTTTGCCCACGCCGCCCAATGGGCGCAGCAGCGAATGGAACACCGCCGAACCGAATTGCACCAGTGCATCACTGAAGAGTACTCCTATAAACAAGCGCTTGCTGACCTGAGCGTCTGGTGGACTATTCCCATCAATGCCGATTCGCTGGATGAACAAGCATCGTTGTTGTTGGCCGATGCTCTACCCTCGCAACTCGCGGCGTTTTCCGACCGGGCGGCGGCTCTGTCACCATCAGCCACGCCCCATTCCCATCCGGTGCCTGCACACGACCCCCATGCCCTGCGCATCGCCGGGAAACTCCTCCGCTACACAATCGAACTGGCCGCCGTCGTCGGTCACAATCCCCCCGCCAAAGTCTTCAAAACCTTCAAACGTCTTCAGGACGCGCTGGGCCTCTGGCATGACCATGTCGTGCTGAGTGACCAAGTCCTCCGCCTGACTCTGGAGGAACAAGTCGCGCTTCACGACCAGAGTCTCTATGCCGATGTGCTGTCGCTGGCCCGGCAAGCCTGCGCCCGCGCCCAATTCCACCTGCGACAGTTCTCCGCTCTTTGGACCCGCCAGGGGCCGACGCTCCGTCACGAAATCGAGAAACTGTTCCCCCCGCGAACACCCGCCGTGTCACTCAATCCGGCAACCCCGGAATGCACGCCGGGCATTCCCCTTGTGTCCGATATTCCACCGCGAATCCAACCCCTTGCCGAGGAATGAAACATGCGACTGTATCTGGTTAGACATGCCGAAGCCTCCCCCAAGGCCACTGACAAAAACCGGTCGCTCACGCCAAAGGGCGTCCGCGATGCCCAGGCGCTGGCCGAATGCCTCAGGCCCCTGGGCATGAGAGTCGGAGCCATCTGGCATAGCCATAAACCCCGCTCCGCCCAGACCGCCGAAATCCTCGCCTCCGCCCTCCGCGCACGCCGATTCCTCATGCCCCGCCCCGACATCAATCCCAATAGCCCCGTCCGACCTGTCGCCAGAAAAATACAGCAGACCAGGAAAAACCTGATGATCGTCGGCCACCAGCCCTTCCTGGGCGAACTCGCCGCCAAACTGCTGCGCCGCGACACCTCCCCCACGGCATTCAACCTGGCCAAGTCGGGAGTCCTCTGCCTGGAGTACCGCGACGATCACGGCTGGCGAATCGAGTGGATGATCAGCCTCGAATTGGCGATGGTCTTTGCGCAATCTTCAACGACTATTCACTGAATCACCGGGAATATCGCCGATAGTAAAAGGGGCAAACGCCGGAGGTGTACGTGGCGGAATCGTCGGCATGTGATCAGCATCGGTTCTCCTGTCGTGTCCGATCCGTTCAACATTGGGTGGCTCGTCGCCTGGGGGAAACCCGCCATGAACGCCGTGTGCTTCTGATCGCCGTCCGTTTGTTTGACCTGCTCGGCGGATTCCACGGCCTCGGCCCGTCGCATCGACGCCTCCTGAAACTCGGTTGCCTCCTCCATGATGTCGGCCGCCTGCATGGTGCGCGCAGACACCACATTACCGGCGCGCAGATGATCCTCCAAAGCCGATCGTTGCCGCTCCGCCGATCAGAGCGAACAGCCGCCGCGTACCTGACCCGGTACCATCGCAAGCAAGTCCCCGGTCTGCCGAAACAGGAGTTTGCCCTCCAACAAGCCGAGCACGGCGGCTTGCGGATCCTCCTGGCTATTCTCCGCGCCGCCGACGCGCTCGACGGCCGCCGCGTTTGCCCTCGCGCGCTGACGATGCGCCTGGTCGGACGAACCGTGGGAATACACGTCTATATTCAGGGTGAACGTCGCCGCGCCAGCCGCCTCTTCGAGAAGCGAAGGAAATTCCTCTTGCTCAAGAAGACCCTCGGAATCTCGGTCAAACTCCGCGTGCTCCAGACCGGCATCCGTTCCCGGCTGTGCGGGAGCATTTGATCGCCGTGATCGCAATCGCCATTTGTTACCTTCATCGCCCTGCGCCATCCGGTTAGACTGTCGGAATGACCAACTCCCCCTATCTGGTTCGTCCGGGCGCCAAAGTCGACCTGGGAAAGACGCGAACCAAGGACACCGGATCGTTCAGGGACAAGCAGGATGCGGAAGAGGCTCTGCGCGCCAATTCGACCGAATTGGCCAGACTCCAGCAAGTCCTCTATGCCGAGGGCAAGCGATCTCTGCTCATTGTCCTTCAGGGCATGGACACAAGCGGGAAGGACGGCACGATCCGGCACGTTTTCAGCGGCGTGAACCCGCAGGGCTGTTCGGTCGTCAGTTTCAAGGCTCCGTCGGTTATCGAGCTGGCGCACGATTACCTTTGGCGCATTCATTCGCAGGCACCGGCGCGGGGGATGATCACGATCTTCAATCGTTCGCATTACGAGAGCGTTCTGGTGGAGCGTGTTCACCAGCTTGTGCCCGAGGAGACGTGGATGCGTCGGTACGAACACATTAACGCTTTTGAGCGGATGCTTGTGGACGAGGGGACGGTCATCCTCAAGTTCTTCCTGCACATTTCGAAGGAGGAGCAGAAGGCCCGGCTGGAGTCGCGTCTGAGGGATCCTGAGAAGAACTGGAAGTTCAATGCCCGGGATCTGGACGAACGGAAGCTCTGGAGGGACTACCAGGAAGCGTATGCTGATGTACTGCTCAGGTGTTCGACGAAGCATGCGCCGTGGCACATTGTGCCGGCGGACCACAAGTGGTTTCGGAACTGGCTGGTGTCGGAGGTGGTGGTGGGGTCCCTGGGGGGGCTGGGGCTGCGTTATCCGCCGCCGGTGGAGGGCATTGAGCGGTGGAAGGTGGAATGAGGGAGAGGGGGTGCGTTGGGGTTTCATTTTCTTTGCCGATGCCGAGGAGTTTGAGGGGTTGTTCGAGGGCGTTGAAGAGGTTGTCGTAGATATTGGCGGTCATGAAGCGGAGGGTTTCGCGGGTGGGTCGGGCGTGTTTTTCGTGGATATGGGGTACGAAGATGATGACGGAGAGGAATCGGAGGGCGGCGCTGAGGAGGAAGAGGACGTCGTAGTAGGTGAAGGTTTTGAGGGGGGTGATCCAGGTCCAGTCTTTGAGGAGTTGAGCGATGAGGCCTGAGGAGAGTCCGCCGGCGGCGCCTGCGATGTTGATGATGACGGAGTTGACGGCGGCGTAGGCGGAGCCGCCGGTGGAGGGGTTCTTCTCATCGGCGGAGCCGGAGGCTTCCATGACGAGGTTCCAGTTGGCGACATCGACGCCTTGCCAGAGCATTCCGCCGGCCATGGAGAGGAGGTAACCGAGCCAGGCGGTGGAGGCGGAGACGAAGCACCAGCCGATGGCGACGGGGACGAGGCCGAGGGCGGCGAGGATGAGGAGGGGTTTTTTGCCCATGCGGTCGGCGGCTTTTCCCCAGGCGGAGATGACGAAGAGGGCGGCGAAGTTGGGTGCGATGATGACCATCATCTGGGTGATCATGTTGACGTGGGGTGTTTTGGAGCCGGAGGAGATGGCCATTTGTTCCATGACGTACTTGGTGACGAACTGTCCCATGAAGGAGACGGCGAAGGTGAGCATGGCGATGTAGGCACCGATCCAGAGGAACTGTTGGTTTTTGAGGGGCTCTTTCATGGAGCGGAGGAGGTGGTGTCCTTTCTGGGGTTGACGAGGGACACTGGGGACGAAGTGGAAGCAGGCGATATCGACGAGGCCGAAGAGGGCGGAGACGATGAAGATGGCGGCGCACCAGTTGAGCATGAGGAGGCGGGAGGAGGGTGTGGCATAGGGGTCTGGGGAGGCGGCGGCGTATTGGTCGAGGAGGTAACCGACGATGAGGCCGGTGGGGATGGCGGAGTAGATTCCCCAGGCACGTCGTCGGGAGAAGTACTTGCCGCGTTTGCGGTCGGGGACGATGTCGGCCATCCAGGAGACCCAGGCGGGGGAGCCGACGGCCTGGCCGGTGTGCATGAGGAAGAGGAGGATGAGGAAGAGCCACATGGCGACGGATTCGGATCCGGGGTAGCGGTAGACCATGAAGAGTGGGACGAGTGCGATGGGGAACCAGAGGATGCGATTGGGGTAGAGGCCCCAGAGGAAGATGCGTCGGCGCAGGCCCGTGGCTTCGGTGAGGACGGCGGCGGGGAGGGAGAGGAGGGCGGCGATAAAGGGGAGGGCGGTGATGACGCCGAACTGGAATTCCGAGGCGTGCAGGGACTTGGCGTAGTTGGTGAGGGGTGTGCCGGCGATGGCGGTAGCCCAGACGGAGCCAAAGATCCAGGCGAAGGTGACCATCCAGAGGGAGTGGCGGAGGGCATGGCCACGTGGGCTGGCGGGGCGTTGGGGGGTGGCTGGAGCTGAGTTTGGGGCGTTCATATGGGCGCGGCTTGTATGAGAAACCTCCCGGGGTGCCGCAGGGCACCAGAAGCGGCTGCCTGGGTATACAGGTTGATCGCTGGTGGGAGCACGAGGCGGAAAATCGTCTGAAGTACTCCTCCGGGTGGAATATGGGTGTATTGTAGACGAAGGTTGGCGGGAGGCAATTGGCGGTGTCGTTCTGTCCGCGGCGCGTTGGTGGGGTGTGGGAGGCGGGAAAGGTGGTGGCGGAGGGGGGTGGGGGGTGTAAGGGGAGGAGGGGCCGGGGTTTGGGGGAGTTGTGGGGTGGGACCTCGGGGCAAAAAGCGAC
>CAYVKG010000153.1:0-7774 GCA_964451955.1 uncultured Tepidisphaeraceae bacterium
TTCGACCTGTTCGATGGGGATGGGTTTACCGGGTTTGAACTGGAGGAGGCCGCGGATGGTGCAGCGGGCGCGGGATTCATCGTTGGCGATTTTGGAATATTCTTTGAAGGTGGGGTAGCTATTGATGCGTACGGCGTGTTGGAGTTTGGCGACGGTGTCGGGGTTCCACATATGGTGTTCGGCGCCTTTTCGCCACTGGTAGAAACCGCCGACGTCGAGGGTATCGGGTTGGACGTTGATGGGAGGGAAGCCGCGGCGATGTCGAGCGAGGGATTCTTTGGCGATGACGTCGAGGCCGATGCCGCCGATGCGGGAGGGGGTATTGGTGAAGTACTTGTCGATGACGGATTTTCCGAGGCCGACGGCTTCGAAGATTTGTGCGCCGCGGTAGGACTGGATGGTGGAGATGCCCATTTTTGAGGCGACCTTGATGATGGCCTTGTTGGCGGCCTTGATGTAGTTTTTGTGGGCCTTTTCGAGGGAGAGGTCTTTTGGGAGGACATTTTGCTTGGCGAGGTCGGCGAGGGTTTCGAAGGCGACATAGGGGTTGACGGCGCCTGCGCCGTAGCCGATGAGGAGGCAGAAGTGGTGGGGTTCGCGGGCCTCGCCGGTTTCGATGATGAGTCCGGCCTGGGTGCGAGTGCCTTGGCGGATGAGGTGGTGGTGTACGGCGGCGGTGGCGAGGAGGCTAGGGATGGGTGCGTGGCGTTGATCGACGCCGCGGTCGGAGAGGATGAGGAGGGTAGCGCCGTCCTGGATAGCGTGGGAGGCGTTGGCGCAGAGTTCGTCGAGGGCCCGTTGGAGGCCTGCTTCGCGGTCGGCGACATGGAAGAGCATGGGGATGGTGACGGCGCGGAGGTTACCGGTTTTGACTTCGCGGATTTTTTCGAGGTCGGAATTGCTGAGGATGGGCTGTTTGAGTTTGATGAGGTGGCAGGCCTGGGGGGATTCGTCGAGGAGGTTTGCCTCACGGCCGAGGTAGGTGAAGAGGCTGGTGACGAGGGCTTCGAAGTTGGCGTCGAGAGGTGGGTTGGTGACTTGGGCGAAGAGTTGTTTGAAGTAGTTATAGAGCAACTGGGGCTGGTCGGAGAGGCAGGCGAGGGGTGTATCGGCGCCCATGGAGCCGAGGGCTTCCTGGCCGGTGGCGGCCATGGGGAGGATGATCATTTTGAGGTCTTCGACGGAGTAGCCGAAGACGTGATGACGTAGTCGGAGGGTGTCGTGGTCGGGGAGTTGGACGTTTTTTGGGTCTGGGAGGGAATCGAGGTCGATCATATTTTCCTGGAGCCATCGTCTCCAGGGTCGTTTTTCGACGAGTTCCTGTTTGATTTCGCGGTCGTCGATGATGCGTCCCTGTTTGGGGTCGATGAGGAAGATTTTACCTGGTTGGAGTCGCCACTTTTTGGCGACGTTTTCGGGTTTGAGGGGGATGACGCCGACCTCGCTGGCCATGATGACGAGTTCGTCGGTGGTGACGTAGTATCGGCTGGGTCGGAGTCCATTGCGGTCGAGGACTGCGCCGATGAGGGGGCCGTTGGTGAAGGCGATGGAGGCGGGGCCGTCCCAGGGTTCCATGAGGCAGGCGTGGTATTCGTAGAAGGCTTTGAGGTCGTCGCTCATGAGGTCGTTGTGTTGCCAGGCTTCCGGGATGAGCATGAGGACGGCATGGGGGAGGGAGCGGCCGTTGACGCAGAGGAACTGGAGAGCGTTGTCGATGGTAGCGGAGTCGGAGCCTGATTCGGTGAGGATGGGGAACATTTTCTGGAGTTCGTCGCCGAAGACGGGGGACTGGAGGGCGGCGTAGCGAGCGCGCATCCAGTTGCGGTTTCCGCGGAGGGCATTGATTTCGCCGTTATGGGCGAGGTAGCGGTAGGGGTGGGCGCGGTCCCAGGAGGGGAAGGTATTGGTGGAGAAGCGGGAGTGGATCATAGCCAGGGCGCTTTCGAAGTCCGGTTCGGAGAGGTCGGGGTAGTATTTTCGGAGTTGGGTGGCGGTGAGCATTCCCTTGTAGACGAGGCGGGTGGCGGACATGAGGCAGACATAGAACTGTTTGCGGGCGATTTCGCTGGCGGAGCCGAACTCGACGAGGTTTTCGGCGCGTTGTCGGACGAGGTAGAGTCGTCGGTCGAAGTCGGCCTTATTGAAGAAGGTGGCACTGGGGGTGACGAACATTTGTCGGATGAGGGGTTCGGAGCGACAAGGGGTTGGGCCGAGGACTTCGCTGTTAACGGGGACATCGCGCCAGCCGAGAATGATGAGGTTGTTGTCGCGGGCGGTTTGTTCGAGGATTTCCTCGCATTCGCGTCGGGGGTCTGGGTCTCGGGGCAGGAAGGTCATAGCGACGGCGTATTGTCCTGGTGGGGGGAGGGTGATGCCGAGTTCTTTGGTTTTTCTGCGGAGGAAGCGGTCGGGTGTTCGGACGAGGATGCCGGCGCCGTCGCCGCTGTCGGGTTCGGCGCCGACGGCGCCGCGGTGGTCCATATTCTCGAGCATGAGGAGGGCGTCGGAGACGATTTTGTGGGAGGGTTTGCCCTTGATGTGGCAGATGAAGCCGACGCCACAGGATTCGTGTTCGAAGCGGGGGTCGTAGAGCCCTTGTGCAGGGGGTAGAGGAGTCATAAGTCAGCCAATCGAAAAAGCGTAGTGATGCAAAGAGAGAAAGAGGTTATCCGAAGATGGGGCGTAGTGTCACCTGCCATCGCGACAGATGGATGGACAGGGAGGCGAGTTATGCAACGTACGTTACAATCTCCTCGGGCACGTGGGTGCCACTACTGAGCGGATGGTTGGGGTGTATTATATGGGAGAGAGCGAGGTACGCAAATGGGGGAAGTTGGGGCGTGGGCATTTTTGGGCCAGGGGGTTGGAGTTGGCGGGGCGTTTAAGCTGTAAAAGGTTTATATTAAGAGAGTTATATTGTTGGATTGGGTGCGGATGGCGTATAGTGGTGCAGGAGGTGGATGGGGAGGGTGGGGATGGGGTGGAAGTTGAGCGAATCATCGGCCGAGGCTCGCGCCGTTGGCGGAAGGCGGTGGCCGTTTGGGTTGTGGGTGTCAGGTTTTTGAGAGTTTGCGGTATTTGATGCGGTGGGGTTGGTCGGCGGCGAGGCCGAGTCGGGCTTTGCGGTCGGCTTCATAGGCCTGGTAGTTGCCTTCGAAGAAGCGGACATCGGAGTTGGATTCGAAGGCGAGGATGTGGGTGGCGATGCGGTCGAGGAACCAGCGGTCGTGGCTGATGACGACGGCGCAGCCGGCGAAGTTTTCGAGGGCTTCTTCGAGAGCTCGCATGGTGTTGACGTCGAGGTCGTTGGTGGGTTCGTCGAGGAGGATGACGTTGGCGCCTTGTTTGAGGATGCGGGCGAGGTGTACGCGGTTGCGTTCGCCGCCGGAGAGGAGGCCGACGGTTTTTTGCTGGTCTGTGCCGGTGAAACCGAAGCGTGAGACGTAGGCGCGGGAGTTGACTTCGGTGGGGCCGAGTTTGATGCGTTCCAGGCCATCGGAGATGACTTGCCAGACGGTTTTTGCGGGGTCGAGGTCGTCGCGGGTCTGGTCGACGTAGGCGAGTTTGACGGTATCGCCGAGTTTGATGGAACCGGAGTCGGGGATTTCGTGTCCTGTGATGAGACGGAAGAGGGTGGTTTTGCCGGCGCCGTTGGGGCCGACGATTCCGACGATGGCGTTGGGCGGGAGGACGAAGGAGAGGTTTTGGAAGAGGCATTTATCGCCGTAGGATTTGGAGAGGTTGTTGGCTTGGACGACTTTTTGGCCGAGGCGGGGGCCTGGGGGGATGAAGATTTCGATTTGTTGTTCTTTTTCCTTGATGTCCTGGTTGAGCATGGCTTCGTAGGCGGCGATGCGGGCTTTTCCCTTGGCCTGGCGGGCGCGTGGGGAAGCGCGGACCCATTCGAGTTCGCGTTGGAGTGCGCGTTGGCGATTGGCTTCGGCTTTTTCTTCGAGGGCGAGGCGGGCTTGTTTTTGTTCGAGCCAGGAGGAGTAGTTACCTTTCCAGGGGATGCCGGCGCCGCGGTCGAGTTCGAGGATCCAGCCGGCGACGTTATCGAGGAAGTAGCGGTCGTGGGTGACGGCGATGACGGTGCCTTCGTATCGGCGGAGGTGTTGTTCGAGCCAGGCGACGGATTCGGCGTCGAGGTGGTTGGTGGGTTCGTCGAGGATGAGGATGTCGGGTTTTTGGAGGAGGAGTCGGCAGAGGGCGACGCGTCGGCGTTCGCCGCCGGAGATGACGTTGATGGGGGTATCTTGGGGGGGGCATCGGAGGGCGTCCATGGCCATTTCGAGTTGTGAGTCGAGGTCCCAGAGGCCTTGGGCTTCGATCTGTTCCTGGAGTTGGCCTTGTTTTTCGAGGAGTTGGTTCATTTGGTCGTCGTCGAGGGGTTGGGCGAGTTTGTCGGAGATAGCGTTGAACTGGTCGAGGAGGGCGGTTTTTTGGGCGACACCTTCCTGGACGCATTGGAGGACGGTTTTGGAGTTGTCGAGGAGGGGTTCTTGTTCGAGGAAGCCGGTGGTATAGCCTGGGGAGAGTTCGATGCGGCCGTCGAAGTTTTTGTCGACGCCGGCGAGGATTTTGAGGAGGGAGGATTTGCCTGCGCCGTTGAGTCCGAGGACGCCGATCTTGGCGCCGTAGAAGTAGGAGAGCCAGATGTCTTTGAGGACGACCTTTCGGTCGTAGGCTTTTGAGACGCCGAGCATGGAGTAGATGATTTTGTTGGGTTCGGTTGCCATAGTTGGATAAAGAACAGTAACCGAAGCATAATAGGTTGGCCAAGTCGAGTGGGCAGGAATGCGGGCTGGAAGAGCAGGAGATCCGATGACACTAGAGGGAATAGATCTGGCGATCGTGCTGGCGTATTTGGCGGCGATTATTGGGATTGGTTTTTATGTGAAGCGGAAGAGCGCGTCGGGGCTGGAGTCGTATTTTTTGGGGAACCGTCAGATGCCTTGGTGGATGCTGGCGATGTCGGGGTCGAGCAGCTACTTTGACATAACGGGGACGATGTGGATTGTGTCGTTGCTGGTGATGTTGGGTTTGAGGGCGATGTGGATTCAGTTCATGTGGGGTTTCATCATTGCGGCATTTTACATGGCGTTCATGGGGAAGTGGATCAGGCGGAGCGGGGTGATTACGGGTGCGGAGTGGATGGTGAAGCGTTTTGGGCCGGGGCGTCAGGGAGATTTGGCGCGGTTGAGTTACACGATATACGCGGTGGTGACGATATCGGCGTTTTTGGGATACGGGGCGGTGGGGATGGGGAAGTTTGGGGCGGAGTTCATGACGTTGAGCGTGGACGCGGCGGTGAATCAGCACTTGTGCGCGGCGTTGATCGTGGGAGTGACGGGGATTTACGTGGTAGTGGGTGGTTTTCGGGGTCTGACGCTGGTGGAATTTTTTCAGACGATCATATTGACGGTGGGGGCGTTGATGATCGCGTATTTGGGGTATGCGGCGTTTCGGACGCACGATCTGGCGGCGCCGCCGCCGGCGGACTGGTACAGCATTTGGCCGGTGTGGAAGTTGGAGAGGGCGGTTGGGGCGGATTCGGTGTATTTCATCAAACCGGACTCGATGTATTTCTTGTTTGGGGCGGTCGTGATCACGTATGTGACGAAGGGTTTGCTGCTATGCGCGAGCGGGCCGGAGCAGTTGTATGATTTTCAGAAGTTTTTGGCGGTGCGGACGCCGCGGGAGGCGTCGTTGACGGGGATGTTGTGGGGGGTGTTTCACACGGTTCGTTTTCCGATGGCGGCGGGGATAGCGGTGTTGGGGATGGTGGGTTTTGCGGCGGAGCCGAAGTTGTTGGAGAGGATCACGACGGATCCTGAGAGGGTGTTGCCGGTGGTGATTGCGCACGCGTTGAAGCCGGGGTTGAGGGGTTTGGCGTTGGCGGCGTTGATTTCGGCGTTCATGGCGACATTCAGCGCGACGGTGAACGGGGGGGCGAGTTATCTGGTGAGGGACATTTACCAGCGTTATTTGAGGCCCGGGGCATCGAGCCGGGAGCTGGTGTATGCGAGCTATGTGGCATCGGTGCTGTTCATTTTTGTTGGAATCGGGTTGTCGTTGGCGGGGAAGTCGATCAACACGATGTTCACGTGGATCATGGTGGCGTTGGGAGCGGGGGTATTGTTGCCGAACGTGCTGAGGTGGTATTGGGGGCGGTTTAACGGGTGGGGATATTTTGCGGGGACGGCGACGGGGATGGTGTTGTCGCTGGTACAGGCGGTGGTGGAGAAGCAACGTGGGGTGGAGTTTCCGGTGTACGTGACGTTTCCGGTGCTGGCGTTGAGCGTGTTGGTGGTGGCGATTGTGGTGGCGTTGATGACGGAGCCGGTGGATGACGAGACGCTGAAGCGGTTTTACCGGGATGTGCAGCCGGCGGGGGCGTGGGGGAGGGTTGCGAAGTTGGTGAAGGCGGAGGATCCGGGGTTCAAGAAGGAGAGTTTTGGGATTGACTTGTTGAACGTGTGCGTGGCGGTGCCGTGGTTGGCGGCGTTGTACACGGCGCCGATCCTGCTGGTGACGCATCAGTATGTGCAGGCGGCGGTGGTGGGGGGTGTGGTGGTGGTGTTGACGGTGGTGTTGCTGGTGACGTGGTGGCCGAACTTGCCGAGGGCTGAGGAGGCGGCGGAGGGGGGCGTTGGGGGGTGAGGAGGATGTTGGTGGGACTGCGGGATGTGAATGTTGGGGGGTCTTGACGGGGGAGTCGTGTTGGCATATTCTTGACGCGCAGAGGGGTCGGGTGTGTGTGGGGCGATTTGGGGCGAGCGACGGCAAAGGGGGCATGCGATGAATTCCCTGGTATGGGTGGTGATGGACAGTTGTCGGTACGACACGATGATGCGAGCATCGACGCCTGCGGTGGACTGGTTTGCGGGTTTTAACGATGTTTTGGTGGAACGGCGGTACAGTTATGCTTCGTGGACGTCGCCGGCGCATTACGCATTCATGATGGGTTTGGTGCCGCACCGTAATCGGGCGGGGGTGTTTGCGTCGGAGGTGTACAAGGAGGACTTGGGTTTATGGGGGGAGCGGCTGGGAGTGGATGGGATGGACTTTGGGAGGTTCATCCCGCACTTGTCGTTGCCGAAGTTGCTGGGGGAGATGGGGTATGAGACGATTGGGCGGGTGTCGCTGCCGGTGTTGAACGAGACGACGTTGCTGTCGGCGCATTTTGACGATTACCGGATGATGGAGGACCACAACGATTTTGCGGGGATGATTGAGGAGATGGACTTTGGGGGGGTGCGGCCGCGTTTTTATTTTTTGAATCTGGGGGAGACGCATTATCCGTACATGATGAAGGACGCGAGCCTGCCGCGGATATCGGGGGTTCACGGGGCGGTGAAGTGGTTGGGGAAGGAGAGGGAGGATGGGGTGCCGGGGGAGTTTTTCGATGTGGAGAGGATGGAGCGGCTGCGTGATCAGCAGGTGAAGTGTGTGGAGTACATTGACGGGTTGCTGGGGGAGATGTTCTGTAAGTGTCCGAGGGGGACGCACGTGATTTTGACGGCGGACCATGGGGAGCTGTTTGGGGAGGGCGGGTATTTTGGGCATGGGCCGGTGATTCACGAGAAGGTATTTGAGGTGCCGTTCATTGAGGGAAAGGTGCCGAAGACGTCGTGAGAAGGAGAGTTCTGCCGGGTGAGAGAAAGGGGGGTCCCGATGGAGCGAGAGGCCACGGATCGCGAGGCGGATCGGCAGCTGTTGTTTCGTGTGGGGGCGGGGGACGTGGAGGCGTTTCGGGCGTTGTACGAGGGAT
>CAYVKG010000154.1:0-7591 GCA_964451955.1 uncultured Tepidisphaeraceae bacterium
CGCCAACTCGCGGAACGGCGATCTCATTTCCAGGTCAAGACTTACGTCGCTCAACTTCCGGTTCAAACAAACCAGATCGAGGATTTCGCGCCGACTGCTCTTGTTTGAACCAAGCCACTGGCCGGCCGCTTCCTGCGACCAGTCAAAGATGGCCAGGGCGGCGGCGCCACGGGAGGGGTCGATCCGATCCACCTGCTCCAGATGCCGCTCGACCTTCGCCTGCTCCCCCTTCAACTCCTCGGACTTGGCGGCGAAGACCGCCTCGTCGATGGTGCCGGCAAGATAGGCGTTGAGCAGCCGCTCCTGCATCCCCTTCAACTCCGACTGCCGCCTGGCCAGAGCCTGAGCCTGCTTACGCTGCTGGCTACCGATGTCGGCGAACGCCGCCTCCATCGCCTTGCGGACCAGGCCGCGCATGTCGTCCGACTCCAGCCGCTTCGCGCTCTCGTCCGATCGGCCGATCATGGAGAGAGCTGGAGAAGATGGCTCGCTGTTGCTTCGGCTGCCGGGCATGGCGTATGATTTGAGTCTAGTCGATGCTCATGATGCCTCGTCTTGTGCACATTCTCCTGGTTTTCTCGGTGTCGCTTACCGTCGTCATGGCGGGCGTGCTCGGCGGCAATGTGCTGTGCGTGGGCAACGATGGCCACATTGCGATTGAGCCGCCACATCAGATTCCAGTCGCTCTGCGAACAGCATCGCCATCTCTTACCGGCCAGCAGGCGCCCCTGAACGAGCATGGACCGTGCAGTGACATCACAGTCAACGTTGAGGTCGCCGTGCGGCAGACGGCCATTGGCACAGTGGACTCACCGCCCATCATCATCCCGCCGGTGCTGGATGCCACCCTCCTGGCTGTGCCGGCCGCCGTCGCCGGTCTTGCCCGCTTGTCCGATCACTCCGACGCAGCGCAGCCGCCCACCACTCTCGGCTGCCTTCGTTGCACGGTTCTTCTTATCTGAATTCCCTAGCAGAAATGTCAGTCCGTCGGCCTCGCGTCAGTCGCGAGCAATGAGTGTCTGTTGTTAGCCTGCTGAGGGAAGATCCGATGTCAATCAAGTCCGTTGTTTGCCTGCCGCTGGCAGCGTTGCTGCTGGCCGGATGCCAGTCGTATCAGCGCCTGCCCCTAGACTTGGCCGCCCATCAGGCGGCATGGCAGCAGCGTGATCCGGCATCTCAGCCGGTGAGCGCCTACGCCCGGGAACTGGCGGCATTGGGGTACGAGTCGGGGGCCAAATACGATTTGTCGGACGGCCTGTCCCTGCCGGAGGCCGAGATCGTAGCGATGTTCTTCAATCCGCAGCTTCGGGCAGCCCGGCTGAAGGCGCGGGTGCCCGCCGTTGGAGCGGCACAGACCGGGCGATGGGAAGACCCGGAGTTGGGTATCGATGCGGAGCGGATCATTCAGGGCGTGGAGAACCCATGGGTGCTTGGCGCGACGATCAGCTTCACACTGCCATTGTCAGGCCGTCTCGGGGCTGAAAAGGGCTTGGCCTACGCGCAGGCCGATGTGGAACTGCTGAGAGCCTATCTTCTGGAGGTACAGACGCTCGGCGAACTGCGCGCCCGGTGGCTGGAATGGTCGGCCCGCCAGCAGCAGATTGCCCTCACGCGGCAATATGTGAGCGACCTCGACGAGATTGTCCAGAGAGCCGAACGACTGCGTAAGGCCGGCGAAATCGACCTATTGGAATCGCGACTCTTTCGCATTGAGCGTACGAGTCGGGCCGGGGAATTGCGAACGCTGGAAATGGAACAACGTGAGCAGGAGGTGGCGATCAAGACGCTGCTGGGACTCGCTCCGGAGGCCAACGTCCAGTTAACCCCGACGCTCGTGCTGCCGCTGGCAAGGACGGCTACAGAGCCAAGCAGTGTTGCACTAATGGAGAATACGCCCCGTTTGAAGTTGGCGCGTGCCGAGTATGAAGCTGCTGACCGCGCATTGAAGCTGGAAATTCGCAGACAATACCCGGATGTGAAAGTGGGCACTGGACCTGGAACGGAGGAGGGAGACTCGCGGGTGCTGTTCGGACTGAGTCTGCCGCTGCCGATCCTGAATGCCAATCGCCGGGCGATTGTCGAAGCCCGCGCCACTCGCGATGCGACCAAGGCCGATGCCGAAGCGCGATGCGAGGAACTGGTCAGCGACCTGGCCCGCGCCCGCCTCGCCTACGAGACGGCGCAAGTGCGGCGGCACTACTTGGAAGAGGAAATAGCCCCGCTGGTGGATCAGCAGGTCGCCGACGCCAGAAAGCTCGGAAAACTGGGTGACGCCACGACCCTGATCTCGCTGGAAGCCTATGCACGGGCCTTTGAAACCAAGATCCAGGTGTTGGAGGCACGGCTCAAGGAGGCCAGTGTCGTCAACCAAATCAATACACTGACCCTGCCCGCCATTCCCGGTCCCTCAACGATGGAGAATAAGCCATGAGAACTCTGATTGTCCTTATGCTAGGCCTGTCACTGGCGTTGTGCAGCGGCTGTGAGAAGCCGGACGCCAAGGCCGCTCCTCGTGCGAATAATGAGAAGGATGAACACGATCACGCAGGGGAGGCCGCGGATGCGCATGGTACCGAGGCGGCTCCGGCGGATGCTGGCGGTCTCTCCATCCCCGAGAGTGTGCGGCAGAACCTGGGCATCACCTTTGCCAAGGCCGAGCGGCGGCATGTCACCTGCACTATTCGCCTCCCTGGACGATTCGAGTTGCTTCCCTCCGCCCGGCGCGAATACCACACCGTGTTCCCCGGCCGGGTGGAGATCATGGTCCGGCAATACGAGGCAGTGGAAGCGGGAACCGTTCTCTACCGCCTGGACGCTCCGGAGTGGCTGAAGATGCGTCAACAGCTTCAGGAGGAACTGCTGGCGGTGAAGAAGAGCGATGCGGAAGTCGCGGTGGCTGAAGCCACCAAAACGGAAGCGGAGAAGGCCATCTCGTTGTTGCAGCAGCGTATCGAGGCGCTGGCGGCGGCCGAAGTGCGCCGTGCCGAGCTGGACGCAACACTGGCCGAGAAGAAGAACTCGCTCACACGTCTGACAGCGGAGCTTCGCGCCAAGCAGGCCGAGCACGAGGCGGCAGAGGCAAGATTCCCACTGACGTTGGCTTCGGCGGCATCTTTGTTGGGCATGGGCACGGAAGAACTGCTGGAGAACGTGGGCACCGCCGATATGCCGATGCCCCGCTGGAAAACCATCCATGCACTCGAAGTGAGAGCGGCGGAAGCGGGCGTGGTGGAGTCGCTGGCCCTGACCAATGGCTCCTGGGCCGAGATCGCTAAGCCCGTACTCACCACAGTCAATCCGAAGGCGTTGCGGTTTCGGGCGATCGGTCTTCAGGCCGACCTGGGCAAGTTACAGAGCGGCCTTTCAGCGACTATTGTGCCACCAGCCGGAGGCAATCTGCAATCCGCCCCTCGCCTCACGGGTCAGATCACCATCGGCCTTGAAGCCCATCCCGAAGAGCGTTCCATCGAGGTAATCGTCATGCCCAAAGAACTGGGTGGCTGGGCGCGAGCAGGCGTCTCGGCTTTTGTTGAGGTTCCCACTGACAGCACCGATGTCGAAGAACTGGCCGTTCCCGTCCAAGCCGTAATTCAGGATGGGCTGACTCACATCTTCTTCCGTCGGGACCCCAAGGACCCGGACAAGGCAATCCGAGTGGAGGCGGATTTGGGGACCAGCGATGGGCAATGGGTCGTCGTCAACAGAGGCATCGACAGCGGCGATGAGGTAGTCGTGAACGGCGTCTACGAGTTGAAGCTCGCCAGCAGCGGCGGGAACCAGGCGGGCGACAAAGGTCATTTCCACGCCGACGGGAGCTTTCACGAGGGCAAAGACAAACAGTAACAATTGCCCGGCGACGTACGGAAACATCCACTATGCTAAAGAGACTCATCCAGCTATCCATCAATAACGCGGCAATGGTTATCGTGCTGGCGGTGCTGCTGACCGCATATGCCGTGTGGCAGGTGCAGCAGATGGCCGTGGACGTATTCCCGGAGCTAAACGCGCCGACGGTCATCATTATCAGCGAGGCCGGCGGCCTAGCGGCCGACGAGGTCGAGCAGTACGTCACGTTTCCCATTGAAATCGCCGTGAACGGCGTGCCTGGCGTACGCCGCGTCCGCAGCGGCAGTGCCATCAGCCTTTCGATTGTCTGCGTTGAATTCGACTGGGGCATCGACCTCCGGATGGCGCGCAACTACGTGAGCGAGCGGCTGGCGGCCGTGCAGGAGCGGCTCCCGGAGGGCGTGCATATGGAAGTTGCGCCCCCCACCGGAGTCACCGGCGAGATTATGATGGTGGCCCTGTCCAGTCCGGATGGACTGGTCAGTGATCTCGATCTGCGATCGTATGCCGAGTTTGAGCTGACCAACCGGTTGCTCGCGGTGCCCGGAGTGACACAGGTTGTGGCCATCGGCGGCGAGCTGCCTGAGTATCAGGTAAACGTCCGCCAAGACCATTTGCTGCTGTATGCTCTGACTGTCGAGGATGTGGTGGAGGCGGCGCGCAAGGCCCACAGCATCGCCAGTGCCGGCTACATGCCGAACGTTCAGGGGTGGGAACTGCCCATCCGCCAGGCTGCCAAGGTGCGCACTGTGGAGGACATCAA
Source organism: uncultured Tepidisphaeraceae bacterium (assembly GCA_964451955.1). Lineage (GTDB taxonomy): Bacteria > Planctomycetota > Phycisphaerae > Tepidisphaerales > Tepidisphaeraceae > JAPLNB01. The sequence goes on from CAYVKG010000154.1 coordinate 4,610, forward strand.
GAACACCCTGGTCAAGTTCCACAAAGGAGAGGCCGTCACGATCGGGCAGGTCGCCGACGTGGTGCTGGCCGGCGCTCCCAAACGCGGCACGGCAAGCGAGGGCGGCAGGCCCGCCGTCGTCCTGGGCATTCAGAAAGCGCCAGGCACCAACACGCTGCAGATCACTCAGGACATCGACAAGGCCTTGGATCAAATCGAGCCCACCCTGCCCAAGGGCATGAGGCTCAACCGACACGTCATGCGACAGGCCAATTTCATCCGCCTGTCCTTGGAGAATGTCCTTCATGTGCTGCGCGACGCGGCCATCTTCATCACCATGGTCCTTGTGCTGTTCCTGATGAACATGCGAACCACAATCATCACGCTGACGGCGTTGCCGCTGTCGCTGGCGATCACCCTGCTAGCCATGTGGGCCTGGGGCATGACCATTAACGTGATGACGCTGGGTGGGCTGGCGGTGGCGATCGGCGTGTTGGTGGACGACGCGATCATCGGCGTCGAAAACGTCTATCGCCGCCTGCGCGAGAACGCCCAGAAGCCTCCGGAGCAGCGACTGCCGCTGGTCGAGGTCGTGTTCCAGGCCAGCGACGAGATTCGGGCAGCTATCGTCTTTGCCACGATCATCATCGTCATGGTGTTCGTGCCCCTGCTGTTCCTGCAGGGCATGGAAGGCCGCTTTTTCCGGCCCCTGGGAATCACATACATCACCTCGATCCTGGCATCGCTGCTGGTCGCGCTCACGGTAACCCCGGCGATGTGCCGGTATCTGCTGCGCGGGCGACTAGGCGGTAAAGAGCACAAGGAGAGCCTCGTCGTTCGTGGTCTGAAGGCGGTCTATGCGCCGATCCTTCGCTTCATGATCCGTTGGCGCGTCGCTGTAGCGGTGGTGTCGCTGCTTCTGACCGTCGCCAGCCTGCTGCTGGCGCGAACCTTCGGCACCGCTTTCCTTCCGACATTTAATGAAGGCACGATCACCGTTTTCGTGGGTGCGCCCCCGGGAACCTCGCTGGAGGAGAGCAATCGCCTGGGCAGCGCCATCGAGGCGCAACTGGTCAAGCTCGAAGGCGTGCGCGGCGTAGTCCGTCGTACCGGCCGGGCCGAGCGAGATGCCCACGCCGAGCCCCCAAGCAACAGCGAAATCGAGATTGCCCTCAAGCCCGGCGTGAGCAAGGAGGCGGTGCTGCCGGCCATCGACAAGATTGCCGCCCAGTTCGCCGGGGTCAGCGTCGCCACCGGCCAGCCGCTCGAACATCGGTTATCGCTGATCCTCTCCGGCACGCCTGCGGCTATCGCAATCAACGTCTTCGGGGAGGACCTGCCGACCTTGCGCAAGATCGCCAAGGAGGTCGAGGGGGAACTGAAACAGATTCCAGGCACCCGCGACGTGCAAGGCAACCGCGAAGCCCTGGTGGTCTCCCTGTCGATTCGCTACCGTCACAACGATCTCCAGCATTACGGGCTAACGCCAGCGGATGCCGCCAAGCAGGTGAAGGACGCCTGTAACGGTGAGGTCGTGGCGGAGGTTAATGAAGGCATCAAACGCTTGGACATTGTTGTTCGACTTGCACCGGAGGACCGCCGCACCGTGGAGGACGTGAAGAAGCTGATCCTGCGCGGGAAGGGCGGCGCGATGGTGCGGCTGGCGGAAGTCGCGGACATCGGACGAGAGTATACTTCGATGGCGATTCAGCGAGACGGCGCACGTCGCAAGGCCGTCATTTCCACCAATGTCGCAGAGGGCTACAACCTGGGACACCTGGTAACTGAGGTCCGCAAGCGCGTCGATCCGATTGTTCACCGCTACGGCTATGCGGTCAGCTACGGCGGTCAGTTCGAGGCTCAGCAATCGGCTTCCCAAACCATCACGTTCATGGGTGGTGGTGTAATCCTGGTCATGCTCCTGCTACTGTACATGATCTTCGGCACGTTGCGCTCGGCGCTGCTGGTAATGGTCAACCTGCCTCTGGCCCTGGTCGGCGGTATTTTGGCCATCTATCTGACCGAATCACACAGCCCGTGGGGCAACGCTCTGGCGCTGCTGGGCATCGAAGGCCGATACGAGGCCCCTGTGATCTCGATCGCGAGCATGGTGGGGTTTGTCACGCTCTTCGGCATCGCCGTGCGCAACGGCATCCTTCTGGTGGACCGCTACCGCAAATTGATTGAGGAAGGCTTCCCCCTGGGCGAGGCGATCTTCCAGGGCTCAATGGAGCGGCTGGTGCCGATCCTGATGACCGCCCTGGCCGCCGTGCTGGGTCTGGTTCCTTTGTCGCTCGCCGCCGGAAAGCCGGGCAGCGAATTGCTCGCTCCGCTGGCCATCGTCGTGCTCGGTGGTCTGGTGACCTCCACGTTCCTGAACATCCTGGTTGTGCCCGCGGGATACGCGCTGGTCTTCGGGCTCAAACGTCGCCAAGAGCCGGCGCCAGTCTCAGCCGAGGCGGTGTCCCCCACGGTATCGGATGACCGACAGCCTGACCCAGAGAGGTAAAATATGTGACGGCTGATTCTCTCGATGATGGGGGCGCTGCTGGTCGGTTGCCAGCAGCAGTACTACAGGGTCACGGTTGTTCAGGCGGGCAAGAAGTTCTACACCAAAGGCTGGTTGGATGGCATGTACGGGCGCAGCCGCCAGATCAGTTTCAAGGAACTAGACGCGGGGCACAAGGTCGTGCTCCCGTCTTCGCACGTCGAGGAAGTGTCCCAACCGCACGCCATCGAAGCGACCAAGGAGCAGGATCGCAACTGAGCATCCGATCATGCAAAGGAGATGCACGTGAGCAAAACCATCAGGCCCGTTCTGTTCCCGGCGTTCGCAGGCGTGTCTCCCGGCTAACCTAATTGGTCTGGATAAGCAGCGCGGAAGCCGCCCCGAGGCACTTGCAGAGCGAATCACACCGGTTGGGAAAACAACGACTTGCTCCCACCCGAAAAAAGAACCCCCGACCCAGCCATCGCTGGATCGGGGGCGTTTTCAAAATGCCG
>CAYVKG010000155.1:0-7384 GCA_964451955.1 uncultured Tepidisphaeraceae bacterium
GTTCCCAGCGAAGGGAGGCGAATCTTATCTCCAGTTTCCCACTTGTCAACCGCCCAATCACGAGACCACATGCCGCTTCAAAGCGGCTTCCTGTCACGCCTCGCGAAGTTGTTGCGGTAGCACAAGCGACAGCAATCGTCACTATCCGCCGCGGTTCGAGCACCACGGCCGATCACTGCCGGGGGTAGGAAACCGAGAGCATTAATTCTGCCATAGCAGGTCCGCTCTGTCAAGATCCAAGCGGTGGAATCCGCAGGCTAAAAGCGCCAAGCCCCTCCGGAAGCACAAAGCATTGTTCCAACGATGGTTAAACAAAACCCGGCAATCGGAGGCCCATGGTTTCACAGGGTATCGGCGTGGAGGCACATCCCTGCAACAGGTCTGATGGTCTACGGTTGCCCTGTTTGCTCAGTGCGGGCGAGTTCCGCGAGGCGGCCCCTTTCGCGGAGCGGGTTTGGGACGAGGTTTGGACTCTGCCCGTCGCTTTTTCGTGTTACGCGGCGGCAGAGGTCTTTCCCTGGCCGCCGATTCGTCCAGCGACTCACCCCCCGTCGGTTGCGACTTCGCCTTGAGAATCAGGCGGATGGGAACCTCGGAATACGGCAACATCTCGCGCAAGCGATTGACCATGAAGCGGCGATACGTTTCGTCGACAAGCGCGGGCTTATTGACAACCAGCACGATGGTTGGCGGCGTGGTTTCGACCTGGGTCGCGTAGTAGATTTTTGGCCGGTTTCCAACGGGAGTGGTTGGTGTGCGCTCTTCCAGAATCGCCCGTATGGTCTGGTTCAATCGGCCCGTGGTAATGCGCGACCTGGCCTGCTTGAACAGCCGCTGTGCCGTATCGAGCACCGCTTGCACATTCCGCCCTTCCGTCGCAGTGACAAACGCAACGGGCGCATAATCCAGATTCGAGAGCTCTTTGCCCAAGTACTCGCGATACTCCTCCATCAGTTCGCGATCGTCCGGTGCCTGGCCGCCTGCCGCTCGCTTCTCCCAGATCAGTTTCTTGGCCAGATCCCACTTGTTGACGACGAGGATTACGGGCTTGGCCTGTTCGGCGATGTACTGGCCGAGTTTTCGGTCCGGTGTGCTGGCCGGCTCTGTGGCATCAAGCAGCAACAACACGACATCTGCCCGCCGAATGGACCGCTGGGCCCGGTGGAAACTGTAGAACTCAATGTCATTGGTCACCATGTGGCGTTTCTTGCGAACACCCGCGGTGTCGATGACCACCAGCGTATGCCCATCCTTTTCCAGCCGGACATCGATCGAGTCGCGTGTGGTTCCCGGCACCTCCGAGACGATGACGCGATTGCCCTGGCCTTCATAGATCTCGGCAATGGTGTTGACCAGCGTGCTCTTGCCCGCATTGCGTTTGCCCACGATGGCAATGTGCATCTGGGGCTCGGGAATCTCGGTCGGGGCCCGTGAGAGGTCCAGATTCTTCGCGATCGCCGAAGCCAGTGCGTCCAGGTTGCGGTTGTTCAAGGCCGAGACTCCGATCGGCATTCCCACGCCCAGGCGGGCAAAATCGCCGAGCATTGGATCCGTTCGCGGGCCATCCGCTTTGTTTGCCACCAAGACCGACTTGATCCCCTGCCTGCGCAGAAGGGATGCGATCGCCTCGTCCGCCGCGGTCAGACCATCCTGGCAATCAACGATGAACAAGACCAATTGGGCCGTAGCCAATGCCTGCTCGATCTGCTGTTTGATATGCTGGGTGAGTTGGTCGGGATCGACAAATCCATATCCCCCCGTATCGACGAGTTCCACAAATCGTCCGTCAATCTGCCAGGGAACGGAGATGCGGTCGCGTGTGACCCCCGGCATATCTTCGACGATGCTGATTCTTTTTCCGACAAGCGCATTCAACAGGCTGCTTTTGCCGACGTTCGGCCGTCCAACGATCGCAACAACGGGCATCGCGTTCATGCCGATAGGTTAGGGCAAAACGCTTCAATAGGGAACTCACCGTCGACCTGTCTCCCCGCGGAGGTCGGTTTTTCGGAGCTTCCTGGGCGTTTCCAGTTCGGCCAGGAGCGACCCTTGGACCAAGACGGCCCGGGGCGGTCCGGCCTCGGCGGGACGATTCATGAAGGCCAGAAACTGCCCGTTAATTGTCATGCCGATCTGTGGCCCAACCTGGGCGAAGACAATGGTGACGTCGTAAGGCTGCAGGTGCTGCTTGTCGCCTTCCAGAAAGACACCATTAGGAGAGTCATCGTGGTCCATGCTGGCCGCCTTGAAGTGCCAATCGGTCGAAGCCAGGTTGGCGATGTCGTCGATGTCCAACTGGATCTGGAGGTAATAGCGGTTGCCGGCATAATCCGCGTCGAGGGCATTGCGCGGATCATCGCTGAACAGCAGCAGCGTCACCTGTGGCTGGGTTTCCTGCAGGAGCAATCTCGCCCTTGGGAATGCCACCATCTTCTCGCCGATAAAGAGGGATGACGCCACGGGCCGAGTGGCGGGCAGCGTCGTTGCAGTTCCCCGGGCGTCGTCCGAAGTTGTGGGCCGGGTTGTGGTTGTCGTCACGGCATACCGCCCTTCGCCCTTGGGCTTGTCACACCCAATCGCAACCAGGGTCAGCAGCAAGAGAGCGCACCGGCACATCACAGGAATCCAGCCTCCGCCAGCATCCACCGTCACGAGCAAGTGACGATAAGCGGTGATAATTGTACCATAAGGCCTGATGGCGTGCATCGTCGCGAAGGGCGGCATGGGTCCGATAATGGCAAGAGGCGGCACATGGCGCGGGACGAAAATACCCTGCCCGACGACACCGCGATGCTCTGCGAGGCTTGCGGGTATATTCTCACCGGCTTAACCGCCGAATCGAACTGTCCTGAGTGCGGGCAACCGATCTCCAGCAGTTCCCCAAACCTCCGCCACCTTCCGAGCTGGGAGCAAGACGACGGCCCCCAACCGGATTGGCAGCGATTCTGGTCGACCACCAAGGAGGTCGTTTTTCGCCCGGCGAGCTTTTATCGAAGTCTGGCAGTCCGGGGCAATCGCGAGATGTCTCGCCGGTATGCGCGGCGAAACTGGATTCTGGTCACTCTTCTGCTTGGGTGGACGGGCTCATTCCAACTGCTCTGGATGTTCGGGATCACAAGCTCTGTCGGCGCAACAGCCTGGGCCCGGCAGTTTCACGATCTCACGAAGACCGGGCAAGTCGGCTCAGGGCTTATTCTGGCGGTCGCCGGCTTCGTCTTCTGCTGTGTCCTCACATACGCCGCCCTTGTCATCACTACCCGCCTGGCCGCCCGACTCACTGCATGGGAGGCGCGCTTTCGGAACCTACGCCTTGCTCACAACGTTGTCCTTCGCGCCCTCGATTATCACTCTGCCCACTACCTGCCTGTCGCTGTCGCGGCTTTTGTGGTGGTCGACAGCTACCAGTTGCTCCTTATAACGGGCCTCCTGGATGACACTTATGGCCCGCGCTATCTGTACATTCTGTGCGCGTTGGTTTTTCTGGCGGCCGCCTACCTTTTCAGAACCTATTGGACCGCGATGCGAAACCTGATGTTCGCCAACCCCTGAGATGGACCGGTTGTCTTGTGGGGTGATTGACCGGCCCGCGGCAGGAGGCTAACTTGACTGTGAGCGAGTACAATCGTTTGCCTCGGGTGTTTGGCGGCTTTGGGGAAGACACAAGGAGACCTTTATGCGACATCTCGTCCTGCCCGCACTGGTCTTGGCATCGATGTTGGGTTGCGCCCCGAAGACGACGTCGCTTTTCAACGGCCAAGACCTGGCCGGATGGACGGCCGATGTGCCTGCCGCCGACAACAAACCGGACATCGCGCCAACGTTCATAGTCCGTGACGGTTTGCTGGTCAGCCTGGGCAAGCCGGAAGGTCATCTGATCACCGACAAGGACTACCGGGACTACCGGCTTGACGTGGAGTACCGTTTTCCCAAGAGCGCCGGCAACTGTGGGGTCCTGGTTCACGCGTCCAAGCCGCGAGCCCTTTATGGGATGTTTCCGCAGTCGATTGAATGCCAGATGCTGTCGGGCAATGCGGGCGATTTCTGGGTGATAAAGGAAGACATTGAGACGCCGAACATGGTTGAACGACGCGGGCCCAAAGAGAAATGGGGAAGCTCGGAGAACGATCTTCGCCGGATCAAGAATCTCACCGACAACTCGGAGAAACCGCTGGGCGAATGGAATCACATGCGCATCGAGTGCCGCGGCCGGACCATCAGGGTTTGGGTCAATGGCGACCTGGTGAACGATGGTTTCAATTGCACCGCCGACCATGGCAAGATCGCGTTACAGGCCGAAGGCACCGAGGTGGAATTCCGCCGCGTGGACCTGACGCCGCTCCGATAGGACCGCCAAACGAGGATCGAGAACCCGATGGAAGGCGCCGCTATACCAAAGGGCCACTTGCCAGTAAGTTATGCACACCATGGTAGGCTTCTGCTCCAGCCCGCGATTCACTGAACACCAGACGACGCTGTCACATCCTGAGCGACCTGACCGAATCCGGGCGATCTGGGCGGCGCTCCGCCAGGCCGGTTTTATTGACTCGAACCCGTTCCCGGATTTTTCGATTGATTTCGGCGACCTGCCCAAGGCGAAGGAGAAGAGCGTCGAACTCACTTTCGGGCCCGCGGAGTCGAGATGGCTCTCGGCCGTGCACACTCGGCGACACATTGAGTTCATCGAGCGTATGAGCCTGCTCGGCGGCGGGGTCCTGGACGGCGGTGACACAACCGTGGGCCCTGAGAGCTACGAGATTGCCGTTCTGGCGGTGGGCGCTGTCCTTCGCGGCTGTGATGCCGTGATCAAGCAGGAGGTCAAGCGGTGTTTCGTTGCGGTTCGTCCGCCCGGGCACCACGCCGACCCCGACAAGCCCATGGGGTTCTGCCTCTTTTCGAACGTGGCCATCGCCGCCAAGTATCTCCAGCAGGCGCACGGCATCAGACGCGTCGCCATCGTTGACTTTGACGTGCACCACGGCAATGGCACGCAGGCGTGTTTCGAAGACGATCCCACGGTCTTTTTCTGTTCGCTCCATCAACACCCACAGACCGCGTTCCCCGGCACGGGCTTCGACTGGGAGGTCGGTTTCGGACCCGGAAAGGGATTCACCAAGAACATCGCCTTCAGCCCTGGCGCCGGCGACGACCAATACCTCTCGACCATCCAATCGGAACTAATCCCCGATCTTGACCGGTTCCGTCCGGAAGTCCTCCTGCTCTCGGCGGGGTTCGACGGGCATTGGGATGATCCTCTGGCGCAGATCCAGTTGACCGACGAGGGATACGAGCGCATCTCGCGCGTCCTGGCGGAAGTTGCCGACCGCCATTGCAATGGCCGCATCGTCTCGGTGCTGGAAGGCGGATACAATCTCGAAGCTCTGGGCCGAAGCGTCGTCCGGCACTTCATCGGCCTCGGTGGCTGACCCTCACTGACGAACCTCTTTGACCATCTCACGATGATTGTCGACGCCCATCTCGACATCGCCTACAACGCTCTCCGGGGCCGCGATGTGCGACTCCCCGCCGCTCGCCAAGAACCCGACAACGACGGAATTCCCTCGGTCGGACTGCCTGACCTGCGGGAAGGCAACGTCAATCTTATCTTCGCAACCCTATTTTGCATGCCCCATTCCGGCGACGCAGACTGCGGCTACCGAAGCCCGGCTGAAGCGCACGCAGCCGCCAGAGAACAACTCGCCTGGTACCTGGAACAAGAGCGGGCCCGCGAATTGCGCATCATCCGCAGCGAGGCCGATCTTCATGGTTTTCTCGGCAAGACCGGCAATCCGCCCCCCCCTGTTCGACCTGCCGTGGTCCTGCTCCTAGAAGGCGCGGACCCGATCCGCGACCCGGAAGACGCCGCCGTTTGGTACCGCGCCGGCATCCGCATTGTCGGGCTTGCGTGGAAGCAAACGCGCTATGCCGGCGGCACCGGTCATCCGGGCCCGCTCACCGCCGATGGCGTGACGATGGTTCGCGCATTGGACCGCCTGCACATGATCCACGACGTTTCGCACCTGGCCGAGCAGTCGTTCTGGCAACTCTTGGAGCTATCCTCGGGACCGGTCATGGCGTCGCACTCCAACTGCCGCGCCATCGTTCCCACAGATCGGCATCTGTCAGACGAAATGATCCGGGCCCTTGTCGCGCGGGGCGGCATCATCGGCATCAACTTCTATGACCGTTTCCTGATCCCGCCGGAAGATATCGGCTCGCGACGAGCGTCACTCGCGGACGTCGTCCGCCACATCCGGCACATTTGCGAACTTGCCGGCAGCGCCAACCACGTTGCCATCGGAACGGATATGGACGGGGGCATTGGCGCTGATCGCCTGCCGATGGAAATACGCACATCAGCCGATCTGCCTCGGGTCGCTGACGCGCTCGCCGCGTCCGGATTCGACGACATCCAGATTAGCTCTGTCCTGTCCGACAACTTAATCAACTTCATGTGCCGCAATTTTCACTTATAGAAACCCATACTACCGACACGACCGGACGGTCCCATCTATATGTCTGAATAGTACGGCACACCATCCTCCCGGGACGATTCCTTTGCGGACTTTAGCAAATTGCTGGTTTTGATTAATCCCTAATCAAAACCCTCCGATCAAGGAGAGTGTGTCGCGTGGAGGCCACGCCAGTTGTTCTGCGGTCGGGACCGCCTATCGCCGCCTCCACTAACTGGGACATTCTGGAGAAGCGTATCATGTTAAGCAGTATCTCTCTGCGCTCGCGGCTGCTTTCAGTCGGCATTGCCGCCACGATCCTCCCTTTGATGATCGTCGCAGCCATTACATGGCGATTAAACAGAAACATGGAACGGGCCGCCCGCGACGGCTGCAATAACCTGGCGTATGCGGACCTCGACCATATGGCCAACAGCGTTGTTGCCATGTGCGATGCCAGCCGCGCGTTGCTCGAACAGCAATGCAAGGTTTCGCTGAGCGTCGCCACCGACGTGCTGTCCCGTGCTGGAGCAGTCGCGCTTGATTCCGCCACCAAGGTCAAGTGGCAGGCGGTCAATCAGGTTAACCAGTCGGGCCGGGAAGTCGAGCTGCCGCGCATGATGGTTGGCACTAATTGGCTGGGCGTCATCACCGACCCCAAGACACCGGCACCGGTGGTTGACGACGTACGTCGAATCGCCGGTTGCACCAGCACCATCTTTCAGCAGATCAACGACACCGGCGACATGCTCCGCGTCTGCACGAATGTCACGGGAAAGGATGGCAAACGCGCCATCGGAACCTACATTCCCGCGGTGCAACCGGATGGCAAGCCCAATCCGGTCATTGCCGAGGTTTTGGCGGGACGCACTTACGTGGGTCGAGCATTCGTCGTTGACGCCTGGTACACCACCGCGTACGCGCCGCTGAAAGAC
>CAYVKG010000156.1:0-7230 GCA_964451955.1 uncultured Tepidisphaeraceae bacterium
GGGCCGGGGGCCTGGGGCGGCGCCACGGCGGGCTCACGGCTTTCGGGGGAGTCGATTTTCGGGTTATTGCCGGTGTTGGAGCGGGGGCTGGCGAGCATCTGGTCGGCGGGGTAGGGCATGAGTAGTTTTGTCAGGGGGGCGGGGTCTTGTTCGCCGGGGCTGAGCCACTGGCGATAGTGGTTTTCGAGGAGGATGGCGGGCATGCGATTGTGGATGTTGCGGAGGAGTTCGTTGGGCTGGGTGGTGATGATGGTGCAGGAGGTGATGAGGGAACCATCGGGGGATTGCCAGTGATCGTAGAGGCCCGCGAAGGCGAATGGGCGGTCATGGTTGAGTCGGATGTACATGGGTGTTTTGGAGCCGTCGGGGTTCTTTCGCCACTCGTAGAATCCGGAGGCGGGGATGAGGCATCGGCGACGTGGGAGGGCGGTGCGGAAGGCGGGCTTTTCGGAGAGGGTTTCGGCACGGGCGTTGATCATGCGGTTACCGATGGCGGGGTCTTTGGCCCAGGAGGGGATGAGGCCGAAGTGGAAGAACTGGATCTTGGGCGTGGCGGTGTTGGGAGCGGCGGCGACGGATTGTGTGGGTGCGATGTTGTAGCGGGGTTGGGGCTGCTCGTCGGGAGGGAGAATCCATGGGAAGAGGTTGGTGAAGTCGGCGAGGCGGATGAGGGTGAAGCGTCCGCACATAGGAGAAGCAAGTGAACAAAGCGGCGGATGGCCAATGCTAGTCGGTTGCGTCAATGCCGAGGTCTTTGACCTTTTTGTTGAGGGTATTGCGGTTGATGCCGAGGAAGTCGGCGGCCCTGGTTTTGACGCCGCCGCATTTGGCCAGGGCGCGGTCGATGAGGGCGTGTTCGATCTGATCGGTGAGGAGTTTGTAGATTTCGCCTTCGCGGAGTTCGTAGTCGGCGATGGCCTGATCGGCGAGGCGTCGGGCGAGGGTTTCGATCGATTCGGAGGAATGATCGGAGCGGCGTTGTGCGGCAAACATGCGGACGCTGAGAGGGAGGAGGTCCTCGGTGAAATCCTCGCCGGTGGAGAGGACGACGGCGCGTTCGATGGCGTTTTCGAGTTCGCGGACGTTTCCGGGCCAGGGGTAGCGGAGGAGAATGCTGACCATTTCGCGGCTGATGCGTTTGAGGCGGCGGGAGTTGAGGGCGTTGTATTTGTCGAGGAAGTAGTCGATGAGTCGGGTGATGTCTTCGCGGCGGTTTCGGAGCGGTGGGAGGTAGATGGAGACGACATTGAGGCGGTAGAAGAGGTCTTCGCGGAAGTTGTTGCGGGCGACTTCCTCCTGGAGATCGACGTTGGTGGCGGCGATGACGCGGACATCGACTTTGACGGTCTGGGTGTCGCCGACGCGTTCGAATTCGCGTTCCTGGAGGACGCGGAGGAGTTTGACCTGGAGTTGGGGTTCGAGGGTTCCGATTTCATCGAGGAAGATGGAGCCGCCATCGGCGGCTTCGAAGCGACCGATCTTGTCGCGGATGGCGCCGGTGAAGGAACCTTTGACGTGGCCGAAGAGTTCGGATTCGAGGAGGGTTCCGGAGAGGGCGCCGCAGTTGACGCGAATGAAGGGCTTGTCGCGGCGAGGGGAGTTGTAATGGATGGCTTTGGCGATCATTTCCTTGCCCGTGCCGGTTTCGCCGAGAAGGAGGACGGTGGCGCGGGAGTTGGCGACCTGGCCGACGGTGGCAAAGACATCGTGCATAGCCGGGGAGTCGCCGATGATATTTTCGAACTTGTAGCGGTCGCGGACCTGATCGCGGAGCTGGCGGTTTTCTTCGAGGAGTTGCTCTTTCTGGCGCATGACCATGCGATTGATCTGGATGGCCTGGGAGAGGAAAGCGGCGACGATGGTGAGGAAGGTCTGATCGGCGGCGAGTTGTTCATCGCTGACGAACGCCTTGTCCACACAGAGGGATCCGGCGATGCGGCCTTCGACCTTGATTGGAATGCAGAGGAAGCTGATTGCGGTCTTGAGCTGATCCATGTCGCGGACGGAGGTGCGGTTCAGGAAATCGGGTTCTTTGCGGATGTCGGGGATGACTCGAGGGTAGCCGGTGGCGACAACGCTGCCAGTCACGCCTTCCCCGACGGCATAGACGCCGCGTTCGATCTCTTCTGGCTTGAATCCAACCGCCGCTTCTATGCGCAGCCGGCCTGATGGTTCATCAAGCAGGACCAGCGATCCCCGAATCATATCCAGCTTTTTTATAAGCATTTGCATTATCTGCGTGAAGGCTTCATGCAGATCAAGAGTGGAGGAGAGGACTTGGCCTATGTCCGTGAGAGCGGTCAATTCCTGATCGGTATAGGATGTTGATGCTGACGGAATAGGCGTTGACATAGCGAGGCGATTATATCATAGGCACTGGCGTTGGCAAAACGGGCAGGCGGGCGATGTTGGGGATTGCGCGGACTTAACCGCGGGCCAAGCGAGCCCAATCGACGGTGGCGATGGCAGAGGCGATGCCGGGGGGGATGGGCTCGGCTTTGGGATCTGTGGGGACCGCTTCGTCGGGAACAATGCAGAGGATTGGGGTCTTGCCCCATTGTTCGATGGCGCGGGGATTGGTTTCCTCGGGCAGAGGCGGGGTGTCGGTGGGGTAGCGGTTGATGACGACGCCCGCAATAGGGACGTTTCGAGAACGGAGGGCAGCCAAGGTGAGCAGGGTGTGGTTGATGGTACCAAGGGAGGGGCGGGCGACGATGACGGTGGGAACGGCGAGCCATTCGGCGACATCCAGGAAGGTGTGGGTGTCGTCCATGGGGACCATGATGCCGCCGACGCCTTCGACGATGATGAGATCGGAGTTGCGGGAGATCAGCGAGATGGAACGGGAGATGGATTGCCAATCGAGGGGCTGGTTGGCGCGTTGTGCGGCGACGGCGGGCGCCAGCGGTTCGGCGTAGCGTTGCGGGCAGATCAGGTCGAGAGGATGGCGGGCATCGGCACAGTGGGCGAGGAACTCGGCATCTTCGGAGACGAGACCTTCGCGGCGGTGGACGCAGCCCGTGGCGGCGGGCTTGCAGACAGCGACGCGCCGGTGTTCGTGGCGGTTGAACCAGCGAGCAATGGCGGCGGCGATGACGGTTTTTCCGACGCCGGTGTCGGTACCGGTGATGAGAAGGGCGGGGATGGAGATGGGGGGGAGCACGGATTGGGTTCCTGTCATATTCGCAACTCGGTCAATTCGGTGTGGAGGGCGGCAACGATGGCCCGCAGGTGGTTTTCGGGCATTGCCAGCGGGGGCATGAGGACGACGACGTCGCCGAGGGGACGGAGGATAATGCCGCGTTTGCGGAGGTTGCTGCAAACGGCGTGTGCAACGCGGCGGGCGGGATCGAAGGGGGTGCGGGTGGATTTATCGGCGACGAGTTCGAGGCCGACCATGAAGCCTTTCTGGCGGATGTCGCCGACGACCGGAAGGTCGCGCAGATCATCGAGCATAGAGGCCAGGAGGCCGGACTTGTCGGCAACGGCTTGAATGAGGTTGTTTTTCTCGAACAGATCGAGGGAAGCGAGTGCGGCGGCGCAGGCGAGGGGGTTTCCGGTGTAGGTGTGGCCGTGGAAGAAGGTCTTTCCTTCGTGGGGAGGGGCGAGGAAGGCGTCGAAGATGGATTGGGTAGCGAAGGTGGCGGCGAGGGGAAGGTAGCCGCCGGTGATGCCTTTGGCGACGCACATGAGGTCGGGCTGAACGGACTCGTGTTCGCAGGCGAACATTTTGCCGGTTCGGCCGAAGCCGGTGGCGACTTCGTCGGTAATCAGGAGGACATTGTAATGAGTAGCGAGGCGGCGCAGTTCGGTGAGGAAGCCTGGGGGTTGGACGATCATGCCGGCGGCGCCTTGGACGATGGGTTCGATGACGATGGCGGCGATGGAATGGTGATGCTGGCGGAGGATCTTCTCCAATTCGCGCAGGCAGTACTGTCGGACAGCGGCGGGACTGTCGAGCCCCCCCACCGGCGGGCGATAGACGAAGGGGGTGGGCGCGTAATGGACTTTGAAGAGGAGTGGGAAATAGGGTTTGTGGAAGGCGGTGGTACGGCCGACGGACATTGCGCCGACGGTGTCGCCGTGATAGGCTTCGGTGAAGCCGACGAATTCGGTTTTGCCCCCCCTACCGAGGTTATGCCAGTATTGGACGGCGAGTTTGAATGCTATTTCGGTGGCGGTGGCGCCGGCGTCGGAGTAGAAGACTTTTTTGAGGTTGGGCGGGACGATTTTCATGAGTCGGTCGGCCAGGAGGATGGCGGGTTCGCTGGCCAGGCCGAGCATGGTGGTGTGGGCGACTTTGTCGAGTTGGGCGCGGATCGCGGAGTCGATTTCGGGGACGCGATGGCCATGGACATTGCACCAGAGGGAGGAGACGCCGTCGAGATAGCGGTTGCCGTCGGAGTCGATGAGGTACATGCCATGGGCGGCGGTGATGACGAGGGGTTCGGAGTCGAGCCAGAGGGACATTGGGGTAAACGGGTGCCAGAGGTGTTGTTTGTCGAGTCGGCGGAGATGGGCAGTGTCGTGGCGCATCGGGGAGAGGTTACGAGGGTGGTGATTGATGGGCAAGCGGGGTGGTTTTAGGAGAGGGTGACGGGGTCGCCGACGGAGAGGAGGAGGGACTGGCGGGCGGATCCATCGCGGACGGAGATTTCGAGGAGGCCGGAGCTGCCGATGAGGGCGAGGGGCTGTCCTGGAGCGACGTGGGCGTACGAGTGTTGCAGATGACCGAGCGAATGGGCCTTGACGGTGATCAAGGGATCGCGAGCGTCGTTGACGGTCTCTTCGAGGAGATTGGTGATGGCATTGCCGTAGTGGTCAAAGTAGATGATCTGGCCGGATCGTGCGGGAGGCAGGACTGGGGCGATATTGAGGAGAACGGGGTCGTGGATGGGCTGGGCAATCTGTTGGAGGGAGACGACTCCGGAGGCGAGCATGGCGGCGGCGGGCGCCAGGATATCGCGGCCGTGGAAGGTGTTGCTGTGAGCGACCGGTCGCCAGGTGATCTGGTGGGCGCGGGTGGCGATATGCCGGCGAGCCGCCCAGGTGATCAGACCATTATCGGGACAGACGACGAACTGACCGCGGACGGAGGCAACGATGAGTCGTCGGTCGGATCCGACGCCGGGATCGACGACGGCGAGGTGAATGGCACCGTGTTCGAAGGCGGCGACGGCGCGTTCGAGGCAGACGGAGGCGGCCAGTATGTTGCCGGGGGGGATGAGGTGTGTCACATCGACGAGGCGAGCGGTTGGGCAGGATTTGAGGAGAACGGACTTGACGGCGGCGACGTACCAGTCGTCGAGGCCGAAATCGGTGGTGAGCGTGATGATGGGGGCGGGTGTCGCCATGGGCGAAGGATAGAGACGGCGTGGCGCCGGGTCAATCGGCTTGCACTGGGCAGGCGAATCGGCGTAAATACTCAGTTGACCGGCGGCGATAATGAGGGCGATTGGCGGATTGCGTCGGTGCGGTCGTCACGGTCGTTGCAGACGGACCTGGAGGCGGTAAAAAGAGCTTGAACGGCTCGCTTGAGGTCCTGCACGGCAGGAAGCATCCGGCAGAATAGTCAAGAGCGTCTATGAAGCAACTGCACGAATCATCTCCACAGGAAAGAATGGTCCAGGAACAACTGGTGGAGCGGGGAATCGACGATGCACGGGTGTTGGCCGCGATCCGGAGCGTCCCTCGCGAGCACTTTTTCACGGAGGAGATGCGAGCTGAGGCGTACGCTGATCGGGCGGCTCCCATCGGTCATGGTCAGACGATCAGCCAGCCATACATGGTGGGGTTGATGACGCAGAGGTTGGGCGTGGAGTCGGGACATCGGGTTCTGGAGGTTGGGACGGGCAGCGGGTATCAGACGGCGATTCTGGCGCAGCTGTCAGGGGTTGTCTACACGATTGAGCGAGTGAAGC
Organism: uncultured Tepidisphaeraceae bacterium; assembly: GCA_964451955.1. Classification (GTDB taxonomy): domain Bacteria; phylum Planctomycetota; class Phycisphaerae; order Tepidisphaerales; family Tepidisphaeraceae; genus JAPLNB01. Next base: position 5,922 of record CAYVKG010000156.1, read on the forward strand.
CGCTGTTGGACGAAGCATTTGAGCGGCTGATGCAGTTGGGGATTCGGAACATTCACCTGCGGTATGGGGACGGCACGCTGGGCTGGCCCGAAGCGGCGCCGTTTGACCGGGTGGTGATCACGGCGGGGGCACGAGAACTGCCGACAAGTCTGCTGCGGGAGCAACTGGTGGACGGGGGGATCGCGGTTTTGCCGGTGGGGGACATTCATGAGCAAATGCTGGTTGAGGTTCGGCGGCAGGGGGATTCGCTTCAGACGGCAGACATCTGCGCGTGCCGATTTGTGAAGTTGATCGGCCGAAGCGGGTGGTCGGAGTAATGCGGGGGCCGTGGGGTCGTGGGCCCTTGGCATAGTCTCATCGCTGCAATAAGGTATGATCTGCCCGGCAGGTTTTAACCACAGGTGGATCATGCAGACATTGAGCGTGGTAGCGATTGCGGTGGGATTGATGTGCGCGGGTTGTGTTTCGGCGGGAGAGGCCCCGTCGGCGACGAAGCTGTCGCCGGTGCCGTTCACATCGGTGCACCTTGAGGACGCATTCTGGGCGCCGCGGATCAAGGTGAACATAGAGAAGACGGTGCCGCACAACTTCAAGTTCTGCGAAAGCACGGGGCGGATCAACAATTTCGTCAAGGCGGCGGGGCAGATGCCCGGTCCGCACCAAGGGATCTATTTTGACGATTCGGACCTGTACAAAGCGATTGAAGCGGCGGCGTACAACCTGGCTCATGAGCGGAATCCGGAGTTTGAGAAGTACGTGGATTCGGTGATCGACAAGATTGCGGCGGCCCAGCAGCCTGACGGATATCTGTACACCTTTTACACGGTACGCAAGGAACTTGACAAGCGATGGACGAACGTCAAGGACATGCACGAGATGTATTGCGCGGGACATCTGATTGAGGGGGCGGTGGCGTATTACCAGGTGACGGGGAAGCGGAAGCTGCTGGATGTGGCGATCAGGCTGGCGAACCACATTGATTCGGTGTTTGGGCCGGACAAGCGGCACGATGTTTGCGGTCACGAGGAGATCGAGCTGGCGTTGGTGAAGCTGTGGCGAATCACGGGCGATGAACGGTATCTGAAGCTGGCGACGTTCTTCGTGGAGGAGCGTGGCAGGGATTGCGGGCGGAAGCGGTTCGGGGATTACTGCCAGGATGACATTCCGCTGCGCGAGCGGAAGGAGATCGCGGGGCATGCGGTGAGGGCGATGTATTTTTTCACGGCGGCGGCGGATGTGGCGGCGGCGAACAACGATCCGGGGCTCATCAGCGCGATGGACACGATCTGGCACGACGTGGTGGATCGGA
>CAYVKG010000157.1:0-6846 GCA_964451955.1 uncultured Tepidisphaeraceae bacterium
CCTCATCCCTTCTTCCCCCGTCACCTTGGCATCCCTTCCCACTCTCCAACCCTCCCCTCCATCACTCCGCCACTCCGCCGCCTCGTCCCTCCCTCCCTTCCCAGCCGCCTTAACTCCCTTCCCCGTCCCTTCCCGTCGCTTTCGGTCGGTTTTTGTCGCTTTTTGCCGCTTTTTCCAACCCATCAAATCCCCCAAACCCCGGCCAATCCTCCCCTTACAACCCCCACCCCCTCCGCTCCCACCTTTCCGCCTCCCCACCCCTTCGCCCGCCGCTTCTGCTCACTCCACCACCTCCTATCTGCCCCCGTTCGGACCAGCGCAAACCCCTCCAGCAACCGCCGTTGCATCCCCCGCCGATCCCACCCGTTTTCCCCTTCCACCTCCCGAATCCATCTGCTACAGTCACGCCCATCTTCCACGGAGGTCTCGTTATGCACATCAATCGTCGCCAGTTCCTTGCCACCTCGATTGCCGGCGCTGCCGCCACCCTCGTCGGGAACAGCCCGCTTGCCGCACAGGTTGCCCCCATCTCCACCGACCCCTTCCAGGCCGTCACGCTTGGCAAGACCGGCATCAAGGTCTCCCTTATCGGTGCTGGCACAGGAATGCGCGGCGGCAACCGCCAGTCCAACATGACCCGCCTCGGAAAAGAGAAGTTCGAGGCTCTCCTCCTCTACGAACTCCAGAAAGGAATCACTTTCTACGACTGCGCCGACCTCTATGGAACCCATCCCTACATCGCCTCCGCCTTCAAAGCCATCCCTCGCGACAAGTACGTCGTCGGTTCCAAAATCTGGGTCATGAACGGCGGCATCCCCGAACGCGAACGCCCCGATGCCAATGTCGTCGTTGAGCGATTCCGCAAAGAACTCAACTCCGACTACATCGACCTCCTCCAGATCCATTGCATGGGCGATCCCAACTGGACCGACCAACAGAAAAAGCAAATGGACATCATGGAAAACCTCAAGGCCAAACGACTCATCAAGGCCCATGGCGTCTCCATCCACTGCCGACCCAACAACCTCGCCGCTCTCGAAGCCTGCGCCACCGATCCCTGGGTCGATGTCGTCCACGTTCGCATCAACGCCTTCGGCGACTCCATGGACAACCGAGACCCCAAAATCGTCGCCCCCGTCATCAAGAAAATCCACGACGCCGGCAAGGGCGTCATCGGCATGAAACTCGTCGGCGAAGGCCGGTATCGCAACGACCCCGCTAAACGCGATGAATCCATCCGCTACGTCCTCGGCCTCGGTACCGTCGATATGATGATCGTCGGCTTCGAAAAAACCGAAGAAATCGACGACTTCGCCATCCGCACCAAGACCGCCCTCGAAGCCAAAGCCAAAGCATCCGTGTGACCCAACACCCCCAACCACCCTCCCAAACGCCGCACCTGCCCCCTTCGTCGTCGGGATTGCCGGAAAATGTCGTAATATTGCCTAACGTGCCGCCTGTGGCTGCAACAGCCGCCGGATCCCCGCCGTCGTCTCGGTCACGTCCAACGTCCCGTTCTTGTTCGCGTCGGCCTGCGCGAACACCCTCCGGCTCGCAACCAGCAGATCCTCCAGCGCCACCTGCCCGTTCCTCTTCCGGTCCGCCTCCCTCATGACCCCCCGCGCCACCGCCGCCGTCAACGCCGGCTGCACCACCGGCCGCGTTGCAGGTCTCGCCTCGGCGCGAGCGCCCCGCGCCCCCGGCATCGGCGGCAGAATCCGCTGCAACTCCGCCCCAATCAACCGCTCATTCACCCGCCCACGCTTCTCCTTGTCCGCCGCCGCAAAGAAACCCTTCACCCCATCTTCCAGTTCCGCCTGAGAGATCTTCCGATCGCCGTCCGCATCCACCGCCTTGATCAACGCCGGCGCCCACACTGCCGCCGGCCCGCCTCGCCCCACAAACGCCTCAAGGAACCGCCAACGCCCCGAGATCGCCGGCCCCGGCACGTACCCTTCCGTCTTCCCGTCCAACTGCGCCACCACCGAATCAATCCGCTTGCTGATGATGGGCTTCAGATCCGCCTTCTGCCTCAGAAAGTTGTTGCTATTGCGAACCGGCAACGTCGCCGGCACTTCCTTCTTCCCTTCCCCTTTCGCCTTCTCGGCCGCGCGGCCGATTGTCCTCTGCATCATGTCCATCTGCTCGGTCATCTTCGCCATCGTGCAGAAGGTGCCCAGAAACTCCCTCATGTGCCCCAGGTAGAGGTTCTTGACTTCGTCGATTGCCAGCAGCCGATCGATGACGCGGTTTGAGCCCTCGTAGGGTTGCAGGATGCTCAGGTCGGCTTGCCCGTCGTCGGATTCGACCGTCCCAAACGACCCAAACGACAAGTGCATGTCCCAGGGAAGCGTATAGACCTTGTTGTCTTCGGGGTTCACATACAGGTAAAAGTTATGCCCGGTAATCAGGAGGCTGTCGAGGTTCAGCAGCAGCAGACTCGTGGCCAGATATCGGGTGAACTCGTCGACCTGCAGATAATCCCCGATCCGAGCCGAGTACTCCTCGTCGTCCGCCTCGTGAATGAGCCTCGTCAGCTCGATCAGGCGTCGGGCGTGCTTTTCCCGTACATCCGATTTGGGCCGATATCGCGCCTCGTAGTTTGCCCACTTCTCGCCAAGATACGGCCAACCTCTGGCATTTTCCGGCTTCAACAGCAAGCCCTTGCTGCTCCCAAACCAGTTCTTCAGGAAGTCATCGTTCACATCTTCCAGCAGCGTATATACACCCAGGTATTCCCGGTCAAACTGGCCCGGCACGGTCAGATACACCGCCGCGAACGCCGTCCGCGGAGCTGGCACACCTGCTTCGCGATACGCCCAATACGACATGGCCTCTCGAATCTGCGACGGGTCCAGTGCGTTGTTATTGAGGATGATTGACGACAGCCCGTGGAACTTCTGCCCCTTCACATACCGATTGAAATCCACTTTGAATGGCTTCTTGTTCCCCTTTCCCGTCACGGAGTACGACGCATTGCCCTTGAATCGCAACCCCACATTCCGAAATACCTCCCCGTCCATCTCGACATCCGCATGCACGTACACATACTGATATCCGAACGAATTGCCTTCGCGTTTCTGCCCATCCGCCTGCTCCGGGCGGGGCAGCTTCTTTCCATTCACAAATTCGCGCGTCGTCGGCTGCGTGGCCGCCACGGGATTCAGAATCCGGGGCATCCCCGCGCGAACTCCTCGCCCCGGTTCCATCGCCTTCCACTCTTCTGGTGCCAACCTTAAGTGTATCTCCCAGAGCCGATCGGCCCCGAAAACCGCTGAGGCGGGCATTGTCTCCGGTCGCTTCCACGGCTCCCTTCCCATCGCAGACGCGGAGACACAGAGCCCTAATGCCATGCTTGCCACCAGCAGCCATCGACTTCCCATATCACTCACCTCGCAGGCGCAGACACCTCTGCCCTCCTCCCGGATCCCCGCCATGACCATCCTAACGACGCTCGGGATCGCATTTTGTTCCTTTTACTCGCCGCAGGGACCGGTACAGCCGTTTGCATTCCCGTGGTCTACTACGCTCAAGGGTCTTGAGTGGTTACGGAACAAATGTCATCACCTGGAATTCCAGACCGTCATGTTCCAGCACTTCTTTGATTCGTTTGGACTGCTCCTGCACCTTTCCGACGATGTCGCGATTCTGAAAGACCAGGCCTCGAGGCCGGGTCCTGGCAAGAGTCAAAGGTCGACTGGCGACGGGTTATTCTTGGAGGATTTTCTCGGCCTGATCGCGATAGGCCTTCATGACATAGGGAATGCCGGAGACCTTCTCGGCCTCTTCGGTGAGCGACATCAGGTCATTGCGGGAGAGGGTATCGAGTTTGAAGTTACGGCTGCCGGCCATGAGTTGTTGCAGGCCGGTGCGCATCTTCTGGGTGAAGGTGTACATGGCGACGGCACCGAGGGGGATGTCCATGAGTTTATTGCCGTACTTTTTGCGGAGTTCCTCGTAGCAGACGAAGATCTGTTCGAGGGACGCGCCGAACCTGGAGACGGTGTTAGGGAGTTTGCCGTTGCGGAGCCACTGGCCGATGTTCTTGCCGACCATTCCGGGGATCATGATGGCGCGGCCCATGCAGACGGCCTTGACAAAAGGTGCGCCCATGGCGAGGGCCTTGAAGATGTGGTCTTCGGTGGAGAAGCCGCCGGCGATGGCGATATGGGGGAGGCGGAAGCCGCGTTTGGCGAGTTTTTGGCAGAACTCATAGGTCAGCGCCTGGAGATAGAAGGTGGGGATGCCCCATTCGTTCATCATAGGCCAAGGGCTCATTCCCGTGCCTCCGCCGGCGCCATCGATGGTGAGCAGGTCGATCTTGGCGTCGGCGCCCCAGCGGATGGCCATAGCCAGTTCGGCAGCGGAATAGGCGCCTGTTTTGAGGGTGATGCGTTTGAACCCGAGGTTTCGGAGTCGTTGGGTTTCGGCCATGAAGCCATCTTTGGTGACAAACCCGAGTCGGGAGTGTCGTTCGAATTCTTTGAGAGCGCCTGCTTTGAAGGCGGCGGCGTTTTCGTCGAGGGTTGGGTCTGGGGAGACGATGTACCCGCGGCGGTTGAGTTCTTGAGCGCGGGCGAGATCCTGGACCTTGATTTCGCCGCCGATGCATTTGGCGCCCTGTCCCCATTTCAGTTCGATGGTTTCGAGGCCGTGCTTTTGCTGGACATATTCTGCGACGCCGAGGCGGGTGTCTTCGACGTTCATCTGGAAGAGGATTTCGCCGTAGCCTTCGAAGAAGCGTTTGTAGGTGGAGATACGGCGGTCCATTTCGGGAGATTTTGCGATTTTGCCGTCGGCGTTGAGCTCGAGTCCGGGGTCGATTCCGCAGACGTTTTCGCCGCAGACGAGGGTGATTCCGGAGATAGCGGCGCCTGCGGCGAAATGTTCCCAGTTAGCGCGAGCGATCTCGGTAGAGCCGAGCGCGCCGGTAAACATGGGCATTTTCATGGTGATTTTCTTGTCCCAGCCGTAGGAGGTTTCGGTGCAGACGGAGGGGAAGACGGCGGTATCGGGGCCGGGCTCGACGCCTGCCGGCAGGCCGTTGGCTCCGACGGCATAGCCCTGGATATTGAGGTGGGAGTAATCGACGGGATAGTCTTTGTCGGCACCGGCGGTGATTTGCCCGAAGGGTTTGGGATAGAGGACTTCGCGGCCTCTGAAGGAGGAGAGGAATGTTTCACATCCGCCGGCGCACCCGTCAACGCAGACGGTACAGAGTCCGGATTGTGGGACGATACTTTTGACGCGGTTGATGGTTCCAGTCGCATCATTTCCATTCGGTCGCCTCAGGTTTCCCATAGCTGCTCCCAGAAGAATGCGAGGACGGAGAGTCGGCCGATCCACGCCGGCCGCGCTGTCCGTTCTCTGCTGAAATGGATCGGCCGACCGTACGTCTTGCGGGTCGTCAGATCGGCCGACTTGAATATGTACGATTGTAGAAACAGCGGCGTTCCATGCAATCGGGAAGGGCGTTTTGGGTTGCGGAGCCTGGGTGGCGTGTTCCCATTTTGGGGGCCTGACTCGTATACTGTTTTGGGTTGTGGGGGATTTCGGCGAGGCGGCGTAGCGATGGTTACGGAATCGCGGCAAGCTGAGTCGGAGCGGCGTCTGAAGGCGGTTCTGGGGCGATACTCTGTTCCGGCGGCGGCCGAGCTGGTGGAAGCGGCTGGGGGGGGCGCGGTTCGGTGCATGGCGTGCGGGCACCGGTGTGTTGTGAATCCTGGTCGGGAGGGGATTTGCCGAGTGCGATTTAACGATGGGGGAGTGTTGAAGGTTCCGTACGGGTACGTGGCGGGGGTTGCGTGCGATCCGATCGAGAAGAAGCCGTTCTTCCATGTTTTGCCGGGTTCGTCGGCGTTGTCGTTTGGGATGCTTGGCTGCGACTATCACTGTGGTTATTGCCAGAACTGGGTGACATCGCAGATGTTGCGAGATCCTGCGTCGGCCGGTCAGATCAATCCGTGCGAGGCGAAGCAGATTGTGGAGTTGGCGAGGGAGCATCGGGCACCGGTGATTGCGTCGACGTATAACGAGCCGCTGATCACGAGCGAATGGGCGGCGGCGATTTTCAGAGAAGCCAAGCTGGTCGGTATGCGGTGCGTTTACGTCTCGAATGGCAATGCGACGCGGGAGGTGCTGGAGTTTCTGCGGCCGCACATGGATGCGTACAAGGTGGATTTGAAGACGTTTTCTGATCGGAACTACCGCCAGCTTGGTGGGGTGCTTGAGCACGTGACGAGTACGATCCGGATGCTGAAGGAGCGGGGGTTGTGGGTGGAGATTGTGACGCTGATTGTTCCGGGTTTTTCGGATGACGGGGACGATCTGCGTCGGATGGCGGATTTCATCGTGTCGGTTGATGCGTTGATGCCGTGGCACGTGACCGCGTTTCACCCGGACTACAAGATGACGGCGGGGCATCGGCGGACGACGGAAGAGAACCTTTTGAGGGTGTACGAGCTGGGCAGGAGTGCGGGGCTGAAGTACATCTATCCTGGGAATCTGCCGGGGCGGGTGGGGAGACTGGAGGACACGCGCTGTCATAACTGCGACGCGACGGTGATCCGGCGTCAGGGGTTCCACATTCAGGAGAACCTGGTGAAGGCGGATGGCCGATGTCCGCATTGCGGGACGCTGCTGCCAGGCATTTGGGGCAAGTCTGGCAGCGGCGGGAAACGGGGCGGAAGCGAGTGATGCCGGCGTAACGGGGTTGTGGGGGCCGGGAAGGGTGTGTGCGAGGGGGTTGGGGGCTGTAAGGGGAGGATTGGCCGGGGGTTGGGGGATTTGAGGGGGTGAAAAAAGGGACAAAAAGTGACGAAAAACGACAAAAACCGACCGAAAGGG
>CAYVKG010000158.1:0-6760 GCA_964451955.1 uncultured Tepidisphaeraceae bacterium
GGGTCATGGTGCCCGATGAGGGTATGTTTGATACGGCAATGGATGGTACGTTCGATGGCGTCTTCGACGCAGCCATGCCCCCAGTCGACGCGAGAGAGAGGGGGGAATGATCCGAGGGCTTTGGTGCCGAGGTATTCGTCGAGGTAGTACTGGCCGTCCATATAGGCGAGGTCGGCGTCGGTGCAGTATTGGCGGAGGCGGTCTTCGGCGTCGGCGCTGCGTTTTTGGAGGGTGTTGTTGGACTTGCCGCGTCGGAGTTCGTGATCGGTGGAGAAGACGAAGTTTTTTCCGTTGTGGCTGACGTGGTAGCCGATGCAGCAGGTGGAGCCGTGGTAGGCTTCGAAAGGCTGGATGACGGTGGCGTCGATGTGGATGGGGTGGTCGAGTTGTCGGACTTGCCAGAAGCGGGGCTTGTCGGAATCTGATGCGCATTGGCCGCGGAGTTCGAATCCACGGAAGGTGGCATTCATCTGGGTGTAATCGACGGGGTCGTCGACGTAGGTGACGTCGCTGATTTTGCGGGAGAAGAGGCCGTAGTGTTGGTCGAGGGCATTGAGGAACTGATAGCTGCCGTAGACGTTGACGGTGAAGGGGTTTGAGGCGACGTAGCAGAATCTGGAGAAGGTAAGGCCGAGGCGGTGATCGAGGTGTTCATGGGATCCGAAGAGGTGGAGGGTGCGGTTGGTTTTGTGTCGCCATTGATCGACGATGTTGATGGAGCACCTGCGGATGCCGCTGCCGGCATCGAAGATGAGGATGTTACCTTGGGAGGTTTCGACCTGAACGCAGGTGGTTTCGCCGCCGTAGAAGGGCAGATCGGGGAGACCGATTTGTCGTTGATAGGCTTCGATGTTCTCGGGGCAAGGGGGTCCGCCGAGGAGTTGGTCGAGTCGGACGTGGCCGTCGGGGGCTTTTTGGGCGATTTGTTCGAAGGTTTTGGTGAGGGTGTGGACGGCCAAGCGGCGTGAATACTCCCGGATGCCGTAGGGATTGGGGAAGATTGGGCAACTGCCTTGGACGCCCCAGAAGGTGATGCGCATATTTTGGATGGGGGTGGTGGTTGATGGGGAGGAGCTGTGCTGGGCAGCCATAGAGGATATCCGATCGAGTAAGGGCGAGTGTTGTCGATTCCGAGTCGCGTGGCGCGTGAGCGAGCGGCGAATTTGTTGCCGCAGTCGGGGGATATAGTAACGCAGTGGCGCGCTGTGAGGCAACTGGGGGTGGTAGTTGAACGAGGGTGGGGCATGCGTGGAGCGGGGGGGTTGGGACGGTTAGCATTCTGTGTGGTATGGCACATCGAATGGAACAGAAAAAGTTTGACACGTTGCGCTTATGGCTTTAGATTTCGGAGGAGGCGTGCGTGTCCGGCAAGCGGGCGCGTGGGCAGCGCTTTATGGTTGGCACCTCAGTATGGCATGCGGGGGAAAGGCGGCGAAATGCGTAGGCACGGACAGCGTGGATTCACTCTGGTTGAGCTGTTGGTGGTGATCGGGATTATTGCGCTATTGATCGCCATTCTGTTGCCTGCGTTGAAGAAGGCCAAAGAGGCGGCGAATCGGATTCAGTGCGCATCGAACATGAGACAGATCGCGACGGCGGCGATCACGTATGCGATTGGAAGCAAGGAGGGATACTATATTCCACCCGACTACAATGCCGGGCAGACGGAGGACAGCTTTGCGGGGCTGTTTCCGGACACGAGTCTGGTGCGTCCGTACACGAAAGCTCCGTTGCCATTCAACGTATTTATTTGTCCGTCGACGAGCAACAGCATTTTCTTTTCGAGCACGGGCTTTCCGAGCGGGATTCAGAATAACGCGGAAGGGGGTGCGCAAGATCCGCGAGGACACAGTTACGAGGTTCGGACGCGTATCCCCGCGGGGGTTACGTGGCCTGGCGGGAAGACTTTTACGACGGCGGACTGCAACGTAGCGGACCCTGCCACCAAGACGTTGCCGAAGTCGATGATTATCAAGTCGACGCGGAACATTCGTCGGCCGTCGGAGGTGATGCTGTTTACGGAGGCGAAGGATTCGCCGCCGGGGATCAACAATTGGCCTGACAAGTACAGCAACCATGGTGAAGCGGGGTGGAACACGGCTTTTTGCGATGGTCATTGCGAGTTCATTCAGACTGGGAGGGGGATTTTGGAGTCGTACATGAAGGGGTACTACCATCCTTCGACGGATGGAGCGATCCTGACGAAGTATGGGCTGCAGTTCAGCGGGAACACGTATTCGTGGCGTTGAGTGCGGGTTGCGGGTTTTTTGATGGTCTTTGCGTTTGGGGGTTGGTGGCCTAAACTCTCCGGCGGGTGTTTTGAAGGAGAGTTGGTTCATGGTTGCCAATGAGACGGGTCATGTTGCGCATTCGAAGGCCGCGGATTCGCAGGTTGGGTTGCCTGGTGTGATGCCTCGGGCGATCAAGATCACGATGCTGGGGGCGGGGTCGGGTTTCACGCCAACGCTGATGAGGGACGTGTTGTGCATACCTGGGGCGGCGTGTGGGGAGATAGCGTTGGTGGACATTGACGAGTCGCGGCTGGTGACGATGCAGAAGATTGTGGGCAGGCTGATAGCCGAGTCGGGGAGGAGCGGATGGAGGGTGAGTGCGACGACGGACCGTCGGCAGGCGTTGGCGGGTTCGGACTACGTTGTGAACTGCATCGAGGTATCGGGGTTGGCATGCGTACGGCATGACAATGACATCCCGCTGAGATATGGGATTGACCAGTGCATTGGGGACACGGTGGGGCCTGGGGGTTTGTTTAAGGGTTTGCGTACAATTCCGGTGTTTTTGGAGATTCTGCGGGACGTGCGGGAGGTTTGCGGGAGCGCGTTGTTTTTGAACTACACGAATCCGATGAGCATGCTGTGTGTGGCGGCGGCGCGCGCGGTGCCGGAGGTCAAGCTCGTTGGGCTGTGTCATTCGGTGCAGGGGACGAGTCATTTGCTGGCGAGGAGGGCGGGCGTGCCGTACGAGGAGATGGACTGGGAATGCGCGGGGATCAATCATTTGGCGTGGTTCACGAAGCTGGAGCACAAGGGGCGGGATCTGTATCCGGTGCTTTATGAGAAGGCGAGGCAGGACTTGGCGGGGCGGCCGAGCGATGCGGGAGACGCGAAGGATCTGGTGCGGAAGGACATGATGCTGCAATTTGGGGCGTTCATTACGGAATCGTCGGGGCATTTGTCGGAGTATGTGCCGTATTACCGCAAGCGGAAGGACATTCTGGCGAAGTATTGCCGGGACAAATACGATGGGGGGTCGTCGTTTTACGCGAATGAATGGCCGGTGTGGCGTCGGGAGGCGGACGAGAAGCGAGAGAAGATGGTGGAGGGCAGGGAGGCTCTGCCGAAGTGGGAGCGGTCGTGGGAGTATTGTTCGTGGATCATCGAGGCGCGCGAGAAGGACAAGCCGTTTCGGATTCACGGCAACGTACCCAATACGGATCCGGTGTCGGGGGCAGGTCCGCTGATCAGCAATTTGCAGCAGGATGGGTGTGTGGAGGTAGCGTGCATGGTTGATCGGAACGGCGTGAATCCGACGCGATACGGCAGGCTTCCAGCGCAGATGGCGGCGATTTGCGAATCGAACATGCGGTACTTTGATCTGGCGGCGATAGCGGCGGTGGAGCGATCGAAGGAGGCGGCGATTCATGCGCTGATGCTGGACCCGTTGAGCGCTGCGGTGTGCTGTCCGGGGGAGATCAGGCAGATGGCGTTGGAGTTGTTTGAGGCTGAGGAGGAGTTTTTGCCAGGGTACAGGTGAATGGTCGCTAATTGGCAATTGGAGGGAGGACGACGGGGTCGTCCGGGGCGGCAGCCCAATCGGGTGGGAGGGTTGGGACCATCCAATAGGTTGCAGCCAAGCGGCGGATCTCGCCGGGGTGGATGACGACGGTGTAGCCATCGCGGCGCAGGACATCGATATCCTGGCCGAGCCACGCATCGAGGACATTTGCGTTTTTTGGGAAGTCGATGTTGAAGATCGTGCGGTACTTGAGGCGGGACATGGGCAGGGGCTCGAAGAACGGTTGGCCGCCGCCGACGAGGGCGAGTTTTGGGTTGGGTTTTTCGAGTGCTTTGGCGAGGGGGGGGTATCGAAGGGCGGAGAAGTCTTCGAGGCGGAATAGGCCGTTTTGGGCTTGCTGGGCGTGGGGGCTGAAGCGGAGATGAAGGGAAGAGAAACCGGTCGCTGCGGCGGCGACCGTTGCGATGGCGCCCGCGACGGGCAGACGGCTGAGGCCGAAGGCGGCGAGGATGGCCGCGATGGGAATGAGTTGGACGGCGAAGCGGGGTTGGAGGTGTGTGAGTGTCATCCAGTAGAACAACTGGATCAGGAGGAGGATTGCGAGGAACCAGACGATGCGGTGGCTCCAGAAGGAGATGGCGATGAGGATTGCGAGGGGGAGGAGGAGGTAGCCGAATTGCCAATGGGCCAGGATGGTGTGATAGGTTGCCTGGAGTCGGGCATGGAGGGATTGTTGTGAATCGGGAGGACGGTGGGCCCGTTCCCAGCGTTCGACCTGGGCTTGGGAGAAGGAATGGTGGCCCAGGCGGTTCATTTCCAGTGGAAAGACGGGGTTTGCGGACCAGCGGTAGTTTCGGATGAGCCAAGGGGAGAAGACGATGGTAGCGGCGATTCCCGCGAGGATGGAGTTGAGCACGAGGCGGCGCAGGTGGAGTTGAGTGTGGAGGGACTTAGCGATGAAAGCGGTCAGAAGAGCGGCTGCGGGCACCGCGAAGAGGACGGCGGGGACGGCGGTGTATTTTGTGGCGCAGGCGAATCCGGCCATAGTGCCGGCGAGAGCGATCTCGGGTAGAGGAGTGTTGGTGGTCTGCGGAGAGCCGAGCTGCATCCATTTGAAAACCCAGCCGATGGTGAGGACGGTGTAGAGGAGGAAAGCGCCTTCGACGTAGGCGACGGAGCTGAGCATGGTGAGCCAGGGGACGGTTGAAGCGATAGCGCCCGCGATGATGCCGCCGGACTTGCTGCCGGTGATGTGGGAGGCGGCGCCGGCGAGAGCGACGATGGCGAGGATCATGAACATAAGGCTGAGGAACTGGGCGGTGTACATGGCCGACCAGGGTCCGCCGCGGACGTGCATGGCGAGGAGGAAGTGCAATTCGACGGCGAAGGGGAAATGGGAATAGACGTTGTGGGGGAGAGGGATCATGCGGCCGGCCTCGAACCATTCGCGTGGGACCTGGAGGTGGTAGATGAGGACGTCGTAGGGGTGGGGATCGAGGGGTTTCCAGAGGAAGCCCGGCATGATTGAGGCGCCGGTGAGGGCGATGGCAAGGAAGGGCATGGTGAGGGTCCAGAGCCATTCTGAGCCTGCGGGCTGGCGGAGCCAGTTGGCGAGGGGCAGGTTGAGGGATCTGCGAGAGAGGGCCACATCGATTGCCCAGACGGAGAAGGCGGCGGCGGGCAGAGCGGCGGCGGACCATCGATTGAGCCATCCCGTCAGGGCCAGGGCGAATGCGGCGAGGCTCATGATTCCGAGGCCGAGTCCTGCGGCGGAGGCGAAACCGAATGCGCCTGGGTGATTGATTTTGGCGAGGCGCAGGAGGGTATATCCGAGCAAGGAGCAGACGGTGGCCCAGAGGGCGACGGCCGCGAGGTCTTCGAATGCGCCGAGGAGGACGTGGGTGGTTGATTGTCCTGCGTAGGAGGCGACGGTGGCGGCGAGGATTAGGGCGCAGAGGAGGATGAAGGCGGCGCGGCTGGCGAAGAAAGAGGTGGAGATCAAGGGAACGGGGGGCTCAGTGGTTTTCCGGTTGGTCATCCTCGTCCTTAGGTTGGGCCGACTCGGTTTCGTTGAGTTTGAAGAGCTTTTCGAGGGAATGCAAGTAGGCGGCGGTTCCGCCGTGTGGGGAGTGGTTGGAGGCGCGCAGGGTATTGACGGGGTCATGGAGGAGTTTATTGACGATGCGTCGGCCGAGTTCGTCGAGGGTAGCGCGTTGGGCATCGGAGAGGTCGGGGAGCTTGTTGCAGGCGCGTTGGACCTCGGAGGCGGCGAGGCGGTGTGCGCGATCGAAGAGGCGGTCGATCAGGGGTCCCATTTCGCGGGTGCGGCTCCAGGCGGCGAATTCGGCGACATGCTGTTCGACGATTTTGCGGGCGGCCTGTACGGCGGCGGCCCGCTGTGTGAGGGTTGTGGCGACCACGTTCTGGAGGTCGTCGATGTTGTAGAGGTAGACGTTATCGAGCTGGCCGACGGAGGCTTCGATGTCGCGTGGGAGGGCGATGTCGATGAGGAAGATGGGGCGATAGCGGCGTTGTTTGAGGACGTGTTGGAAGAGTTGTCGGGTGATGATGGCATGGGGGGCGCCTGTGGAGGAGATGACGACATCGGCCGCGGCGAGTGATTCGCCGAGGCGTTCGAAGTGGACAGCCTGGCCGGAGAATTGGGATGCGAATTGGGCGGCCTTTTGGGAATCGCGGTTGCAGACGAGGAGGTTTTTTGGCCGGAGGGCGGCGAAATGCCGCATGACGAGTTGGGCCATTTCGCCGGCGCCGATGCAGAGGACGGTTTTGTCGCTGAAGTTGTCATAGATGCGTCTGGCATAATCGACGGCGACACTGGCGACGCTGAGATGTCCTTCACCGAGGTCGGTGTCGGTCATGACCTGCTTTCCGACCGCCAGTGCTCGCTGAAAGAGGGGATGGAGGAGGGGTCCGGTGGTGGCGGCGTTGGTGGCGGCGTCATAGGCATCGCGGACCTGTCCGAGGATTTGGGATTCGCCGAGGACCA
>CAYVKG010000159.1:0-6735 GCA_964451955.1 uncultured Tepidisphaeraceae bacterium
TTTTCGTCGCTTTTTGCCCCTTTTTCCACCCCCTCAAAACCCACAACCCCCAGCCCATCCTCCCCTTACAAACCCCAACCCCCTCGCCGCGACGGTTTCCCCGTCCGGCGCCTCCCCAAACGGCCGCCGATGCCGGCACTGCCCCTGTTTCCAGTGGACATCCGCCTCCCCATGGCGAAAATACCCTGTGCCGTCACGGCCGCAACGTCGTGGCCACTTGAGGGCTTTCGCATCCACAGAGGAGTCACAAAATGAACATCAGCAGTCCCAACACGAATTCCTGGTCCCGCCGACAGCTTCTTGGTGCCGCTGGCGCCGCCGCTGTCGCTGCTACGATCCCCTCTCGTCTCTTGGCCGCCGCCCCAAGGGAAATCCCCATCGCGGTTCAGCTCTACTCCGTCCGCAACGACTGCGCCAAGGATCTCGACGCCGCACTTGCCCAAGTCGCCAAAATGGGCTTCGTCGGTGTCGAGTTCGCTGGCTACCACAAGTACAACGGCAAGGCCAAGGAACTGCGCGCAAAACTCGACGATCTCAATCTCAAGGTCGCCGGCACCCACATCGGCACCGGTACCCTCCGCGGCGACGCCCTCAAGTCCACGATCGAGTTCCATCAGACCATCGGCTGCAACTTCCTCATCGTCCCCGGCGACGGCGACTTTACCCACCCCGAGAAATCCAAGACCCTCGCCGAAACCTTCAATAAGGCCGCCGAAGTCCTTGCTCCCCTCGGCATGTCCTGTGGCTACCACAACCACACCGGCGAATTCAAGAAAGAAGGCGACAAAACCTACTTCGACCTCTTCGCCGAACGAACCTCCAAGCCCGTCGTCCTGCAGCAGGACTGCGGCTGGACCGTCGCCGCAGGCTTCGATCCGGTCGAACTCATGAAACGCTACCCGGGCCGCATGAAGACCACTCACTTCAAACCCACCGTCATCCGCGGCGCACAAGACAAGAAAGCCATCCTCGGCCAGGATTCCGTCGATTGGCCCGCCGTCATCACCGCCTGCCGCGAAATCGGCGGCACCCAGTGGATCATCATCGAGCAGGAAACCTACCCCGATCGAAAGTCCCCCATGGAATGCACCGAACTCTCCCTCGTCGGCCTAAAAAAGATCCTCGCCGATATGGCCAAATAAACCCGACTTGGCCCGCAACGCCGGCCCCACTCCGGGGCCGGCGCTGCGAACTCCGACCCCACCACCCCAAAAACCACCCTCACCGGCCCCCAAACTCCTTCGGCTGATCCACGATACGCAGGCACACCGTCTTCGGACCAATCGTCTCCATCGCGTCAATTTCTCGGAGCGCCGCCGCCATCGCCCCCTCCCGCGCAAGGTGCGTCGTGATCACCACCGGAACGTGCTCGTTCCCCCTCGCCTCGTGCTGCAAAATCGACGACAGGCTGATCCCCTGCTTCCCAAGCGCCGCCGTCACCCTCGCCAACACCCCGGGCTCGTCCTTCACCGACAGTCTCAGGTAGTACCTCGATTCCAACTCCTCGAATGGCAGTATCTTCGCCCTCCCAGTCAGGTCCGGCAGCGTCCGAAGTTGCTGGAATGCAAGACCCGTACTCCCCATCGCCACCCCCACGAGGTCCGACACGACTGCGCTCGCCGTCGGGGTCCGACCCGCTCCCCGACCGTACCACAACGCGTGCCCCAGCGAATCCCCGTACACGCTGATCGCGTTGAACGGCCCGCCCACATCCGCCAGCACATCGTCACGATGCACAAGCGTCGGGTGCACTCGCAACGAGATCCGGTCCCCCGGCCACCGCTCGGCGATCACCAGCAGCTTGATCACGTATCCCATCTCCCTCGCAAACTGGATATCCGCCGCCTCAAGCTTGTCGATTCCCTCCACATGAATGTCCTCCTCGGCTACCCTCGCATTGAACGCAAGACCCGCCAGAATCGCCAGTTTCTGTGCCGCGTCTCGCCCCGAAACATCAAGGGTGGGATTGGCCTCGGCAAAACCGAGTCTCTGCGCCTCCGCCAAGGCCTGATCATAGGTCCAGCCTTTGCCGGTCATCTGGGTGAGGATAAAGTTGCAGGTGCCGTTCACGATGCCAAGGATCGCATCGATGCGGTTGGCTACCAGTCCGCGCAAGACGGCGTCGATGATGGGAATTCCGCCGCCGACGGATGCCTCGAACGCGACGCAGGTGTTGTGTTTCCGCGCCAGGGCAAACAGCTCGTGGCCGCGTGCTGCGAGGAGGCTTTTGTTGGCGGTCACCACGGGTTTTCCCATCGCAAGCGCCCGTTCGATGAAGGCACTGGCGATTGCGTTTCCGCCGATCAGCTCGAGGACCACCTGGCTTGCCGGGTCGTCGATTGCGGCATTTCCGTCGGTGGACATCGGCAATTCGGCCGCATTGGGCGGATACTCGGAGCGATCTCGGACTACGACGTGGCGGAGCTGGAAGTCGATTCCGGTTCTCGCCAGGAGCATATCGTGGCCGTTGCGCAGGATGTTAACGACCCCGCCGCCGACGGTCCCACAACCCAACACAGCGACACCAACGGTTTTGTCTGGCATGGAAAATCGTCCGGTAAAGCCTTTCGGCAGACTGTAAAGACCGGTCGCGATGGAATCAAGCGATGCGGAAGAAGGCGGCATATTTGCGGGGGCCTGATTGACGCTGTCGCCTGCTCCTCTTAACATCGTTCAACTTCTCCGGGCAACGGAGAGGTTTTGTTTTAAGGGGCAGGGAAGTAGCCGAGGCGTGGCCTGCAGATGATCGCATTCGTCAGCGACATTCACTCGAACCTGGAAGCACTTACGGCGGTGCTGGCGGAGATTGACCGTCGCGGGATAGAGGACGTGGTATGTCTGGGGGACATTGTGGGGTACGGGCCCAACCCGATTGAGTGTCTGGATCTGGTGGCACAGCGTTGTCGAGTGGCGTTGATGGGGAACCATGATTTTGCGGTGTTTTACGAGCCTTACAATTTCAATACGGGTGCGGAGCAGGCATCGTATTGGACGCGGAATTGCTTTGAGACGGATCCTGACGCGGTTCGGCGAGGTCAGAGGTGGAAATACCTGGGGAATCTGCCGGTGCGGGTGAAGACGCCGCAGTTTATCGGGGTGCACGCCTCGCCGCGTCGTCCGATCAACGAGTATCTTTTCCCGGACGACATTTACACGAATCCCGGGAAGTTCGTGAGCATATTTGAGCGTTTTGAGCGGCTGTGTTTTGTGGGTCACACGCATGTTCCAGGCGTATTTCTGGAGGGTCCGGACTTTTACAGTCCGGATGAGCTGGACGGGAGATACGAAATAACGGATGAGAAGGCGATCATTAATGTCGGGAGCGTAGGTCAGCCGCGTGACCGTGATCCGCGGAGCAGCCTAGTGATACTGGGGGATCGTTACGTCGAGTTCGTTCGGGTTCCATACGACGCGGAAACGACGATTCAGAAAGTCGAAGCGATACCCGATCTGGATGATTTTCTCGGGGCGCGTTTGCGGGACGGAAGATAACTATGGACAACAAGCGGCTGGTCATCGTGATTGTGGTGTCGATGGCCATGGTTTTTGTCTGGACACTGGTGGCCAACAAGGTGCGTGAGGCGCACCCGGAGTGGTTTCCGGCGGCGGAGCAGCCGGTGGCATCGACGCAGCCGTCTGGGCCGACGACTGACACGGCCGGGGCGGTGGTTGCCCCGACAACGGTTGTGGCATCGACGCAGCCTGCGACGTCGTTGCGGGTGCTGGTGGATGGGGCCGCAGCGAAGCCGCACACGATGGGGCATGGGTTGTACGATCGTGTTGGAAAGGCGTCGGAGCTGAAGCTGGCGTTGTCGGTGAGCCAACGTGGTGCGGGGGTGGACTGGGTGGTCCTGAACCGTTTCACGAAGGCGGTGGGCAGTGATGCGCCGTACATCTTTCAGCAGCCGTATGAATTAGGGGACGTTTCTCTTCGGCGAGCGTTAGCGACGCGGAAGATCATTGTGAATGGCGTGAGCGAGGAAGTGGGGGGCGTAGACTGGACGTGCATAGAGGCGTTGCCGGAGTCCGTTGTGTACGGTCTGCGGATTGCGGATTCAGCCGGGAAGGCTGTGCTGGATGTTACGAAGGAATATCGGATTCAGGCGAGGTCGGACAAGAGCGAGGGGTACGAGGTATTGCTGGCGTATAAGTTTAGGAATCCGACGTCGGAGGCGGTGAAGGTCAAGACGGTATTTAACGGTCCGAACGTTCCTCCGGTGGAGAACAGCCGGGATCTTCCGGAGGTGGTGGTTGGGTACAACGACGAGTTTGAGGTTAAGCTTGGACATCATCCAGGGACGGATTTATCGCCGGACAAGGAGGCGATGGATCTAGCGGACCCGAAGGGGCTGCCATTGCTGTGGGCGGGTGTGACGAGCGCGTATTTCAACGCGATTGTTCGGCCGGAGGTGGCGCGAGACGGGAAGACGCCGTCGCTGGCGGGTGTGAAGGCCCAGGCGTTGGAAAAGCGTGACGCGGCGACGGGTCAGGAGTACATAGCCCTGACGTTTGAGACGGCGGAGTTGACGGTTCCGGCGAGTGGGGAGATGAGCGTGCCGTTTCACGTATACTTTGGCCCGCGGCAGCGGGCGGTGCTGAACAACCCATATTACTCGGTGTTTCCACAGAGCTATGACAAGACATTGGTGTTGACAAGCGGGGTCTGCGCCAAATGCACGTTTCAGTGGCTGATCAACGTGCTGGTGTGGATGCTGACGGGCTTCCATTTCATCTTGCGGGACTGGGGACTGGCCATCATTGCGTTGGTGTTGGTGGTGCGGCTTCTGCTGCATCCGATCACGAAGAAGTCGCAGATCTCGATGAGCAAGATGTCGAAGATGGGGCCCGAAATGGAGCGGCTGAAGAAGAAGTACGGCGACAACAAGGAGGAGCTGAACAAAGCGATGATGGCGTTCTACAAGGAGCAGGGCATCACGCCGATACTGGGGTGTTTGCCGATGTTTCTGCAGATGCCGATCTGGATTGCGCTCTGGAGTTCGCTGCAGAGCACCTTTGAGTTGCGGCACGCGCCGTTTCTGTGGGGGCTGACGTGGATCAAGGACTTGGCGCAGCCGGACTGGCTGTGGCATTTTCCGAAGTCGCCGATCAATCTGTTTTTCACGTCGGTTGACGCGGTGAACCTATTGCCGATTCTGATGGGTGTGGTGTTTTATCTTCAGCAGAAGATGACGCCGAAGCCGGCGGCGATGACGCCGGAGCAGGCGCAGCAGCAGAAGATGATGCAATGGATGTCGTTGTTGTTCCCGCTGCTGTTGTACAGTGGTCCGAGCGGGCTGAATTTGTACATTTTGACGAGCACGGCGATCGGCATATGGGAGAGCAAGCGGGTCAGGGACCACATTGAGGCCCAGGAGGCCGCGGAGAAGGAGGGGAAGGTGATTGTGGACGCGAAGGCGTCGCGGGCGTCTCGGCGGCACGCGAAGGAGGAGCGCGGCGAGGAGGGGGGGAAGAAGCGCGGTCGATTGATGGGCTGGATCGAGCGGCTACAGAAGAAGGCGGACGAGGTTCGGGCGGCGGCGGAGCGTCGCGACAAGGGCAAGAAGTAGGGGGGGCGTTAGGGGCGGGACAGGGCGTAGCGATAGTCGCCGGGCGCGGTCGATGATAGCTGGCGATACCATTGTGGCGATCAGTTCAGCCAGCGGAGAGGCGGCGCGTATGATAGTGCGCCTAAGCGGTCCGCAGGCGATGGAGATTGGGCGTAAGGTTGTGCGTGGTCGGATGGGCGGGGTGGCCGGGGCGGAGCGAGTCGTGTTTGGTATTGGAAACATGGAGATTCCCGGGTGGGTGTACGTGTTCATGTCGCCACACAGTTACACGGGTGAGGACGTGGTGGAGCTGCATTTGCCGGGGAATCCACTGTTGGTCCGGCTGGTGATGACGGAGTTGATGCGCGGTGGGGCAAGGGCGGCGGAAGCTGGTGAGTTTACTGCCAGAGCGTATTTCAACGGCCGGATGGATCTGACGGAGGCGGAAGGGGTGGCGGCGGCGATTGGTGCTCGCGGTCAGGAGGAGTTGAATGCGGCGAGGCAGTTGTTGTCCGGTGAGTTGTCGCGTCGGTTGCGGCCGATGATGGACCGTTTGGCCGATATTCTGGCGCGGTTGGAAGCGGGGATCGACTTTTCGGAGGAGGACGGGACGTTTATTGGGGCTGAAGATGTGCGTTGTGGTGCGGTGGAGGTGGCGGAGATGTTGTCGTCGCTGGTGGCGCAGAGCGCGCGATTTGAGCGGCTGAGCCATCAGCCGCGGATCGTATTGATGGGGCGGCCGAATGCGGGGAAGAGCACGCTGCTGAACGCGTTGGCGGGGCATGAGCGGGCGGTGGTGTCGGAGGTTGCGGGGACGACTCGCGATGTGATTTGGGCGGAGGTTGTGCTGCAAAGGGGGATTGTCCGAGTAGCGGACGCAGCGGGGATAGGAGAACCGCTTTCAACGGGGGAGGATGCAACGGGGTTAGGGGGGATTGCGAGGCAGATGCGTGCCCGCGCGTTGGCGGCGGTGGAGGAGGCGGACCTGGTGGTGCTGGTGCGAGAATCGACGGATGACCGTCCGGCGCCGGTGTTGCCGCGGGAGGCGGATCTGGTGGTCGTAAGCAAGGTGGACTTGCGGTCGGAATGGGAGGGCGGCGTGGGACTTGGAGTATCGGCGAAGACGGGTTTGAACATGGACTTGTTGAGACTGCGGCTAAGTGAGTTGGCAGTTGGGCCGTGGGAGGGG
>CAYVKG010000160.1:0-6574 GCA_964451955.1 uncultured Tepidisphaeraceae bacterium
AAGGCGCAAGATACTGTAATATCGCCGCCGCCGGAACAAAAGCGATTGCCCTGGGGAAGGCAGGTGGTGGTGATGGCTGAAGTGGCGAGGATGTCGTAGAATGGAATGATGGACGGGAAGGACCCGCGGGAGATCTTGGAAGATGCTCGGGCGAAGGCGGCGGCCTTGTTGGAGGAACTGGAGGGGCAGAGGTTGCAGCTGGAGGTCTTGCCGGCCGGGTTGAGCGAGGAGGAGATTGAAGGTGGTCGGGAGGCGATGGGGAGGAGCATTGAGGCAGCCAGTCGGCTGCTGCGGAGCATCGACGGGTCGGCAGCGGAGCGGGGAGGGATCGAGGTTCGGTGAATCGATGAGTCATCGAGGGCGGATGGCGGTTTGTGTTGAACGTGAGAATTGAGGCAATTGAAGGTTAGACCAGGGCAGATCATGTCGCAAGAACAAATGAACAAGGGCGTTGACAGCAGCGGATCGGTGGAGATTGTTGCGCGGGCGGGTCGGTACTATCGCAACACGCGGTATTTTATTGTGGTGTTGTTTGTGGGTTTTGGGATTTGGTGCATCCGGGATGGGTATGTGGTATGGCCGGAAGCAAATGCGAGGGCTCAGAAGGCTGGTCAGAAGATACCGCACACGGATCTGGACATACGGATCAACCAGATGCTGGGGATTGGGTTGCCGATCTTCTCGCTGCTGGTATTGGCGAGGACGCTGTACAATTCGCGGGGCGAGTATCGGCTGAGCGGGGAGACGCTGTCGATTCCGGGGCATCCGCCGATTCCGTTGTCAGCGATTCGGGATGTGGACAATCGGCTATGGGAACGGAAGGGGATTGCGTACGTGGACTATGAGATTGGGGGAACCAGCGGGCGGTTCAGGTTGGATGATTTCGTGTATGAACGAACGGCGACAGACGAGATATACGATCGGATCGGGGCGCGGGTGGGTAGTGGTGGCCGCCAATCGTGAGAGACGGGTGATCAGGGACGTGATTGAAGGATGCCCATGGATTTGAGCCATTGTGCGCACCGGTCGGGCCAAAGGGAGCAGGGGTTTTCGGAGGGTCGGAGGCCGAATCCATGGCCGCCGCGGGCGAAGACATGGAGTTCGGCGGGGATTTTGTGTTTTTTTAGGGCGAGGTAGTAAGCGACGCTGTTTTCGGCGCTGATGCCGTCGTCGGAGGCATGTGCGAGGAAGGCTGGTGGGGTGTTGGAAGAAACCGGGAGTTCGGGGTTGAGGGTGACGCCTTCGGAGAGGTAGGCGGGATAGACGAGGATGGTGAAGTCGGGTCTGGAGTCGAGTTTGTCGGCGTCGTCGATGGGTTCGTAGGCGGATTTAGCGAAGCTGTTGGAAGTTGTGGCGGCGAGGTGACCTCCGGCGGAGAAGCCGAGGATGCCGATGCGTTTGGGGTCGATTTGCCAATTGTTGGCGTTTGCGCGGAGGAGTCGGAGGGCGCGTTGGGCGTCCTGAAGCGGGGCGAGGTATCGGGGCTGACCTTTTCGGGCGGGGACGCGGTATTTGAGGACGACGCCGGTGACTCCGATGGAGTTGGCCCACTTGGCGACTTCCTCACCTTCGAGGTCCATGGCGAGAATGGTGTAGGCTCCACCGGGGCAGATGAGGATGGCGGCGCCGGTGTCTTTGGACTTGTCGGGCTTGTAGATGGTGATGGTGGGTTTGGAAACGTTGGCGAGGCGTTGGATGTTTCCGCTGGCGTCGGAGACGTGTTCGGTTCCGATGTCGCCTTTTTCGCCTGGGGCGGCGCCGGGCCAGAGATCGATGGTGATCCGGCTGTCAGCCGCGAAGGCAAGTGAGGCGGTTAGAAGAGCGACGATGGCGAGGGGGATGGTGTTTCGCATAGTTGATGGAGTAGTGTACACGATGGTGGGAGGGGAAACGACTGGCGGGGCGGGTTTGGCGTGTTGCCCTTTTGCTACGGGGGGTTACATTCAGGAGGTGGTGGAGAAGGTTCGATGAAGGAAAGCCCGAGGGATGGTCTATGGATCTGAGAGTTCTGCGAGTGTTTGCGAGCGTGTTGGGGGTGTTTTTGGGAGCGTGCACTGGTCTCAAAGGGCCGCCGGTTGCGCCGGTGCGGCCGGTGACGGAGGAGTATTGGGGCACCAGGATCAGTGATCCGTATCGGTACATGGAGGATCTGAAGGATGCGGAGGTGCAGAAGTGGATGAAAGGGCAGGCGGAATATGCCGGGCGGGTGCTCAAGGGGATTCCGGGTCGTGAGGCGTTATTGAGGCGGATTCAGGAGCTGGATGCCGGGGCGCCGTATCGGATCGGGATCGTGGACCGCCGACCGAACGGTGACCTGTATTATTTCAAGACGATGGCGGGGGAGAATCTGGCCAAGTTCTTTGTTCGGGAGGGGAAGACGGGGGCGGAGAGGCTGCTGATCGACCCGGAGAGGTTTGCGAAGACGGCTGATGAGCACTATTCGCTGGGTTTTTGCGTGGTTTCTCCGGACGGGAGATACGTGGCATATGGGGTTGCGCGGTCGGGTTCTGAGGAGACGGTGTTGCGGGTGCTGGATGTGGGGACGGGGAAGGATTTGGCGGACGTAATTGATCGGATAGAGGCGGAGTATACGCCGCCGATGTGGTTGGGGGACAGCGGCGGTTTTGTGTATAGCCGGCGGAGGAAACTGCCAGCGGATGCGCCGGCGACGGAGATTTACAAGCAGACGTACGCGTGTCTGCATCGACTGGGGACCGATGCGGACCGCGACGCGGTGTTGTTGCGGATGGGCTCGTCGGCGGCGGTGTCGATGTCGGAGACGGACTTTCCGAGCATCATTGTGGCGGCGGGTTCGGAGTTTGCTATCGGGAAGATCAAGCACGGGGACACGAACGAATTGACGCTGTATGCGGCGCCGGTGGCATCGCTGGGGGGCGAGGCGATCCCCTGGAGGAAGGTTTGCGATGCGTCGGATATTGTGACGGACCTGGCGGTGCACGGCAGCGAGGTGTATTTGCTGACGGGGAAAGGTGCGCCGCGGTACAAGGTGATTCGGACATCGCTGAAGAAGCCGGACATGGCGGGAGCGGAGACGATTATGCCGCCTGGGGAAGTGGTGGTGCAGGGGTTGGGGGCGGCCAACGACGGGTTGTATGTGGAGGTGCTGGATGGGGGGAAGGGTCGCGTGTGGCGTGTGGGTTACGGAACAGCGAACGCTGAGGCGATTGAGATGCCGACGGGGATGCAGAGCATGGTAATGGGGGTGGTGAGGGCGGACATGGATGGGGCGATCGTGGGGACCTCATCGTGGACGCGGGCGGGGCGGACGTACAGTTATGATCCGAAGACGGGGAGTCTGAGGGACCTGGGTTTGCAGCCTCGGGGGCGGTATGACGAGCCGGAGGGACTGGAGTCTGAGGAGGTGATGGTGAAGAGCCACGATGGGGTGATGGTTCCGCTGTCGGTGGTATCCAAGAAAGGGATAAAGCGGGATGGTTCGAATCCGGCGTTGGTGGTGGGATATGGGGGTTATGGGATGGTGATGGGGGTGTCGTTCAGCGCGGTGAGGCAGGCGTGGCTGGAGCGAGGGGGCGTGCTGGGGATTGCGCATGTGCGAGGCGGTGGGGAGTATGGTCGCGAGTGGCACCTGGGCGGGCGCAAGGGGACGAAGGCGAACACCTGGAAGGACTTCATAGCGTGTTGCGAGCACCTGGTTCGAGAGGGGTATACATCGCCGGCGAAACTGGCTGGTGAGGGCGGGAGCGCGGGTGGGATATTGATCGGGCGGGCGATAACGGAGAGGCCGGACCTGTTTGCGGCGGCGATCATTCAGGTGGGTTGTCTGGACATGTTGCGTTTTGAGACGACGACGAACGGAGTGCCGAACATTCCTGAGATGGGGACGGTGAAGGTGAAGGAGGAATTTGAGGGTTTGTTGCGGATGAGTTCGTATCACCATGTGAGAGATGGGGTGAAATATCCGGCAGTGTTGCTGGCGCACGGGATCAACGACCCTCGGGTGGAGCCTTGGATGAGCGCGAAGATGGCGGCGCGTTTACAGGCGGCGACCGTTAGCGGGAAGCCGGTGCTTTTGCGTGTGGATTACCAGTCGGGGCACGGAATCGGATCGACGAAGAAGCAGCGGCAGGAGCAGTTGGCCGACGAATGGTCGTTCCTGCTATGGCAGATGGGTGAGCGGGGCTTTGAGAAGAGTTGAGGATGGAGGTGACGGATGTTTGTGGTTTGTGTGACGATCTTCGTGAAGAGGGAGCACGTGGGGGCGTTCATTGACGCGACGCTGGAGAACGCGAGGAGCACGCGTCGTGAGCCGGGGAACGTTCGCTTTGACGTGTTGCAGGCGGAGGATGATCCGTTGAGGTTCATGTTGTATGAGGCGTATCAGACGCGGGAGGATTTTGCGAGGCACCAACTGACGGAGCATTACCTGAAGTGGAAGGCGGAAGTGGGCGAGTGGATGGCGCAGCCGCGGGAGGGGGTCAAGCACCGGAGCGTGTTTTTTGGTGATGAGTGATGAGGGAGGCATGGGCAGATTTGAGTTTTTCAGTACGAGGCGGGTGTTATTCGGCCGGGGCCAGGTTGGGCGGCTGGGGGAGGTGGCTGGGGCATTGGGGAAGTCGGCGCTGGTGATTCACAACGGGAGTGATGAGAATGCGGAGCGGGTTAGCGGGGTGCTGGCGGGGGTTGGCATTCGGAGGGAGTTTGTGAGGCAGAAGGGTGAGCCGCGGGCGGAGGATGTGGATGCAGCGGTGGAAGTTGGGCGTGAAGGGGGATGCGAGTTAGTGGTAGGGCTTGGAGGCGGCAGCGCGATTGACGCGGCGAAGGCAGTGGCGGGGCTGCTGGGGAACGGTGGGCGAGTGATGGACTACATGGAGGTTGTGGGGAAGGGGCAGAAGATGTTGCGGCGGTCGTTGCCGTGGATTGCCGTGCCAACGACTGCGGGGACAGGGGCGGAAGTGACGCGGAACGCGGTGATCGGGATGCCGGAGAGGGGGTTCAAGGCGAGCATTCGGAGCGAGCATCTGGTGGCGGATGTGGCGATTGTGGACGCGGAGTTGGGGTTGGGGGTGAGGCCGGAGGTGACGGCGGCGAGCGGGATGGATGCGTTGTGCCAGTTGATCGAGTCGTACACGTCGAAGGGGGCCGAGGCGATAACGGATGGGATGGCGCTGAAGGGGATTGAGCTAGCGTGTCGATCGTTGCCGAGGGCATACGAGAACGGGGGGGACGTGGAGGCTCGGGAGGAGATGGCATTGGCGGCGTTGCTGAGCGGGATGGCGTTGACGAACGCGGGTTTGGGGGCGGTGCACGGTTTTGCGGCGCCGCTGGGGGCGAGATTTCCGGTGCCGCACGGATTGGCGTGCGCGGCGCTGTTGCCGTGGGTGATTGAGGCGAACATGGAGGCGGCGAGGGAATCGGCGGAAGGCACGGGCGTGCTGGAGCGATATGCAACGGTGGGGCGGATCATGGCGGGCGGGTCGCCGATGAGCGATTCGGCGGGGATATGGGGATGTTTTGATGGGGTGGTGAGGCTGGCGAAGAGACTGCACATTCCGCCACTGAGCGTGTTCGGGATAGAGGAGGGGCATATAGCGGAGATGGTTGAGTTGGCGAAGAGGGCAAGCAGCATGAAGTCCAATCCGGTGGCATTGAGCGACGAAGCGTTGGCCGGGGTGTTGCGGCGCGGAATTGCGGGTGTTCCGGCGTGAAGGAGGGGATTTCACAGGGCGTGGGGTTTGCCTAGAATCGCAGGGCATATGGCAGAGTACGATGAGGGATGGACGATACGGAGGCTTCTGGAGTGGACGGCGCCGTTTTTTATGCGGAAGGGGGTGGATTCGCCGCGGCTTTCGGCGGAGTTGTTGCTGTCGCACGTGTTGAGGCTGCCGCGGATCAAGCTGTATACGGGATATGAGAACGTGGTTGGCGAGGAGGAGCTAGCGGCGTACCGGGAGTTGGTGAAGCGAGCGGCGGAGCACGAGCCGATTGCATATCTGACGGGCACGGCGCATTTTTTCAATCTGGAGTTTGAGGTGAATCGTGACGTATTGATACCGCGTCCGGAGACGGAGACGCTGGTGGAGCACGTATTGCAGTTTGTGAGGAACAAGGCGGGTCTGGAGCGGCCGAGGGTATTGGATCTTTGCACGGGGAGCGGGTGCATTGCGGCGGCGATAGCGTATCATTTGAAGGGTTCGACTGTGGTGGCGTCGGACAAGAGCGTGGCGGCGGTGGCGGTGGCGAGGCGGAACGTTCGGAGGTTAGGGCTGGAGGGGCGGGTGGTGGTGGAGGAGGGGGATCTGTTTGAGGCGGTGGAGAAGCAGGTGGACGTGGCGCCGTTCGATCTGATTGTGGCGAATCCGCCGTACATTCGGACCGAGGAGATCGGGAAGCTGGATCGTAATGTGAGGGAGTACGAGCCGAGGTTAGCGTTGGACGGTGGGCCGGACGGGCTGGCTGTGCACCGGCGGATCATGGCGGAGGCGGGGGATCGCGTGGTTTGCGGGGGGCGGGTGTTTCTGGAGATAGCGTTTGATCAGGGCGAGTCGGCGAGGCGGGTGATGAGCGACGCGGGGGGGTTTGAGGATGTGACAGT
>CAYVKG010000161.1:0-6441 GCA_964451955.1 uncultured Tepidisphaeraceae bacterium
CGGCGGCGAGCGTGCTGTCGCAGCTGTTCTCGACGGAGCCGGTGCTGTAAGCCGGAGAGCATGAGGTACTGAGCGCTACTTCCTTCCTCCAGACGCGGAGCAGCGCAGTAACGGGCAGGGCCGCCGAAAAGGCGGCCCTGCTTCTGTCTGGGGGCGGTTTTGAATAAGATGCCCGGCGCTGTCAGAGAGGAAGTGGCTGTGGATGCTCTGTTGAAGTTGGATTCGATCAGCAAGGCGTTTTCGGGGGTGCAGGCCCTGAATTCCGTTTCGTTTGAGCTTCGGGCAGGCGAGGTGCATGCGCTGGTTGGGGAGAACGGCGCGGGCAAATCGACGCTGATCAAGGTGATAACCGGTGCGCACCAACCCGACTCGGGGCGGATTGCATTCGATGGCCAAGCGATCAGGCACCGGGATCCGGGCGCCGCCCGCATGCTGGGCATTGCGGCGATCTATCAGCAGCCGGCGTTGTTTGCGGAACTGACCGTGGCAGAGAACATCGCGATGGGCAGCGAGCCTGGCGGCGCCTGGCGGAAGGTCCACTGGGAGCAGCGTCGGCGGCGGGCCAGAGAATTGCTGGATCGCGTTGGAGCGAGCGTTTCCGTCGATTCATGCGTGCGGGAGTTGTCGATGCCGGAGCAGCAGTTGGTCGAGATCGCGCGGGCGCTGGGCGCGTGCGCGAAGGTCTTGATCATGGATGAGCCGACGGCGTCTCTGAGTGGGCGGGAGGTGGAGCATCTGTTTGAGGTCATTCGCGAACTTCGCGCCGCCGGCGTCGGCATCATCTACATCTCGCATCGGCTGGAGGAGTTGTTCGAGATTGCCGACCGCGTGACGGTGCTTCGGGACGGGCGGTGGGTGGCCACTGAACCGATGGGGGGCGTCAGTCGGGCGGACCTGATCCGGATGATGGTCGGGCGAGAGTTGGCCACGGTCTTCCCGAAGGCAGAGGTTGAGGTTGGCCAAGTGGTGCTCGATGTGAAGGGGCTGTGCTGCGAGGCGGCGGGTGTGAACGACGTGAGCTTTCAGGTGAGAAGGGGTGAGATTCTCGGTCTGGCGGGGCTAGTCGGTTCTGGTCGAACGGAGCTGGCCAGGGTGCTGTTCGGGCTGGAGCCGGCCGACGGCGGGGAGATCTGGCTTGATGGGCGGCGGGTGGTGGTCGATTCTCCGGCCCGGGCGGTTGCGAGCGGCATCGCGTACGTGCCTGAGGATCGAAGGCGGCATGGCGTGATTCTCGAAATGTCCGTGGGGCAGAACATGACGTTGGCCATTCTTCGGAAGATCGCCAGTGCCGGGTGGGTCTGGTTTGACCGGGAGAACCGGATCGCGGAGGAATTGGTGGTCCGCCTGGGCGTGAAGACCCCGAGTGTTCACAGCCTCGTGGGGAATCTGAGCGGTGGAAACCAACAGAAGGTGGCGCTGGGACGGTGGCTGGCGACAGAGCCATGTGTGTTGATCCTCGACGAACCGACGCAAGGCGTGGATGTGGGCGCGAAGGCGGAGATCCATCGCCTGATGGGAGAACTGGCGAGGAAGGGGATGGCCATCGTTATGATATCGTCTGAGTTGCCGGAGGTTTTGGGCATGAGCGATCGTGTGGCGGTGATGCACGGGGGGCGGATTGTGAGGTTTCTGGCACGGTCGGAAGCGTCGCAGCAGAAGGTGCTGGAACTGGCGTTTGGGGAGGTCTGCGAGGGGGGTAAGGCGTGATGCTGCGGCGGTTCAAGAGGGAATTGTCGGTGTTCGGGGCGTTAGCGGCGATGCTGTTGTTGCTGGCGTTTTTTGGCCCGGGGTTTTTCAAGCCCGAGCAGCTTCGAGCGGTGTTGGTGAGCAACGCGCCGGTGCTTGTGGCGGCCGTGGGGATGGCGTTGGTGATCATTGCCAGGCACATCGACATTTCGATCGGGTCGCAGTTTTGCATTTGCGGGGTGCTGGCGGGGCTGTTGGCGAAGATGGGCGTGGGAATGCCGATCGTGGTGGGGTGCACGTTGGCGGCGGGGGCCATGCTGGGCGCGACAAACGGGGCTCTGATCGCGTATTTGAAGCTGCCTTCGATCGTGGTGACGCTGGCGACGCTCGTGATCTTCAAGGAGGGTCTTCGCTGGATTCGGGAGGGCGAGTTTGTGCGCAATATGCCCGAGGGGTTTCAGTGGTTTGGACTTGGCCAGACTGCAGGCCAGTGGGTGGTGGTGGGGGTTGCGGTGGGGGTGTTTGCGGTGGTGGCGTGGGGGATGCGGCACGTGGCGGCGGGCCGGGCCATTTACGCGACGGGAGCCGACGCGGAAGCTGCCCGGCTTGCCGGCATCCGCCCGAATCGAGTGGTGTTCTGGGTGTTCGTGGGGATGGGCGTCTTGAGCGCTCTGGCTGCCATTCTCAGCGCGGTTCGCTTTGCGGATGTGGACCCCAATGCCGGCGCGGGGCTGGAAATGCAGGTGATTGCGGCGGTGGTCGTCGGAGGCGTGGCAGTCAGCGGCGGCAGGGGGACGCTCGTGGGTTGCCTGATTGGGGTCGTTCTATTGGGGGTCATTGGCCCGGGACTTGTCCATCTACACAGGCCGCCGTATTGGGAGAAGGCGATTCAGGGGTTCATCATCCTGGTGGCGGTTGCATCCGAAGCCGTCTACCAGAGGAAGGCCAGACGATGATGTTTGCGGCAGGGCAGACTCGGTCGGGCAAATGGATGTCCGCGGCGGCGACGCAGCAGGGGGCGCTGGCGGGGTTGCTAGTCGTGGAGACGGCCATCTTCGGCGCGATCGGGACCAATTTCCTCACGGTGGAGAATGCGTTTGAGGTGTTGCGGCTGAGTGTGGAGATCGGGCTTCTGTCGCTGGCGTTAACACCGGTCATCATCACGGGCGGGATTGATCTTTCGGTGGGATCGTTGATGGGGCTGTCGGCGGTCCTGTTTGGGAAGATGTGGCGAGACGCGGGGTTGCCGATGTGGGCGGCGGGGATGGGGACGCTTGTCGTCGGGGCGGCGGCGGGGGGGATCAACGCCATCCTGATTACGCGGTTCCGCATTCCGGCGCTGATCGTAACGCTTGGCACGTTCTCGCTGTGGCGGGGATTGGCCGAGGGAATGACCGCGGCGGTGGATAATTTCACCGGTTTCCCGGCGTCGTTTCTTTTTCTGGGCCAGGGATACCTGGCCGGCGGAGTCCCGGCGCAATTGCCGGTGTTCGTGGTGGTGGCTGGCGGATTTTGGGTCATGATGCATCGCATGACAGTGGGGCGGGCGTTGGTGGCGATTGGATATTCGGCGGAAGGCGCCAGACATGCCGGGATCTCCGTGAGGAGGATCACCGCGATGACCTACGTGTTGTGCGGCATGGTGGCGAGTCTGTCGGCGATCATCTACGTGTCGCACCTAGGGCAGGCCAAGGCCGACGCCGGCACGGGGTACGAGTTGCTGGCCATAACGGCGGTGGTGCTGGGCGGCACGTCCATTTTTGGAGGCAGCGGGAGCATTCACGGGACACTCCTGGGGCTTTTTGCGATTGCGATTCTGAAGCGGGGGTTGATGATGGCGGACTATCCGGCAGAATTGGCCGGGATATTGAGCGGGGTGGTGCTGATCGGGTCGATCTGCTTGAACCAGTTGGCCGGCAAGTGGCAGGCGAGAAGGAGTGCTGCGATGCGAACAATTCTGTTGGCGGCGGTGGCGACGACGTTGTTGGCGGGGCTGGTCGGGTGCAAAGAGAAGTCGTCGGGTGGGAGTGGGCAGGTGACCGTGGCAATGATGCCCAAGAGCAAAGGGAACGCCTATTTCATCGCCTGCCGGAAAGGAGCCGAAGAGGCAGCCAGGGAATTGAATGTCAAGCTGATCTGGGACGGGCCGACCGATCCGGATCCGGCCAAACAGAACGAAGTCGTCGACACGTGGATCACGAGAGGGGTGGACGTCATTGCGGTGGCGGTCGAGAACCGCGAGGGAATGGCGACCGTCCTTCGCAAGGCCAGGGCCAAGGGCATCAAGGTCCTCACATGGGATGCCGACAGCGAGGCGGACGCGAGGGACTTTTTCGTGAACCAGGCGACGCCAAGAGGGATCGGGGAGACCCTGATGGATCATGCGGGCAGGCTGCTGGGCGGCAAAGGGGAGTTTGCGATCATTACGGCGTCGCTGACCGCGGCGAACATGATTGAGTGGCAGACGGAAATCGAGAAGCGTCGCGAGGAGAAGTGGCCGAACATCAAGATGGCGACGCTTCGGCCCTGCGATGACAAACAGGGCAAGGCGTTTGACGAAACCAACGCGATTCTCAGTGCGCATCCGGGGGTGAAACTGATCATGGCGATCTGCTCGCCGGCCGTGCCGGGGGCGGCGGAGGCGGTCAAGCAGTCTGGCCGCAACGATGTGAAGGTGATTGGTCTGGGATTGCCCAATGACAACAGGCGGTATGTCAAGGAGGGCATTACCGACTGCATCGTGCTGTGGAACACGATGGATCTGGGGTATCTGACAGTCACCGCGGCCAAGCAGTTGAAGGAGCAGAAATTGAAGTCCGGCGACACAACGATTGATGTCGGGCGCCTGGGCAGGATCGCAATCGAGAAGGACAATATACTCCTTGGGACGCCGTTCACGTTTACCAAGGACAACATTGATGGATTTGACTTCTGAGCGATCGGGTGATGGGCAGGGGGCGACGTGGTATCGCGGTCTGGATTCTCTTGCTACCGGGCTGCTGCCCCGATACCTTGGTTGGGGATTGGGAGACCAACGGACATGAAACATTGCGTCCTCACGATTGCCGCCCTTGTCGCATTGCTGTTCGGCGCCGGCTGTGCCGGCAATCGGTCGGCGAAACTCAAACCGCAGGACTTCTCGCCCCCGCGGGCGCAGACCCAGCCCGCATCCGCCGTGGTCTCTGTGCCTCATGCGGAGCCATCGCCCGTGAAGCAAGCGGAGCCTGCGGCGGGCGGCGGGAGTGCGGTCTCCGGCGTCGGTGTTTCCGCCGTGCCGGCCGTTCCGGGTTCGACCGCGCCCGCCATGGGGGCCAACGCGTCGGCCGGGACGTACATGATTGTGGGCGCGGTGGTCGCGGAGGTGAACGGCCAGCCCATCTACGCCGACAAGGTTTTGGCGAAGATTGACGCGGCCCTGGCGGCTGCCGCTCGGCGATGCGAGCCGCGGGAGTATCGGCTGGTTGCGGCGGATCTGATCCATCGGCAGATCATGGAGGACATCACCAACGAACTGGAATTTGCGGCGGCGCAGCGCAATGTTTCCGAGGAGGACCAGCAGATCGCCACTGCCGTTACCACGCAATTCCGTCAGAGAGAGATCACGAAAGCCGGCGGTTCGCTGGCTATTGCGCGGGCCCGGGCATTGGAGGAAGGGGTCGATTTTGACGAGAAGCTGAAGGAAGAATACCGCCGGAACATGATCCGAATCTACTATGTCAAGCGGGTATTTCCGAAGGTGCAGATTTCGGCGGACGACATGCGGCGATTCTACGACAAGAACGTCGACGAGCTCTACTCGGAGAAATCGGCGATCCGCTTCCGCATCATCCGCGTCGGTTTCAAGGAGACCGGTTCGAAGGAAGAGGCGTTCAAGAAGGCCGAGTCGATTCACGCCAAGGCCATTCGCGGCGACGATTTCTCCGCCCTCGCCGCCGCCCAGGAAGATCGCACCCTTGCGCGGTTTCGTGGGTACATGGATGTTCGGAGGGACGACAAGAAGGAGCCCATCAAGGATGAATCGGGCGAGTACATCGGTGTCTTCCTGCCCAAAGGCTCTCTGAAGCTCGAAGAGCTTGAAAAGGCCATCTTCGCCCTGAATCCCGGGCAGGTTTCGCCGATCATCGACACCCCGGACGCCCTTTACATTGTCAAACTGGAGGACAAGAAGACGGGCCGCGTTCGCGCGTTTGAGGAGGAATTTGTTCAGAGGGACATCCACGACCGGATGACGAAGGAGCAGCGAGCCGAGCTGCGCAAGAAAGAGCAGAAGAAGCTGATTGACGCGGCGGTCACTCGCACCGACGAGAAGATGGTTCAGACGGCGATCGAGATGGCGATGCAGAAGTATGCCCTCTGGTCGCGATCCGCCGGTGCGGGGAACTGAGGGTTTTTCTCCGGCGGATTGACCAGGGTCGTGGTTTTGGATTTCTAGAGGACCATTCCCGGCGCGATGGACTTCACGATCCGGCTGGCGACGTCAACCGCTGCCAGTCCTTCCTCGGCGGTGACTTCGGCGGTTCCGCCGCTTTTTACCGACGCGACGAAGGCGTCCAGTTGTGCCCTGAGCGGCTCCACATCGTTGATCTCCAGTTCCTCGATCTTGACGATGTCCGGATAGTTGAGTTGCGAGATGTCTCGAATCTCGCCGGAGCGGATCTTGGCCGCCGCCTCGCGCACGGCCGCGAGGTTTTCGCTGCGTTTGGCCACCATTCCGTAGCGTTTCTGGTAGTCGATGGAGACATAGGCGTCGCGGCT
>CAYVKG010000162.1:0-6398 GCA_964451955.1 uncultured Tepidisphaeraceae bacterium
AGGGAGTTGAGGTATGTGGAGAAGCGGCAGGAGATGAAGGCGGCGATGGTGGAGAAGGAGAAGTGGAAGAAGATCCATCAGGCGGCGAGGAAGAACAAGCGGAAGCCGTGGTGAGGGCGTTTGGGGCGATGGAGGGGCTGGGGAAGCGCGGTCGTGCTGGCCGATGGGGGGGCATTGTCGTAATATCCGGGTGATTGGAGAGTGTTGTGGAGTTCTATCGTCACGAAGTTGAGAACGACGTATTGATTCTGAGCGCGGACGGCGGGTTGAACGCGGACATGGCAGAGCGGTTCGTGTCGGAGCTGGAGCAGTTGGTGGAAGCGGGGAATCGGAAGATCATTGTGGATTGTTCGAAGCTGGACTACATATCGAGTTATGGGATTGGGGTACTGATGCGGCTGCACAAGAAGCTGAAGAAGCACGGAGGCGATGTTCGGCTGGCGTCGGTCGGGGGGGTGATAATGAAGGCGCTATCGATCGTGCGGCTGGATGAGATTCTGTCGATCTATCCGGATGTGAATCGTGCGAGGCTGTCGTTTCGGGGCTAGAGGGAGTGGTTGGCGATGAAGCACCTGAGAGAAGAGCTTTGGTTCAGCACGCCGCATCGGCGGGATTACATCAATATCACGGATCAGGTGGAGGGACTGGTTCGGAAGAGTGGGGTGATGAACGGGTTGTGTCTGGTGAACGCGATGCATATCACGGCGAGCGTGTACATTAATGATGCGGAGAGCGGGCTGATAGCGGACTATGACGAGTGGCTGGAGAAGCTGGCGCCGCACGAGCCAGTGGAGACGTATCGGCACAATCGGACTGGGGAAGACAACGCGGACGCGCATCTGAAGCGGCAGGTGATGGGTCGTGAGGTGGTGGTGGCGATCACGGACGGGCGGTTGGATTTTGGTCCTTGGGAGCAGATATTTTACGCGGAGTTTGACGGTCGGAGGCGGAAGCGGGTGTTGGTGAAGATCATTGGGGAATGAGAGTTGGGAAGGAGGGGGCGGATGGCGTGACGGGGGAGTGTATGGCATGATGGGCGAGAGAGATGAGTGCCATATCGAAGATACCGGAAGCGGCGCAGGAGCCCGGCGGGGAGGGCAGGGAGTTTGAGGCGTTGCCGGGGACGATGGAGTCAGTGGTGGGGCAGGTTCGTCGGCGATATGGGGGGCGGGGAGTTGGGGGTGGACGAGGAGGGGGTCTGGGTCTTGTGGATTTTCTGTCGGCGAAGGCGGAGGGTTCTGTTGGGCCTGAGGAGGCCTATGGACGGTTGAGGTGGGGTGGTGTGATTCTGGTGGCATCGGAGGATGGAGGGAAGGTTGGCGAGTTGGGGTCGCGGTACAGGGAGGCGGGTTTTCTGATAGAGGAGGGGCCGAGGTGGACGCACCGTCGTGTGGTGGGTTTGCCGGTGCCGTTTTTGTTTCCGAGGGTGCACTATTTTGTGGCGCGGAAGGTGCTGTTGTTGCCGCCGGGTCAGACGACGGAGCGGTTCACGTACCAAGTGCAGTTGGTGCACTATGCGGGGAAGGGTGGGAAGCTGGTGGTTTTGAAGGAGGTACCGAGCCTGGAGTCGGTGATGGAGCGACTGGCAAGGAAGTTTCCGGATGTGGGGTCGGATGTGATTCGGAAGCGCGCGCGGAAGTTTACTGAGAAGATATTCCCGACGTTCTTGACGCGAGAGGCGGCGATGTTGCGGCTGCTGGAGAAGCGGTTGCCTGAGCCTTACAGTCGCCGGGTGCCGCACGTGATAGAGACCGAGAAGGACGGCAGAGGTCTGGTTTACAGGTTGTGGATGAACTGGCTGAGGAATGAGAGCGACAAGCTGTCGCAGCTGGAATTTGCGAGGCAGAGCGCAGATTTGCTGCGGGTGATTCATGATGTGGGGCACGTGATTCACCTGGATTTGCGGCTGGACAATTTCGTGTTGACGCGGGATGGGGTGGGATTTGTGGATTTTGGTTCGGCGGTTCGTGAAGACGAGAACATCCATCAGAATCCGTTGTTGGGGTCGTTGTTTGAGGAGTTGATGCGGACGAGTCAGATCCAGCGGATGCTGAGCGCGATGACGCTGTCGGGGCATGTGACATCGGAGATTATTCGGCAATCGCAGCAGAAGGTGGACAAGGCGATCGACTTTTTTTACCTGGCGGTGCAGTTCAATTCGCCGCGGGCGAATCCGGAGTTGGCGGATCTGATTGAGTATGAGGCGGAGAGTGCGGAGGCGAAGGCGATTTCGCGGCTGACGCATGAGATATTGAGGCCTGCGGATCCGAAGAAGCCTGCATTTCGGTCTGCGGGGGACATATTGAGGGGGATCGAGAAGTTGCAGAGGCATTTTGCGGGGCTGGACTCGGGGGTTGGGGCGCGCGACGGAGGAGAGTGAGAGGGGTGGTGGTTGGCGGGCTGGAAGAGGAGGCGCGGGATGGCCTGGTACCTGGTTGGCGTGATAGCAGGGATCGTGTTGAGCGGGATGGTGATGGGCGCGGAGCAGGAGGGGAATTGGCCGGGGGCATCGTCGGCGTGGACATCGGGGAATGCGGTGGTGGTGCGGGCGAGGGAGTTGTTGGGGGCGGGGCGGTGGGCGGAGGCGGAGGAGTTGGTCCGGGGGTCGGAGTTGCGGGGGGCGGCGGAGATGGGGGAGATTATTCGGCGGATGCGTTGGGAGTATGGTCTGAATGAGGCGGGGCTGCTGGATAAGGTGCGGAAGGGGATTGGGGATGTGACGGCAGGTGATTTGAGGCGATGGCGGGAGGGTGGGGAGTTGCAGTACCGGATGATTGACGGGCGGGTGGGGTATTTTCGGAGGGAGCCTGGGAATCTGTATCGGTTTTGCGAGGAGGCGAAGCGTCGGAGGAAGGTGGAGGCCAAATCGGAGGGTGGTTTCTCGACGGAAAAGCACCTTGAGGAGGTGATCGCGGCGGCGGATGGGAGCGGAAAAAGGGAGGTGTTGCCGATTCGGCATCGGGTGCGTTATAGCGTGACGGTGCATGGGGGGAATGTGGCGATGAAGGCTGGGGCGGTGGTGAGGTGCTGGTTGCCGTTGCCACAGGAAATGCCGAGGCAGCGGGATGTAAAGGTGTTGAGGACTTGGCCGGAGAAGAGCGTGGTGTCGGCGTCGGGTTCGGCACACCGGACGGTGTATTTGGAGCAGGAGGTGGAGGAGGTCGGGAAGCCGATGCTGTTCAAGGTGGAGTTTGAGTATATGCCGACGGCGTATTATCCGGTTTTGAGGGATGCGGAGGCGCGGTCGCTTTCGGCGGGTTATGACGGGGGGTATTTGGGGGAGAGGCAGCCGCACATTCGGTTTTCGCCGGAGTTGAGGCAGACAGTGGCGAAGGTGGTGGGAGGTGAGAGTAATCCGCTGGTGAAGGCGAGGCGGATATTTGAATATGTTTATTCGGAGGTCGCGTATTGTGCTGAGGAGGAGTATTGTCTGATTCCAAGTTTGTCGGAGAAGGCGTTGCGGTCGCGGAGGGGAGACTGCGGGGTTCAGGCGATGCTGTTCATTACGATGTGTCGGGCGGCGGGGATTCCGGCGAGGTGGCAGTCGGGGTGGGAGACGCGGCCGGGGTTGGTGAACATGCACGACTGGGCGGAGTTTTACGTGGAGCCTTGGGGCTGGTTGCCTGCGGACGCGTCATATGGTTTGAGGGAGAGCGGGGATTCGAGGGTGAGGTGGTTTTATTTTGGGCATCAGGATTCGTATCGGATGGTGGTGAATCTGGACTACGGAGGGCCGCTGTGGCCTGAGAAGAGTTCATTGAGGAGCGAACCGGCGGATTTTCAGAGGGGGGAGGTGGACGTGGATGGGCGGAACTTGTATTACGACCAGTGGGAGTATGAGATTGACGTGGGGTACGAGAAACGATGAGGGATGAGATTGAAGGGTGCGTTGAATGAGTAATTGATGCAAGACGAGGGCGGTGCGGCGAAGAAGGGCGGGGGTGATCGGTGGGGGTGGTGAAAAGACGTGGGTTGGGGGCGAGCGGGTCTGATAGCAGGGGGACCCGATATTTGTTGGTGGAATCGCGGTACTGGGAGAGGTGGGGAGTTGGGATCTGTGGCGGCTGGGGCGAGGCGGGATGGGGAGGGAAGGGTTGTGGGGTGTTGGGCGGGGTTATGGGTGCTGGGGGATGATGTGCGGGGTTGGGGGTGAGATGGGGGCAAAATGTCGTATGGGAGATAAACCATAGGTTGGGATGGCCCGATAGAGGAATCGGACCGCCGCAAATTGGCGGTGGTCCCATCGAAGCATCGGGCGACTGTGCGTTCTCAGTGAGGCCGATGCGCCAGGAACTTTTCATCGAGGACTGCCATGAATCTGAAGGGATTGCGCAACAAGGCCATTGGATTGGGAGCGACCGCATTGCTGCTGGCTGCCGGTTCGGCGCTAGGGGCTGAGAAGAAGGTGTTGCTGGTGGATTCGTACCACGAGGGTTACGCGTGGAGCGACAGCATTGTGGCTGGCGCGAAGGGCGTGATTGGTGACAAGGCCGAGTTGAAGGTGTTCCGGATGGACACGAAGCGGAACGGCTCGGAGGAAGCGAAGAAGGCGGCAGCGGAGAAGGTGAAGCAGGAGATTGAGACGTGGAAGCCTGACTGCGTGATTGCGTGCGACGACAACGCGGCGAAGTACGTGATTGTGCCGTTTTACAAGGATTCGCAGATTCCGTTCGTATTCTGCGGGATCAACTGGGATGCTTCGGGGTATGGATTCCCGTTGCCGAACGTGACGGGGATGCTGGAAGTGTCGGTGATTTCGCCGCTGATGGACCAGATGAAGAAGTACGCGAAGGGCGAGAAGGTCGGGTTCATTGGATGCGACAATGAGACGGATCACAAGGAAGCGGACAATTTGAACAAGAAGTTCAACCTGAACCTGAACGCGAAGTTTGTAAAGACGTTTGATGACTGGAAGGCTTCGTACAAGCAGTTGCAGGACGAGACGGACATGGTGATGGTGGTGAACAACGCGGGGATCGCGGGATGGAATGACGCGGAGGCGAAGAAGTTCGTGTTGGAGAACACGAAGGTTCCGACGGGGACGTGCCACGATCACATTGCGCCGTTTGTGCTGGTGGCGTATGCGAAGCTGGGTTCGGAGCAGGGCGCCTGGGCGGCGGGGACGGCGTTGCAGATTGTGAACGGGAAGTCGCCGAAGGACATTCCGATTGCGCAGAATGAGAAGGGGCAGTTGTACGTGAATATGCCATTGGCGGCGAAGCTGAACGCGAAGATTCCGTTGGATACGCTGAAGGTGGCGAGCATTGTTAAGGACTAGTTGAGGGTTGAGTGATGAGCCTCTGCCGGGTCGGCAGCGATCCGGCAGAGGTGTCGATGGAAGCTGAGGGGGTGGGGCTGGGAGCGCAATCATGTTCAAGTCGATTCGTGCAAAGCTGCTCGGTTTGGTGACGCTGGGATTTCTGATGCTTGCCGCCGGGGTGGTGGGTTTATCGACGTACCTCGAGAAGGGGATCAGTCGGGAGATTGTGGCGGTTGTTGACGAGAGTCAGGGGGAGGTCTATTCGCAGAAGTTGACGAACGCGGTGGAGCAGATATCGCGAGCGCACGGGGAGTTGCAGGCGACGCTGAAGGAGGCGGGGCTTGCGGGGACGGACATGGCGAAGCAGTACATAGAGGAGGCGCAGAAGAAGGTGGTTGCAGCTCTTCGCCAGAGCAATTACGGGGGTCAAGGGGGCGAGATGAAGGCGTATTGTCTGATCGTGGACGGAGAGGGGGCGGTGGTAATGCATCCGAAGCTGGCTACGGGGGACCCGTCGCTGAGCAAGCTGGAGTTTGGCAAGAAGCTCGGTGCGGCAGGGGAGCCTGTGTTCCGGTACTTTTATGAGGACCAGTGGAAGTGGATGTATGTGAGGCGATTTGAGC
The DNA here is from genome assembly GCA_964451955.1 of uncultured Tepidisphaeraceae bacterium. Taxonomy (GTDB): domain Bacteria; phylum Planctomycetota; class Phycisphaerae; order Tepidisphaerales; family Tepidisphaeraceae; genus JAPLNB01. Next base: position 5,884 of record CAYVKG010000162.1, read on the forward strand.
CTTGGAACTGGTCGATCGCGTACGCGATTCCGGAGGACGTGAAGAACGCGTCGGTGTATCGGGCGACGAGTTTGCTGTTGTCTTTGAGGAACCAACTGACGTTGACGGTTGGTGTGATGGCGGTGTTGATGCTGGCGGTGCTGGCGTGGGTGATAACGCGGACCGTGACGCGGCCGATCAACGAGCTTTCGACGAGGCTGGCGGAGGGGGCGAACCAGACGAGTCTGGCGGCGGACCAGGTATCGACGGCGAGCCGATCGCTGGCGGAGGGCGCCAGCGAGCAGGCGGCGGCGATAGAGGAGACGACGTCGTCGCTGGAGGAGATGTCGTCGATGACGAAGCAGACTGCGGAGACGGCGAAGACGGCGGCGGCGTTGTCGGAGGAGGCGCAGCGGGCGGCGACGCAGGGGAACGAGGCGATGGGGAAGATGACGGTGGCGATTGACGACATCCAGAAGTCGGCGGCGGAGACGGCGAAGATCATCAAGGTGATTGACGAGATCGCATTTCAGACG
>CAYVKG010000163.1:0-6377 GCA_964451955.1 uncultured Tepidisphaeraceae bacterium
CGACGCCCCTCCCCGGCCCTGGCCCGCTTGCCCGGGGGGGCGGGGAGACGGCTTCATGTGGTTCCCCGGCGCGCGGGGGGGGGGGAGATGGGGGCGTGGGGTGATGCAGAATGGGGTGTGTGGGAGGACGAGGGAGACTCGGAGCGGAGGCATTGAGGGAGTGGAGGTGGGGGAGGGGGCCTATTTGTCGGGTTGTGTTGCGGACAGGATGCCATTGGCGGCGCCGATGCAGGCCCAGCATTTGAGGGCGGGCTCATCTTCGGGGATTGACTGAAGGAAGCGGTTGAGATCCTGGGTGTTTCCGAGTTGGCCGTAGGCTTGGCCGATGGCTTGGTAATAGCTGCCGGTTGGGAGAGGATCGTTGAGGGCGATTTTGAGGGCTTGGGCGAGTGTGGCGTGAGCACCCGGGAGGTCGTTGTCTTTGGCCTGTATGACGGCGATGTGGGCATAGAGCTGAATGCGAGCGAGGAGGGGCGAGGTGGTGTCAGCCAGGGATTTGGCGGCGGCGAGATCGCGTTTGGTTGCGAAGGCGGTGACGACGCGTGCGAAGGCGGGCTGCTTGAGGAGACCGGTTGGCATGTTTGCGGCGGTTGTGGAAGCACCCGAGAGGTCAGCGGCGGCGATCTGGGCGGAGACGATGGCGTCAAGGACCTGTTCGGAGAAGACGTCGGATTTGATTGAGGCGGCGGAGGACTTGGCGATTTGGATTGTTTCGCGAGCGAGGGACGTATTCCCTGCTCGGGCCTGTGCGACGGCGAGGGATGCCAGAGCGAGGGACTTGCCATAGGCATCGGTGATTTCGGTGATGGTTTTTTGAGCGGCGGTGAGGTCGGCGGTGGAGATCTGGGCGGCGGCGACTTGAGCGAGTGCGTGGCCCTTGTAGAAGGGGTCTGGTATTTCGCGGGCGGTATCGAGGGCGCCTTGGAGGTCTCCGATTTTGGCTTGTGCGGCGGCGATATCGCGGCGGGAGACGGCCGCCAAGAGGGTTGGACGGGGTTTTGAGAGTGATTGTCTTGCATTGAGGATGGACTGGCGTGCGCCGGGATGGTTGTTGGCGGCGGCTTGGGCGAGTGCGATTGCGACGTGGGTTTGGGCGATTGAATCGTCTGATTCCAGGTGATTGATGAGCGAGGAGGCATCGGATAGATTGCCGTTCGTTGCGAGGGCTGCGGCGAGTGCGCGGATAGCGCCGACATGGCAGATGCTATTTGGGCGCATCTGGGTGATAATTTCCCTGGCATCGTCGATCGCGCCGACGTCGGCTGCCCGTTTGGTGGCGATGAGATAGGCTGTGCCCTCGTCGATGGGGAAACCATTGGTGACTTTGGAGGCGTAGCCTCTGGCGGTGGAGAAGAGATAGGTGGCTCTGTTGGTGTTTCCGGCCTTGCGGTATGCTGCGGCGATTTCGGAGAAGAGATCGGCGGCGTCAAAGGGATCGAGAAGGGAGCGGGCGGCGATCTCTGCGGCGGCGAGTTGGTTTGCCCTGAGGTGTATGCGGGCGAGTTCGCGGTAGATCGTGTCGTGGGGCAGCGAGGGATCGAGTTTTGCCAGGGCCTGATAGGCGGCGTCGATGACAGGGCGGAGGTTGTTGTCGGCGGGAGGGGGTGTGGAGGAACGGCTGGCGCGGGTGAAGGTTGAGGTGATCCAGATGGTGGCGGCAGCAGAGACGGAGATGGCCGCGAGGGTGATCCAGAGCCAACGGCGTGTTGCGCCCTGTGAGTTGTGGTTCATGGGGGGTTTATACCCATGGGATCTTTTGGGGACAAGGCGAATGTCGTGTGTGGGGGTGTTGATGAAGCAACTGGGCGGCGGGGAGCTGATGGCGGGAGATGGGTGTTGGGGGCTGAGTTGGCGGGAGGCGTTGGCGAGAGTGGGGTGGTTGTGAGAGAGGGTTGGGGGAGCGGAGGACGTTTGCGGTCATTCAGGGGATTGGATAGCCGGGTTTGTGTTTAGCGCCGGTCGCGTGTGTTTTTCAATGTTTGGCGAAGAGTTTGGCGACAGCGGAGGCGATGTCGTCGTTTCGCATGAGGGTTTCTCCGACGAGGACGGCGCGCACACCTGCGGCCGCGAGTTTTGCGATGTCTTGGGCGGTTGCGATGCCGCTTTCGCTGACGAGGATTCCGCGATCTTCGACGAACTCGGCCAGTCGGAGGGTGTTTCCGAGATCGGTTTTGAAGGTGCGCAGGTCCCTGTTGTTGATACCGAGGAGGCTATATTGCTTATGGGGGAAGCCGATGACGTTGTCGCGGACGCGGATGAGGTTTTGCATGTCATGCACTTCGAGGAGGACTGTGAGGTTGAGTTCGATGGCGAGGATTTGGAGGTCGATGATCTGGGAGGTATCGAGGCATTCGGCGATGAGGAGGATGGCGTCGGCGCCTGCGGCGCGAGTTTCATAGACCTGGTAGGGATCGACGATGAAGTCTTTGCGGAGGACGGGCAAGTGGACGACTTGGCGGACGGCCTGGACGTATTCGAGTTTTCCCTGGAAGTATTTTTCGTCGGTAAGCACGCTGAGGGCATCGGCGCCGGCGGCGGCATAGGTTTTTGCGATGAGGACGGGGTCGAAGTTTTGGCGTATGAGGCCTGCGCTGGGGGAGGCCTTTTTTATTTCGGCGATGAGGTTCAGGGGTTTGTCGTTTTTGGTGGTGACGGCGTTGAAGAAGTTACGTGGTCTGGGGAGGTGGGAGATGGTTTGTTTCAGTGCTTCCAGGGGGGTGTGTCGCTTGCGGTCGGCGACTTCCTGTCGCTTGGTGGTCACGATTTGATCGAGAATGTTGCTCATGGTTTTGGTCTGCGAGTTGGCGATTAGCCGGCAGTTGTTGCTGACGCGGTGCGGCTTTGGCAGTACTGTATGCCGGCGTCGGCGCGGGCATTGCGGGTTGGTGTAGCCTGGCATCGCGCGGCGAGCCAATGTATACGGGACGTGGATGATGTCAATCGGATTGGGCATGACGCAGCAGGAGATCGATTTCTGGTCGGGGGTTTACCTAGTTGTGGGGCTGCTCGTTTCGGTTGTCATTATTGGTGCGATTGGGGTTTTCTCTCGGCGTAGACTTAAGAGTCCGGATCGCCTTGGGGCGGACAGACAGCCGGGGAACATGGTGCTGATTTTGTTGGCGGGTCTGGCGGTGTGGATACTGACGCCGGCGGTATATGCGGCGTATCGTTATGGTGTGGATTCCAGCCGAGGGGAGGTTCAGCTGACGTCAGCTGAGCAAGTGGTGTTGAGCGCGGTTGCGTCGGGATCGGCGTTGGTAGTTTTGTTGATTGGGAATGTTGCGTATCGCGAGGCGGGTTTAAGGCGGCTCGGTCTGGAATTGGGGCAATTGTTGGCGGCATTTGCACAAGGGATGGTGGGGATTATTTGCATTATGCCGGTGATTGGGTGTGTGAACAGCGTCGCGTTGAGGCTTTGGAAGGCGCTCGATCTTGGGCATCCAGCGAAGCACGAGCTGCTGGAGATACTGGACAAGACGGCGGACGTTCGGGTGGCGTGGCTGCTTGTTTTTACGGCGGTTGTGATTGTGCCGGTGTACGAGGAGTTGCTGTTTCGGGGGCACCTGCAGAGTCTGTTGCGGCATTATCTTCGCCGATCGTGGGCGGCGATTTTGTTGACGTCGGGGGCATTTGCCGTGGTGCATCCGTGGTGGAGTCAGCCGTCGATTTTCGTGTTGTCGGTGTGCCTTGGGTATGCGTATGAGCGTCGGGGGAATTTGTGGTTGCCGATGATGATTCACTCGCTGTTTAACGCGATATCGATTCTATTCTCGGTGCTTGTGGGTTCGTGAAGGGACGCTGTGATTGCCGGGGCGACCGGCTGGCCATAGAATTCGCGCGTTTTTAAGAAGGGACCATAGCCCATGTCTCTTGTTGCCGATCTTGCGTCTCGGGGTTTGGTGCAGCAGGTGTCGGACCCCGCGATAGACCAGCGTCTGGCGGAGCTAGCCGCGAGGCGTCCGATAGCCGCGTATGCCGGTTTTGATCCGACGGCGAGTTCGCTGCACGTGGGGAATTTTGTTGCGATTATTGGTTTGATGTATGCGCAGCGGAACGGGATTCGACCGATAGCGATCGTTGGTGGGGCGACGGGGCTGATCGGGGATCCTTCGGGGAAGACGGCGGAGCGGGTGTTGCAGACGAAGGAGACGGTTGCCGAGAACGTACGGGGTATTCGTGGCGTGCTTGAGCGTTTTTTGAGGTTTGATGATGCGAAGGCGCCTGCGCAGATTGTGAACAATCTGGACTGGTTTGGGACGATGTCGGCGATCGACTTTCTTCGGGATGTGGGGAAGCACTTTCGGATTGGTTCGATGCTTGCGAAGGACTCGGTGCGTTCGCGTATGGAGGCGTCGGATGAGGGGATGAGCTACACGGAGTTCAGCTACCAGCTTTTGCAGGGGTTTGATTTTTACCGGCTGTACAAGGACCACAACTGCGTTTTGCAGTTGGGCGGATCGGATCAATGGGGCAACATAACGGCAGGGATTGACATCATTCGGAAGTTGGAAGGGGAAGGCGGAAGCGCGCTGGGGCTGACGATGCCGCTGATCACGACTTCGAGTGGCGCGAAGTTTGGGAAGAGCGAGGGGAACGCGGTGTGGTTGACAGCGGAGCGGACGAAGCCGTTTGATTTTTATCAGTTTTGGTTGCGGACGGAGGACGCGGACGTTGCGCGGTACTTGAAGTATTTCACGTTTCTTGGGCTTGACGAGATTGAGGCGTTGGTTGTGGAGCATGGGAAGTGTCCCGAGAAGCGGGTTGCGCAGAAGAAGCTTGCGGAGGAGATGACGCGGCTTGTTCACGGCGAGGTGGCCGTGGAGCAGGCGGTAGCCGCGAGCGGCACACTGTATGGGGGTGGGGGTGTTGAGCAGCTTGATGCGGCTGCGGTGGATGTCTTGGCGAGCCAGGGTGTTCCCACGGTGGGCGTGTCGCGAGGCAGACTGGAAGGCGGCTACCTTGTTGTGGAGGCGGCGGTGGATGTCGGCCTGGCGAAGAGCAAGGGCGAAGCCCGCCGACTGATTGCGCAGCGTGGTTTATCCGTGAACAACGTGGTGGTTACGGATGCGAATTTGGCGTTGACGAGTGCCCATCTGATTGCCGACACGGCGATTGTTTTGCGGGCTGGCAAGAAGAACTACCGGCTGATCCGCGTCAGTTGAAGGGAGGTGGGGGGATTGGGGTGAATCGTGGGAGTTGGGGAGGGGGAGAGAGTGGGGTTATTGGTTGTGGTGGTGGTTGGGGAAGCTGAGGTGGAGGCTAAAAGCGGCGGACGGGACTTGAACCCGCAACAACGAGATTGGAAATCTCGTACTCTGCCATTGAGCTACCGCCGCGAGGAAGACGGGGGGATTATAGCGGGGCGTTGGGGGGAATGCCAATAGCGGCGAGTGGGTCGTTTGCTGGGGCGGTGCGGAGGTTGAGGGGGTTGGGGAGGCGGGGGTTGCGAGGGTTTTGGTGGCGGGGTGATGAGGGGGAGGTAGAAGCGGGGGATGGCGGTGACGCGTCGGGCCCCTTCGCCGACGGGGGCATTGCACTTGGGGAATGCGCGGACGTTGCTGGTGAATTGGCTGTTGGCGAGGCAGAACGGTTGGCGGGTGGTATTGCGGATCGAGGATTTGGACGGGCCGAGGGTGAAGCGGGGCGCGGATCGGCAGGTGATGGAGGATTTGGCGTGGCTGGGGATTGACTGGGACGAGGGCCCGATCTACCAATCGTCGCGGCGGGGCAAGTATGCGGAGGCGGTGGAGCGATTGCTATTGGCGGGGAAGGCGTATCCGTGCGTGTGCACGCGATCGGAGGTGGCGAGGGCGGCGAGTGCGCCGCATTTGGAGGATGGGTCGGCGGTGTATCCGGGGACATGTCGTGGGCGTTATGGGAGTCGGGAGGAGGCGGCGGAGGCGGCGGGTCGGGAGCCTGCGATTCGGTTTGCGATGCCGGAGGGCATGGTGGAGTTTGAGGATGCGTTTTTGGGGAGGAGGCGGTATGAGCCGAGGAGGGAGCTTGGGGATTTTGTGATTGCGAAGGGTGATGGGACGGCGGCGTATCAGTTGGCGGTGGTGGTGGATGATGCGGAGATGGGGGTGAGTCATGTGGTGCGGGGGGATGATCTGGTTGAATCGACGCCGCGGCAGATGTTGGTGTATGAGGCGTTGGGATGGGGCGAGAGGCGTCCCTGGTATTGTCATTTGCCGCTGGTGGTTGGTGAAGATGGGAGGCGTCTGGCGAAGCGTCACGGAGATACGCGGTTATCGTGGTATCGGAGTGAGGGGGTGAGGGCTGGGCGGGTGTTGAAGTTGTTGGCGAGGTGGAGCGGGATGTTGGTGGAGGGGGAGTTGGGTGGGGCCGGGGACTTGGTGGGGCGGTTTGATTTAGGT
>CAYVKG010000164.1:0-6329 GCA_964451955.1 uncultured Tepidisphaeraceae bacterium
GGCGCGCCCCGGGGGCCCCGCGGGCGCCGGGCCGGGGGGGGGGGGGGCCCTGAGCGGGGTCATTGTGCACATTTGCGGTACTCGATGGCAAGCTGGTTGATGACGAAAGGGAGGTCTGTATCGGTTTCGCGGAGTTTGAGGCGTAGGCTTGGAAGCCAGAAGCGGTAGATTCCGGCGTTGTCTTCGATGACATAGGTGGATGTGAGGTAGCTGAGTGCTTTTCGGATTTCGGTGAGGGAGGTGCCATAGGTGACGCCGTTGACGGCCTCGAAGATCTGTTTTTCGTCGAGGCCATAGGCATCTTCGCGGACGAGGAGATAGGCGATGAGGCGTTCGAGGAGGGGCATATCGGTATCATCGCGGATACACGCGGTCATATGTTTGGTGAATGTGGCGCTTTTGTAGACGGTTTCGACGTCGGGGAGGGTGATGATACGGGAATTGCGGGCGTGGAGGAGGTTAAGCAACTCGACGCACATTTCCTGGAGGAGCCAGGGGACGGTGGAGCCCAGTTCGAGGATGCGATCGACGACGTCATCTCGATCGAACTGGACGCCTATGCGGGCCATGGGCTGTCGGAGGAGTTCTTCGGCATCGCGTTTGACCAAAGGGCCGAGTTCCATCGGTTCGAAGAGGTTGTAGAAGCTAGAGGAGCGATCTCTGATACGTTCGCTGAGGACCTTGTATCCAGCGAAGACGAGGCGTACGTATTCTTCGTTGGACATACTGCGGGCGAAGTACTCGAGCGAAGCCGCGGGCTCGCGATCGAGCAGGAGGCGATCGCACTCATCGACGAGGAGCAGGAAGTGCAGTTCGGTGTCGCGGAGCTGCTCGGCCAATTCTTCGAAGAATTCCCTGCCCGGTTCGATCCAGAGGGATTGGCCAGTTGCGCGGTTGATTTCGGCGAGGAGGTTTTTCTGGAACCGGTCGATTCTGGTATGCATGGTGGCATCGATGAAGACGGCCCGAGTACCCGGGAGCGCGTTTTTTTCGTTGACGAGTTTGAGGAGGGTTTTGAGCAAGGAGGTTTTGCCGATTCTACGGGCCCCAAGGACGGAGAAATTGGAGTCGGGGGCTTCGAGGATTCGCCGCAGTTCGCGGTCGCGGCCGAAGAAGATGTCGCCGGTGACAGGGCCCGCGGTGCTATAGGGGGAGATGAGGGCGAGGGGCAGCTGTTTGGCGATCTGCAGGCGTAGTGTTTCGGAGGGGTCTTTGCTCAGTGCGGCATTTTTCAGGTCATTTTCGTCGAGCAGAACGAGTTGGTCTTTTGGGATTCGAGCTCGCAGCTGATACCCGAGCAGTTCGACATCTCCGAGGACGACGACAACGAGGATATAGGAGGAGAATTTCGTTGCCAGCGACGAGATGCAGGCGATCTGCTGGTCGGGGTCAACCTGGCCCTTGGCGAGGATGATGCCGAGGAACTGACGTCGGGGGACGATGGCGGCGGCGTCGAACCACTGCATGGTGAGGGGCTGAGGGCCGAGGGGGTCATCAAGCCGGGTATTAGTGAGTGAGGCGCAGTCAGCGAGATGGGAGATGAGTCGCTGTTTGGCGGCGTGTTCATCCCACTCTTCCTGGAGTGCCTGGTCATAAGCTCGCGACCAAGTGGCGGCATTGACGAGGTATCTTCCGGAGTTGAACTCGAGGAAATCGGCGAGGTGTGTGACATTCTCGTCGCGGCAGTTGGAGTCAACGACGAGGGCGATTTCCTGGAGTGGAATTCGGGCGAGGATTTCGGCGGAGAACTGTCTGAGAAAGGGGTTGATGTTTTGGATATCGGAGCGAGGGGGCCGTTTGCAGAGTATGGAGACAATGTCGGTGAGGGACACATTGTCGTCGAAGAGGTAGCGGAAAAGGGGGAAATTGGCGCGGATTTCGCGAACGAGGAGACTTGGATCGAGGTTGGGGTCCCAGGCGAGATGGAAGGACTCATCGGCGGTGAGGTCTTGAGAGGCGTGGAGGCGTTGGTGTTTTCGCCAATAATGGAGCACGACCTCGGCGCACGGCGGGAAAGGCACAGGAGCGGTTGGTTCGGTCATGATGGTCGTTTCCCTTGGTAATACAGGAATGTGCTCAAAGCGGAGAGGATTTCGGCGTGTTTGGCGAACCTGGAAACGAGGACGTTGCAGTCGAAACCCGAGAAGACGCGATTGGAGAGCTCTTTTTGGGCTGAGGGGAGGAAGAAGTTCTGCGCGTCGAGCAGTTGTCCGCAGAGGATAACGCGGGAGGGGTTGAGGACATTGATGATGCTGGCGATACCGAGGCCGAGGTATTTTCCCATGGTGGCAAAGAGGGAGAGGACTTCTTTTGAGCCGTTTCTGGCAGCATCGATGAGATCACGGTAGTGGAGGTTGGGCTTGGCGGCGAGGGGGATTCCGAGCGCACGGGTCTTCTTGACCATGGCTCCGCCTGCGGCAACGGTCTCGAGGCAGCCCCTGCTGCCGCAGCCGCAGGCGGCGCCTTCCGGTCGTACGATGATATGACCGACTTCTCCGGCGGTTTTGTTGTGACCACGGTAGAGGTCGTTATTGAGGACCATGCCTGCCCCGAGGCCGGTACAGAGGATGATGGTGATGAAGTTGCGGTGACCGTTGCCCAAGCCGAAGAACCATTCAGCGAGGCATGCGCCGTTGCCGTCGTTTTCGATCCAAACGGGGAGATTGATGCCCGCGGAGGTTTGGATGCGGGACTGCAGGTCTTTTTTGAGCGGTCTGCCGGTCAAGGGTGTGGCGGCGGGCGCCCGGCCGGGGATACCGGTTTCGGCGTCGACGGGCATGGGAAGGACCACGCCGGTTCCGACAAGGCGTGAGAGGGGGAGATTGTCATCGCGTGCGTCGTTGAGGACCTTGGCGACCAAGCTGGCGGTTTCATCGACGAGGGTGCTGTATTCTTTGCGGGCTCTCTGCTCGGTGGGTTCGAGGATTTCCTGCGCCAGCAGGACATGGCCGTTGGCCTGGGCAATACCTACGTGGAGGCTGGATGCCCCGATGTGAATGCAGAGGACCAATGAATCGTCAGTGATCTCCATGAAGTGTCACCTCTATTCTCTGGCGAGCGAGACTCGCTGCCAACGGCGGCTGTTCAGAGTTCTGAGTACCAGATCTTGGCAGCAACACCGAATATCACGGCCTCGCTCACACTGCTAGCGGCGTCGGCGAATGGCACTTGGAATTCCCGGGAATAGAAGAAACGGATTGCGTGCATATCGACATTGGGCCGTGTATTGCGCAGGACGGTTACTGCCGAGGCCACGAAGTCGGTTTGCGACGTGACAGCGCCTGTTTGGCGGATGTGGGCAAGGACTTGGCATTTGAGGGGTTGGTTGAGCACGAGGACGCGGACGTGGGGAATCGCGATCAGCTGCTTTTCGATAGGGGCGAGATCCTCGTCGCCGATCTTGACCTCGGCGACGGAGGCACACTGGAGTTGTACGAGTGGTGAGCGGAATACTGGCCTGCGATAGTCGTCGAGCTTTATAACGCCTTGGCAGAGGAGATTACTTGCGGCAGCGTGTCGCGCATGGAGGCATACCCGTTCGCCTTTGAGGAGGTCAATGAGCAACTGCTTCTCATCTTTGGAGTACTGTCTCCACGATCCGAGCGGGATGTTTGGCATGGAGCATTCGTTTGCGATGGCTTCAAGGACGTGCGGAAGGTCAACGCACGGCGCGTCACGGGATTCGCGCCATGCGATCTCACACACAACCTGGATCGTGCGGGCCTGGCCGAGGGTCATATTGAAGAGGCAGTCGATGGCGGATTGTGTGAAGTCTCTTGCGCCGTGGCTACGGCACCTTATCAGGAACTGTTCAAGGGAGGCTTTGTCCCAGTCGGGGAGTTCGACATCCCGGGCGATGTCGTATTGGGAAACCGATAATTCATGGGGGCGTTGTTCGAGCGACTGGGTGGTGCAGATGACGACGGCGAGCCGTTCGAGCGGGGTGTGGTCTCGGGTGCTATGGATGGAGCGTAAGGTAGCCAGCAGGCCGTCTTGAAGGTGATCCGGCATCGAGTCGAAGGCGTCGAGGATGAGGAGGAGCGTTTTTCTATTCCCGAGGCGGTAAAGAAGATCGTGCAGAAGGCTTGGCAGAACATAGAAATCGAGTGGCGAGGCGGTGGTGACCTGGTGTTTGAGGCCGGGGATTTGGCTCAGTTGGGTATCGATATAGGTGACAACCGCGCTTTCAGAGGTTGCCGCGGCAAGGGGGCCCAAGTGGAGGACCGCCGGGTGCAGGTGTTTGTGGTTGGTTCCGACAAATTGGACGAGTTGTCGTACGAGGGTGGTTTTGCCGCTGCGTCTAGGCGCTTTGATATTGGCGTAGCCTGGTGGATTTCGGAGGATTTCGCTGAGGATTCCGTCGATACAGTGACGGTGCGGGACCATCGCCTGCCAGGCGGCTTTGTGTTCTGGTCTGATGTCGCCACGGTGGAAGAAGGGGCCTGGCATGCAGACGCTCTCCCGTTGTTGGCACGATGCGTGCAACACAGACTGCACCCCTTGGGCTATTTTGGCTGCGCCGCGCGGTTGAGTTGGAAATCACCCCGACTGACCCCAGAACAACAAAGGTCGGTCGCTGTTGCGTCGTCAGCCACCGCACATCTGTGGAAGAGAGCATAGCACGATTCTGCGCCAATACAAGAGTGATCGCGGCAGGAGGGGGTGAGGGCATGAGCATGTAGGGGAGATCGCGTTGGGGTGGCGGGAGTATTTGGGGGCGAGGGACTGATGTCAGGGGTCGCCGAGGATGGGGAGTTGGGTGGAGGGGGAGTGGTCTTTATTGGGGAGGGAGCGGAGGGGCGGATTGGGGAGTGGGAGGAGGTCTGGGGAGTTTTGGCCGGAGTGGAGTCGGAGGACGTTGTAGTACTGGTCACGTTGCGCAGGGATGTAGCCTGCATCGCGGATGAGGCGGCAGATTTCGCGTTCGTTGAGTTTGTAGGTGGTTCCTGCGGCGGAGACGACGTTTTCCTCCATCATGACGGAGCCCATGTCGTTGGCGCCGAAGAAGAGGGCGAGTTGTCCGATTTTGGGTCCCATGGTGACCCAGGAGGCTTGGAGGGAGGGGAAGTTATCGAGGTAGAGGCGAGCGATGGCGAGGATGCGGAGGTATTCGTGAGCGCTGGCGGTTCGGACGACGCGGCCTTTAAGGATGTCTTGGTGGGTGGAGTGGTCGAAGGGGCCATGGAGGTCGGGGTCGTATTCTTTGGCGCGGCCGAGGGGAGTATTTTCGCGTTGGAAGGGCCAGTGGATGAAGGCGGTGTAGGAGCCGGGTTTTGGGTTTAGATTTTGGGGTTTAGGGGACTTTGCGAAGACGGCGGGGTGGCGGGATTTGATTTCGGCAAGGCGGCTGGCGGAGAGTCCGTGGCGGAGGGAGAGGGCATAGTCCTGGAGGTCGCGTAGGGCGGCGAGGTGGGAGATGCGTTCGGAGAGGAATTCGATGTGTCCGATGAGCATGGTGGCTGAGGTGGACATGCCTTCTTCGTGGGCGACGCGCATGACGCGGAGCCAGTCATCGGCGGAGCATTTTCCGAGGCCGATACGATTTCGGACGCGAGGGGCGAAGATTTCGCCGCCGCCGCCCGGGATGGTGTCGAGGCCAGCGGCGCGGAAGCGTTGGAGGATGGTGCGGACGTCGAGGTTGAAGAAGCGTTCGAATTCGACGAATTCCGGGGGTGAGAAGGCGTGGATGTGGATGGTGGGGAAGTTGGATTTGATATAGCGGAGGAGGTTTTCGTAGTAGGAGATGGGGAGGTTGGGGTTCATGCCGCCCTGCATGAGGACCTGTGTGCCGTTGATGGAGACGAGTTCGTGGATTTTTTGGCCGATGGTTTCGTTGGAGAGGGTGTAGGCGTCGGGGTGGGAGTGATCGCGGCGGAAGGCACAGAAGGTGCACTTGGCGGTGCAGACGTTGGTGTAGTTGATGTTGCGGTCGATGACGTAGGTGCGGTGGGGTTCGGGGTGGAGGCGTTGGGTGACGGCATGGGCCCATTGGCCGAGGTCGTGGAGGGTGGCGGCGTGATAGAGTTCGAGGGCCTGTTGTTCGGTGAGGCGAGCGAGGCCGTTAATGACGGGGTCGATGTTGAAGGAGAGGTTGGCCATGGTGGATGGGGAAGTGTAGGCCGGTCATGGGGATGTGTGAAGTGGGTGTTTGGGAAGGCGGGGGTATTTTCAGGCGATTTGAAAAGGTCAGGAGGGAGGTGAGGGGAGAAGAGGGGAGGGGGCGAATTGCAGGAAAAGGCTGGCAAAAGGAAGGTAGGGGAGGGAGAATGGGGGGCCCATGGTGGGCTCGGCAATGCGCAATGAGGATGTGGAGCCAGGGCGGAGGGTGG
>CAYVKG010000165.1:0-6262 GCA_964451955.1 uncultured Tepidisphaeraceae bacterium
CCCCCCCCCCCCCCCCCCCCCCCCCCCCCCCCCCCCCCCCCCCCCCCCCCCGGGTTGAGGGATTTGAGGCGGTTTTGGGGAGTTTGACAGGAGCCCGGGTGGGGATATGATGTTGGCCTGAGGCGAGCCCATGCGTGACTGGCCGGTTATTTTGATTGCGATTCGTCGCTGGCGACGAGGCGGTCGCGCTTGAGGGCATTCTTGTGAGAGTGATCAACTTCGACCCTGAAGCGACGGCTTCGGGGTTTTTCATTTTGGGCGTTGGCCGATGAGCATGGACGTTGGGAATGCGGAGCATCTTTTGAGGAGCCGGGAGCATCGGCCGCTGGCGGAGCTGCTGTTGTTATCGGTGCCGACGGTTGCGCAGATGGCGTCGTACACGCTGATGCAGTTTGCGGACCGGTGGATGCTGGCGTACGTTGGGGATCTGCATGCGGCGGCGGCGGGAACGGCGGGGATAGTTTTCTTTTGTGTGATCGGATTTGGTTTTGGGGTGCTGCTGGTGGTGAACACTCTTGCGAGCCAGAGTTATGGTCGTCGGGACCCGTTATCGGCGGGGCGTTACTTGTGGCAAGGGCTATGGTTTGGGCTGGTGTTTGGGCTGGCGGGGCTGATTTTGTGGCCGTTTTCGGAGCCGTTGTTTTTGCAGATGTCGCACGAGGGGGAGATGGCGAGGCTGGAGGCCGAGTATCTGCGGATTTTGGCGTTAGCGGGTTCGGTGAAGCTAGGGGCGACGGCGTTGAGCCAGTTTTTGATGGGGGTTCACCGGCCGATGGTGGTGTTTGTTGCGGCGGCGATGGGGGTGGTGGTGAATTTGATCTGCAACTGGGTGTTGATTTATGGACATTGGGGTTTCCCGTCGCTGGGCGTTGCCGGGGCGGCGTGGGGAACGAACGTGGGTGTGTTGGTGGAGTTGTTGGTGATGGGGGCGTACGTATCGAGGGGGTCGATGGTGCGGGCGTTCAACACGTTGGATTGGCGGTTGCGTTGGAAGTTGATGAGGACGCTGTTGCGGATAGGGCTGCCGGCGGGTTTTCAGTTGATTTGTGATGTGGTGGCGTGGGCGGTGTTTTTGAACGTGATCATTGCGCGGTTTGGAACGGCGGCGTTGAGCGCGAACAGTTTTGCATTCACGTACATGCATGTGAGTTTCATGCCCGCGATCGGAGTTGGTGCCGCGGTGACGGCATTGGTGGGCAAGTATATTGGGATGAAGCGTTATGATCTGGCCGCTCGGCGAGCGCACTTGGGATTTGGGGTGTGCGCGATTTACATGGTGGGGTGCGGGGTTGCATTTTATGTTTTCCGGCACGATCTGATCAGGTTGTTCAGCGACCGGCCGGAGGTGCTTCGGATTGGCGCGGTGATGCTGATATTCACGGCGGCGTACCAGATATTTGACGCGATGTTCATTGTGTATGTTGGGGCATTGCGGGGCGCGGGTGACACGCTGGTGCCGGCGGCGGTTCAGGCGGTTCTGGTGTGGACGATTGTTGTGGGCGGAGGGATGGTTTGTGCGCGGTACGCCCCGCAGTACGGGATAAGCGGGCCGTGGACGCTGGCGACGGTTTTCGGGGCGTTGCTGGGATTGTATCTTCTATTTCGTTTCAGGCGAGGCGGGTGGAAGAGCATCCGGCTGCATCATGACGAGGGGGTGGAGATCTCGCCGGAGGCGGCGACTTCCGCTACAGTACGTGGCCAAGACTGAGAACTAACAAGTGGCAAGAACCCATGAGCGAAGACAGAGTCAAGAAGAGTTACAAAGAGACGTTGAATCTTCCGCAGACGCCGTTTGCGATGGAGGCGAAGCTTGTACAGAACGAACCGATTCGGCTAGCGAAGTGGCAGCAGATGGGTTTGTATGAGAAGCTGATGGAAGCTCGGCGGGATTGTCCGAGTTGGGTTTTGCATGACGGACCGCCGTTTGCGAATGGGGACATTCACATCGGACATCTGATCAACAAGACGCTGAAGGACGTGGTGATTCGGTTTCGCTCGATGGAGGGGTATCGGACGCCGTACGTACCGGGTTGGGACTGTCATGGGCTACCGATTGAGCACAAGATTCAGGAGAAGCTAGGGCCGAAGCTGCGTGAGATGTCGACGGCCGCGGTGCGTGAGGAGTGCTACAAGTATGCGGAGCACTACGCGAAGGTGCAATCGGAGCAGTTTCAACGTCTGGGGATTCTGGGCGACTGGTCTCGGCCGTATTTGACGATGGCGCCCGAGTACGAAGCGTGCACGCTGGAGGTTTTTGCGCAGTTCGTGGAGAACGGACTGGTCTACAAGAAGTTGAAACCGGTTCCGTGGTCGATCTCGAATCAGACGGCGTTGGCGGATGCGGAGTTGGAGTATAAGGACGTGGAGGACACGAGTATTTTCGTGGAATTTCCGGCCGCCGATTCGGTGAAGGTGTGCTCGTTATTTGGGGAGTCGAGTGGCGACGTTTTTTTTGTGGTTTGGACGACGACGCCATGGACATTGCCTGGCAACCTTGCGATTGCGGTTCATCCTGATGTTACATATGCCTTGGTGCGGTATAAGCGAGGTGGGGAGGTTCGTCTTGGGGTGGCCGCAGCGGATCTGGTGAGGGCGGTTTTTGAAGGTCGTCGCGGGGTGGAGAGTTATGAGGTTCTCGGGACGACGAAGGGGCAGGCGTTAGTGGAGTCGCAGGTTGAGTACCGGCATCCGTTCATTGCTCGCAGGGGGCGGATTCTTCCCGCGTTGTATGTGACGACGACGGATGGCACGGGGCTGGTGCACACAGCTCCCGGGCACGGGGAGGACGACTATGCGACGGGCATCACGAATGGTCTGGAGGTTTATTGCCCGGTACTGCACAATGGCCGTTTTGACGACACGGTTCCGGAGTATCTTCGGGGGATGATGGTATTTGACGCGAATGTGGTGATCATCAACAAGCTGCGCGAGCTGGGGGTTCTTTTTGATGAGGCGAAGATCACGCACAGTTACCCGCATGACTGGCGAAGCAAGAAGCCGGTGATACTGCGAGCGACGGAGCAGTGGTTTGTGGCGGTTGACAAGCGATATGCGATGTTGGGCGAGGGGGGATCGCCGCGGTCGTTGCGAGAGCGTGCGTTGGCGGCGGTGACGGAGGGGATTGAGATGATTCCGGACTGGGGTCGTGCGCGGATCACGGGGATGCTTGAATCTCGACCGGACTGGTGTATTTCGCGGCAGCGTGCGTGGGGGCTTCCGATTCCGGTGTTTTACAATGAGAAGGGGCAGGTGCTTCTGACGGCAGGTTCGGTGCGAGCGGTGGCGAAGCGGTTTGGGGAGAGAGGGTCCGGGGCGTGGTTCACCGATTCGCCGGCGGAGCTTTTGGGCGATTACGATCCGGGTTCGGATTTTCCGAAGGAGAAGCTGCGGAAGGAGAAGGACATATTTGATGTCTGGTTTGAGTCGGGAAGTTCGTGGAACGCGGTTTTGCGGCACCGCGATTGCCTGAAGTTTCCGTGCGACATGTACCTTGAGGGCTCGGATCAGCACCGGGGCTGGTTTCAGTTGTCGCTGTTGCCGAGTCTGGGCGTTACGGGGGAGCCGCCGTTCAGGCAGGTTCTCACGCACGGTTTTGTGGTGAAGCCTGACGGAACGAAGGTATCGAAGAGCGACAAGGAATATGTGACGGCGATGCAGGAGATCAACAAGCACGGGGCGGACCTGCTGCGTTTGTGGTGTTGTTCGGTGGATTACCAGAACGACATTCCGACGAGCCCGAAAGTGATTCAGGAGTTTGGGGACAAGTACCGGAAGATTCGGAACACGCTGCGGTATCTTCTGTCGAATTTATATGATTTTGATCCGGCGGCGGATGCGAAGGAGATTCCGTGGAAGTCGCTGGACGGCTGGGCGATGGCGGAACTGGATCAGCTGATCGTGGAGGTGAGGGAGGCGTACGATCACTATCAGTTGCATCGGGCATTTCGTCTGCTGCACGATTTTTGTGCGGTGCAGATCAGTGCGGTGTACGGGAACGCGATGAAGGATCGGCTGTATTGCGAGATGCCGAACTCGCCGTTGCGTCGGCGATGCCAGACGGTGATGTACCGGATGGTGGTTGTGCTCACGAAGCTATTGGCGCCGATGCTTGTATTCACGGCGGACGAGGCGTGGGAGCAGATTCAGCACAAAGCTGCTGAGGACGCGGGCTTAGCGAGCGTGCATTTGGCGTTATTACCGAAAGCCAATGGGGGGGCGATTTCTGATGCTCAGCGAGAGGAATGGAAGTTGCTGATGGGTTTGCGTGATCAGGCGTTGCTGCAACTGGACGGGCTGAAGAAGGAGAAGGGCCTGAACAAAGCGATCGAGGCGGAAGTTGTGTATCAAGTGGATGATGCGACGCGAGCCCGCATTGAGCCGTATGGGGCGGACCTGGAGGACATTGTGGGGGCGGGTTATTACTCATTTGAGAAGGTTGAGGGGTCGGGCGCGGGCGTGAAGGTTGTTGATCGTCGAAACGACTATAAGGCGTGTGCCCGGAGTTGGAAGCGTCGTCCGGACGTTGGGTCGGACGCGGAGTATCCGGACTTGAGCGTCCGGGACGCTGCGGCGGTGCGAGCCGGCAGGGTGTGAGGGGGTTTATGATTTGCGGTGCATTCGAGGGAAGAATGGCTCTTTTCCCGATCAAGCTTGCTGTTTTGGCGTCCGGTGGGGGGACGACGCTGCAGAATCTGATAGACAAGATTGCGTTGGGGGAGCTGGAGGCGGAGTTGAAGCTGGTGATTGGGTCGCGTCCGGGCATCAGGGCGATCGAGAGAGCGGAGGCGGCGGGGATATCGCATTACGTTATTGAGCGCAGGCGATTCGATACGACGGTCGCCTTTAGCGAGGCGATCTTCGAGCGGATAGACGAAGGGGTGGTGGATCTGGTTTGTTTGGGAGGTTGGCTGAGTCTTCTGGCGATTCCTGAGAGGTACCTTGGCCGGACGATGAACATTCACCCGGCGTTGCTGCCGAGTTTTGGGGGGAAGGGGATGTTCGGGCATCACGTGCATGAGGCGGTGCTGGCTCACGGGTGCAAGGTCTCGGGGTGTACGGTTCACTTTGTTGACAACAATTATGACAGTGGTCCGATCATCGTGCAGCGGAGTTGCGCGGTATTGGAGGATGACACTCCCGATGCGTTGGCGGCGAGGGTATTCGAGGAGGAGAAGGCGGCGTACCCGGAGGCGATTCGGCTGTTTCAGGAGGGTCGTTTGCGGGTGGAAGGTCGGCGTGTGCGGGTGATGCCGGGGTAGTTGGGGCGGTTGTGAGAGGGGCCGGATTGGGGTTGGGTGGCAGCGTGGTGGAGGGAGGGGGCTACATTCCCAATTCGCGGCTCCTGTCGGCAGCGCGTTGTACGGCCGCGACGATGGTTTCCGGCATATTTTGTTGCTGCATGATTTCGATGGCCGCCTGGGTAGTTCCATTGGGGCTGGTGACTTTTTTTCGAAGTTCTGCCGGGGAGTCGTTGGAGTTCAGCATCATTTTGGCGGCACCGGCGGCGGTGCGGGTGGCGAGGAGATGTGCCTGCTGGCGGGTGAATCCCATTTGGATGCCGGCGTCGATAATTTTCTCGGTGAGGAGGAAGAAGTAAGCGGGTCCGGACCCGCTGATCGCGGTAACCGCATCCATCATGGCTTCGGGCAATTCGATGACGGTGGCGGCGGCTTGGAAGAGTGTGCGGGTTGTGGCGAGGTCGTCTGCGGTGGCGTTTTTTCCTTTTGAGATGACGGCCATGCCTTCGCCGATGAGCATAGGGGTGTTGGGCATGGTTCGGACGACTCGCCACGGTGTTGCGGTACCGAGTGCCAGTTCGATTTTGTCGGAGGAGATGCCGGCCATGATGGAGATTACGAGTGTGTTGGGGTTCATTGCCTGCCCGATGGCGGGGAGGGCGTCGGGCATTATCTGTGGTTTGATGCTGAGGAGGATGGTTTTGGATTGGGCAGAGGCGGTGGCATTTTCGGCGACTGCGCGGATGTGGAGTTGGTTCTGGAAGAGATCACGTCGTTGTGGGGAGGGGTCTGAGACGATGATCTGGTTGGGGGTTAGGACATTTGCCCGGATTGCTCCGCGGACGATTGCTTCTGCCATATTTCCGGCGCCGATGATACCGAGTTGGTAGTTCATATTGGCAGTTATACCGCAAGCGCAAGAAGAAGGGGCGGTCTGAGGACCGCCCCGGAGAAGACAGGGGGAAGAAGAGATCAGTCGATGGGCCCGCCGATTTCTTCGTGGACGGAACGAGGGGCGGTGACGA
>CAYVKG010000166.1:0-6235 GCA_964451955.1 uncultured Tepidisphaeraceae bacterium
CGCAACGCCAGGCAGAACAACGTGATTCTGGAGAAGGCGGAAATCCCGCGATGACCTGCCGGTCAGCGGAGGACGGGACTCTGAGTCTGCAATTCGACCATGAACCGATAGCGGCTGGATTGTGCCATCAACTCGTCGTGAGAGCCTTTCTCGATGACTCGACCCTGCTCGATGACGACGATCACGTCGGCGTTGCGGATCGTGGAGAGCCGGTGGGCGATGACGAAGCAGGTTCGACCCGCCATGAGTTCCGAGAGGCTTGATTGAATGAGGCGTTCGGATTCCGTATCCAGATTGGATGTTGCCTCGTCGAGGATGAGAATGCGGGGGTCGGCCAGGAGTGCGCGGGCGATGGTGAGGCGTTGACGCTGTCCCCCGGATAGCTTAACGCCGCGCTCGCCGATGAGGGTTTCATAGCCGTCGTCAAGATCGGTGATAAACTGGTGTGCGTTGGCGCGTTGAGCGGCGGCGACGATCTCGGTGGCGGCGGCGTTTCGCCGGCCATACGCGATGTTCTGAGCGACCGTTCCATCAAACAGGAACGTGTCCTGCTCGACGATGCCCAGCAGCCGGCGATAGGAGCGGACGTCGATCTGTCGGAGATCCTGTCCGTCAACAAGAATGCGGCCGGAGGTGGGGTCATAGAAGCGGGCGATGAGATTGCAGAGGGTGGTCTTGCCCGCGCCCGAGGGTCCGACGAGGGCGATGACCTGCCCGGCCGCAACGTCGATCGTGATGTCGTGGAGCACGACGGACCGGCCGGCGTGCTTGGAGGTCTCATGGTCGCCCTTCGATGTTGGATAGGCGAAAGAGACCTGGTCAATCGTGATGTCGCCACGGACCTTGGAGCGGACAAGTCGCGTGGTTGCGCTGTGGCCGGAGAACTCGGTCGGTTCGGCAATCAGGTCGAGCGTTCGGTCGAGACCGGCCAGCTGATTCTGCAGGCTGGTGGCCGACTCCGCGAGCGTCGCGATCGGTCCGAGCAGGGCGGTGAGATACGCCAGAAAGAGCACGAGATCGCCCGTGGTGAACGCCGCCCGCACATCGAGTAGACCTTGGCGAACCAGGGCCTGGTCGTGGAGGACTTTCGATCCGCCGAACCAGAGAAGAAGTGCTGAAGCGAGCGGAATCAGAATGGACCAGGCGATGTCGATACCCCGCATCCACCACCAGGCGTGAAGTTCCTGGCGGGCCATGAAGTGATTGCTGGCGGTGAACGCGGCGGACTCGGCCTGTTGTCGGCCGAACGCGCGGACGATTCGCATGCCTCCAAAGGATTCCGTTGCGTGTGCGTCGATGGTCTGCCGTGAGGAGCGGATGTCGCGGAAGAGCGGGCGAATGCGGCCGATCCACGTTCGATGGGTGATCCAGACCGTCGGGAGCAGGAGGATTGCGCCGACCAGCAGCTTCCAGTTGACGAAAGCCAGCACGAATAGCGAGCCGGAGAGCTGGACGATGGCGCGCCACGGGTTGTAGATCATCGAAAAGACCAGATCGCCGACGCCTCCGGCATCCTCGCGAAGAATCGAGGCCACGCCTCCGGACTTGATCTCGTAGACGCGATGGAGCGGCAGCCTGACGGCGTGGTCGAAGACGCGTCGCCGGTAGGAGGTTTGTACTCGTTTGCTGATGCGCGTGGTTTGCCATCGTCCCCAAACGGACAAGAGGATGGATGCGAGGGTCAGGAGGATCATCAACAGGCCGACGATCGCCAGCAGCGAACGGGGGTTTGCGGGCAGATGGAGTCTTGCCATTGCTGCGGGCAGCGGCTTGCTGTCCAGGACGTTGTCCACGACGAGCTTGCTTCCATAGAGCGGAAGCAGGCCGAGCAGCGTGGAGATGGAAAGCGTGAGGAGCGCCAAGCCCAGCGTGAGTCGGTGGCCGTGCAGGAGCGAAAGGAACGAGGCCAGGAGGGGGAAGAAGGACCGGGAACGTCTGTTCGACTTGACCGGGCCGGTGAGCGTGCTGTATTCGTGCTTCAGGTCGCCACGCCTGGCGCGCTCGCGATAATTCTTGCGATATTCCAGGTAGCGGCGGAGGCTGGATCGGGTTGGCCAAGCCATTGGGTCAATCTTAGGCATGTCGCCAGGCGTTGCCAGTTCCCCCTCGGCGGCTGACATTGCTGGGCGGTATGCTCCGGTGTTCAGCAATTCGGCCCGGGCCAACCTCAACCGCGCGTTCCTCTCGCGGTATGCAGATAGAGAAGCAGACTCTCTCAGGAGGTACGCATCCGCATGAGACGCCCGGCGATATTGCGAGTTGCCCCGTTCTGCGCGTTGTTTCTGCTTGCGGCGCGCGTCGCCGCTCAGCCTGATCTTTCCGCAGAAATTCGGCGCCAACACCAGACCATTCAATATGACCTCCGGAACCGTTCCCACTTCGACCGCGTGGCCTCGGAGGCTTTCCGTCAGGATGCTCTGATTCTGAAGACCGATCGCGATCCAACCGATGTGGCAGTTCGCCGAACGGTTGCCCTTTTTGAGCACCTCAAACCCTTTCTTTCCTCGTCCGACGCAGCCGGTTTCAGCAACGAACTCGCCCGGCTTTCGTCCGCCAGTGCCCAGACCCCGATTGCCGACGCCGACGTTCGGTACGGCCTTTTCGTCGAGGTCTGCCAGGTTCGTCGCCGGATTGCTTTTCGGAATCCGCTTCTCGATTTTGATCGGATTCTGTTGATCAAGCGACATCGCGCCCTGATGGACCACATGTGCGACCAGTACTATGGGATGGCACAGCGTCCCGGAGGGGGGGTCTACGTTTTGTCGAAGCCGTTCTCGAATTCGCCGGAACTTCGTGATCTGCTGGCCAACTCCCCGGTCTCCAACGGCCGGCTGAAAGGCCAGATCCTCTCGGGCGGACCCAACCGTCGCTGGAATATCTCGTTTGATGGCGAAGGTAATCAGCACGGCGAGACGACGGTGGGCGGGTCGTTTCTCTCGCCCGACGTGTCGTACGATGGAAAAACCATCGCGTTTGCCTATGTCGAGTGCCAGGGCGACACGAAGCACCGCCACCATACCAATTCGCTTAAAGGGCATTGGGCGGAGGGTCGCTGCTACCACATTTTCCAATGCGGCGAGGATGGTTCCGGTTTGACGATGCTGACGGATGGGACGTGGAACGACTTTGACCCGTGTTTTCTGCCGAACGGGCGGATTGCGTTCATAACGGAACGGCGGGGCGGGTATCTGCGCTGCGGTCGAACCTGCCCGACGTACACGCTGTACGACATGGCCGCGGATGGTTCGGATATTACGGGTCTCTCGCCCCACGAGACGAACGAGTGGCATCCGTCGGTGACGAACGACGGGCGGATTTTGTACACGCGATGGGACTATGTCGATCGGTTTGGGTGCACCGCACATCATCCGTGGATCACGACGCTGGACGGGCGCGACAGCCGCGCGGTACACGGGAATTTTGCGCCGCGCAATGCTCGGCCGGACATGGAGCTTGATTGCCGGGCCATTCCGGGGTCGAATCGGTTTGTGGCGACGGCCGCCCCGCATCACGCGCAGGCGTTTGGCTCGCTGGTGCTGGTGGACCCGCAGAAGCCGGACGATGACGCGATGTCGCCGGTGCGGCGTCTGACCCCTGACGTGGGGTTTCCGGAATCGCAAGGCGGTTTTGAGGCGTACGGCTCTCCGTGGCCCCTGAGTGAGGATTTCCATCTCTGTGTGTACAGTGCGGCCCGGCATGTCGGGACGCGCGCGGATGATTACGCGATTTATCTTGTGGACAGCTTCGGGAACAAGGAGCTCATCTATCGCGACGGCGATATAGCCTGCCAGAGCCCGATGCCTTTGCGAGCCCGGCCGATGCCGGCATTGTCCCCCGTGATGGCCCATCCGGCCCGGAATGCGCCGGGCACGGAGCAGCCGGGGCAGTTCACGCCGGGGCAGAAACCGGGGGAGGCGACGCTGGCGGTGGTCAATGTGTACGAGAGTCTTCTGCCGTGGCCGAAGGGGACGAGAATCAAGGCGATTCGTGTGCTTCAGGTTTTGCCGATGAGTGTGCCTTCCGGTCGGCCGCCGCACGAGACGGGTTTGCGTGTGGCGCTGGCGGGGGACAGTGTTGTGCCCTGTCGCAACGTGTTGGGAACGGTTCCCGTTGAGGAGGACGGCAGCGCGAATTTCGTGGTGCCTGCGAACCGGGAGTTGTTTTTTCAGGCCATCGATGAACGAGGGCTTGCGGTGCAGTCGATGCGGTCGGCGACGTATCTTCACGAGGGCGAGCGACTGGTCTGCGCCGGATGCCACGAGCCCAGGCACCGAAGCCCCACGGCGTCCAAAAGTGTTCCGCTGGCGTTGCTTCGCTCCCCGTCGCGGCTGAGGTCGGACGTGGACGGGTCGAATCCATTCAGCTATCCGCGGCTGGTTCAGGGGGTGCTGGATCGGAAATGTGTTTCGTGTCATGAGGAGAAGAAAGCGATCAACCTGGCGCGTGAGCCGATCGAGAACAAATGGTTTGCGTCGTACAACAGTCTGGTGGGCAAGTACGCATTTGTTGATTATGGGCAGAATCTGCGGACGTATCCGGGGCAGTTCGGGGCGCGGGCGTCGAAGCTGTTGGGGATTCTGGAGAAAGGCCATTACGGGGTGTCGCTTTCGGAGGAGGAGTTTCATCGGATCACGTTGTGGCTTGATTGCGCGTCGATGTTCTACGGCGTGTACGAGAGAGAGGGGGGAGAACTGCAGTTGCGGGGTGGGGTCGCGACCCCGTCGCTGGAATGAGGGGAGCGTGTCAGGCGCGGAATGGAGAGGGCGTGGGGGGCAGAAGGGGAGCGGCGGGTCGAGGGGGGCGTGGAGCGGATTTCGGTTTGTTGTTGATGGCGCGGTTGTAGAGGTCGAGCATTTTTGGGAGTACGGCTTCGAGGCTGTAGTGCTGGAGGATCATCTGTTCGGCGGCCTGTCCGAGGGGGCGGTATTGGGCGGGGTCTTTGAGGACGGCGACGGCCTTGTCGGCGAAATCTTCGGGGCTGAAGAAGTCGGCCAGGAGGCCGTTCTTGCCGTCCTGGATCATTTCCTGGACGGGTGGGGTTCGCGAGCCGAGGACGACGGCGCCGCAGCTCATGGCGTCCATCATGCTCCAGGAGAGGACAAAGGGGACGGTGAGGTAGATATGGAGGTCGGTGGCGGCGAGGATCTGGGCGAGTTGGGCTGGGGGCACGCGGCCGGTGAAGATGAACTGGGAGGGGTCGTAGTTGTCCTGGGCGAGGACCCAATCCTTGAAGCTTTTGTGGCCGCGGAGGTAGTTTTCGTCGCCGCCGTAGGCGATGCGGTCGGTGCCGACGATGAGGAAGATGACATTGGGTAGATGTCGGGAGATGAGTTTAGCGGATCGCATGAAGATATCGAAGCCGCGCATGGATTCGAAGCCACGGCTGACGTAGGTGACGACGCGAGTATCGGGGGGGACGTTGAGGCCGGCGATGGAGCGGGTTGTGCGTTTGTCGAGAGGGGGGCGGAGCTGGTCGTTGTGGCCGTGGTAGACGGAGCGATCGACGCCATCGAAGACGACTTGGAGTTTGTTGGCATATTCGGTGGGGAAGCGGGATCGTTGGAACTGTGTGGGGACGTAACCGGCGTCGCAGTAGTGGAGGTCGAGGAGGATCATTGCGTTTCGGCAATAGGACCTGAGGTAGTTCATTTCGGGGACCTCCCAGCCGAGGTCTTTGCGGAAGTCCATATCGCTGAGGGGGTCGCGAGCGTGATAGAAGTATTCGAAGAAATTGATGAGGGGGACGTCGGGAAAGAGATCGCGTAGGAAGAGGGTGCTGCCGAAGCCGCTATGCCCGACGATGAGGTCAGGTTGAAGCGAAGGATTGGCCTTGACGGCGCGATAGACGGCGTCGCAATGCCAGACGGTGTTTTCGAAGGTTCGGGAGCAGTAGTGATTCTGTTTGGTGGCGCCGCCGGCGAGTTTGTAGTTGATTTTTTCGATGCCGTCGACAAAGCCGGCGGGTGTTTCGCTGGCGAAGGAGCATTTCCAGCCGAGGTTTCGGACGAGATGCCGGGCGATATGTCCGAACTGGGCGGGGAAGTTCTGATGGACGTAGAGAATGTGCATGGTCTTGATTGGGCAAACAGGCCGAGGCGATCGACGCTTGCATGGGTCCCGTTGACCTGGTGCTGGAGCATACCAGCAAGGGTCAGGATGCAGAAGCGGGTGGGCCTGCTCCGGCTGGAGGGCGTTTCGGGGGGAGACAGCGTTTGGGGAAGGGTGGGAGTCGTAA
>CAYVKG010000167.1:0-6118 GCA_964451955.1 uncultured Tepidisphaeraceae bacterium
GCAAGGCGCAAGATACTGTAATATCGCCGCCGCCGGAACAAAAGCGATTGCCCTGTTTTCACCACCCCCTATTACACCTTCCCGTTCCAAGTAGCCCCTTCCTCTGCTATCCTACCCCACTTCACAACAGAGGATACCTGCATATGAAGGTTCTGCTGATCGGTTCTGGCGGCCGTGAACACGCCTTGGCCTGGAAAATCGCCGAGTCGCCCCGCACCACCGCACTCTTCGTCGCTCCGGGCAACGCCGGCACCGCACAGTTCGCCGAAAACGTCACCCTGAACCCCCTGAACTTCCCCGACGTCGCCATGTTCATTAAGGCCAACGCTGTCAACTTCGTCGTCATCGGCCCCGAAGACCCACTCGCCGCCGGCCTCGCCGATTTCGTCCGCTCACTCAACATCCCCGTCTTCGGCCCCTCGAAAGAAGCCGCACAAGTCGAAGCCGACAAGTGGTTCGCCAAGGAACTCATGCGCCGACAGGCTATCCCCACTGCCGAAGCCCGCTCGTTTACCGACCCGGACGCCGCCTCCGAATACGTCAGCCTCCGCGGCGGATCCTGCGTCATCAAGGCCACAGGCCTTGCCAAGGGCAAAGGCGTCACCGTCTGCTACCGCACTTCCGACGCACTCGACGCCATCGACACCATCATGCGCAAACGCGCCTTCGGCGCCGCCGGCTCCCGCATCGTCATCGAGGAGAAGCTCACCGGCCCCGAAGTTTCCATCCTCGCGCTCGTCGACAAAACCGCCATCTACGTCCTGGAAACCTCCCAAGACCACAAACCCGTCGAAGACGGCGACACCGGTCCCATGACCGGCGGCATGGGCGCCTACTCCCCCACACCGGTCGTCTCACCCACCATCCTCTCCCAGATCGAACGGGAAGTCCTCGTCCCCGCGGTCGATGGACTCCGACGCGACGGCATCGACTACTCCGGTGTCCTCTACGCCGGCCTCATGCTCACACCCTCAGGCCCTCGCGTACTCGAGTTCAACTGCCGCTTCGGCGACCCCGAAACACAACCCCTCATGATGCGTCTCCAGTCCGACCTCCTCGAGGTCCTCCTCGCCGTCGCCGAAGGCCGCCTGGACAAGATCACACTGAAGTGGGACCCCCGCCCCGCCCTCTGCGTCGTCGCCACCAGCCCCGGCTATCCCGGCCATTATAGGACCGGCCTCCCCATTACAGGCATCGACAGTGCCGACTCGCTCCCCGACATCAAAGTCTTCCACGCCGGGACCAAACTCAAGGACGGCCAGACCGTGACCGACGGCGGCCGTGTGCTGGCGGTCACCGCGCTGGGCCAGACGATCGCGGAGGCCCAGCGCCGAGCCTACCACGCGATGGGAAAGATCCACTTCGATGGCATGCATTTTCGGAAGGACATCGGGCATCAGGCGATCCGCGATGCCACGTGATCTGGCCCCAGATCCCGAAGTCTGACAGAACCAGAACCTCTCCGCAAAGCAGAATCACAATGCGGTTTGGCGCACGTGGGTTGACATTCCACAATCATTACGTATACGTAATAATCCATCCGGACCCCGCATGCTCACTGGCCATGACATCGCGTTGTCCCTCCGGGCGGCCTATCTCGCCATGCACCGCCAGACCAACGCGCACCTTTCGAGGTTCTCGGTCACCGCAGACCAGTTCGTCCTCTTGAATGCGCTCGTCAACCGCGACGGCATCACCCAACAACAACTCGTCCGACTCGCCTCGTCAGATCCGAATACGATCCGCTCGATGTTGGTCCTTCTGGAACAACGGGGTCTCGTCCGGCGCGCGACCCATCCGGAGGACGGGCGAGCTCGCCACGTCACGATAACCCTCAAGGGTCGCCGGACCTACACCAGGCTGTCGGCGGCGATCAAGCCGCTGCAGGACCGCCTCCTGAACTTATTCGCTCCGAATGAGGTAGATGCCTTGGTTTATCGTCTGGCCCGGATCGCGGGAGCATTGGCACGTCCGGTGGCCGGACGCCGACAGCCGAAGCGCCTGTGTGCTTCACAGACTTCTGAGACGTCCCCTAACACAAGTGGAGGCCCGAGATGAGTCACTCATCAATGTCCCGGTTCGTGTCAGTGCTGGTCGTCATGTTGTTCACCTTCGCCGCCGTCCCCAAGCTCAACGCCCAGGCGACTCGCCCGGCTCGTCCGCCTGCCGTCGTGTCGCCGGAGGTAAAGGCCGATCGGCAGGTGACGTTCCGGATCCTGGCCGCCAAGGCCGAAGCAGTGCGGCTGAATTCGAGCGATCTGCCAGGGGACCCGCGCCAGCCGAGAGCGTTTACGAAAGGCGACAACAGCATCTGGACCCTGACCATCGGCCCGGTAGACCCGGGAACGTATCGTTACACCTTCAACGTCGACGGCGTTTCCGTGGTCGATCCCCGCAACGCTTCGGTCAGCGAGTCCAACGGCAACGTCTGGAGCGTCGTTCACGTTCCCGGTTCCAACTTCATGGATACGACCGACGTTCCCCACGGCGCGGTGGCCGCCATCCACTACCGTTCCTCCACCCTCAACCGTACCCGCCGCATGCACGTCTACACACCGCCAGGGTACGAAGCCGGCCAGGAAAAGTACCCGGTCTTCTACCTGCTTCACGGAGCCGGCGACTGCGACGACTCCTGGACCTCGGTTGGACGCGCCAACTTCATCCTGGACAACCTGATTGCCGCCGGAAAAGCCAAGCCCATGATTGTTGTAATGCCGGCGGGGCATACCGGCCCGTTTGCCTTCGGCACCCCGTCGACCGATGGCCGTCCCAACCTGGGGGCCAACGCTTTCGAACAGGACTTTCTTAAGGACATACGCCCGTATATTGAGAAGAATTACCGCGTCCTGACCGATCGGCCTAACCGCGCCATCGCCGGCCTCTCCATGGGCGGTGCGCAGACGCTCAGCATTGCTCTGCCAAACCTCAAGGACTTCGCCTACGTAGGCGTCTACAGTTCCGGTCTGCTTTTCCGCAACTTCGCCGACTGGGAAAAGGAAAACCAGGCCATCTTGGATGACGCAACGGCCAAAGCAGGCCTGAAGCTCCTGTGGTTTGCCACCGGTTCGCAGGACTTCCTGATCAACCAGACTCGCCAAACGGTGGAGATGCTCAAGAAACACGGATTTTCGCCCGTTTTCAAGGAGACCTCAGGCGGGCACACCTGGATCAACTGGCAACAGTATCTTAACGAGTTCGCGCCACAGCTTTTCCGATAATGGGCACGCATCGGCCCGCGAAAAACCGATCGGCGGGCGGAATCGCAGCCAGGCGCCGCCAGTCATGAACATCCGATACGACATGATCGAGTGCTTCGTCGTCCGATCAGCGGCCGACTCACATGCACTCCTGCAGCTTCACCGCTCGCCCGGGCGGTACTTGGCGGGAATCTGGCACACGGTGGCCGGCCGGATTGAGGCCGGCGAGACAGCGGTGGCGGCGGCCATCCGCGAGTTGCGGGAGTAGACGTTACTGGCACCGGCCGAACTCTACTGCCTCGATCGTATCGGCAGTTTCTATGTTCCTGACCAGGACGCGCTCTGGCATAGCGTCACCTTCGCCGCCATCGTTGCGCCAGACGCAGAAGTCAAAATGAACGACGAGCACGATGCGTTTCGGTGGGTCTCGAGTAACTCGTTCCCCCGGCAGTTCTTGTGGCCGGGGAGCCGTGAATCAATCGCCCAAATCTGCGCCGCAATCCTGACCGGCTCCGCATCCAAGCCGCTCATGCGCGTTCCGCTGCCATGACGGGCAATGGTACTAAGTGATCCGTACAGGCACGCCATGGTCGTGCAGGAATTGCTTGACTTGGCCAATCGAATAGGTGCCAAAGTGGAAGATGCTGGCTGCCAGGGCCGCGTCAGCGTGGCCTGTCGTCAAAACACTCAGCATGTGTTCCGGTCCACCCGCACCACCACTGGCCACCACCGGAATCTTCACCGCATCGCTGACAGCCGCGGTCATCTCCAGGTCATATCCTCCGGTCGTGCCGTCCGCGTTCATGACGTTCAACACGATTTCGCCGGCGCCCAACGCCTCCGCTTGCTTCGACCATTCGAGAACGTCAATTCCGGTGGCAACCCGTCCCCCGTTCACGAAGACCTCCCATTTCTCCACCCCGTTCTTCGTCACTCGGTTGGCATCGAGGCCAAGAACGGTGGCGCATCTGCCGAACTTGCGGGAAACCTCGCCGATGAGTTGCGGCCGCTTGACTGCCGCAGAGTTGAGGCTGACTTTCTCGGCACCCGCCTGGATCAAGCAAGTGGCATCGTCGAGAGTCCGAATCCCCCCCCCGACGGTCAGGGGCATGAAAACATGCTCCATCACGCGACGCACAAGGTCGGCCATGATCTCACGGCCTTCGTGGCTGGCGGTGATGTCATAGAAGACGAGTTCGTCAGCGCCTTCATCCTGGTATCGGCGGGCCTGCTCAACGGGATCGCCGGCATCCACGTGATCGAAGAACTTCACTCCCTTCACCACCCGGCCACGATCGACGTCCAGACACGGAATGATTCTCTTGGTCAGCATGTCTTCTTCAGTCTGGCTTGGGCAACCCCGAAACACGGTTGACTATTCACGAGTTGCGAATAGCGCCCTGGACTCCTCCTGAATCCTCACGAAGTCCTCCTGCCGAAGGCTCAGCGAGCCGGCAGCGGCATTCTCCAAAGCCTGCTCCCGGTGGCGGGCGCCGCAGAGGACGTGACTGCAGCCAGGCTCCATCGCAGTGGCTGCGATCACCAATTGCGCGACGGTGCATTTGTACTTGTCGGCCAGGGCATTCCAGCCCTGCAACATGTGGAGCACACGCTGGCGGTTCTCGGGCTTGAACCACGGATTCCAACCCTCGTGGCTGCGGATATCGCCCTTGTTGAACGTCCGATCCATTGTCACCTTCCCCGTAAGCAAACCCTGCTCCAGCGGCTGATAGGCCAGAACCGCGATATTCTGCGTTTCGCAATACGGCAAGACTTCCTTCTCGATATCGCGCCAGAGGAGGCTGAATCGCAACTGCACGCTGGCAACATCGCCTCGAGCGGCATTCTCCCTCAATTCATCAAGCGTCACGTTGCAGACGCCGATCGCGCGGATCTTCCCTTCGTCCTTGAGCCGCATCAGGCATTCCATCTGGTCGGCAATCGGCGTTCTTTCAGGCTCGATGCTGGGCCAATGCGTCTGGTAGAGGTCGACGTAGTCGGTGCAAAGGCGGCGAAGGCTGCCTTCAAGCTCCTTGCGGATGCTTTCGGGATGGAGATTCCGACGAAGCAGGTGGCCATCGAGGAAGAAATGGTCGACGCCCGGCTCACCGCTGAACAACAGACCACACTTGGTGGCCAGAATAACCTGATCGCGCCGATGCTTGATGGCCTTGCCAATCACCTTTTCGGCTCGGCCAAAACCGTACGCGGGCGCGGTATCAATGAAATTGATGCCGGAATCAAGCGCGGCCTCAATCGTGCGGATCGACTCGGCGTCGTCACTGTCCTGACCCCAGACCGTCCCGCCGCCGGTAACCCACGTACCGAGCGCGACAACTGAAGCGTTGATGCCGGATTTGCCCAGAGGCCGAAACTGCATAAGCGGTCTCCTTGGTTTGCGGATCGCGTGATTCTAGCGTAGAAGCCGCGTCAACAAAACCGCCCGGACATCCCGCGTCGCAGTTCGTGGCCCCGGGACAAAAGACCCAAAAAAGCAGGGAAACCGGCATCATCGTTTCCGCATCAGAAACTGCCTCAACTCTTTCAGTCTGAGGCAATTGACGACATGAGCGGGTGTCACCCACCCGCGGCGAGCCGTAGACAGGCCGAGGTCTATCGCGCAGAGTCCTTCGGGACTGTGCGCATCGGTGTTGATAGAGAGAAGAACACCAGCATCGATTGCGGCGCGCGAGCGCAAATCGTCCAGGTCCAGGCGGGGCCAGCCCGCGTTAATCTCTAGCGCAGTTCCTGACTGTCCGGCTGCCGCAAAGACGCGTGGAAAGTTGAGGAGGAGTCCTTCACGCTGGTTGATCATCCGTCCCGTGGGATGGCCAATCACATTGACATAACGATGGTCGATTGCCCGCAGCAAGCGATCGGTCGCCGTCGACTCGTCTTGTCTCAAGGCCGTATGGGGGCTG
>CAYVKG010000168.1:0-6108 GCA_964451955.1 uncultured Tepidisphaeraceae bacterium
AACCTCCCCCAGCCCCCACAACCCCATCCCCTCCTACGCCCCCTCTACCTCCTCCACCGCCCAATCAACATCGACGTCAGGGCCTCCCCTTCTCATGACGATCACGCCAAACCAGTCTCTTTCACCCAAAATGGACAAGTCCATCCTCTGTCCCACGTCACCGGCCCCGAACGCATCGCCGCTCCCTGGTGGCAAGAACAAAATACCACTCGAGATTACTTCGCCGTCCAAGACGCCTCCGGCCGACAATTCTGGCTCTTCCACGCCCGCGAAACACGAAAATGGTATCTCCATGGCTCATTCGACTGACCCGCCCTTATGCCCGAATACACCAATACCAAGCTCCGAACCCCACCCCACCCCCCGACAGCCATTGACGTCCCCCGGCAAGACTACGCCGAACTCGACGTCACCACCAATTTCTCCGTCCTCCCCGGCGCATCACACCCCGAGGAACTGGTCTACCGCGCCGCCGAGCTGGGATATCGCGCCATCGCCATCACCGACCGCAACTCCCTCGCCGGCATCGTCCGCGCACATACCGCCGCCAGACAACTCAACCCACCACCCAAACTCATCATCGGCTCACGCCTCACCTTCTCCGACGCGCCCGATCTCCTCGTCTGGGTCACTAACCGCGACGCCTACGCTCGCCTCTGCCGACTCCTCACACTCGGCCGACAACGCAACGAAAACGGTGAATCCTCCCTCCATCTGGCCGACTTCCTCCAACACCACACAGGTCTCCTCGCCGCTGTCTCCACTCCATCCGCCGACTCCTTCCAAAATCAATTGCCCCAAATCCAAAACCTCCGCGATGCCCTCAGCCATCGACTCTCCCTCGCCGTCAGCCGCCTCCACAACCTCAACGATCACAGCCGCCTCTCCAAACTCGCTAACCTCGGCCAACACTACGGCATCCCCCTCCTCGCAACCAATAACGTCCACTATCACTCCCCCCATCGCCGCATGCTCCAGGATGTCCTCACCTGCATCCGCCACACGTGCACCATCCACCAGGCCGGTTATCGCCTCTTCCCCAACGCCGAACGATATCTCAAATCGCCCGCACAGATGCATCGACTCTTCGCCGACTACCCCCACGCCATCCGCCAAGCCATCGAAATCGCCCAACAGTGCTCCTTCTCCCTCGACCAACTCAAATATGAATATCCCCATCAACTCGTGCCCCCACACAAATCCGCCATCCAACACCTCGCCGACCTCGCCTGGAACGGCGCCGCCGACCGCTACCCCCAAGGCATCCCGGACAAGGTCCGCCAACTCATCCATCACGAACTTGCCCTCATCCAAAAACTCCAATACGAACCCTACTTCCTCACCGTCCACGACCTCGTCCAATTCGCCCGCAATCGCGGCATCCTCTGCCAGGGTCGAGGCTCCGCCGCCAATTCCGCCGTCTGCTACTGCATCGGTATCACCTCCGTCGACCCCGCAAGGATCGATCTCCTCTTCGAACGCTTCCTCTCCGCCGCCCGAAACGAACCCCCCGACATCGACGTCGATTTCGAACACGAACGCCGCGAAGAAGTCATCCAATACATCTACCAAAAGTACGGCCGCGACCACGCCGGCATCACCGCCGAAGTCATCTCCTACCGACCACGGTCCGCCGTCCGCGATGTCGGTAAAGCCCTCGGTCTTGGCCTCGACCTCGTCGATCAAATCGCTAAAAAAATCGACTGGTGGCATCGCGGTGCCCTCAACCACGATCAACTCCGACAACTCGCACTCAACCCCAACCATCCCACCATCCGCCTCCTCGTCAATCTCACCAACCAACTCCTCGGCTTCCCTCGACACCTCTCACAACACGTCGGCGGAATGGTCATCACCCGCTCCCCTCTCTGCGAACTCGTCCCTATCCAAAACGCCTCCATGCCCAATCGCACCATCATCCAATGGGACAAAGACGACATCGATGCCCTCGGCATCCTCAAAATCGACCTCCTCGCCCTCGGCATCCTCACCTGCATCTCCAAAACACTCACCCTTATCAACAACCACACCACACCCGCAAATCAACACCCATCCCCCCACATGCATTCAACCACCATTTCATCATCCGCGACCATCCCGCCCTCATCTCCCCCTCAAATAAACCACCTTCCACTCCAACTCCATACCGTCCCCCCAGAAGACCCCGCCGTCTATGACATGATCTCCAACGCCGATACCGTCGGCGTCTTCCAGATCGAATCCCGCGCCCAAATGTCCATGCTCCCACGCCTGCGACCACGATGCTTCTACGACCTCGTCATCCAGGTCGCTATCGTCCGACCAGGACCTATCCAGGGTAAAATGGTCCACCCCTACCTCCGCCGCAGAAATGGCGAAGAAGACGTCACCTACCCAAGCAACCCTTTACGCGAAGTACTCCAAAAAACCCTCGGCGTACCCCTCTTCCAGGAACAGGCCATGCGCATCGCCATCGTCGGCGCAGGCTTCTCACCCGAAGACGCCGACCGCCTACGCCGCGCTATGGCCGCCTGGCGAAAACACGACGCCATCGACCAGTTCCAACATAAATTCATCACCGGAATGCTCCACAACGGCTACTCCCCTCACTTCGCCCAACAGTGCTTCCTCCAAATCCGCGGCTTCGGCGAATACGGCTTCCCCGAATCACACGCCGCCTCCTTCGCACTCCTCGTCTACGTCTCCGCCTGGCTCAAACGCCACTTCCCCGCCCACTTCGCCGCCGCCCTGCTCAACAGCCAACCCATGGGATTCTACGCCCCAGCACAAATCGTCCGCGACGCCCAATCCCACGGCGTCACCATCCTCCCCCCCGATATCAACCACAGCCTCTGGGATTGCACCCTGGAACCCGCAGCACACGCCCCAACCCACCCACATGCCCCCTCCACGTACCCAAAAACATACCCCGCACCCCCCCACTACGCCCAATCCCACTACGCCGTCCGCCTCGGCTTCCGCCTCATCAAGGGCCTGCAAATCGCTCACGCCAACCAACTCATCACCGCACGAAACTACCATGGACCTTTTACATCCATCCCCCAATTCCACCACCTCACCGCCCTCCCTCACCACGTCCTCCAACGCCTCGCCGAAGCCGATGCTTTCGCCTCCCTGAACCTCCCTCGCCGACAAACCCTCTGGCAAGTCCTCGCCCTCTCCAACAACCAAATCCCACTCTTTCATGCCCAGCAAATCAAAAACCAAACATCAAACACCGAAAATCACCTCCCACCCATGCCCCTCGGCCAGGAAGTCCTCTCCGACTACCGCTCCACCTCCCTCTCACTCAAACAACACCCCATCTCCCTCGTCCGCAATCACCTCTCCACCCTCCAAATCATCCCCGCCTCACACATCCAACACCTCCGCAATGGCCAAATAACTAAAACGGCCGGCCTCGTCCTCGTCCGACAACGCCCCGCCACCGCCTCAGGCATCGTCTTCATCACCCTCGAAGACGAAACCGGCATCGTCAACCTCATCATCCGACCCAATATCTACCACCATTACCACGCCGCCGCACAACACGCCGCTCTCCTACAGGCCGATGGCTACATCGAACGCCAAGGCAACGTCATCCACCTCGTCGCCCTCCGCCTCACCGACCTCAGTCACCTCCTGACCGACTGCCAATTCTCCTCCCGCGACTTCCATTGAATCCCACGGTATACTCACCCCCATGAAACGCACACTCCCCATGACCGTCGTCGTACCTTAGGGTCCCCCAGGCCCTTCCCCGGCGGACCCCACTCCACTACTATTCCCGTTCCACAAAACACAAGGACTTAGCCGACTCCCAATCTGCCCCATCAATCGGCAATCGGAAATCGGCAATCGGAAATCAAACCACCATGACCTCTGACACTCAAAAAGCCGCCGAACTACCAAAAACCTACGACCCCGCCGCCGTCGAGGCCCAGGCTTACGCCGTCTGGATCGCCGAAAAATGCTTCCACGCAGACCCCAATGCTCCCGGAAAACCCTACTCCATCGTCATCCCTCCCCCTAACGTCACCGGCGCCCTTCACCTCGGTCACGCCATCAATAACACCCTCCAGGACATCCTCATCCGACACCACCGCATGGCCGGATTCAACACCGTCTGGATTCCAGGAATCGACCACGCCGGCATCGCCACACAGGCCGTCGTCGAAAAAGAACTCAAGGAAAAAGAAAACAAAACCCGCCACGACGTCGGCCGCGATGCACTCGTCCAACGAATCTGGAAATGGAAAGAGCAATACGGCAATCGCATCCTCAACCAGCTCCAACGCCTCGGCTGCTCCTGCGATTGGGACCGCACACGCTTCACCCTCGACGACATGTGCGCACACGCCGTCCGCGAAACCTTCTTCAAACTCTTCAAAGACGGCCTCATCTACCGCGGTAAACGCCTTGTCAACTGGGATGTCTTCCTCCAAACCTCCGTCTCCGATGACGAAATCTACTACGAAACCGTCAAAACCTCCCTCTGGCACCTCAAATACCCCATCGAAGGCACCGACAAGTTCATGGTCGTCGCAACAACACGCCCCGAAACCATGCTCGGCGACACCGCCGTCGCCGTCCACCCAGACGACACCCGCTGGAACTGGGCCATCGGAAAATCCGTCCGCCTCCCACTCATGGACCGCCTCATCCCCATCATCCCTGACCCCATCCTCGTCAACATGGAGTTCGGCACCGGCTGCGTCAAAGTCACACCGGCACACGACCCCAACGACTACGCCTGCTGGCAACGCCAGGCGGGCAAGATCGATCTGATCAACATCATCACCCCCGACGGCAAGATCAACGACAACGGCGGAAAATACGCCGGACTCCCCCGCGACAAGGCCCGCAAACAGGTCGTCTCAGACCTCGAACACCAAGGCCTCCTCCTCAAAGAAGAACCCTACGAAACCCAGGTCGGACACTCCGACCGTTCCAAAACCCCCATCGAACCCTACCTCTCCGATCAGTGGTTCGTCAAAATGGCCCCCCTCGCCGAACCCGCCCTCGAGGTCGTCCGCAACGGCGCCATCAAGTTCTTCCCCGATCGCCACGCCCAGCAGTACCTCGCCTGGCTCGGCGAAAAACGCGACTGGCCCATCTCCCGACAACTCTGGTGGGGACATCGCATACCCGTCTGGACATCCACCTCCTGCCCCCTCAACGACGCCCAACACGCACTCGCACCCTTCATCACACAAGAACGAGCCGCCATTCAGACGCTCGGCGATCCCCCCTCCGCTTGCCCCGCTATCTGCCTCCGCTCCGACGACGACAATGAACTCCTCCAACTCCTCCAAAAACTCGGCTTCGCCCAGGACCCCGACGTCCTCGACACCTGGTTCTCCTCCGCCCTCTGGCCTCACTCCACCCTCGGCTGGCCCAAGAACACCGCCGAGCTCCAGAAATACTACCCCACCAGCGTCCTCCTCACCGGCCGCGACATCATCACCCTCTGGGTCGCACGCATGGTCATGACCGGTATCTACAACATGGGCCACGGCGAGTTCACCTCCAACTCCCCCCAGGAAGCTCAATCAAAAATCAAAAATCAAAAATCAAAAATCACCCAGACCATCCCCTTCCACCACGTCGCCATCAACCCCACCATCCTCGACGGCAAAGGCGAACGCATGTCCAAATCCAAGGGCAACGGCGTCGATCCCGTCGACATCATCGAAACCCACGGCGCCGATGCCCTGCGCTTCACAATGACCACCATGGCCACCGAAACCCAGGACGCCCGGCTCCCCGTCAAACGCGACGCCAAGGGCCGAAATACCTCCGACAAATTCGACATCGGCCGCAACTTCTGCAACAAAATCTGGAACGCCACACGCTTCGCCCTCCAAAACCTCGCCAACATCCCCCACCGACCGGTCAACCAGTCACTCTGGACCCTCCCCGACCACTGGATCCTCTCACGCCTCTCCCGCACCCTCAAAGAGGCCGACGACGCCATCGCCCAATACCGCTTCGACGTCTACGCCAAAACCTGCTACGACTTCTTCTGGCGCGACCTCTGCGACTGGTACATCGAAGCCATCAAACCCGACCTCCGCGACTCCGCCGACCCCACTCGCCGCGCCCAGGTCGCCAGCATCCTCGCCACCA
>CAYVKG010000169.1:0-6058 GCA_964451955.1 uncultured Tepidisphaeraceae bacterium
ACATCCGTCGGCAACGCACGGTGCAGATCCCCCGACTTGGCCGCCGCCACCGCGTCTACTCGCCGACGCTGGGGAGGTGGATGCAGCAGGATGAAGCATATTACGATGGCCTGAACCTGTATGAGGCGTATCGGAGTAATCCGGCAAACAAGGTCGATCCCCTCGGCCTTGCGGCAACACAGCCAACCACACGAGCGACAACGCGCCTCGCAGTAAGGCGAATTCGCGTCAGCTTTCGTGGAATGGGACCAGACCGCACGTTGGGAGATGGGGACCATGAAGATCTCATCGCTGTGCCGGTGGGGTCAAATCTGTATGATTGGGAAGATACCACTCGCGCGCTCAAGGACATTCTGACGCAAATTGATGCTGACCACAATCTGGTGATCGATCAGACCGAGGTCCAGGATTTGGATCTTGGCATCTCTGGATACAGTCGTGGTGGCGTGGCCGCGATCTCATTGTCACGTGACCTCAATAAAGACCGTGAACGGGTTGCAGGCTATCGGCTCTGCGTGAAGGTGCCCGTGAAGATCCTCGTTACCATCGATCCAGCCGATTTCATTGGGGTTCCATCTGTTCGGGGGAATGTTGCGAGGGCAGTGAATTACTTCCAAAAGAAGGCTGGCAGCGCAAGAGTCCGCGAGATCGACGCCAGTGGAAATGACATGGGGCGACATAGGACCCTTGGGAATTTCGCGAGTGGCGTAATCAAGGGCGTCGAGATCGAGGGTGCTGTGAATTTCCGAGTGGATACTGAGGGAGGATTCACGGATGATCTATGGAACGGCCTCAAGGCCGATGACGGCCGGGCAATGCCACGGACTCGCCAATATGCGGAAGAGGTGAATCATGACACGATGTCAAGATACGTCGCCAAGCGAGCGGTTAAAGAACTTCGCTAGAATTCCTGTTCTCTCGGGGGCAATCATCCTGTTCTGCCTAACGCAGGCTGGGTGTATATGCGCGTTGGGAGACGCAATGGCACCAACGCGCCCTCGCATTCGTGCGACCTGGACAGTGACGGCAGAGGTCGCCAATGCGCTGGACGAGCAGAATGAGGCATGCACCGTGGTCGTGGTCAGAATTGCCACTCCTCCAAGCGGGCCAACAACTGAGGAGTGGTTGGATGCGATGGCTCTCAATGGCTACCCCGCCGGGAGGCCGATATTGGCTGTTCTAGTGGACGCTGACAATCGTGCCATTGAGGCTTCCACTTGCTCGTTTGTGAGTAAGGAGCTTAGCGTAACAGGTGTGCTTGAGAAGACTGCTAATCCGGCGATACCAAGTCGAGGAAGACGCATCGTGCTTGAGTCCGAGGCGGCTCGCATCGGGCTCTCTGATGGCACGGAGCGGCGCGAGTTCACTTCGCGGTTAACATCTTGCCTCGCATACGAATCAATTCAGGTAATTGCCTCGGCTTACGCGACAGGGAAATTCAAAGGGGGGAAATACACAGGGGACGGGGGTCATTGATTCGTACCTGGGAAAAGCGTCAAGTTGATTTATCGCTCCAGGAAAAGATCATAAGCCATCATCGCGATAGCCTCCATCCTAGCCACCACCCGCGACGAAATGTGCCGAACCTACACCTACGACGCCTGGAACCGCCTGGCCAGCAAGTCCAACTCGCCCCTGCACTATTATCAATATGATGCTCTTGGCCGGCTCATCCGCGAGGGCGAACTCTACTGGCTGATGAGCGACATGTACTACAACGACCGCTGGCAGGTGGTCGAGGACCAGCGGGTCCAGTGCCGGGTCGGCACCATCAAATCCCAGTACGTCTGGTCCGTCGGCTTCGTCGATGACATGCTCCTGCGCGACCGCAATGTGGACATGGCCATGGTCACCGGCTCCTACGGCAAGACCGGCTCCGGCCTCGAAGAACGCCTGTACGCCCTCAAAGACGCCAACTACAACACCTCCGCCCTGGTCAGCGCCGCCGGCTCCGTCGTCGAACGCCTGATCGAAGACCCCTACGGCGTCGCCACCTTCCTCAACCCCACCACCTGGGCCCCCCTCGCCGGCAGCAACTACGCCTGGGCCCACACCCACCAGGGCGGCTGGCTCGACGCCTCCAGCGGCCTCCTTCATTATCGCAACCGCATGTATTCACCAACCCTGGGGAGGTGGATGCAGCAGGACCCGATGGGGTATGTGGATGGGATGAATCTGTATCAGGCCTATCGCAGCGGTCCGGTGGCTCTAGTTGACCCACTCGGAACCGATGCGTATGTGGATGAGGGCAGTGGTCACGCCGGGATTCTGGTTGACGTGAAAGACCAAGTGGGGTGTGTCATTGCTGTCCTGAGGGGAGATTTCAGGGCGATGAAGAAACGCCGAGGAGATCTCCTCACAGAGGCATGGCGCTTTATACAGTTGATGACCTATACACAGGGCCAAGTGGACTTGACGGTGATGCACCCAAAGAACGCCTTCTTCAAGCAGAGGATTAAGGGCACGCAAGCTCAAGATAATGCCTTGGTAAACTGGCTCCTAAAAGTGGGTGGCCAGGACGGCAATTGGCTTTTAAATGCAATACTTGGGATCGGCCCGACCGCTTCGAGTTTCTATCCGACTTCGGGCAAATATGAACGCTATGCCTTCCTTACTCAAGCCTGTACGGACTTTGTTGATGATGCGCTTGACGTATACCTCGGGTACAATTGGTTTATGGAACCTTTCTTCACCGGCCCGCAAGATTTGTTGCAGCAATTGCAGGAGCGCTTTAACAAAGATGGCACTAAGAAGGAGTATATTGATGACGGCTCGGGGTATACGCCGGGAGGCGGTTGGGTTTAGGTGTCAATCATCCGGCACGAGCCTTCGTTACCAAGAGTCGTGCGCTTGAGGAATCATGTCAGTGCTTATGGCAGGCTCCCAGATGACACGAGTGGCGACCAGCCGGAGGAAAAAGACAAGGGCGCAGCTCATTATGTGTGAACTACACGGCCAATCGTCTTCTGTCTTGAGTTGGCTCTGCGAAATGGACCTTGGAGTGTCGATCTGTGTAATCGGGCACACGCGAAGTGCACCGCCTTGCACACGCCCAGGTTGGTTACGACGAGCGTGGTATTGCCAACGTTCCGCTGCGGACGATCCTGGGCGCGTCATCGTGACGACGTCGGGCGAGGCTGCGCCGGATAGGTCAAAACAGGGGGGGATGCTGAATGAACTCCGACAAGTACCTGCTGACCAGATATGCCCTTGGGCAAGCTGATGTGCGATGTCCATCGCGAGTTCTCTAAAACTCTTCGTGACAGAGATCGTCATGAGATGTGTGCAGCTTGAATATGAGAGTCGTACCGGAAAGTGCCGCAAAGTGCGTGCGCCCATATTCATTGTGCTTGTGGGGCTTAATGCTCTCGCGGTGGCAACCGGTGTTTCTTTGCTGGCATTATCACTTCACGCCGAGGAAGTCGTGCGAATTGCGGGAATGGGGCTTGGCGCGATGTTTCTCGGTGCCGAGGTGGTGGTAGGCGTCATTCCCGCCGGCATCTATCTTGGGAGATCCCGAGAGCGTCTGTCACGTCGGAAGCGATTACTACTGGGATGCCTTGTGGTAACGGCGGTAATCCTTGGAAGCATAACTATCCCTCTGTCATATCTGCGACGCAGCTGAACGAGTGTGCGTATCCTGGCGTGGTCCAAACCACGTGCCGTGTCCTTTCGGCAGACCTGAAAAACCCAAAAGCTCGCGCGGCGACGTGGTGGCCACGGCGGAGATCACGCGGTCTGGCGGACGCACGTTGGTTGGCGGGAGGGGACGTGGAGGTAGGAAGCGGAGAGCGGCGGTCATCCCCCGTGGCAGCCTTGGCCTGATTCGAGCGTGGCCAGGTAGTTCCACGGCATCCAGTCGGCGGGGCCGACGGCCAGCTCGCTGGCGTGCTTCTGCAGCTCGGTGAGGTAGTGGAACGGATTGGCGCCGTTGAGCTGGCAGGTGTGAATCAGGCTCATGAACAGGTCACCCACATGGGCGCCGTTCTCTGTTTTATAGAAATAAGCGGATTTTCTGTGCAGAATCGCCTTTTTGATCGCTCTTTCGCAGACATTGTTGTGTGTGCCTTGCCAAGGCACGTTGAACCCGTGGGTGCAAGTCCCACCCGGCGATGCTCGTCCCAGCCGGAAGCACTTGGGGCGGTCCAGGAGGCGACGAATGGGCTGAAACACTCCGAGACACGGCTCCTGTCAAAGGCAGTCAGCGGTCCATGCGGGCTGCAATGTGTAGTGAACACCGAGCAGGCCCCGAAAACTGCAATGCAGAAGCCGACCCGCCATAATAACGGGGAAGGCCGCCGCCGCAGGGTAAGAGGCGAGAGATGCGTCCTGCGGTTCCGCCGGGGTAGTGGTGGCAGCACGCATGGGATTGGTTCGATGTGCAACAAGGGAAGTCTGTCGTGGTGCGCGCCGCGAGCGTGCAACGGCGTACCCGCGAGGGAAGGCGTCGGCCGCGGCAGATGGCGGATGGGCCCGCAGTACCGGTGAAGCCCCGTAACGGGGGTGGAGGGAAGGGGCCCTGATTCAGAACGAACGCACCAAGCGGCGAGAGCCGAAGGAGATTGGCCTCTATGGGCCTACCAACTCCGACTCAAAAGGTTCAGAAGCTGCAGACGGCGTTGCAGGCGAAAGCCAAGGCTGAGGCCGGCTATCGCTTCTACAGCCTGTGGGACAAAGTCTGCCGGATGGACGTGCTGATCGACGCCTACGGCCGCTGCCGTGCCAACGGCGGCGCCGCGGGGGTGGATCGCGTCACCTTCGATCAGATCGAAACCGTAGGCGTCAGGGCGTGGCTGGTTTCACTGCGGCAGGAGCTGGTCGGCAAGACGTACCGCTGCCAGCCCCTGCTGAGGGTGTGGATTCCTAAGGCCAGTGGCGGGCAGCGTCCGCTGGGCATTCCCACCATCCGCGACCGCGTGGCGCAGATGGCGATGCTCCTCGTGCTCGCGCCGATCTTCGAGGCCGACCTCTGCGATGAGCAGTATGGCTTCCGAAGCGGAGTGGACGCGAAGATGGCGATCCGACGGGCGTACTTCCACGTGGCCGAGCGGAAGCTCCAGGAAGTG
The DNA here is from genome assembly GCA_964451955.1 of uncultured Tepidisphaeraceae bacterium. Taxonomy (GTDB): domain Bacteria; phylum Planctomycetota; class Phycisphaerae; order Tepidisphaerales; family Tepidisphaeraceae; genus JAPLNB01. The sequence continues at coordinate 5,067 of CAYVKG010000169.1, forward strand.
GTCGATGCGGACCTGAGCGACTACTTCAACACGATTCCGCACGGCGCGTTGATGCGGTGTGTGGCCAGGCGAGTTGCCAACGGACAGGTGCTGTCGGCGATCAAGCAGTGGCTGCGGGCACCGGTGGTTGAACGGCAGGACGGCGGAGGCGAACGCCGAACAACGGAGGCCGCGGACAAGAGCCGCGGCACGCCTCAAGGCGGCGTGATCTCCCCGATGCTGGCCAACCTATACTTCCGGCGATTCATCCTTGCCTGGAAGAAGTTCGGACACGAGCAACGCCTACAGGCGCGAATCGTCAACTATGCAGACGACCTGGTCATCTGCTGTCGCCCCGGCAACGGTGCGATGGCGATGACGGTCATGCGAGAGTTGATGACACGACTGGGGCTGACCGTGAACGAACGCAAGACGCGGATTGCGAAGCTCCCGGAAGATCACTTCGACTTCCTGGGCTACACGATCGGGCGTTTCTACGGGAAGAATGGCGTGCCGTATCTGGGCACTCGGCCGTCGAAGAAGGCGGTGCGTCGGCTGTTGGCGAGGGTCCATGACGAGACGTCGAGCCAGTGGAACTGGCAGACACCGGCCAAGCGGATTGCGGAGATCAACCCGATCCTGCGGGGCTGGTGCGCATACTTCAGCCAGGGTCCGGTGGCGCGTGTGTACCGGCTCGTACGCCGGTACACGGAACGACGCTTCCGACGATGGCTGATGCGGCGTCAGCAGAAGGGTGGCACGGGATACAAGCAGTACCCGGATTGCCATCTGTACAAGACGCTCGGGCTGTTCATGCCGCCCGAGAGCCGCGCGGCCATGCCGAACGCGAAGGCCTGAGATTCTGAATGAGAGCCGGATGCGGTAAAGCTGCACGTCCGGTTCGATGAGCGGGGTGTGGAGACGGAGCACGGCAGGGCTCGTGAGGCACCGGCAGACGGGTGACGTCCTAAACTGTCTGTAAACAAAAGGGGCCTGGTCGTACGCTTGGCGGT
>CAYVKG010000170.1:0-6019 GCA_964451955.1 uncultured Tepidisphaeraceae bacterium
TCGCCGCCTCGAAAACCTCCTGGCGGCATGAAAACGGTCAGTTTGAGTAATATTGGTTGGACGCCTCAAAACCGATGCGGCTGTCCTGCCGTGCGATGGCGAGCAGCGCCTTGGCATTGGCCGCTTCATTGGCGATCACGCGGCGAGTCTGTTCGACGATCAAGCGTCGCCGGTCGGGCCGGAGGCTAGAGTCGGCCAGCGCATTACGGGCCAGGACGAAGCGAACCTGGTTGGCCACGCTCTGGAAATGCAGGCGAGCGGCGGCGGCGACCCGGAGATCGGCTTGGGCTTCGCGGGCGAGTTCCGGAGGCGTCTGGTCAACCGCTTGTTGGAGTTCGGCGATTGCCTGTTCCCATCCGCGGGCGACGGTCTCGAACTGGGAGGCCAGCACTTCAGGGGGATAGGGGCCGCTCCACGCTTTGACGTCGTCGTAGGGGAACCCCACCATGGTTGCGGAGTAACCGGTGGGACGGCCATAGAGCGGATTGGCGGGCCCGAGTTGGACGGGGCAGTGGTAAATGACTCCGCCGTCGAACGGGTATTCGCGAAAGGCGTTGCTGAAGAGGGTCCACGCTTTGCGCGCATGGTTTGCCGCAGCGGGCCCATACCGTTCTCTGGCCAGGGTGTCCAAGGCCTGTTCCCTGGTGGGGGTCGGTCTGCGATCAAACAGTTGCACCAGGCGCAGGTTGGGTGAAGGATATCCGCCGAGGCTCCAGCTCAGCATCAACCCGCTGACGCCTGCGTTGGCCAGTTTCTCGCAGTGCTCGGCCACGAGGTCCATGACAGGCAGATAGGGTACGGCGGAGAGTTCCCAGGTGTTGTTCACCTGGACTTTGGCCGCGCAGTTGAGCCCGGCTTCGCGCGCCAGCGTCCAATGGCGGGTGGCCCGCGGTCCGGGTCCGACGGCGGAGATTGAATACTCTCCGACCGACGCCTTCACGCCGCCGCGTGAAAGCGGCAACGACCACTCGCTGACGGACATGAGTGAGATCGATTTTGGGAGGCTTTGGATGATCGGTTTGGCCCAGTCGTCGGCCCAACCCCAGTCCCACGCCAGCACGCGTGCCTTGGGGTTGCCCCGATGCACGCCCGCTTCGATGGCCGCGTTGACTTCGGCGACAATGGCGGCGGGCGTTCGGTGTTTGCAGCGGGGGCATGTGCTGTGATTGTGATGTGAGGCGCAGTTGGTAAGGTTCTCGGAGGCCGTGATGGTGAAGACGCCGGCCAAGTCCGGCACGTTGGCAAAGACGTAGGCCAGGGAGTCGCTGATCCACTGTCGCACCGTCGGGCTTGAGGTGCACATGGCCACGTAGTCTGCTTCGCGGACGCCGGCCATGTCGGTTCTGTTATTGAAGAACTCCGGGGGCATTGCGCGTGGCTCATTCATGTAGAGGTAGATGCCAATGCCGAAGCGTTTTGCGCGTTCAACGAGTGTCCGCAGGTTGCTCAGGCGGCGGTCGCATCCTTGGCCGAACTCGGGGAATTCGGAGCTGGGAGCGAGTTGTCGGAGCACGACATGCAGCCAGACGCCATTGACGCCGGCGTCGGCCAGTTTCTGCAACAGCGCGTCGGGATAGGGATCAAGCGAGGGGTCCCAGAGGGGATCGCCGAAGACGGCGAAATAGGAATACAAGAACCGGAGGCCCGAGGGGTTGCCGGCTGCGGCCGGCGACGGATGCTCAACGGGACGTCCCAGCGTATCGAGGAAGGCGAAGAGCGGTTCGGCCGGCGTAGCCGGATCGGGCCCGAACTCGCGCTCGACCAGGCTTTTGATCTGGCGTTGGCGTTGTTGGGACTGGGTTGTGGGGGGCACATAGCTGAGGGTTTCACATTTCGGCTTGAGGCTTCCGAGCTTGATCCACAGGAAATCATCCTCTCGCAGCGTGAGCGACAACTGTTGAGGGGACATATCCAGCAGCAGGAGCAGCTGGTCGTAGGGCAACAGATGCCAGTTTCGCCGGATGATGGTCAGATAGAGCCGGCCTTGCTGCCGGGCGGAGATGGGCTGCTCTGGCGGCAGGCCCATTGCCGCCGCGACCGTTCGGACATTTTCGGGCGATGTGCCCAGGACGGTGGCGAGTTTTCGGGTATCGACGAGGTTCCAGTTTCGCCAGATGAAAGTGTGCATGCGATCGGGGAAGTGGGGCGACTGGAGTGCGGCGGGGTGGTTTCCGACGGGCAGGACCGTTTCGGCCGCCGGCGCGTCCGCCCCGAGACCCGGCATGGCGGCGGCAAGGATGGCGGTGTTGAAGGCGATCGACGCCAGCGATGTGATAGGAGCGTTCATCTGCACCTCGATTGGCAGCGTGTGTGCCGCCGTTCGGAACCGGAGGATGCAATCGTGACTCTATGGCAGGGTCGAATTGCGCCACGGGTGAGGATAGGGCCCGATTTCGCTGAGGGGGATGGGCTCGAGGAGTATGCGGCGCAAGCCGGGATCATTGATTGGGACGGCGTGCGGGGCGACGGCGGTCAAGACGCATTGCTGAGTGCCGCCGTCGCGAAGGAAAGTGGAGTTGCATCCGGCGAAGACGTTGCGGCTGAGGAAGTTGACGTTGGCGTTGGTGCGTAGGCGGGCGAGGTCGGGATAGCGGCCGGCATAGGCCGGTGAGGCCGCGTCCTGTTCAAAGCGTTGAATGCCTTCGAGCCAACGGTTCTCTGGCCAACGGGAGAAGCTGACGCCGGCGTGGCAGTCGAGGAAGACATTGCCATCGACGAGGTTGTCTTTGCCGCCGTGGATTTGGAGCCCGCCGAACTGGACGGCGCCGGATCGTTCGAAGAGGTTACCGTAGACGACGATGCCGGAGATCATATCGTCGAGACGTATTCCGGCGGCGCCGCACTCGGTTCCGCCGCGGATGTCGCTCCAGCGGTTCCAGCGGATGACGACGCCGCGGTAGAGGGGGTTTCCGTACATGTCGATCCCACCCTGGTCATCGGACTCTTGAACGACGTGGCGGACGTGGTTGAGCTCAATGAGGTGGTCGTTGCCTTCAATGCGCATGGCGGAGGAGGGGATGTTCTGGAAGAGGTTGTGGGCGACGCGGTTGCCACAGCCATCGAGTAGGACGGCCGGTGTGTAGGTGCGTTTGTACCGGGAGATATCGGAGACGGTGCAGTTTTCGACGAAATGTGAGGCGGGGGTGAGGGTTTTGCGGTCGCCGCCGGCGACGCGCATGCCGCCGCAGCCGAGCGTATTCATCGTGCAGCCGAAGATGCCATGGTGTTGGCCTTGGGAGATGACGATGGCATCGCCACCGAGGCGTTGGAGCGTGCAGCCGGCGATGAGGCAGTCGGCTCCGCCCTTGATGTGGATGCCGTCGTCGCGCGAGTTCTGGAAGATGAGGCCGAGGAGGATGACGTTCTGAACGTCATTGATGGAGATGAAAGGCTGGGAGAAGACGGTGAAGGTGGTTTGGGGTTGGGCCGGATCAAAACGTACGGGCGGATACCAGTAGATCGAGCTTGTGGCGCGATCGAGATACCACTCGCCAGGCGAGTCCAGTTCGCGAAGGACGTTGAGGGCGTAGTATCGTTGTCCCTTGCGATAGCCGTAGTGCGAATAGGGCGGTGCGAGCGTCATGGTGCGTGAGGCGGGGTCAATCGTGTGGACCCGTTGATAGTCTTCGGACCAATCCCAGAACCAGTAGCCATAGAGTCGAACATCGGGCTCATCGATCCAGTGGCCTGGTCGGTCTTCGGTGTACTCGAATTTGCCGTCTTTGCAGCCCGCGATGGTGTTCCAGATCTTGAAGGTGTCTTTTCCGAGGACTTGGCCGGTCTTGACGAAGCCCTGATTGGGCCAACGGGCGAGGATTTGGGGGGTATCGGCCCAGAAGAGTTCCGGTCGGCGTCGCAGCGTGGTGGCGTCGCCGAGATCAGTGATGCCGAGCCCTTTCAGGTCGGCGACGAGCACCTGATCGCGAGCGACCGGGTCGAGCCTGTGGCGAACATCGGGGTCGGCGACGTGTTTCCAGCCGGTGATTTGGACGCCGCCATCAAAGATGGGGGTTTGGCGCTCGGCGGCCTGGTAGACAACGGGCGCATCGGGGAATCCGGAGTCTTCCGGGGCGAGGACCAAGGTCTGCTTGACGGGATAGACCCCGCCGTGGATGACGACGCGAACGCCGCCGGTGGGGAGGGTGCCCGCGCGTGGTTTCTTGAGTTCGCGAATGGCGTTTCTTGCGCGTTCGAGGGTGGCGAAGGGTTTGGATTCGGAACCATCGGCGGAATCGGACCCGGTTGGCGCGACGTGGAGGACCGTGGTTGTCTGGGGGAGCGAGCGAAGGGGGACTCGGTATTGTGCGGGATCGCGTGGGGGCAGGCCTTGCTGGATGCGTTGCTGTTCGGCGATGAGGCGGCGGGCGATATCGCGGAAATGCTGGGGGGCGGTTTGATCGTCGGCCAATTGTCTCCAGACCGCCAGAGCGGCGGCGGGGTCCTTGCCGGCGATTGCGGCATCGGCCAGGCCGAGCGCCGCAATGCTTTTGGCGACGGGCGCCGCGGCCGGGTCTTTGGAGACTTTGTGGAAGCCGTCGCGTGCGGCATCGAGCTTTCCATCGGCCAGATCGGAAGCGGCCTGATCGAGGGTGGGCGAGATGGATTTGGGTGTAGTGGGTGGGGATCCTGAAGGTTGGGCGGCGTGGGCCGCAAGAGCGGCCATCAGAAAAGTGGTGAGGAAGCAGCGGGCGGTCATGTGGTGGGTGTTCATACCGGTGTTCCTTTGAATGTTGAAGCCGTTTTGTTGGCAGGGATGGTATTGCCTACTGTTCGGTGGTCCGCTGCCTGATGAAGCGAATCAGAAGGGGATGGGCGGGTTCGGCCATTTGGCCGTGGTCGTAGCCTCCCAGTTCGAGGAGTTGGGTGTTGGGGTGCCCGACTTCTTTCATCATTCGCCAGAGGTAGGCATTTTCCTCATAGCGTCCGTACAACTCGCGTTCGCGGTCGCCGGAAATGAGGAGGAGAGGTGGCGCGTCTTTGCGGACGTGAAAGAGGGGCGCCAGATCGTCGATGAGCGGTTGTTTGGCCGGGATTCCGCGTTCGGCGCGTATAGTGAAATGAGTGATAGCCTGGCCGCTGTAGGGGATGAGCCCCGCGAGGTCGTTGGCATCGATTTGATGGGCGGCGAGCCAGCGTTTGTCGAGGCCGATCATGGTGGTGAGATATCCACCGGCGGAGTGACCGCTGAGGAAGATGCGTTTTCTGGAACCGCCATACTTTTCGATGTTATGGAAGGTCCAGGCGACGGCGGCGGCGGCGTCCTGGATGTAGGCTGGGGCTTTGACGTGTGGGCTGAGTCGATAGCCTGCGGCGACGACGGCAATGCCCTTGTTTTTGAGGGCGTCGGGGACGGAGCGATTGCCGCCGGTGAGTCCGCCGCCGTGGAACCAGACGACGGTTGGGAAGTTAGTGGTGTCGGCCGGGTAGTAGAGATCGAGGCGACAGCGTTCGGTCATATCTGAGGTGAGGGTGTTTGCGTTTCGATAGAGAATGTCGGAGAGGGTCTTGTAGTTTCGGGGTTCTGTGGGAGGCTGTGGGGCGATTGCCGCATGTGCCAAGCAGCAGAGCACTGAAGCGAACAGAGGTAGTAGGGCGTGCCGGTTCATGGTCCTCCGTGGTCATCGTTTGGGCCGGGTAGTGACGTTGCCGGGCAGACGCCGGGCGGGCTGGCGGTTCGGGGGCATTAGTGGGTCGGGCTGCGAGGACCGGGCAAGGGGTGAGTTGGTGATGAGGAGCGTTGACGGGAAGGTGGGGAAGTGGGGCTTCATGGGTTTGCGTGTTTGCCGGGCGCGAGAGAGGCGGGGGGGATTTTCGCCTTGTTTTGTATGGGGGTCAAGTGGCGGGGGACGGCGTCATTGGCGGGTTGGGGTGGGGGAAACGGCCCGGAATCCTCACCAGGTGTCGCACTAAGATACGTCTGCAAAGTCCGTTTTCGCGTTGACCCTCACCCCCCGACCAAGAAACGCACAGAACTCCGTGGTTTCCTCACCCCTCTCCATGAGGGAGAGGGGCCGGGGGT
>CAYVKG010000171.1:0-5994 GCA_964451955.1 uncultured Tepidisphaeraceae bacterium
CGAGAAGTTTGCGGAAGTCGGAGTAGCCCGCCGCGCCAGGAAAATCCTTGGAAGTGGCCCGATCGAGGTGGTTGGCGTCGACATCGCAGACGGCGACCATCTTGCCGAAACGCAGGGCGTTCTTGCCGTCGCCCGTGCCCATGCCGCCGCATCCGACCAGGCCGATGCCGACTTGTTCGTTGGGAGACTTCGGCTGGGGCTCGGGTTGAGCGGCCACGGTCTGCTCGACAAACCACGCGGGGAGCGTCGAAGCGGCGGCAATGGCAGACGACGTTCTGAGGAATGAACGACGCGAGGCAGAGTGTCGATTGGTCATGATGCGCCTATTCTCCGATCCAGACTCATAAAGGCAAGCGAATTGCGCCCACGCAGTGGCGCGGATCGCGGCATGGCTGTTTCTATGTTCCCCCCGCGCGGTCTTGCGGGACGGTCTCTGGGAACTTCGGAGGAGGGCATATCCACGACGCCCCGAGGATTCCTGCCTGACATCCCAATAGCGAACGATGCCGCCCATCCCCCGATGAGAGAGGGTTGTGTCGGTGTTGCGGCAACCCTGCGGGGTAGGGCAAGTCGCGTCCTGACCGGCGCATGCAAGGCAATGGAAATCGCTTGAGGGGTAGATAGTGCTGGGAATTGTCCTCGCCAATGCGGTAGAATCCACGGACGACGGTCGCCGATGCTCTTTGCAACTTGAGCGCGCATGCAACGGGTTGGGCAGACTTGTCGCGAATGCGGAGATCTCGCCGGCAGTGGACGGCACAGGGACGGGTTGTTTCGCCTGTCCCTGGCGCTGCTGGCGGGTCAGTTGTCCGTCGCATTGACATCACTGGAGGCGACTGATGCACCAGGGATTGCGGATCACACGGGTTTTGTTGCTGGCCATCCTCGTTGCGTCGCAATCCGGCGGGCTGGCAGCCGCGGCCGAGCCGACGCGGGAGTTTCGCTTCCATCGCGATTTCGTGCTGGGAACGTCGATGGACCTGGCCGTGCTGGCGGCGGATGAACCGAGCGCCCGCGCAGTCGAGCGGATCGTAATTGCCGAAGTGGAGCGACTGGCCGCCATTCTCAGCACCTACGAACCCGACAGCGAGTTGAATCGTCTGAACCGCTCCCCGATACCTGTGGCATGCTCGCCCGAACTGATTGAGGTGCTGTCCGCCTGCGAAGTCTGGCGCGTTCGATCCGGCGGCGCATTCAATGTGCAGGCGGCGCGGATTGCGAACCTCTGGAAGCAAGCCGAGAAATGCGGGCAGCTCCCAACCCAAAGCTCGCTCCTGGCGCTGGCCCGGCAGATTGACGGCCGCGCCTGGGAGCTGGGTCCCGGCAAAGCAACCGCAAGGAAGCTGGACACGGGAAGCGTTTCCGTCGACGCCCTGGCCAAGGGCTTCATCGTGGACCGGGCGATCGCCGTGGCACGGACCAAGGCGACCGGCGTCTCAGGCATCCTGTTGGATATCGGCGGCGACGTGGCGGTATGGAGCTCCGAATCAGAGGCCGCAAACCACTCCTGGCAGATCGGAGTGGCTGATCCGCGCCATCCTCAGGACAATGCGCCTCCGTTGGCGACCGTGCGAATGAGCGCCGGTGCGATTGCCACCAGCGGCGGGTACGCCCGGTTCTTCAGGGTTGGCGACCAACGATATTCGCATATCCTTGATCCACGAACCGGCCAGCCGGCGAACCACATCGCCAGCGCCACCGTCGTGGCAACCGATTGCGTCACAGCCGACGCTCTGGCCACGATCCTCTGCGTGCTGAGTCCGAGGCAGTCCCTGGATCTTCTCCGCACTCTGCGCCAGCAAGGCACGAGAGCCGAGTGCCTGATTGTGGACCGCGAGGGAAAACAATGGACCAGCCCCGGTTGGCAGGAGCTGCTCGATACCGAGGTCCGCCCGATTCTCGCAATGGATTCAGGCCAGTGGACCAACGAACTTGTAATCTCGCTGAGCATCGAAAAGCCCAGCGGCCGGCGGGCACGCCGTCCATTTGTCGCGGTCTGGATCGAGGATGCCGATGGCCGGCCCGTGCGAACGCTCAGCGTCTGGGGCAACGAAACCAAGTACCTGAGGGAACTGACCAGTTGGTGGTCTTTCGCCCGCGGGAACCAGAGTTTGATCCGCACGGTCACCAAGGCCAGTCGAGCGCCGGGCCAGTATGAACTGGTCTGGGACGGCAAGGATGACAAGGGAGTGGTCGTCGAGCCAGGCGTCTACACCGTCCGCGTGGAATCCGCCAGAGAGAAGGGACGGCACGTTGACATGAAGGGCAAGATCGCCTGCAAAGACCAAGCCGAGACGGCCAAGATCGAGGGGAACAGTGAGATCGGGCAAGTCACCCTCCGATACGGACCCCGGGAGAAAAAACCATGACGACCGGCCGATCCCTGCTGGGTGTGATGCGCAGCCTGCACATTTATCTGGGCAGCCTGGCCATGGCGATGTTCCTGTTCATTGCCGTGACGGGTTTTCTCCTCAACCACGGCGGCCGCTTCGGATCCGACGATCCGGTATCGCGAACAGCAACATTCTCTCTCCCTGTGGCAAAAGCAACATTGATTGACAAAGCGAAAATCGAGCGGGAATTGCGGCAAGCCCTGGGTTCACCGGGCACGTTGAACTCGTTTGAGGTCGAACCTGAGGAGATTCGAATCACGTTCAAGAAGCCCGGATCCAGAATCGACGCCGTCCTTGACCGCACCACGGGCGAGACTCAGGTAACGACCGAACATCGCGGCAAAATGGGTATTCTGACCGACTTGCACAAGGGCGACAACTCCGGACGCGTCTGGTCTTTCGTCATCGACGCTGCCGCAATTCTGCTGCTTCTCGTATCACTGACGGGGCTGGTCCTGCTGCTATCCCTGCCCAGAAGGCGGTGGCTGAGCATTTCGGTAACCATCATTGGCGCTGCCGCGGTCATCCTCATCTATGCGTTCTTCGTGGCATGATCGGGGTCGCCTTGGAAACAGTGCTCCCGGATTCGTAATTGACTTTCGACAGGGGTCTTGGGCAGCGTCCCTCGCCTCGTGCAGCGACGCGATTGGATACTACTATCGATGGATGTGGCGGGTTATAATGGGTAATTCGAGCATCTGAGGGCGGCGGACGGTCTCCTGGTGACCGCTGAACCGTTGTCAGATCGCATGGCTGCATGAGTGCGTTGAGATGAACGATCGCCAGAAAACCATTTCACGCCCGGTCAGCGTAGACGGGTTGGGCCTGTTCTCGGGTGAACGGGCAACGTTGACAATTGCGCCCGCGCAGGTGGATTCGGGAATCAATTTCATCCGGGAACAGGGAGATCATACCGCTCGGATCCCGGCACTGGTTCAGAACGTGCTTAAAAGGCCGCGGCACACGTGTTTACGCAACGGAACGCTGCGCGTGGAGACGGTCGAACATTGCTTGGCGGCATTGTCGGGGCTCGGGGTAACCAATGCGGTCGTCACCGTTAATGGCGGCGTGGTCGGCGAAGTGCCGGCCATGGACGGATCCAGCGGGCCGTTGACGGCCGCCATCCGCGAGGCAGGCGTCGTGGAGCAGGAGGCGCCGGTGCAGCCGCTGGTGATTCATGCACCCGTGCAGGTGACCATGGGGGACGCAACGCTGGCGGCATTGCCCGGTCCAACCGACCATCTGGAAATCATTTACGATTTCGAGGGGCCCGATCCGGTTTCCCATCAGGTGTTTGCGTTCCGATTGGGCGGAGATGATTTCGAGAAGGAAGTCGCTCCGGCACGCACCTTCATTTTTGAGTCGGAGGCTCAAGAACTGCGAAGCCGGGGATTGGGCGGACATCTGACCGCGCGGGATGTGCTGGTAATTGCCCCGACTGGGCCGGTAGAGAATGCATTTCGTTTCGTCGACGAATGCGCTCGGCATAAGGTGCTGGACCTGATTGGAGACTTGACCTTGGCCGGGCGCCCCATCCGCGGGCGGATTGTGGCCCACAAGTCGGGCCACGAGCTTAACCACATGCTGGTCAGGCAGTTACTGCGTCGGCAGGAAGACGCGGATCGTGAGGGTTTGTTGCAGCGGGATGCGGCACTGGACATTCGCCGCATCCAGCGTATCCTTCCGCACCGTTATCCGATGCTGTTGGTTGACCGCGTCCTGGAGATCGTCGGCGACCAGAAGGCGATCGGAATCAAGAATGTGACGTTCAACGACATTTTCTTCCAGGGCCACTATCCCGGGACGCCGATCATGCCGGGAGTATTGATCGTGGAGGCGCTGGCGCAGCTCGGCGGCATTCTGTTGAGCCAGAAGCTGGAGCACACGGGAAAAGTGGCCATGATGCTGAGCATGGACAAGGTGAAAATGCGCCGGGCGGTGGTGCCCGGCGATCAACTGATCCTCGAAGCCCAGACCGTGCGCGTCAAGAGCCGGACCGGGCATGTGCGTTGCAAGGCGTATGTTCAGGACAAGCTGGCCGCGGAGGCCGACATCAAGTTCATGTTGGTGGATGCAGAACCATTGTAGACGGATATGAAGATCTCGCCCCATGCCATAGTCGATCCGAAAGCCCAATTGGCTGACGATGTTGAAATCGGCCCCTTCTGCGTAATCGGGCCCGATGTGACCATCGGAGCCGGCTGCCGGCTGTTAAACAACGTCACGCTGATGGGCAGCACCCGCCTCGGTGCCAACAACGTGATCTATCCGAACGCGGTAATCGGCGCGCCGCCTCAGGACCGCAAGTACAAGGGCGGAGTCACACACGTGGAGATCGGCGAAGCAAACCTCTTCCGCGAGGCCGTCACCATTCACGCCGGAACGGAAAAGGGGGGCGGAGTGACGCGTATTGGGAACAACAACATGTTGATGGTCAACGTGCATGTCGGACACGACGCGCAGATCGGGTCCAACTGCACCATCGCCAACAACGTCATGATCGCCGGGCATGTGATTGTCGGGGACTGCGTGGCAATGATGGGGGCCGTCGGAATTCACCATTTCGTCACCATTGGAGAGTATGCGTTTCTGGGCGGAGCGGCGAGGATCCGGCATGACGTCCCGCCGTACGTGAAGATGGACGGCGCGGACGAGGTGCGCGGACTCAATAAGGTCGGCCTGCAGCGTGCGGGTTTTCAGGAAGCGGATATCGAGGCGTTGGAGGACGCGTGCCGCCGCTTGTTCTACCGCGAGAAGGCGTTCTCGGTGGTCCTGGCGGAGTTCGACATGATGAATGGCATCAACCGCCACGTGAAGCGAATGGTGGAGTTTCTGCGCCAGCGCGATCTTGGCAAGTACGGGCGATATCAGGAATCGCGCCGCCGCGGTTGAGAAGAATGGGAAACGCAAGCCGGAGTAATACCGAAGTGAAAACGTCTCTGAGCGATGCGGCCGCAGGTGAGAATGGTCGTCTGCCGGTCGCGGTCATTGGCTGTGGACGGATGGGCAAACTGCATGCGCGCGTCTACTCCCAAATGCCCTCCGTGAAACTGGTGGGCGTTTTTGACATCAACGACAGCGCAGCCACGGCCGTCGCAGCGGAGCACAAATGCCTGGCCGCGGGATGCGTGGACGAATTGCTGAAGGACGTGCGCGCCGTCACGATCGCCGTCCCCACGCAGGACCACCTGGCCGTGGCCGAACGGTTCCTCGATCGGGGCATTGCCTGCCTGATCGAAAAGCCCCTGGCCAAGAATGTGGGCGAAGGCAAGCGCATCGTCGATCTGGCCAGACGGGGCGCGGCACTCGTGCAAGTCGGACATATCGAGCGGTTCAACCCCGCTATCCGCGCAATGGAGCGGCTCAAGATCGAGCCCCAGTTCATCGAGGTGATGCGCATCAGCCCGATGACGTTCCGCAGCATCGATGTCGGTGTGGTGCTGGACATGATGATCCACGACATCGACATCGTGTTGAAACTCGCCCAGTCCCCGGTCAAGCGCATTGACGCCGTGGGCGTGGGCGTGATCGGCGATGTCGAGGACGTCTGCAATGCCCGAATCACGTTCGAGAGCGGATGCGTCGCCAATCTGACTGCATC
>CAYVKG010000172.1:0-4500 GCA_964451955.1 uncultured Tepidisphaeraceae bacterium
TGCCAAACCCCTCGGCAACCCTCGGTGCCGGAGTCCAAACCGAAAGCGACCCACGCGACTCAAAATCACAACCAAAAACAACTTGCCCACGCGCAACGGCCTCCGCCAGACAAGGACCCTGCCTCAGCCCAACCACCATCGCCAACAACAAACAACGGATTGTCGCCTTCACGAATCGCCCTCCTCCGCCCCAGTCTACTCCAACCTCTCAGGTTCCTGATCCACAACCATCTTCCGACCACCCTGAATCTCGGCAATTCGCTCCGCTGTACGCTGAATCTCACCGGCCGAAGTCAGAATCGTGAAGTCGATCGACATCGGATAACTCGCCCCCGCCGCCAGCTTCGGTACCCGACCGGCTTTACGCTCCAGCCGCCGGTTCCTCGCGAAATTCGTCGCAGGCTCAATCCCCGTAACATACCCGTCCTTCTCCGCCGCAGTGTTCTTCCACTGCGTCAGGTACGGCAATTCCTTCACCGAGTACGAAACCGCGATCGCTCGGTCTTTCGCCTTGTTCTGCAGCATCACAAGCGTTCGACCCTCCTTGTCGGCCAGCGGTCGAATGCAGTAAACCTGCTCAATAAAACCCAACGTGGGCGCCCCATACTGCCGAAACGCCCCGATCCCCTTCGCGGCATTCGCGTTGAATGGCGAGACGCGATCGATCGGCGCAACAAACTCGGCACCTTCCTCCAGCAGAGACCGACCATAGTTGCAATGATACATCATCTGGAATTCCTGCTCGGACGGCCCAACATTCGTAATGACGTCCGAAATCCGAAACGAGCTCGACCCGGGTTCCGTCGACAACTCGCTCTGAAGCTCCAACTTCGGGCCGTAAAACATCCGCTCATCCACTCGCCCACGAATGCGAATACGGTACGGCGACTCCCGATCCACCACGACCTCCACCTCCTGCGCGGGAAGGTTCGCAACACGCCCGTGAAGCGTTAAATCCATCGTGGCTTCGTCACCAACATTGTTGATGAACTTGTCCGTGCCCGGATGACCGTTGCTCTCCATACCGCACCGGCACATCCACTCGTTGAAACCTTCAAGCCAGCCTAAACCACCTCGCATCTGAAGGTTGATGAACTTCGGGTGAACTATCTCCGTCACCGGCGAATCCCAGCCCAGACGAACGTCACCCATCCTCACCGAGTGAATCCCCATGCCCCGCGTCGGGACAATCGTCATCTGCAGCTTGCCGTTGTCGAGCACGATGATCTCCACACCCTCCTGTTTTCCCCCATGTAGCGTACGTTTGCTGATGGACCAGGCTACCGGGCAATCCGGGGTCGCCTCCTTCGACGTTACCTCAAACCCCGAAACATTGATGTTCTGCGAACTGCTGATAAGCGCCTGCCGGAATGTCTCCGCCGACGCGGATGCCACAAAACAAGCCGAAATCGCAGCCAACGCAGTCGTCTTTAGCGTCATGAAGAAACTCCTTTGCTTGACCATATTATCGCCGCCAAACCAACTGCGTAAATGCGCTCGCCCGGATACGCCCAAATGCCAAAAAACAAGCCACCTCCATCCCCCCTCGCCAACACCCAAACAGAAAAAGCCCCGGAGTCAATCCGGGGCTCACAGTGCTCCTGTCAACCAACCGTCATCGCTCCCTACGCAATCGTCACTTCCTTCCCCGCGTCCGCCGAACGATAGACGCCGTCCAAAATCTTCTGAACAGCAAGCCCATCCTCACCCGGCGCTTCCAGCTTCGTGCCCTTGAGAATGCCATCAACCCAGTTCTGCAACTTGATGGCAAAAAGAGACTCAAAATCGCCCTTGTCCGATATCCAGCCCGGCGCCGAGTTGATCATCGTGCCCGCATCATCCCGGAAAACCATCGGAGGATCCCACTGGCAACCACCCTTCTCTCCCATCAACTGAAACGTCCACACGTCCTTCTCGATGTGCGCGACAAACGACGCCTCGATCTGCAAAATCGCCCCATTGTCAAAACGTATCTGCCCAATCGCCAGATCCTCAACCGTGTACGTCTTGTAGTCCCAACCCGGCCACATCGACGCCACGTTCGAAGGCTTGTTCCCCATGTAGGTCCATGTGTTCCCCGAAGCCGCCACCGGCTTCGGCCGACCCATCGTGTAGTGCGCCATCTCAATCACGTGCACCCCGATGTCAATCATCGGCCCACCCCCCTGAAGCTTCTTCTGCCCAAATACGCCCCAGTTCGGGATCCCACGCCGACGCAACGCCCGACACTTCACAAACATCACCTTCCCAAACTCGCCTTCGTCCCGCGCGCGTACCAGATACTGCGTGTTCGGGTGATACCGATACTGAAAACCCACCGCCAGCTTCTTCTTCGCCTTCGCCGCCGCCGCAATCATCCTCTCGCATTCCCTCGGATTCATCGCCATCGGCTTCTCCGTCATCGCGTGGCAACCCGCGTTGCACGCGTCAATCACCGCCGGTGCATGCACACCGTTCGGCGTACACACCGAAACGGCGTCAGGCCTCACCTCCTTCAGCATCTTCCTCCAGTCCGTATACAGGTTCGTAAACCCGTACTTCTCCTTCATCACCTTCAGACGATCCGTCTTGATGTCAACACCCCCGACCAACTCCACCTCCGGCATCTTCTGCATCGCCCGGATGTGAACCTCGCTGATCCCGCCACACCCGATGATCGCCACGCGAAGCTTCTGGCCCTTGTACTCCTTCTTCTCCGCGGTCGCGAACGAATCGGTCGATACGCTCTTCTCAGCCATGGATCGCTCCTGTGGGTCTACATGGGCGGGCTCACCACCCGCCAGATGCACATCATGTGGTTGGGCAAGTTCACCCAGGCATGCCCAAAGCGCCTGGCGACAAAAAGCCGCGTCTCACGCTAATATGGTACCTACGCCGCAGGTGTCTGCAACTGCAGCAGACCCCACATTCTCCCCCTCCGTCCCCCCCCTACATCCTCGCCTCTATCGTCCGTTGCGCCGCCGATACCGTCCGAACATCGTTCACCACCACAAAACACGCCGGGTCCAATTCACGCGCTAGCGACATCAGCCGCTTCGTCTCCCGACGCGCAACCTGTATGTACAACACCGTCACCGGCCCGTCCCGGCCCTGACCGTCCACTTCCGTCACCCGAAAACCCTTCGCCCGCAACGAGGCCACCAAATCAACCCCCTTCCGCGTGAAAACAGACACCAACTGCACCCCCAACGCCAGCCGCTGCTCAATCCACATCCCCAGATACGTCCCCGCAGCAAATCCCACCGCGTACGCCGCCGCATACACCGGCTCATCCCTCACGTTCAGCAGCACCCCCGCCACCACCACAATGAATATCAGCGATTCAATGAACCCCAACACCGTCGCAAATAGCTTCCGCCCCTGAATAATCGCCACCATCTTCACCGTCCCCAATGAGATGTCGCAAATCCTCGCCCCAATGATCAAGAGACAGTTCAACGCCACGTACAGACTCATCTGGTCCCTTTCCGTTGTCCCGTACTGCGCAACACCATACCAGCTTGCCCCCGCGCCCGCTGCGCCCCCTTAACACACATTCCAAACCCCCTTTCGCCCCCACCCGGGATTGACCCGCCGCGCGACCCCCGTATACTTGACCATGGAAACTATTAGCCGTGGAAACTATTCGCCGACATCCTGACTGCCGCTGCGCCGATGAACTGCTCGAAGTCGTCCCCCGCATCATGCGAAGCATCCACAACGAAATGCGATCCTCCAACCGCCACGACCTCTCCGTCCCCCAGTTCATCTCCCTCGGCTTCCTCAGCCGCCATGAGGGTTCCAGCCTCTCCGACCTCACCCGACACCTCGGACTCTCATTGCCAACCATGTCCAAAATGATCGACTCGCTTCTCGCTCGCGACCTCGTCCAAAGAAAGCCCGACGGACGCGACCGCCGACGCGTCGTCCTCGCCGTCACCTCCCGCGGCCAGCGACTTCTCAACAACGCCCGACGTTCCACACAAAATTACCTCGCCAGTGTCCTCAGCGGCATTCCCGCCGAACAGCAGGCAACCGTCCTCCAGGCCTTGCAGATTCTGGGACCACTTTTCGGACCGGCAAAAACGTGCCTCGCCAATCCCCCAGGTTAAATAACGCAGGAGTCCTCAACCATGCGAACCTTCATCGTCATCCTGATCCTTCTGGCGGCGGCCGGCGGCGCCTGGTACTACTGGCATTCCCGAACCCCCCCCACCGTCCCCTCAACCGCCGAACTCACCACCGTCCAGGTCTCACGCGGCTCCATCATCCAGGCGGTCGCCGCCACCGGCAAGGTCGTCTCCAACCTCGATGTCGATATCAAATGCAAAGCCAGCGGCGAAGTCCAGGAACTCCCCTTCGACGTCTCCGATGTCGTCAAAAAGGGCCAGCTGCTCGTCAAACTCGACCCCATCGACGAAGACCGAAACGTCTCCCTCGCTCAGGTCGCCCTCAACCAGTCCAAAGCCAAACTCGAACAGGCCTCCCAAAACTACGCCATCGCTCAGGCTAACCTCGCCA
>CAYVKG010000172.1:4510-5745 GCA_964451955.1 uncultured Tepidisphaeraceae bacterium
CACCCGCGACCGCCTCAACGCCTCCCTCGCATCCGCCCGCGCAAAGGCCACCGACGCCCGAAATAAGGCCACCCGACGAAAAGACCTCCTCGAAAAAAACCTCGGCACACAGGAAGATTTCGACTCCGCCGATGCCCTCGCCGTACAGGCCGAGTCCGATGTCAAAACCATCCTCATCCAAATCGAAGAACTCAAGGCCCAGGAAAAAGCCGTCGAAGTCAAACACCAGGACGTCCAACTCGCCAAGGCCGAAGTCGAGGCCGACGGCATCGCCTTGCTCAACGCCAAACGCCGCCGCGCCGATACCGAAGTCCTCGCCCCCATCGACGGCACCGTCTCCGCTCGAACCGTCCAGATCGGACAAATCATCTCCTCCGGTATCACCAACGTCGGCGGCGGAACCACCATCCTCACCCTCTCCGACCTCTCCCGTATCTTCGTCCTCGCCGCCGTCGATGAGTCCGATATCGGACGTGTCGCCCTCGGCCAAAAGGTCAACATCACCGCCGATGCCTTCCCCGGCGTCAAGTTCGACGGCAAAGTCGTCCGCATCGCCACCAAGGGCGTCAATACCTCAAACGTCGTCACCTTCGAAGTCAAAATCGAACTCGTCAGCAATAATAAAAACTTGCTTAAACCCGAAATGACCACCAACGTCCAGATCGTCTCCCAACAGAAAAACGATGTCCTGGTCGTCCCCACTCAGGCCATCTCCCGAAAAGCTAACCAACTCGTCGCCACACTCACCACCGCCACGGGCGCCACCGAGGATAGGCCCGTCGAAGTCGGCATGTCCGATGGCAATCACATCGAAATCGCCTCCGGACTCAAGGAAGGCGACACCATCTCCTACCGCAAGGGCGAGGCCGACAGCAAGTGGCGCGCCGATCAGCCCAGAATCCCCGGCGGAATGATGATGGGAATGCCTCGCGGCGGCCCCGGCGGCGGCGGGAGGGGCCGATGATCCAAACCCACAACCTCACCAAAACCTACGAGATCGGCGGACAAATCGTCCACGCTCTCGACAATGTCACCTTCTCCGTCGCACCCGGCGAAATGATCGCCATCCGCGGTCCGTCAGGCTCCGGAAAATCCACCCTCATGAACATCCTCGGCTGCCTCGACCGCCCCACCTCCGGTCGCTATGTCCTCGCCGGCGAAGAAGTCTCACAACTCTCCAAAAACCGCCTCGCCGAAATCAGAAATACCCGCATCGGCTTCATCTTCCAGACCTT
>CAYVKG010000173.1:0-5611 GCA_964451955.1 uncultured Tepidisphaeraceae bacterium
CTCCTCCCTCGCATGACCGCCCTCGAAAACGTCGAACTGCCCCTCCACTACGCCGGACGCCACGACGCCAAACAACGCGCCATCGAGGCCCTCGAAAAGGTCGGACTCGCCGAACGAATGAAACACTCCCCTAACCAACTCTCCGGCGGACAACGACAACGCGTCGCCATCGCCAGAGCCCTCGTCACCAACCCCGCTATCCTCCTCGCCGACGAACCCACCGGAAACCTCGACTCCCGAACCGGCGAAGAAGTCCTCGCACTCTTCAAAGCCCTCAACGCCGCCGGACATACCATCATCCTCGTAACTCACGACCTGGCCGTCGCCAAACACTGCCCCCGCGAAGTCTTCATTCAGGACGGCAAAATCGCCACCCCCTCCACCGCCGCCGCCTGATCAGGAATACTCCCATGCTCTTCTGGATGATCCTCAAAGTCGCCCTCAAAAGCCTCGCCGCCAACAAACTCCGCTCCGTCCTCGCTATGCTCGGCATCATCATCGGCGTCGGCGCAGTCATCTCCATGCTCGCCATCGGCTCCGGAGCCAAACAGCAGATCCTCTCCCGAATCACCGCCATGGGCAGCAATCTGCTCACCATCCGCCCCGGACAACGCGGAACCATGGGCGTCATGTCCGGTACCCAGCAAAACCTCACCGTCGAAGACGCCCAGGCAATCGTCAAGGAAGTCCCGGGCATCCGCCAAGTCGCCCCGGCCGTCGGCGGTAGCGCCCAAGTCAAACACCTCAACAAAAACTCCCGCACCTCCACCACCGGCACCACCGTCACCTATTTCCCCATGCGATCATTCGAAATCGAAAAAGGCTCCGCTTTCACCGAAACCGATGTCGATGCCCACGCCCGCGTCGCCGTCATCGGACCCGTCACCGCCGAAAACCTCTTCGAACCCGCCGAAAACCCCGTCGGACAGACCATCAAGGTCAACGGCATGAACTTCCGTGTCGTCGGCATCCTCAAGGCCAAGGGAGATCAGGGCTGGTTCAACCCCGATGACCAGATCATCATCCCCCTCACCACCGCCATGAAACAACTCTTCGGACTCGAGTACGTCCGCGAAATCAACATCCAGGTCAAAGACGACGCCAACCTCGACGAAGTCCAGAATTCCATCATGGCCGTCATGCGACGCCGACACCGCATCCAGCCAGGAATGCCCGATGATATCAACATCCGCTCTCAAGCCGAGTTCATCAGCGCCTTCACAGAGTCCAACCGCGTCTTCACCGTCCTCCTCGGGTCCATCGCCGGCATCTCCTTGCTCGTCGGCGGCATCGGCATCATGAACATCATGCTCGTCAGCGTCACCGAACGCAC
Organism: uncultured Tepidisphaeraceae bacterium; assembly: GCA_964451955.1. Lineage (GTDB taxonomy): Bacteria > Planctomycetota > Phycisphaerae > Tepidisphaerales > Tepidisphaeraceae > JAPLNB01. Next base: position 1,334 of record CAYVKG010000173.1, read on the forward strand.
CCGCGAAATCGGCATCCGAAAGGCCATCGGCGCTAAGGACCGCGACATCCTCCGACAATTCCTCATCGAAGCTCTCATCATGAGCGGCGTCGGTGGACTCCTCGGCGTCGCCGTCGGCGTCGGCGGCGCAAACCTCATCGGCCGCTTCAGCCCCTTCCCTACCCTCCTGCAAACCAACAGCATCCTCCTCGCTATGGGTTTCTCCGCCGCCGTCGGAGTGTTCTTCGGATGGTATCCCGCCCGCAGGGCAGCCGCCCTCGATCCCATCGACGCCCTGCGCTACGAGTAACACCCCCTTCACTCCCCCAGCCGCAACTTCGCCTCCGCTCTCGCCTTGGCCAGCACCATCTCCAGCAACACAGGCGCCCCGTTCTGCCGCTTGCTCTCGTCCGCCGCCTCCATGAAAGCGAAAATCTCCAGCGTCACCTCCGGGCGGATCGGAGCCTTCCCCGTCTTGAAAAACCTCGCGATCTCCACCACCAGAGGCTTGTATCCCTCGTACCCACCCACCGCCACAATCCCCTTTGAATCAAATACCATCCCGCCGTAGTCCGACTTGCCCCCACGAATCCCCCGAAACGTCCCCACCCGCCCGTCCTTCCACACCCCCACCGCCAACTCCGTGTCCTTCGTCTGCGTGCGCGCCACCGACTTGCAGCCGGGACCCATTATCGTAAACAGCGATTCCACCCCGTGCACACCGTACCAAAACAGGTCCGGATGATGCTCCTCCAGATGGCACGGGCTCCAAGTCGCCGCCCCCACAATCTCCCCTATCTTCGCATGGTCCCGAATCCCCTCCATCGCCGGCCCAAAACGCAACGACGACGACGAAAACCACGCCGTCCCCGACTTCCGACCAAGCTCCACAATCATCACCGCGTCTACCAGAGAACCCGCCAGAGGTTTGTCTATGAACACCCGCTTCCTCGCCTTAAACACCGGAATCACCTGCTCAAGATGCGGACGCCCGTCCACGCTCTCCAATAACACACAATCCACCTTCTCCAATAGTTCAGCAATGCTCCCTACAATCTCCACCCCCGACTTCCGCAAGCCGTCTGTGTACTCCTGAACTCGGTCCCGGCTTGACGGCAGGTCCGCGCTCCCCCCAGGATACGCTGCCACAACTCTCACCCCCGCCAAGTCCCCCGTGTTCGCCGGATCATTCAGAATCTTCGTAAACGCCGGAACGTGCGACGTGTCGCACCCAATGATCCCCACCCGAATCACCGCGTTATCGGCCGCAAATGCCGCATGAGCACAAATCACCATCGGCGCCAGCAACAATACGATCCACCTTATCATGGTCTTGCCTTTCTGTTCCGCATCTGATCTGAGTTGCCCAACTTCCCAGTCACCCAAAACCCCATTTGGCGAAATCCCAACAATTTATTTGCCAGGCTCCAAGCCTCAGCTATATTCCAATCGGTTCAGTCATTATAGCGACGAAAAGTCCTTTCACTGCTCGACATTCTCGTTCAGTGCATGGGTTTTCTCCGCCCCGCTGGTGCCTTGTCCCCCCCTTCCAACCAGCGGGGCTTTTTCCTTTCAACCAACCTCAAAAACGCCCCGACAGAATCTTCAACCCGCCCCTCCTCGAGCTCGCCTAACCCCCTTCTCGACCACCCCGCCTCCGACTATCCTATCGATCCAATACTCGGAGGTAGCCCCTTGGCCATCAGAATCGCAATGATCGGCGCCGGATCGATCGGCTTCACCCGTAAACTCGTCCATGACATTCTCGCCGTTCCAGAACTCGCCGACACCACCTTCGCCTTCACCGACATCTCCAGGCCAAACCTCGAATCCGTCGCCACCCTCTGCCGACGCGACATCGCCTCCAACAAACTCCCCGCCAAAATCACCGCAACCCTCGACCGCCAAAAAGCCGTCGCAAACGCCGATTACGTGATCTGCACCATCCGGCAAGGAGGACTCGAAGCATTCCAAACCGATATCGATATCCCCCTCAAATACGGCGTCGACCAGTGCGTCGGCGATACCCTCTGTGCAGGCGGCATCATGTATGCCCAACGCACAATCCCGGAACTGCTGGCTATCTGCCAAGACATCCGCAGCCTCGCCAAGCCCAACGCCCTCTTCCTCAATTACTCCAACCCCATGGCCATGAATACCTGGGCCTGCAACAAGTACGGCCACGTCACCACCCTCGGCCTCTGCCACGGCGTCCAAGGCGCCCACTGGCAAATCACCGACTGCATCACCCGATGGGCTCAGGCCAATGCCCTCATCCCCAAAAACCGCAAACTGCACCGCCGCGAAGTCGATGTCGTCTGCGCCGGAATCAACCACCAAACCTGGTTCATCAAGGTCCAGTGGAACGGCCACGATATGACCCCTCTCTTGCCAGAGTTGTTCGCCAGTCATCCCCTATACGCCAAAACAGAAAAAGTACGCATCGACGTCCTCAAACGCTTCGGATACTACTCCACCGAATCCAATGGCCACCTCTCCGAATACCTCCCCTGGTACCGCAAACGACCCGAAGAAATCAAAAAATGGATCGACCTCTCCGAATGGATCCACGGCCAGACCGGTGGCTATCTGCGCTACTGCACCGAGGGCCGCGACTGGTTCCAAACCGAACTGCCTCGCTGGCTAAAGGCCCCACCTCCCAAAATCACCCCCAAATTCCGCTCCGAAGAACATGCCTCCTATATCATCGAAGCCCTCCAAACCGGACGCGCCTACCGCGGACATTTCAACGTCCCAAACCAGGGTCATATCACCAACCTCCCAAACGGCTGCATCGTCGAAATCCCCGGATATGTCGATCGCAATGGCGTCAACATGCCCGTCGTCGGCAACCTCCCCTTGCCCTGCGCCGCCTCCTGTGCCGCCAGCGTCCGCGTCCAGGAAATGGCAATGGAGGCGGCCGTCCATGCCGACCTCAACCTCCTCAAACTCGCCATGCTCCATGACCCCCTCGTCGGAGCCGTTTGCAACCCCGAGCAAGTCTGGCAAATGACCGACGAAATGCTCGTCGCACAGGCTAAATGGCTCCCCCAGTTCAAACCCCACGTCGCCAACGCCCGACAACGCCTCGCTCAACATGAGAAAAATGGCACCCGCGTCAAACTCCAACACTCCCGCGGCGCAGCCAGGCTCCGAACCAAAACCGCCTCCGAATTGACCAATGCCACCGACGCCGGCAAATAATTTACGCAATATGTCGATAATACTGTTCTATAATTGATATTGAACCGGCCCGGCACAAGCCCTAGGGGTACTCTCGCCCAAATCAGCACAACGGGCAGGCGGCAAGCAGAACACTCCCCCGACTGTTAAGTAACCAATAAATACATCCGCAAAACTCGCTGTTGACGAATCTCCCCACCAATCGTATACCTAACATAAAGCAAACAATAGGAGCCGCCGTGCAGCTCGTTTCATGCCACCGCGGAAAACTTCAAATCCTTTCTTCAAAATCGCTTGGAACAAAATACGCCAACGGATTCCACACAGGTCTCACTGCGGTTGATCACTTGCTGCCCAACGGATTATTTGGATATGGAACAATCCACGAAATCCTGGCAAAACCAGAACATCCCCTCCCACTCTCCTTCGCAACAATCCTACTCCAGGCAGCTATCCTCCAAGCCGGAAAATCACCATCCCCTCGACACGCAGCGATCGTCTGGTCCAACCCCCACGCAACCCTCTACCCCCCGGCACTCGCCACCGCCGGCATTCCCCTCCGGCAACTCCTCCTCGTACGCCCTCAAAACCCGACAGAAGAACTCTGGGCAACCAGCGAGTGCCTCCGATGCAAAGGCATTTGCGCCGTCCTCGCCAATCCCCACACACTCTCCCCCATCCAAGCTCGACGCCTTCAACTGGCCGCCGAAGAAGGGAAAACCGTCGGATTCCTTCTGCGAAAAACCGGCCGCGAAAGCATCCACTATGCCGCCGCCACACGCTGGCTTGTCTGCCCTCTCCCCGGCCGGCCAACCCTCCAACAATGGAAACTCCAACTGATCCACGGCTACGGGAAACATCTGCAAAACGCCCTCATCCTGGAGGTCTGCCGTGAAACAAATCATGTGCGCGCATTTGCCCCATTGGCCGATCGATCGCCTGCAACGATCCCTTCGCTCCTCCTCGCCTGACGCCCACACGCCCATCGTCCTCGTCCAAACCATCGCCTCGCGACAACTCGTCACCATCGCCTCCGAAGAAGCCCTCTCCCTTGGCGTCCGCCCGGAAATGACCCTCGCGCACGCCCAGGCACTCTCCCCAAAAATCCGCCATGGG
>CAYVKG010000174.1:0-5605 GCA_964451955.1 uncultured Tepidisphaeraceae bacterium
TCGAGCTGGGTCGCCCAGCTCGTGCAGCAGTACCGCGGCGCCACGCTCGCCATCAAGCTGTCGCCTCCGCCGGACTGCCCGCAGTGCGGCGCATCGATGCGCCAGCGCGGCGGCAAGAGCGGCGCGTTCTGGTCGTGCAGCCGCTACCCGGACTGCAAGGGTACGCAGCCGGTCGAAGATGCCCCGGCAGGAAAGCGCGGCGCATCTAGCCGCACCTCCAGCACACCGCGTCGGCGCCCCAAGGCGAACTGACGCCCACGTCTCCCTCTGCCACGCCGGCTCTTGCCGACGGCGGGGCAAACCTCCCGCGCCCCGCGGGACTCCCCAGCGCGCGTTCCCTTCTGCAACGGTGTGCGCGTCCTGCACAGGCCGATCACGGCTGGCAGGGCGAGAAGGTCATTTCTCTATCGAATCGCGCTCATCGCGGTTCCGTTGATCGAGGTGTTTCCGTCCATCCGCGAACGGTCTCCCGACGCCTTGGCCCGCAAGGCTTCGAGGAGCCAGGAGACCGCTTGCGGTCGACGGTATTCGGTGCCGGTGCCCGCCGGCGGAACAACGGGCTCCCTTTGTGTGTGGATACATGCCAGAGGATGCCGGCCCCAGCCACGAAACGGGTCGGGTGAGATTGCTGAAGCAGCGAATGGCTTTGACGACGGCCTGGCCTGCTTGCAGCCCACAGGTGGATTGATTCTTCTCCAGCCGAAGCCCTACGGGGCTTCGGCGCCTTGGTCGTGGGCAGCCGGAAGGTGCATCGGTTCCTGCACCCAGCACTCGGGGCAAACCGGACGGCGAGCGGTTCCGTTTGATCGGCGACGGCGCGGCGCCGCGCTTCCATCCTTCCCGCATGTGTCGCTGACGGTCGTCAGCACCATGCCCTGGCAGCCCCGGTCTTCAAGGCTGCAACGCGGTTCGCCGCGTTGACCGATCCAGTCCGTCTCGCACCGACCACCGCGGACGCGCGTCGCCACGACGCGGGTGCTTTCGATGTTCAACCTTTCGGGAGGTCTCCGCTCCCGAAAGGGCGTGGTGCTCCCGGTCTTCAACCACCAGGAAAAAACCATGTCCCTTGCGTTCGCATCGGCACTTTCGAGTGCTGAACAGGCCCGCGCCGAATCCATCGGCTACCAAGCCCTGGCCTACGTCGGCAAGCGCCTGCCCCTGCAGGTGCTCTGCAGCGCAGCCGGCCATTACATCGGCACCGCCGACGCGGATGGTCCGGTCTCGCGCGAGTCGGTCAGCTACTTCCGATCGCACCACGCTGCCGAGCACGCCCTGCAAACTGGCCGCTGGCAGCAGCGCCTCAACCCGTGATGTCCAAACACCAGGAGCCCCCGTCATGAACCGTGCTCTGCCTCAAGAGGTACTTGATCAGATCGAGCTGGAACACCAGCACTTCGCCGCCGCGCCCCAAGCCTTCTTCGAGGCGTGGAAGCGCGGTGTCAACATCGCCGGTGCCGAATGGTTCGGCGACGGCACACGCGAAGGCCTGCGGCGTGCCACCACCAAGTGGGATCTGCGCCCGAACCTGCTGATGCTCAACGACGCCTTGGGCGTGCTGAGCAGCGGCCAGCGGATGTTCCTATCCGCGATGGTCAGCTTCTACAACTCCCGCGAGGGCGGCGCGATGCTCAAGCGTTGCGGCTTCGAGGGGCTGTCCGACCTCGGCGGTCTCGACCTAGAGCGGCGCAAGGTCATCGCCGACCTGACGCTTCACTACAGTGGCTGGTGAGCCACACCCGGCACACCACCGTCCTTTCATCCCACCCCACGAGGGACATGCGTCCCCACGCGGGGGCCATGTCCCTCCTTCTTTTCGCTGGAGCGGCCATGACCGGAATCTTCCCAGCCACTGACCTTCACCGGCGCCGGCTCTCGTCATCACTGATCGGCGTTCTCGATCAATGCTGGCGCCCCCACCGCCGCGCGCTGGCCTTCCTGCCGCATGTCGATCACAAAGAAAATGACTGTGACATCTTCTCCATTCCTACGATAGCTTCCCCTGACAGCGCCGGGCCTTGCCCCGTCGGCGGGTATCGCCGATTGGCATTGATACGTTGTGCCCGGAGGTGGCTGCCGTGCCACCTCTTCGACTGCAGTGCGCATCTCTGAGATGTCCTTGCGATTGCTGTAGGTGACATGGAAGAGGATGTCGGCCCAAGAGTAGCCAATGAGCTTGTGGAGATGTGCAGAAATCCGCTTGTCGTTTGGCTGCGATGCTTTCAGCGCCTCGAAAACTGTAATGTCTACGCCTCGGCGACGGACCACGAAGTCACGCCTTCCGGCATTGCCCTTCTCTGTGTAACCGCCCGGTGACTGCTCGTGCGCCTGCCAACCCAAACTTCCTTCGAGTCGCGCTTCGACCAACTCGGCGACGATGCCATTGAAGTCGTCTTCATCGAATTCCGTATGCCTGTCGAGCTTGAGGAATGACAGCGTTCGCTGAAAAGCGGCGAGCGCGTCCTGAAAGGCTGCCGTCAGCAGCTTCTCCAATGCCAAGGGTGGCCCCATCAGAACTTCTGCCTGCTCCGAAGCGGGGAGCTCCATGAATGAACGCATCGCTGCGCGCAACTGGACCGCCGCCTCCTGTTTGAAAAGCAAGAGGGGAGGCGCGCCAAAGCCGGCCGAATGATCGATGTGGCTCTCGGCCCCGACGAGCAGCGATGCGTCGCCGTAGCGCTCCCTGCCCGACCGAATCAACGCACGGGCACGATCCGGCTCGCCAAGCCTCGCGCTGGCCACCGCCTCGAATGCCGTGCTCTCGGCGGTGCGCTCCGCAGACGCAAGTTCCTTGAGGCGATTCATGGCCTCCCTGGGGCGCCCAACGGCTAGCAGCATGGCTGCGCAATTTGGCACATGGATGGCGCGGGACATGTCGCTGAGTCCCTTGATAGAAGGAATGGCCCGGTCAGCCTCATCGATTGCGAGGCGGGCCATCTCAGCATCCTCCCCGACCACGACACGAAACAGGTTCTCCCCGAGGAGCTTGACCACACGTGCGGCGAGCAGGTTGATCGCGTATGCAGGCAACGGGTGCTGCCGATACAGGCTGTGAAAAATCCCTGCAGCTTTCAAGGCTTCGGGTGGCTCGTTCTTGAGGCACACCAGCGCGCGGAAGAAATCCAGTGTTCTCTGCGCCTCGGCCTGGTGTTCCGGCCGCAGACCGTCTGGAATCTTGGCTGATGCAACCGCATCAAACGTGCCGCTCAGGTAGTGGATCTGCAATTGCTGATTCAGGGTCTGCACGGCCAACGCGGGAAGATTTCTTCCACGTTGCGCTTCTTGGGCCTCTCGCAGATATGCACTGGCAAGCTCAGGAAGCCCTGCATCCAGAAGCGCTTGCCCGCGCTCCGACGCTTGTGTGACGAATGCTGCACGGCTAGCTTCGTCGGGTGTCAATACCCGCAACCGGGCAACAATGCGCTCTCGGTACACCGCCGGCACACGGGGCAACAACATGGCCAGTATCAGAGGATCCTCGACCAGCAGGAGTGCCTTTACGAGGCGCTCTTGTTGAGCAGGAACCTCCGGCCGATTCACGGCCTCGATCAAATCTGACTCCAGGCGCGGCCCTTGCCGACCTCGGACCTGGTTGTCCAGCTGGAATGTGAAGGCGTCGACCCGGCCCCTGTCTGGGCGATTACTCGCCCCAGCCTGGATCGCCAAAGCCAATGCTTCGACGAGGTCGCCAGGTACGCTTTCTGGGTAGCCCACCACCGCACGGCTCAGCAGTCGTATCTGCTCACGCATGGACAAACCCAGACCCACGACATCGTCCGGTCGACGAGCCAGTTCGGCCTGCAAGTCGAGGGGATAGAAGATCCTGGGTTGGAGGTGGCCGTGATCCATTGCCAGCCGGGCCAGCGCGGCCGCGCCCGTAACGTCTACCCATCGTGTATCGGCCCGTTCCTTTGCATGGAATGCCTTTCGATAAGCAGAAGCCACGGTCTCCGCTTCTGCAGGAGGCAACGACTCACCCACCACGGCAACGGCCTTCAGCATGACCGCAAACTCCAGGGAGGTGGCCTGGGCGCTTGCCATTTCTATAAGTGACTGGCGAACTTGCCGCTTGATATCCACGGGCAGTCCACGCAGGTGGTCGAGGCCGATGGGCAGCAAAGGCACGCCATCACTCCCCCCGCAATCGTGCTCCTGCATCACGATCAGCAAGCGCGCGGATTCAGTCGGAGCTACGTCGCCCTGAACAAGGTGGTACCGGAGAACCTCAAGACAGTCCGCCAACAATGACGCTTGAACCGAGTCGGCAGCCTCATTGCGATAGTCCCGGTCGATCTGGAACTGCACATGCCATGTAGCGACCAAGTGGCAGACGAGGCCCGCTGCAGATGGACAGAAAATGAGGTCGGCAAGGACCTGCGGCGCTTGTAAGCAGCAGTCGGTCAGCACGTCGCAAAGCTCAGGATGGCACGTCGCCAGCGCGACCAGTTCCTGCGCCATCTTGGAAGGGACCGGCCCAGCCTCGACATGCGCCAGCTCAAGCACCAGTACCCTCATGAGCGCACAGAGCGCATGCGCCTCATAGAGGTCGGTTCCGTAGTGAGAGCGCGTACGAGCGAGGACGCGCCCCAGCAGATCAGGCTTCACTTCGATAGGTGCCAGCTCTCGCATGTCCCCGGAGGCCCGCAGGCTTTCGGCAACGGACACATGGTCCCATGTGGGGAGATTGGCATTGCGTAGGATTTGAAGTGAAGCCTCCCTGAACCGCTGTGCATCCTGCTCAGACCAAACGGCAGAAGGAATCAGGGGGACCCAATCGAGCAATTCCCAGCGCATGGCCCACGTTGCGATATCGACTGGTGGCGGGTCATCCCAAAGTCGCGCCGCAATCCAGGTCGGCGTCTGGACGGGCGGCTTGTGCCCCGATTGGGCTCCAGCGACGAAGTAGTCCTCAAAGGTACTTGCACTGGCATGGGCGCCTGGCTGCGCGATTTGATATTTCACGTCGCTCAGCCAGTAGACGAAAGACCGTAGCGCCTCTGCATACGGCACATCGTGCCGAAGGTAATAGTCGCTCAACGCAGCAGCAGGAACTACCCGTCCCTGAATGAGCCGAAACCATCCCCTCGCCAGCGCTTCATCGAAGTCCGGCAGCTCGGCTCCCACCTCCAAGCGAATGCGCATGTACTCCTGCCGTGCCGTCGCTTCATCATCGTTTCGGCTCGAAGTCGTATCCAGCAAAAGCTTGAGCAGATCTACGTCGCCAGGCGCCTCCTGTTCGTCGGACATCAAGCCCATATGAGGACGGCGCATCGAAGGCAATGCAGCGAGTCTTGCGCGTAGCACAGCTCGTGCATGGAAGGATGAGTAGCGCAGGCTTGGAATTCGATTCATTGCTCACGGGCTCTTTGGGCTCTTACCTGTCGGTCGGGAAGGGGCAAAGTACGACTGCATGAATTTGACCACGGCCACCAAGCTTGAGCCAATGTGATTCTCGGTAGCGCACTTAAGGACGATTCCTCGACCGTGCAAGCCTTTACAGGGTCCTTCTTTGAGAATACGGGCAGTTAGGGGTACCAATTTTCGCTAACGCTTGCGCCGTCCCGGCGCCACGCTTCCGGCCATGTTCCGCTGACGTCCGTCAGCGACA
>CAYVKG010000175.1:0-5599 GCA_964451955.1 uncultured Tepidisphaeraceae bacterium
AGCACAAGCGATTTGCATTGATACAGACTGGGGACGAGAACTATTTTTTCTGGTTGCAGTCGATTGAGGAGCCCAGTCTGGCGTTTGTGGTGACGGATCCGAGCATATTTTTCAAGGATTACGAGTTTCCGATCAAGGAAGAGACGCAGCAGGAGCTGGCGTTGACGGACATGGGATTTGCGCAGATTTTCGTGATTTGCAACAAGGTTGGCCAATGGCTGACGGGGAATCTGCAGGGTCCGTTGGTGGTGAACGCGCAGAACCGGCTGGGCGAGCAGATCGTGTTGAACGACAAGAAATGGACGACGCGACAACCTCTCCTGCGGCTCCAGGTGGAAGTGCCGCTGGCCAAGTCGGCTTGAAGGGTCGGCCTGTCCAGCGTCTTTCCGTGCCAGGCATCGCATTGACCCGGCTATAATAGTGGAGACGGCTGGTTTCGATGCGGCGCGAATTGGAGTATCGCGTGCGAAGCGGGCTTGATAGATCAGGCCCTTGCCCAGGAAGGAGCCCATATGTTGGTGCTGTCCCGTCAGCGCGACGAGACGATCATGATCGGAGACGACATTGAAGTCACCGTCGTGGACATTCGCGGTGACAAGGTGCGTCTGGGGATCAACGCCCCGAAAGAGATCAGCGTCCATCGCAAGGAAGTATACGACGCCATCCGGCGAGAGAACCGGGAGGCGGCGCAGGTGAAACCCGAGGATCTTTCGGGTCTTGGAAAGATCAGCCCCAAAGCGGACAAGAAGGAAGACAAGCCTTAGAGGCCGTCGCAGCGTATTTCGCCCGGGTCGCGATGGTATAGGCCCGGTTCCATGCTTCGCTGGTAGCAGTTCCAAGGATCAGGAACTGGTCAGACGGGAATGGATCCTGTCACAGCCATGAACAATCATGGAGGATTGGTATGGCCCGCATCAATACAAACGTTTCAGCATTAGCGGCTCAACGCGGCTTGGCCAAGTCGCAGCGGACGTTGAGCGACACGCTTGAGAAGCTTTCCAGCGGCCTGCGGATCAATCGGGGTGCGGACGATCCGGCCGGTCTCATTGCCAGCGAGGGTTTGCGCAGCGAGATAGCCGGGATTCAGCAGGCGATTGACAATTCGCAGCGTGCGAGCAATGTGATATCGACGGCGGAGGCGTCGCTGAACGAGGTGGCGTCGCTGTTGTTGAATGTGAAGGAGCTGATTGTCGAGGCGGCGAACACGGGGGCGTTGTCGCCGGACGAGATACAGGCGAACCAGCTTCAGATCGATTCGGCGATTGAGAGCATTACACGAATCAGCAATACGACGACGTTTGCCGGTCTTCACTTGTTGAACGGGAATCTCGATTACATTACAAGCGGGGTGGACACATCGGCGATCAAGGCGTTGCATGTGAGCCAGGCGAATTTCGGGATCAGCAACAACATGCCGGTGCAGTTGCAGGTGATTGCGGCCGCGCAGAAGGCGGCGTTGCAATTCCGGACGAGCGCGATCACGAGCGCGGTGACGTTGGAGGTGACGGGGACGGAAGGTCCGACGGTATTGAGTTTCACGAGCGGGACGCACGCATCGGCGATTGCGCACGCGGTGAACAGCGTATCGGACTCGACGGGCGTGAAGGTGGATCTGATCAACTCGGCGAACGCGGCGTCGGGGATTGTATTTCACAGTGCGGCGTACGGCACGAAGAATTACGTTTCGATTCAGGTCAGGTCGGGGACATTCCAGACGACGGACACGACGGGGGCGGCAAGGACGCGGTCGGTTGGGGCGGACGCGGTGGCGACGATCAACGGGGCCGTGACGGTTGGTGACGGTTTGAACGTTCGGCTGAACACCGCGACGCTGGATTTGGACTTGACGCTGGACAGCAGTTTTGGGACGGGGACGAGCAGCTTTGCGATTGTTGGAGGTGGGGCGAAGTTTCAGCTTGGGCCGCGGGTGACGAGCAACCAGCAGGTGAGTTTGGGGATTCAGTCGGTGGCGGGGAGCAAGCTCGGCGACGGGGACGTGGGCTTTTTGAGTGATATCGTGACGGGCGGGAACGCGTCGTTGGCGAATGGGGGAGCCGCGAAGGCGAGCCTGATCGTGGAGCGAGCGATCAACCAGGTTGCGGTTCTTCGGGGCAAGCTAGGGGCGTTTGAGAAGAACGCGATCGAGACGAACATCAACTCGCTGGGGATCGCGTTGGAGAACGTGACGTCGGCGGAGAGCAGCATTCGAGATGCGGACTTTGCGGCGCAGACGTCGGCGTTGACGCGAGCGCAGATCCTGACGCAGGCGGGGACGAGCGTATTGGCGACGGCGAACACGACGCCGCAATTCGTATTGTCACTGCTTGGCCAGTAAGCGAGGCGGGTGGGCGGAGTGACGAGTGTTTTGCGGGAGGCGTAATCGGGGGGCGGCGCGTCCGAGAACGCGGTTGGCGTCGCGATGAAGGTCCGAAAAGGCAGGCATCGGGCGGCGGAAGAGCTGCCGGATGTGCACGTCTGATAATACCGGTTGGGAGGGGGGATATTTGGGGCGACCTATAGGGGCAGGATGCGCGATGCAGGATACGGGGTGGTTTTCGGAGGGGGAAAGAGTGCGCATCTAAAGCCCCCCCATTTTTCAAGTCGATAGGACAACGGATGTCGCCGTGGTGCCGAGCCCCTTTGGGACGTACTCGGCGCATGGACTTGTGAGAAAGGAGATGCGTCAATGGAAAAACAGGGAAGTTGAGAACTTCCCGCAGGCTGCTGGGGAGCGTCCCCTGATCCACCAGCGACACAGCCTCTCAAGGGAATGAAGCCGGCCTGGCGGTCCGCAGAACCGCCGGCGGGAAATGCAGTGCCGCGGGGAGGACTCGCGGCCAGTCACGGAGAGACAAGATTATGAGCAGAATAAACACCAATGTAACGTCATTGATTGCGCAGCGTGTGTTGCAGCGGAACAACAACCAGGTGAACACGAGCCTTGAGCGGCTCAGCACCGGTTTGAAGATCAACCGAGGCTCGGACAATCCGGCCGGTCTGATTGCGAGCGAGAATCTTCGCGCCGAGAAGGTGGGCATCGCACAGGCGATGGACAACGCGGAGCGGGCGAGCAACATGATTGGCACGGCGGAAGGTGGTCTGAGCGAAGTCAGTTCGCTGCTGACGGAGATTCAGGGCCTGACGAACCAGGCGGCGAACACGGGCGGCCTGAGCACAGAGGAAATAGCGGCCAATCAGTTGCAGGTTGACTCGATTCTGAACACGATCAACCGGATTGCCCAATCGACGTCGTTTGAGGGCAAGAAGCTTTTGAACGGCAACTACGATTACGTGACGACGACTCCGACGAACGCGACGAACGTGCGTGTGAACGCCGCGCGTATTCCGGACGGCGGGAGCGTGGCGGTGGCGATTGACGTGACCACGAGTGCGCAGACGGCGCATGTGGGCAAGGTTGGCGCCGCGGCGGACAACATCACGGTGGAGATTGGCGGCAACGACGGCAGCGAGCAGTTGACGTTTGCGACGGGCACCACGGTGGCGCAGATGATCACGGCCGTGAACGGCGTGAAGACGGCGACGGGCGTGAGCGCGAGCCTATCGGGCGCGAATTTGCGTCTGGACAGCGTGAAGTTCGGGTCGAGCCAATTCGTGAGCGTGAAGGTGATCAGCGGCACGTGGACGACGGTTGGCGGCACCGGTGGCAAGGACACGGGTGTGGACGCGGTTGTGAAGGTCAATGGCGCATCGGCGACGGTTGACGGGATCAACGTGAATTTCCGCAACAGCAATCTGGATGTGGAGTTTTCTCTGACGAGTGCGTCGAACGTGAACAACGGCACGGCGAGTTTCACGATCAACAGCGGCGGCGCGACATTTGCGTTGGGGTCGAAGGTTACGGAGACCGACAAGGCCGCGATCGGCATATCGTCGGTGTCGACGAGCGTGTTGGGCGATGCGACGACGGGCTTCCTGAGCACGTTGGGCACAGGTGGCGCGAACGCGTTGACGAGCCCGAACCTGGTGAAGGCGCAGAAGATCATCGACACGGCCATCAAGCAGGTGAGCCAGCTTCGCGGTCGTTTGGGCGCGTTCCAGAAGTTCACGATCGGATCGACGGTGAACAGTCTGGGCGTCGCCTATGAGAACGCTTCCGCGGCCGAGAGCGCGATTCGCGACACGGATTTTGCGGAAGAGACGGCGGCGCTGACCCGCGCTCAGATTTTGAGCCAGGCCGCGACGACGGTGCTGGCGCAGGCGAACGCAACCCCTCAGAACGCCCTCGCCCTTTTGCGAGGGTAAGAGGGTATATGAGGCTCGTCAGGGACTAAGGGGCGCGGTACTTTCTCTCAAGTTCATAAGCCCCCGGCCGCGTGTTGGCCGGGGGTTTTTGTTGCGCGGTGGGTTTAAGTCAGCTTTTTGTGAACGCGGGGGGTTAGTTCTTGCCAATGGGGGATGGGTTGGGGATCATTCAGGGTGATGGCGGATGGCGTTGGCGCATTGTCGCCTATTGGCGGGTTGGATCAGCAGCCGGGTCCTGGCGCTCGGCGTGCCTTGGCGTTGCTGCTGCTGATCAACATGTTCAACTACATCGACCGTTTTGTGCTGGCGGCGGTGCTGGTGAGCATTGGGAGGGACATGTTGGCGGGGGACCCTTTCATGGACACGAAGAAAGGGTGGCTGGCGACGGCGTTTCTTTTGAGTTACATGATTGCGTCGCCGGTGTTCGGGTGGTTAGCGGACCGTTTTTCGAGGTGGGCGTTGGTGGGGATCGGGGTGTTGGTGTGGAGTTTGGCGAGTGGGGCGTCGGGTCTTTCGGGGGGTTATGCGGCATTGCTGGTGACGCGGATGTTTGTGGGGATTGGGGAGGCGGCGTACGGTCCGGTGGCACCGACGGTGATATCGGATCTATACCCGGTGAGTGTGCGGGGAAGAGTGTTGTCGTGGTTTTACATGGCGATTCCGGTGGGCAGTGCCTTGGGTTATGTGCTTGGGGGGGCGGCGGCGGCGTTGGGGGACTGGCGTTGGGGTTTTTACGCGGTGGTGGCGCCCGGGGTGATTTTGGGTTTGGCTTGTTTTTTGATGCCGGAGCCGCCGCGTGGTCAGGCGGATGTAGTTGTGGCGACGCGGAAGGCGAGGGCGCGGGACTATGTGGTGCTGCTGAAGACGCCGTCGTACGTGCTGAATTGTTTGGGGATGGCGGCGTTGACGTTTGCGATTGGGGGGATGGCGCAGTGGATGCCGAATTACGTTCAGCAGTATCGGAAGTGGGGAGATGAGGGGTCGGTGAACCTGATATTTGGCGCGATCACGGTGGTGACTGGGGTAACGGCGACGCTTGTTGGCGGGATCGTGGGTGACCGGCTGCGTGGGAAGATCCGGGGGGCGTACTTTGCGGTATCGGCGATGGGTTTGTTAGCGGCGTTTCCGTTTTTCGTGTTGATGTTATTTGTGCCGTTTCCTTGGGCGTGGATATTCGTGTTCTTGGCGGAGTTCTGTTTGTTTTTCAACACGGGACCGAGCAACACGGCGTTGGCGAACGTGGCGCATCCATCGATTCGTGCGACGGCGTTTGCGGTGAACATTCTGGTGATCCACGCGTTTGGGGACGCGATTTCGCCGCCGATTATCGGTCTGT
>CAYVKG010000176.1:0-5484 GCA_964451955.1 uncultured Tepidisphaeraceae bacterium
GCCTTCTTCTCCATTTTTGTCATCATCAGCCTGGCTTGCGCTTTGCCCGGCTTCTACCCCCCCCCCCCCCCCCCCCCCCCCCCCCCCCCCGGCCCCCCCCCCGCCCCCCCCGCCCCCCCCCCCCCCCGCCCCCGGGGGCGGGGGGGGGCGGGGTGGGAGGTTGCCCGGGACTCATGGATGCGATTCGATGTGAAGCGGGAGGTCAGAGCCCGGCCGGCTGAGTGGCCGGCGCCTTTTTGAGGGCATCGATTTGTTTTTGGAGGTTAGCGACCTGTTTGTCGGCGTCGGCTTTCTGTTGGCTGAGCAAGTCAACCTGTTTGCGAAGCTCGACGAGTTGGTCGGCGGCGGCCTTGGCCTGTTCCCTGGCGGTCTGGGCCTGGGCCTGGGCGGTCTTGAGGTCGGCTGCCAGCTTGGTCTGGGCGTCCTTTGCGGCGGCCATGGCGGCATCGAGGTCTTTTGCTTTGGATTCGGCCTGGTTGGCGGCGTTCCTGAGCTTGACGGCGTCGGCGCTGGCGGCGGTGAGTTGATCGTTGGCCTGTTTGAGTTTGGCTTCGGCGGCGCCTTGGGAGGCTCGGGCCTTTTCGACATCCACCAGCAGTTGGTCTCGGGCGGCGGTCAGTTCCTTGACCTGGGTCTTGAGTTTGTCGCGTTCGCCTTGTGCCTCGGTGAGTTCGCTTTTGGGCACGCACCCGGACGAGAGCGTGAGCATGATCGCGAGGAAGCCAAGCAACGGAATTGTGCGAATGTTCATTGTGTCTCCTTCCGAGAAGAAATGGCCCGAAGCCCGGGCGAAGCCTGGGTTGGTCGGGCGATGCGTCCAGATGATATTATCCGGGAGCGTGGCATTTGTTTAGAAAGCCGTTCCGCGCGGGCAGTGTTGGGAGGTAGAATTGGGCAGCCGATAGATGGAGGCCAATCATGACGGGCACACCTCGTTTGGAGCGGATTCAGTTGTCGCATCGGGATTTGTCGCGTGCTTCCCGCCAGAGGGACGAGGGGGTGGCAGGATGGCAAGCGGCGGAGTGGGAGTTGGGCAGTTTTGATCTATTTTCGGAATCGCTGGGTTTTGCGCCGTCGTTTGAGGAGTTGTTGGACACGTATCTTCAGAACTTCACTGGGCGCAACATTCCAAAGTCGAGGCCTGTGCGAGCGGTGAACGTGCATGTCGTGCTTACGCCGGAGCAATTGGAGGAGGGGGCTCACCTTCCGATAAGCGCGCCGGTGTTCAGGATTTGCCGGTGTTGTGGTGGGAGCGGTTCGGCGGGATATTCGATCTGCGAGCCATGCCTTGGGCAGGGTTTTAGCGAGGAGATTCGCTCTGCGGAGGTTCTGATTCCCGCGCATAGTGCGCAAGGTCAGGTAATTCCGCTTTCGCTTCGGCATCTTGGGATCAGCAATTTGTATCTGAACATTCACGTATCGCTTGGGGCGTGATGGGGTGACATGGGCCAGTTTCTGTTGACTGCCAAGCCGATGGATTAGAAGTCGGCAACTGAATACCGGGAGGTTGGATGCAAATGGCAATGAGCCGTCGGGCGGGGAGAGGGTTTTTGTTGGCGTTGGTGGCGAGCGTCTTGCTGATCGAGGCCGCCGCCGCTGTGGAGGGGCGGTATTTTCAGATCACGGTCGTGGATGATGAGACGGGTCGCGGGGTGCCGCTGGTTGAGCTGGAGACGGTGAACAACATTCGCTACTACACGGACAGCAATGGGGTGGTGGCGTTTGATGAGCCGGGGCTGATGGGGCTGGAGGTTTTCTTTCACGTCCGGAGCCACGGGTATGAGTTCCCGAAGGACGGTTTTGGGTACCGGGGGGTTCGGCTCAGGCCGGTCGCCGGGGGGGTGGCGGCGGTGAAGATCAAGCGGGTGAACATTGCGGAGCGGCTGTATCGGATCACCGGGCAGGGGATTTACGCGGACAGCGTGCGTCTTGGCCTGCGTTGCCCGACGCGAAACCCGATACTGAACGGGCAGGTGCTGGGGCAGGATTCGATTCAGTCGATCATTTATGGCGGCAAGGTTTACTGGTTTTGGGGGGACACGAACCAGGCGGGGTATCCGCTGGGGCAGTTTGCGATGTCGGGGGCCACGTCGCCGTTACCTGGCAAAGGGGGACTGGATCCATCGGTTGGGATTGATCTGGAGTATTTCGTGGATGAGAGGGGTTTCAGCCGGAAGATGGCGCCGATGAGCGAGCCCGGGGTGGTGTGGCTTGACGGGTATCTTCTGGTTCCGGATGGAGAGGGGCGAGAGCGGATGCTGGCGCATTACATGCGTCTGAAGGATTTGGGCACGCCGCTGGAACACGGTTTGATGCGGTTCAACGACCAGAGCCAGACGTTTGAGAAGGTCAGGGAATTTGACCTAGCGGCCAAGTGGCGATGTCCGCGGGGGCATCCGATTCTAGTGGAGGGTCACTACTATTTTCCGTTTCCGTTTCCGACGGTGCGGGTGAAGGCGGAGATGAAGCACGTGGTTGATGCGTCAACCTACGAGGCGTTCACGTGCCTGGAGCCGGGCACGAGGTACGATCGGAGGAGCGCGCGGGTGGAGCGAGACGGCGAGGGCAAGCTGGTGTATGGGTGGAAGGCGAACGCGGAACCGATCACCCAGAAGCAAGAGCGGGAGTTGATCGCGGCGGGCAAGATGAAGCTTGAGGAAGCTCGTTTTCAGCTTCGGAGCGTAGATGGGGGCAAAGACGTGGAGATGCACACGTCGTCGATCGCGTGGAACGACTATCGGAAGCGATGGATCATGGTGGGGGTGGAGATTGGTGGGACGTCGCACCTGGGTGAAGTCTGGTACTCGGAGGCCGAGTCGCTGACGGGTCCGTGGACATTGGGCCGGAAGATTGTGACGCACGAGAAGTACACATTTTACAACGTCAAGCACCATCCGTTTCTGGACCAAGAGGGCGGGCGGCTGGTTTATTTTGAAGGGACGTTTTGCAACACGTTTTCGGGGAATTCGTATCAGACGCCGAGGTATGATTACAATCAGATCATGTACCGGCTGGATCTGGCGAATGGGCGGTTGGGTTTGCCGTTGAAGCAGGGGAGATGATTCAGGAGGGGTGGTGGTCGCCGGGGGGTGGTGGCGGGTCGCCGGGGAATTGGAGGGAACCGACCAGATCGCTGAGGCGCTGGACCTTGATGCGGTCGAGGTAATTGGCGAGGCCTGCGCAGATGGCGATGGGGGTATTGGGGTCAACGAAGAGGGAGGTTCCGACGGCGACGGCAGCGGCGCCCGCGAGGATGAACTCGGCGGCATCCTGCCAGTATTGGATGCCGCCCATGCCGATGATGGGGACGCCGGCGGGTTTGGCGACGTTGCGGTAGACGCGGGAGAGCAGGTGGAGGGCAATGGGCTTGATGGCGGGTCCGGACAGGCCACCGGTGACGTTGGCAAGGCGGGGCTGTCGTTTCCAGATGTCAACGGCCATGGCGGTGAAGGTGTTTACCAACGACAGGACATCGGCTCCGCCGTCGACAGCGGCTTTGGCAGTTTGTGTGATGTCCTGGACGTTTGGGGACAGTTTGACGATCAAGGGTTTGGAGGGGAGGACGGCCTTGACGTGGTGGGTGAGGTCTTTGAGCTGGGCGGGGTGGGTACCGAAGGTGAGGCCGTCTTTGACATTGGGGCAGGAGACGTTCAGTTCGACGGCGGCGGCACAATCGAGGTCGTTCATTGCGGCGGAGGTCTGGACGTAGTCGTCGATGGAATGACCGGCGACATTGACGATGACGGGGCAGGGCATGGATCGGAGGATGGGGACCTTTTCGGCCAGGAACCTTTGGAGGCCGACGTTTGCGAGTCCGATGGCGTTGAGCATTCCTGCGCGGACCTCGACGATGCGAGCGGGCTCGTTGCCGGGACGTTCTTCGCGTGTGATGGATTTGGTGACGAAGGCGCCGAGTTTGGAGAGGTCCATGAAGTCGGCGTACTCGGTGGCGTAGCCGCAGGTTCCGGAGCAGGTCATGGTGGGGTTAGCGAGTCGGAGTCCCGCGAGGTTGGTGGTCAGGTCAGGCACGCTGTTCTTTTACGCAAAGGGGCGAGAAACGCAAGGGTGAGGGTGGCAGGTCAGCGTGGCCAGGCGATGTCGATGAGTCGTGTGACGAGGGCCGTCCAGCCGGTGTGGTGGCAGGCGCCGAGACCGCGGCCGGTGTCGGCATGGAAGTACTCATGGAAGAGGACGAGGTTTTTGAAGTGAGGATCGACGGCATAGCGGAGGTCGAGGCCGTGGCAGGGGCGGAGTCCGACGGGTTCGGGGAGGAGGAGATGGCAGAGTCTGACGGCGAGTTCGCGGGCGACCTGTTTGAGTGTCATCATGCACCCGGAGGCGGTGGGGAATTCGACCTGTAGCGAGTCGCCGTAGAAGAAGTGGTATCGTTCGAGGGCTTCGATGAGGAGGTAGTTGATGGGGAACCAGACGGGCCCGCGCCAGTTTGAGTTACCGCCGAAGAGGGAGGTATCGGACTCCCCCGGGGCATATTGGATGGTGTGTTGGACGCCGTGGATGGTAAGGACAAAGGGGTGATCGCGGTGATAGGCTGAGAGGGAGCGAATTCCGTAGGGTGAGAGGAACTCATTTTCATCGAGGAGGTATTGGAGGACTCTCTTGAGTTTGGGCAGGGAGGGGATCGCCAGAAGCCAGGATCCGCCTTTGGAGTGGTTGGCGCTGGGTGAGGAGGGGGTGGAATAGGTCATGTAGGCGATGTGGCTGGCGAGATCTTGGCGGTTAGCGAGGAACCAGTCCATGCGTTTTCGGAAGCCTGGGAGGCGGTCGATCGTGTGCTGTTCGAGGACTTCGACGGCGAGGAGGGGGATAAGGCCGACGGCGGAGCGAACCGCCAAGCGGAGGGGATGTGATGAGGCGTGGATCTGGTCGTAGTAGAAGCCATCGGTTTCGTCCCAGAGACCAGTGCCGCCGAGGGTATTGATGGCGTCGGCGATGTGTACGAAATGCTCGAAGAACTTGGAGGCGATGTCCTCGTAGGTGGGATCGACGGAGGCGAGTTCGAGGGCGATGGAGAGCATAGTTCCGCAGTAGAAGGCCATCCAGGCGGTTGCGTCGGCCTGTTCGAGGCGATGTCCTGAGGGGAGTGGTCTGGACCGGTCGAGGACGCCGATGTTGTCGAGTCCGAGGAATCCTCCGGAGAAGAGGTGTTTACCGGTGAGGTCTTTGCGGTTGACCCACCAGGTGAAATTGAGGAGCAGTTTTTGGAACGCTCGGGCCAGGAAATCGGTATCGCGATTGCCGCGTGGCGAGGTCATTTTGTAGACGCGCCAGCAGGCCCAGGCGTGGACGGGGGGATTGACGTCGGCGAAGTTGAACTCGTAGGCGGGCATGGCTCCGTTGGGATGCATATACCATTCGCGGAGGAACAGGAGGAGTTGTTTTTTGGCGAAATCGGGGTCGATGCCGGCCATCGGGATCATGTGGAAGGCCAGGTCCCAGGCTGCAAACCAGGGGTATTCCCACTTG
>CAYVKG010000177.1:0-5475 GCA_964451955.1 uncultured Tepidisphaeraceae bacterium
TGGAACAACGCCGTCACCCCCACCGCCAACAAGTACGACCACCCCGCCGCCCACCACACACCCGCCCCTCCCAACACCATGCCCGCATACGCCCCCAACGCCACCAGCCATGAGCAAATAACCGTAACCAAAAACTTCCCGATCGGAGATGCCCGAGGATAGCAATAATCATATAAACGACTCAGGTGCTCCAAGTACCGAAACTGCTCCCGAATCGTCAACTTCGATTCCCCATATGCCCTCGTCCCGAATCGAATCGGTACCTCCCGCACCGTCCGTATCGGACACTTGCGCAGAATCTCCAGCCCAACCTTATACCCGACCGGCGCCAGATGCTTCCCCTTCTCATAACACTCCCGCCGCAACGCGAAAAAACCCGACATCGGATCCTTCACATCCCCAACAATCGGATACGCCAACGCCGTCGCCACCCGCGACAACATCCGCCGCAAAATACCAAATTGCTCCGCCATCTCCCCGCCTCTCGCATACCGCGAACCAATCACCAGGTCCGCCTCCCCCTTCTCCAATGGCTCCAGCATCGCCCCCAATCGCTCCGGCGGATGCTGCAGGTCCGCATCCATCACCACCAGATACTCCCCCTTCGCCAAATCCATCCCGTGCAACACCGCCCCGCTCAAACCGTCCCTCGGCTCCTCCCGAATCACCAGCCGCAGCGGATACTCCCTCCTCAGGCTCTCGCACACAACCCGCGTATCGTCTCCGCTTCCATCATCAACCACCAATACCTCATAGGCAAATCCCGCTAATGCCCCATCCACCCGCGGCATCAACAATCGCAGATTCGCCCCCTCGTTCAGCGTCGGCATTATCACGCTCACCTGCGGCATGCCCATTCCCTAGTTATGGCACATCATCCCACGAAACTCCACACCTCCGCCAACACCCCTACCACCCTTTTTCTCCAATTTCCCCTTTTTCCCTTGAACCAGTCCCTAATCTCCCCATAATGAACCCGTCGGGATGAGTATTAATAACCATGTCTCTCCCACTCGGCACACTGCACGTCATTGAGGCCCTCGAACGGGGTGACACAGACCCGTCCCTCTTACGCCACGCGGCTCAGCTGCTCCGCTCCACTGTCGATCCCCTCCCCTCCGACCACTCCAACCTCTTCCGCCCATGGATCCAAAACCTCCCCGTCGGTGCCGCCTTCCTCGATACACAACTCCGCTATGTCCATGTGAATCCGGCCTTTGCCGCCATCTTCGCGCGCCGCCCCGAAGATATTACCGGACACTCCCTCCATCACATCATCACCACCCTCCTCGGCCCCAAGTTCGCACCACAGCACCTCGCACAGTGCACCAACGCCCTCCAAGTCGGACATGTCCCACCCCTCCTCGCCGTCCCCCTCAGCCCCCTTGGCGATCTCAACAAGCCCCGCTCCTTCGACTGGGACGTCCGCCGTATCAGCCAAACCAACGGCACGCCCCTTGGCTTGATCGTCACCGTCACAGAAACCTCTCCACTCCAAACAACATCCATCACTCAGCCCCTCTCCGAAACAACACTCCAAACCCTCGCGACAATCGTCCCCGATATCATCTTCACCATCCGACCAGGCGCCCAGTGCGCTTTCATCAGCCCACGATGGTACCACTACACCGGCATGGAACCCCCCTCCGCCCAAGGCGACGGCTGGCTCTCCGCCTTCCATCCCGACGACCTTCACCGCTACCAAGATGTCTTCCAGCTCGCTCGTCCCCTCCAACAGCCCTCCAGCTTCCCACTTCGCCTCCGCGCCGCCGACGGCCATTACCGCTGGTTTGTCTCCCATCTCCAACCCCTCATAGACCCCAATGGCAACCTCCTCGAACTCGCAGGCGCCTTCACCGACATCGACGAACTCAAACAAACTCAGCAGGCCCTCCTCGCCAGCGAAACCCGCAACTACTCCCTCCTCCGATTCGTCCCCGACCTCATGTTCCGACTCGACCACAATGCCGTCTTCCTCGACTACCTCACCGGCTCCGAAAATAGCCTCTTCGTCGATCCCGACCAGTTCCTCGGCAAGTCCGTCGATGCCGTCCTACCACCCGATATCGCCTCCCAAACCCGACGCCTCATCGCCGAAGTCCTACAGACCCGCCAGATGCGAATCCTCGACTACACCCTCACCATCCACGGCCAGCCTCGACATTTCGAGGCCCGCATCATCTCCGCCGACTCCGCCGAAGTCTTCGCCATCATCCGTGACCTCACCACCCAGAAACTCGCCGAACAGGCTCTACTCCAAAACACCGAACAGCTCCGCGCCGCCAAACTCGCTGCGGAGGCCGCCAACAAAACCAAAGACCGCTTCATCTCCCTCCTTAGCCACGAATTGCGCACCCCCCTCACCCCCATCCTCCTCTCCGTCGCTTCCATCGAACAAGACCCCGCTCTCCCTCCGTCCATCCGCCAACAACTCGCCACGATCCACTCCCAAGTCCAACTTGAGGCCCGCCTGATCGACGACCTCCTCAACCTCGTCGATACCAGCCGTGACAACAACCCCGCCACCACCACCCTCCGCCTCCCCTCCTTCCAAACAAACACGCCCGCCGCCACACCAGCCAATCCGCCCCCGGATTCCCCCTCCCGCACACTCACTATCCTCCTCGTCGAAGATCACCGACCCACCGCCAATCTCCTTGCTCAACTCCTCACCATGCTCGGACACCGCGTCCAGACCGCCTCCAATATCCGCGATGCCCTCCAAATCGCCCGATCCAATCCCTTCCAACTCCTCATCGCCGACATCGACCTCCCCGATGGTACAGGCATCCAACTCATCCAACAGCTCCAAGAACACCGACCCCCTCATGCCATCGCCATCAGCGGCTTCGGCGCCCCGCAACATATCGCCGATTCCCACAACGCCGGCTTCGCCCTCCATCTCACCAAGCCCATCTCCTTCCAACAACTCCAAACCACCATCGAATCCCTCACCGCCCAGCCTTCCTCCAACCCGACCTCCGCTTCCCCCACCTGGCACATCTGACCCCTTCCCCATCACCAAGCGCCTCCCCAAATACACCCTATCTCCCTCATCAACCCTTCCCCTTCCCCCATCTTCCATCCCCAATCACTTATCAGCCTCCATCCATCCGTTTTTCGTTTGGCGATCCTGCCGAACCGGGGTACGGTGAAGAATCGCTCAACCGGCTTCCCCTCGTCCCCCAGCCGGTCTGACGTCTCGACCGAAAGGTGTGCTATGTCTCTCATCCGCCATGCTTTGCGGCCGTGCCTCTTGCTCTGCGCTCTGCTGGCTTCCGCCCCCTCGCTGCCCCAGCAACCACCCCCAGCCTCCCTTAACATCTCCCCCTCACACGCTGAAGTCCGCCTCCGTAAACTCCACCTCGTCCGCCCCGACCTCATCCTCTACCCCCTCGCCTACGAAGTCGTCTGCTGACCCTCACTCCTCCGTTACCTCCACCTCCACCAGCAATACCTCGCCCGCACGACCAGCCATCAACACCAGCCGATTCGCGCTCTCCCATACCCACGGCGCGCCCGCATAAAAACCTTCGTATTCCCTGCCCCGAACTCCATTCACCATCAGTACCGAACAGGCCGGACGACCCGGCGATATCGGCTCCTCCTTCATGTGCGCCACGTACCGCCCGTCCCCATTCATCGTGATGCTCCCCGCCCCAGGCAGCTCCTTCCCGTCCAGCACCAAATAATCCACCAAACCCAACCTCGCAGAATACGCGATCCGCTTCCCGTCCGCGCTCAACGCAATCCCCTCCGATATCCGATCGTATTCCTTCCCCTCCACCCCATCCACCACCACCACATGCTTCCGCTCCGCCACCGCCCGGTACGCCACACGCTTCCCGTCCGCACTGAATACCGCCTTGCCAAGCCGGTCATACGTCCGACCCTCTTCCCCATCCACCACCACCATCGATCGCTTGTTCCGCATCGCCTCGTAAAGCACCCGCCTGCCGTCCGCGCTGAAAATCGGCTCCGTCACCGCGTCATAGCCCTTCCCCTCTTCACCGTCCACCACCACAAAATAGCTCTTCCCTCGCACCGCCGCATATGCAATACGCTTCCCGTCCCCACTGAACGACATGCCCCCAACCATGTCGTACCCCTTCCCCTCCTGCCCGTCCATCACCATCATCTGCTTGCCCCCTCGCTCCCCCATGTGCGCCCACCGCTTCGAATCCCCACTGAAAACCAGCGGCCCCAACGTGTCGTACTTCGCCCCCTCAACTCCATCTATCACCCAGAATCGCTTCTCCTCCGCCTCAACCCGAATCCCCATCCGCTTACCGTCCGGACTGAACACCACCCGGTTGATCTTCTCGTACTCCTTCCCCGCAACTCCGTCCACCACCACCGCCACACCCCGACTCTCCACGCTCAACTTCGCCACATACGCCACGTGTCTCCCGTCCGGACTGAATACCACACGCGACAATACATCCTTGTATTCCTTCCCAACCTCCGTCCCCACAACCACCATCACGTTCTCCCCCTTCTGAACCTGATACGCCACCCGCTTGCTGTCCGGGCTCCATACCACCGAACTCGCCAGAATCCACTCGTACTCCTTCCCCTCCACACCATCCACCACCACCACCCAACCCCCCTCCCGCTTCAACGCATACGCCACGTGCCTTCCGTCCGCACTGAACACCATCCGCCCCGTCGGACCCGCCTTCCCCAACGACGTCTCCTTGAAACTCAGCTTGATCGGCTTCCCGGACTCGGCGCCCCACCCCGCCACGCCCATCACCAGCATTCCCGCCATCGCCCACGTCCATGCCCGCATGGTTTCCTCTCTCATCCCGCAACCCGCAGCCAACCCCATGCCATGTGCACCGGCCTCCAATTCACGCGCGCAACTCACGCCTCCAACCCGTATGCTACACGCCGCTGACTCTAACCCCCTCCGCCTCACTCCGCAAACGCCCCAATCTCCCCACACGACGAAAACGCCTGCGACGCGTTGTCCCCACTCGCCGGCTTCCCAACCACCCGCACCCCAACCACCGCCATCCCCTCCTTCAGCTTCAACTCAAACTCCTCACCATCCTTCAAACCCCCGTTCCCCTTCGCCGTGGTCGCCGGATATCCCTCCAGCACGCCCACCTCCTCCCACGCCCCCCCAGCCGCCTTCTTCACCTGCACCCTCGGCTTCCCGTCAAACCAACCCCCGTCGTGAAAACTCCTCCCGTGCGCAAACACGATCCGCTTCACCACCACCGGCTTCTCCAACTCCACCGCATACCAGTCCTCCACCGCTCCCCTCCGGTCAAATGTCACCACAAACGTCTCCTTGTCCCCGTCACAAACGCTCCCGCCCTGATTCCCCTGACGCGAGCGACTCTCCTTCCCTCCAACCAGCAACGACATCGCCCCCATCTCCAGATTGTCCTCATTCCTCATCCATACCTGCATCCGATCCCCCGCCCCTCCCGCATCCGCATACGTCACAAACACCCCCTCTCTCTC
>CAYVKG010000178.1:0-5380 GCA_964451955.1 uncultured Tepidisphaeraceae bacterium
AAGGGTACGCCGCTTTTGTTCAGTCCGCCAATCCACAGCTTTGGGTTATAGCTCGGTTTTCAGGGATGGCGGGGAAAATGGGCAGGACGGGTGGCGAGTCTGGAATCCAGGAGTCGAATCCAATTCGGACGTGGAAGCCAGCATGGAGAGATCTGGGGGCTGAGGGAGTGGGACGCGTTGGGGCGATGAAGATTGGGGTGTTTTCGGGTGGATGTGTGTGGGGGGGAGCGGGGAAGGGGCGCGGAGTTTTTTGGGGGAGGGGAAATGGAGCCGGGGGGAGTTGAACCCCCGTCCCGAGACAGTTGACGTATCGCTTCTACACGCGTATCCGCCGTTTTGATCTCGATGAAGCGTCTACCGGCGGCTACATTCGCTTCATCCAGCGGCAGTATTTTTTAGCCTTCTGACGCTGCTGCGCCATCCGAAGGCGATCCCGATGAGTCGTTGTGGCTATGACGTCTTACGGGCGGTCAATCAGAGCCACGGCTGCTAATTTAGACAGCCATCCGGAGGGGCTGTTCAAAGCCAATCCGGCCTGCAACATCATTGTTGGCAGTTATTGTTTTTGCACGTTTTTAACGCGGCCAACGTGCGCCTCGGCGTGCCACGATAAATCTGCCTGTCCGGTCGAAACCGGTCGGCCCCGGATGTCAAAGAGCGTTGGAGCGGAAGCTCCGGTCGGGGGCAGAATGCCCGCCGATGGGGGGTGTATACCATATTTTTGGGTTTGGGGCGAGGGGGATCGGGATGGGGGTTCAGGGTTTTGTGGCGTGGACTTCGAGGCGGACCATACGGAGATGGACTTGGCCGTTGGTATCGGGCGGATGGAGTCGGAGGTAGTTGGAGACGACCTCATCGATAAAGGCATTTCGGAGGTGTTCGGGGACGGCGTGGGTATAGGGGT
The DNA here is from genome assembly GCA_964451955.1 of uncultured Tepidisphaeraceae bacterium. Lineage (GTDB taxonomy): Bacteria > Planctomycetota > Phycisphaerae > Tepidisphaerales > Tepidisphaeraceae > JAPLNB01. The sequence goes on from CAYVKG010000178.1 coordinate 905, forward strand.
GCCAGGTAGTGCGGAACCAACCTGCGAGTTCGGCGGGGCCGTTGTGGGTCATTGTTTTGGGGATGAGTTCGACGCGGTGGGGTTGTAGTCCTGCGAGTGAGAGCCAGAGGCGGTAATCGGCTGGGGCGTGGAAGGCATAGGGGAACTGGAAGGTGTGGAAGTAGGGTTGCCACTTGGGGCGGGCGATTAGTTGATTGAGTGCGGCGAGGAAGTCGGCGGCGTTACCGAGGCCGGCCATTTGGAGGAGGGCATGGCCGTGGTGTTGGAGAGCGTTTGCGATGCCGTGGAGGACGGGCTGATGGTCGAGGATCCAATGGAGAGCGGCGTTGGAGAAGACGACGTGATACTCATCACGGTAGTCGAGGGAGCGTGCGTCTTTGACGACAAAGGCGAGGTTTGGGAAGACTTCGGCGGGGTGGTTTTCGGTGGCAAAGCGGATCATGTCGAGGGAGTTATCGATGCCGACGACGTATCCTCGTGGGAGGAGGGAGGCGATTTCGGCGGTGACTTTTCCGTCGCCGCAGCCGATATCGAGGAGGCGTTCGTCGCCGCGGAGTTGGAGTTTTTGGAGGAGTTCGCGGGCCCAAGTTTGTTGTTGGGTGGAGTGTTGGTGGTAGTCGAGGGGGTTCCAGGCAGTCATGTTGGGTGGGTGTATCATGGGGGTTGGGGTTTCCCATTTGTTGTGCGGCCGGGGGGATGGGGCGTGGGGAGGTTTGGGGTGTGGACGCGCGGGTTGGTAGCGGGTTCAATAGGGGGATGAGCGCGAGTCGGTGGGTGACGGTGCGGGTGGATTTATCGCGGATCCGGCGTAATGCGGAGGCGATACGGAGGCAGGTGGGTGTGGAGGTATGGGGTGTGGTGAAGGCGGACGCGTATGGTTTGGGGATTGGGCGGGTATCGGGGGCGCTAGCGGAGGTTGTGGACGGGTGGTGCGTGTTTTCATTGGAGGAGGCGTTAGAGGCGCGGTTATGGGAGCGTACGGGGAGGGGGACGATCGTGCTTGGGCCGCCGAGTCGTGGGAGTGGGGAGGATTACGTTGAGCATCACGTGAGGCCGGCGGTATCGACGGTGGAGGAGGCGAGGGGGTTGCGGCGGTCGGGGCCTGTGGTGTGTGTTGACACGGGGATGCAGCGATTTGCGTGTGGGGTGGAGGAGTTGGATGGAGTAATAGTGGCGGGAGGTTGCACGGAGGCATTTACGCATGCGGTGCGGGTGGAGCAGGCGAGGCGACTTGTGGAGATTTGCGTGGGGCGGGGTTTGAAGCTGCATGCGAGCGGATCGGGTTTGCTGGGCGAGGCTGAGGCGAGGCTGGACGCGGTGCGGCCCGGGTTGGCGTTGTATCGTGGGGCGGCGCGGGTGGCGACGCGTTTGGCGGAGGCGAGGGAGAGTCGTGGTCCGATTGGGTACACGGGATTCCGGGCGGAGCGGCACGGGGTGATTTTGTGTGGGTATTCGAACGGGTTGAGGAAGGGGATATGTTTGGTGAACGGGAGTATTCGGAGGATAGTGGAGGTGGGGATGCAGTCGGCGTATTTGGAGATTGGGGTGGCGGATCGAGTTGGGGACGAGGTGGTGTTGCTGGGGGACGGATTAACGGAGGAGGAGGTGGCGAGGGAGTGGGGAACGACGCCGCAAGCGGCGTTGCTGGCGTTGGCACTAGCCGGGGAGAGGGGATACGTGTCGTGTGGGTTATAGGGGGTGGTCGTCAGGCGGTTGGGAGTCTGATAATGAAGGGGAGTGGTGGTGAGGATGTGGGTGGTGGGATGGCAAGTTATGGCGGCGTGTGGAAGGGCCGATGAAGTTGAAGAGGAGCAACCGCGTGTCGCGCGGGATAAGGCGACGGTTCAAACGCAGGAGACGCCAGTGAGCAAGTCATTTAAGGATTGGCTGTCGGAGGGGGAATCGATTTACGAGGCGGCGTTGAAGGAGTTCCAGTCGTTGGAGGCGCAGTTAGCCGACCTGGAGGCGCAGCTGGTGGAGAAGCGTGAGGAAGTGAACGCGATAGCGGCGGTGATCGGGAAGCCGCCGGTGGAATCGAGTCCTCGGCGGCCGGCGGTTGAGATTGTGGACGGTCACGGTCCGGGGTCGATTCCGAACGCGCGGAACACGATAGCGAAGGCGTTGACGGGTCGTGGGCTGGGATGAAGGGCGGGTGAGGCGGGTGAGGTTGGGGATTGGGGGCATGGATGGGGGCGAGTGATGTTTTGTCATCAAGGGGATGGGGATCGCGGATCAGGAAGCGAGAGGGGCGGAGTTGCGCGGAGCGCGAGTGGGGATGAGTGGCGGCTGGAGGATGCGTTTGAAGGGATGAGGATCAGGCGTTTTGTTCAGCGAACAGGGATCCGTCCTCGACCTGAACTTGCTCGGCCAAGAGAAGTGCGCGAGTCTGGCTGTCCCAGCCAACGGGATGGAACTCGACTTCGTACGCAGTGGTAGGGGCGAACCAGGTGCTGCGTACGACGCCGACATCGCCGCGGCGGAGGCAGAGTTCGGGGATGTCAGCCACCAAACGCACGTAGTCATCGATGTGTGGCTTTCGCATGCTCGAATCCTCCGTGAAGCTTGCACGACCCCAGCATTCCCGTCCCAAGATGCTCCTGCGAGTCCGATATACTACTGCGGGGCGCAGAAATGCACAAGCGTATAAACGAAATTGGGCGTGATTTTGCAGAAGTGGGGGTGGCGGGTGGGGAGGTATTGGCAATAATTGCGCGGTGGTGAGATGAGTGGAAGGAAGGTTACATTTGTATCTCGGCTGACGCGGTGGTATCGGGGCAACCGTCGTGAGTTGCCGTGGCGAGTGGGGCGAGGGCGACCTGATCCCTATTTTGTGTTGGTGAGCGAGCTGATGCTTCAGCAGACGCAGGTGGGGACGGTTGTGCCGTATTTTGTGCGGTTCATGGAGAGGTTTCCGACGGTGGAATCGTTGTCGGGTGCGGAGGTGGAGGAGGTGTTGTTGGTGTGGCAGGGGTTGGGTTATTACGCGCGTGCGCGGAATCTTCACGCGGCGGCGCGGATTGTTGTTAGGGATCATGGAGGGCGTATTCCGTCGGGAGTGGAGGAGTTGCGGAAGTTGCCTGGGATAGGGCGTTACACGGCGGGTGCGATTGCGTCGCTGGCATATGGGCGTCGAGCGGCGATTGTGGACGGGAATGTGGCGAGGGTTCTGTGCCGGGTAGACGGGATCGAAGAGGACCCGAAGCAATCGGGGGTGAGGGAGCGTTTGTGGAGGAGGGCGGAGGAGCTTTTGCCGGGGAAGGGGGTGAGTGATTTCAATTCGGGTTTGATGGAGCTAGGGGCGACGGTGTGCACGTTTCGGCGGCCGGCGTGCGGGGTTTGTCCGGTGCGGGTGCATTGTGAGGCGGTGAGGTTGGGATTGCAGGATCGGATCCCGGCGGTTGGCGGAAGCAGAGAGAGGCCGCTGGAGGAGAGATGGACTTTTTGCATTCGAGAGGGGGACAAGTGGTTGATAGAGCGGCGTCCTGGGGTGGGGCGGTGGGCTGGGATGTGGCAGTTTGTGACGATAAGCGCGAATGGTGGCAAGGCAAGCGTGAGGTTGATTGGCGAGAGGTTGGGGCTGAGGGTGACGGAGCCGAGGTTTTTGGCGAGGATAGGGCACGATTTGACGCATCGGCGGTATCGGTTTGAGGTGTATGTGTGCGAGGGCAAGGGGAGACGGAGGGGTGAGGCGGATGGAGGCCGGGTGTGGGTGAGTTTGGGGGAATTATCGGGCTATGCGATGTCGCGTGCACAGCAACGGATTGCACGGTTGCTGGGTGTGGGCGGGTGGGAGGTGTGAAGGGGTTGGTCCTGTAAGTGGAGGCGGTGAGGTTGCCGGCATTTCCGGGTTTTCTCATTTTGCCCAAGCATTGCACGTATCGTATATCGGATGGGTTGGACATAGGAGAAAAGGACATGAGAGAAGCTATGGACCTGGACGCCCCGACCGCACCGCGTGCTCCGCGCACGGCAACCGTTTTGGTCTTTCTAGCTGCTTCAGCGATGATAGCCGCGTGGTTGGCGGTGTATGCGTTGACGAACGCGTTGATAGCGGTGGACCTGCTGGTGGACTGGCCTCGGGAATCGGACCCACGGCCGGCCTGGATGTTGCGGGCGTTTCTGGGGATATTCTGCGTATTTGGGATGGTTGGCGGGCTATTTCGGTGGTTGAGCAACCGCCAGCTTCGGCGGATCGACGCGATTGCGGAAGGCGAATAAGGCCGGAGCAACGAGACAGCAACCAGCGCCACATTGCCCCGCCCGCGGAGTGATCCGCGGGCTTGGGCGTTTTGTGTTGAGGGATGGATCAAGGCTGTCTGGGGGAGGAATCGGGAGGTTTGCCGTTTTGGGGATTGCGTGTGCGGCCGCGACGGCGATGACGTCGGCCGAGGGAGCCGATACCGGCTGGGGGAGGTGTGTTGCCTGGCGGGGGGTTGGAGGAGGGTGGTGTTGGAGGTTTTGGGGAAGGGGAGAGGG
>CAYVKG010000179.1:0-5181 GCA_964451955.1 uncultured Tepidisphaeraceae bacterium
GCGTGGTGGGCGGCGCACGGGATCGGGGAGGCGATTCCGCCGGACGTGATATGGGGGGCGTGTTTGTTTGCGGCCCTGGCGGCGGCGGGGCATGGGGAGTTGATGAAGCGGAGGGGGATTCCATTTGTTGCGGGGGTTTTGGGAGGCGTGGCGTACCTGGGGAAGGCATATGCGTTTCCGTTTGTGTTGGCCCATATGGCGATGACGCTGGTATTGCGTGGGTGGGCGATGTGGCGGAGGGGTGAGCGGGGTGTGATGGGTCGTGCGGTTGTGGTCTGGGGGGTTTTCGTAGCGGGTTTCGCGATGGTCGCGGGGCCATGGATTGGGGTGCTGACGTGGCGATATGGGAGGCTGACGGTGAGTTCGGTGGGGTGGGCGGCGCATGCGTTGGTGGGTGCGGGACCGGAGCGGAAGGTCTATGAGCCGTTTGAGGCGCCGGCGGACCCGTACATCATCGCGTGGGAGAATCCGGAGACGATTCGGCACGGGTATTGGTCGCCGATTTCGGGGCGGCGGGAGTTGGCGCATCAGATTGGGGTGATTGGGAAGCAGGCGGTGAAGGTTGGGCGGACGATATGGGGGTTTGACGTGTTGCATTTGGGGGCGGGGGGGATGGCGTTGGGGTTGGTTGTCGGGTTGGCGGGGCTGGTGGGGCGTTGTGCGGAGGGATGGAAGGCGGGATGGCTGGTGATGACGATGTCGCTGTTTTGTTCGGGTTTTTTGCCGATCTATTACGCGGCGCGGTACATCATGCCGGTGGTGTTGCCGTTGAGTCTGGTCCTGTGCATGGAACTGGCGATGGGACTGTGGGGGGTTTGGTGGCGAGTGGTGGCGGCGGGGGTGGTGTTGGGGTCGTTCGGGTACACGGCTGGGGAGAGGGTGTACGAGGCATGGAGGAAGCCGGGGACGATGGTGTATCGGAACATAGCGGCGGAGATTCGGAGACATGGTTTGAAGGGAGCAATCGCGTGCAATGATCGTGTGAGGACGTATAACCTGGCGTTGTTGGTGGGGGAGAAGGTGGTGGGATTTCCGGCGGATGAGGAGTTGGAGGTTGTGGAGCGGAAGTTGCGGGAGAGCAAGGTGGGGATGTTGATTGTGTGGCGGGGGGATTCGCGGCAGGGCGATTCGGGTGGGACGGCGAAGTTGGCGGGGGAACTGGCAAGGCGGGCGACTTGGCGGCTGGTGTTTACGAGTCACGGGGCGGAAGTGTATGAGCCGGCGGGCGAGGGGTGGCGGTAGCGTATGTTGGCAGGCGGCGAAGCACAGGTTGAGCGGTGGTCGAGGCTGAGTCCGGTGTATGTGGTGGGGATTCCGCTGGTGATCTATTTGCGTTATGCGATCAAGCTGGCGTACATGAGCCGGGAATATGCGTTGGGGGACGCAGTGTGTTACATCCGGAGGGCGATGTATCTGGCGCGGGGGGACTTGGCGAACTCGGTGTCGGGATATTGGAGCCCGCTGATATCGTGGTCGATTGCGCCGTTTGTGTATTTTGGGATGGACGGGGTATATGCGGCGCGGGTGGTGCTGTGTGTGTGGGGGGCGGTGCTGGTGGTGGCGTTTGGGTGGCTGCTGTATCAGATCGGGTGGCTGAATGACTGGTGGCGGCTGGGGATATTGGCGGCGGTGGCGATGGGGACGGCTGAGGGGGCGGGGAATTACATCACGCCGGACGTGATCGTGGCGGCGTGTTTGTTTGCGTATTTTGCGGTGATGGTGCATCCGGAGCTGATGCGGAAGCGGAGGCTGCAGTTGGCGGCGGGGCTGTTGGGGGGGTTGGCGTATTTGGCGAAGGCGTATGCGTTTCCGTTTGTGCTGTTGCATTTGCCGATGACGCTGGTGATTCGGCGACGGTGGGAAGGTTGGAAACGAGGGGAGGCGATGGGGGCGTGGGGCATGGCGATGGTGGGTTGGGCGGCGGTTGCGGGGACGTGGGTGGGTGTTTTGAGTTGGCGTTATGGGGGTTTGACATTTGGGACGTCGGGCGCGCTTGCGCACGCGTATGTGGGACCTGCGCCGGGGCGAGCGTTGCCGGATTTTGGTCCGCCGGCGGACCCGTTCATTGTGGCGTGGGAGAATCCGGAGACGATTGCGCATTGGAGGTGGTCGCCATTTTCGAGCTGGGGGAATTTTGAGCGGCAGATAAGGGTGATTCGCGAGAATGGGCAGAGGGTATGGCGGATGTTGTGGGGGATGGACCGGCTGCACCTGGCGTGGTGGGGAGTGGTGGTATCGCCGGTGATGCTGTGGATTGGGCGAAGGTCGGGTCGATGGGTGGGGGTTTGGATGCTGTTGACGGTGGTGTTGTATGTGTCGGGGTATCTGGTGGTGTATTTCACGGAGCGGTACATCTGGTTTGTGATGTGGCCGATGGGTGTGTTGCTGTGCATGGGGCTGGTGTTGGGGATGAGATTGGAGGGGGCATGGAAGGCGGGACAGTATTTGGCGGCAGCGGGTTTGCTGGTGGGTTTTGTGATTGGGGCGAAGGAGGTGATAGAGGAGCGGGAGCGGGAGGCGGTATCGCCGATGGTGTATCGGCGTGTTGCGGCGGGGGTGAAGAAGGCTGGGATTCGGGGGCCTTTTGCGGGGAATCACGCGTTGAAGTCGTATCCTGTGGCGTTGTATTTGGAGGAGAAGTTTCTGTTGTTTCCGGCGGGGGAGGATGTGGAGGTGATAGAGAAGAGGGTGAGGGAAGCGACGACGGGGATGATTTTGTTGTGGGGAGGTGGTCAGCCGGCGTATGAGAGGGAGAATGTGGCGAGGAAGGTTGGTCGGCTGGTGGAGCGAGGGGGATGGAAGCGAGCGGAGATAAGGGGGATCGGGGGTGTGGAGGTTTACGTGCCGGTGGAAGGGCGTGAATGAAGGAAGGGGAGAGGGAGGGGGAGGGTTAGAAGCGGTCCTTTTTTCCGAGGAGGGTTTTTTCGAGAACGGATTCGAGGGTTTGGCAGACGGTTTCGACCTGGCGGGCGGTCATTTGGCCGAAGAAGGGGAGCGCGAGGGTACGAGCGGCGACGTATTCGCAGACGGGGAAGTCGCCGGGTTTGAAGCCGAACTGTCGGGCGATGTAGGGTTGGAGATGGATGGGAGGGAAGTAGTTGCTGCAGCCGATGAGTTCGGAGCGGAGTTGTCGGATGACGGAATCGCGAGCGTCGGCGTCGAAGAGGTCGCAGAGGCGAACGACGAAGACGAACCAGCTCATGAGGGTATCTTCGGGGATGGTGGGGAGGATGAGATAACGGCTGGTCATGAGGCGGTCGATGTAGAGATGGGCGACGCGGCGGCGGTTTTCGAGGAGTTCGTCGAGTCGGTGCATTTGAGCGACGCCGATGGCGGCATTGATTTCGCTGAGGCGGTAGTTGTAGCCGAGTCGTTCGTGAGAGAGCCAGGACATTCCTTCGCGGCCCTGGTTTCGGAGTGCACGGCAGGCGGAGGCGAAGCGTTCGTCGTCGGTGAGGATCATGCCGCCTTCGCCGGTGGTGATTTGTTTATTGGGGTAGAATCCGAAGACGCTGGCGCGCCCGAAGGAGCCGATGGTGCGTTTGCCGGTGCGTCCGCCGAAGCCTTCGCAGGAGTCTTCGATGAGGACGAGTTCGTGTTTTTGGGCGAACTGTTCGATTTCGATCATTCCGCCGGGGTGGCCGAAGGCTTCGACGGCGACGATGGCCTTGGTATTTGGGGTGAGGGCGGTTTCGAGTTTGGCGAGGTCGATATTGAGGTTTTTGGGGTCGATATCGACGAAGACGGGTTTAGCGCCGACGTAGAGGATGCAATTGGTGGAGGCGACGAAGGAGAAGGGGGTGGTGATGACTTCGTCGCCGGGCTTGATGCCGGCGGCGACCATGGCGCAATGGAGGCCGGCGGTGCCGGAGGAGACGCCGACGGCGTGTTGGCGTCCGACGCGTTTTGCGCAGAGGGATTCGAATTCCTCGATTTTGGGGCCGATGGAGAGGGTTGGGGTGGAGAGGACGTCGATGACGGCGTCGATTTCGCGTCGGGAGATGTCGGGTTGGGAGAGGGGGATGGGAGTTGCCATAGGTAATCGCCGTTGCCAGTGTCAGTGTTTTATGCTGGTCGATGGAACTGGCAGTTTAGGCGCAGCGGAGGGAAGGTCAATGCGGGGAGTGGGAAATGGTGGGGGACGGGGGGCAGGCGAATTTGGCAATTTGCGGGGGCAACGTTGCTGATGCGAGCGTGGCGGCGGTATGATCAAGCGATTGCTCGGCGGCAGGGGCGGCGTTCACATCGGGCCGGGCATGGGCAACGAAGCGACGGTGAATACAAAAGCGAAGGAGGTTTGCATGTCTTTATCGAACCGTCTGGGCGCGGAGTGCATTGGGACGTTCTGGCTTGTGTTCGGGGGTTGCGGCAGCGCCGTATTGGCGGCGGCCTATCCGGGGCTGGGGATCGGGTTTGCGGGGGTTTCGCTGGCGTTTGGTTTAACGGTGCTGACGATGGCGTATGCGATCGGGCACATTTCGGGATGCCATTTGAATCCGGCGGTGACGGTGGGATTGGCGGTGGGTCGGCGTTTTCCGTGGTCGGAGGTGGTTCCATACATCATCGCACAGGTCATCGGGGGCGTGATTGGGGCGGGGGTGCTGTATTTGATCGCGAGCGGGAAGACGGGTTTTGTGGCGGGGGGTTTTGCGTCGAACGGTTACGGAGAGCATTCGCCGGGTGGGTATGCGTTGTCATCGGCGTTGTTGGCGGAGGTGGTATTGACGTTCATGTTTCTGATGATCATTTTGGGCGCGACGGATTCACGAGCGCCGGCGGGATTTGCGCCGATCGCGATCGGGTTGGCGCTGACGCTGATTCACCTGATCGGGATTCCGGTGACGAATTTGTCGGTAAATCCTGCGCGTAGCACGGGTCCGGCGATTTTTGCGGACGCGTGGGCGTTGCAGCAGTTGTGGGCGTTTTGGGCGGCGCCGATTGTGGGGGCGATTATCGCTGGGGTCGTGTATCCCATTGTGTCGGCGGAGAAGCGTCCCTAGACTAATGGGATGCGGGAGACGTTGCGACGCGCAGGGTCGGGGCTGAAGGCAGGACGGTGGATCGTGGCCAATCGGCTGAGGGGGGTTGTCTGGTTATTGTCGGGGGGTTTGTTGTTGTTGGGCGTGGCGGCGGCATCGGCGGAGGAGGGCAAGCCTTTTTTGCTGCACCTGAACGGGATTG
>CAYVKG010000180.1:0-5130 GCA_964451955.1 uncultured Tepidisphaeraceae bacterium
TCACGGTTCGGAGGGGGTGGCCTATGCGGATTTATTGCAGGGGAATGCGATTCTGACGTACTCGGATGTGGGCTACTCGTATGCCGGGGAGAAGGCCGGGAGGACGCGGGGTTGGTCGTTCACGGCGTTTGAGGAGTTGTGGAACTATGGGTTTCCGCAGGAGTTTGCGCACTTTGTGGACTGCGTGTTGAATGACAAGGAGTCGCTGGAGACGGGGGAGGATGGTCGGGCGGTGCTGGAGATAATTCTGGCGGCATACGCGTCGGCGGGTGAGGGGAGGCGGATATCGCTGCCATTTAGGAGTGATATCAGCCGACCGATCGAGCTTTGGAAGCGTGGGGTGTGAGTTTTTTTGCTCCCGTAGGTGGTTGGGTCGAGCTATAGTACGGCACGTCATCAAAGCGAGGACTGTCATGCGCATTTGCCGGATTAAGGTTGGAGTGGGGTTGGTGTTTGTGCTGTCCGCGTGGGCCTTTGGGCAGCAGGCGCCGACGGTGCAGCCGGGTCAGAAGCTGGCGGGTTTTGTGGGGCGGGTGATGTCGGTGATTGAGCCGGCGAAGGAGTCGCCGGCGCGGACGTTTTCGACGCGGTTGACGGTGACGAAGGGTGAGGGTCTTCCGGCGGAGTTGCTGAATGCGACGCTGGATGTGGCCTATCAGGCGCCGGACCGAGTGCGGTTAACGGTGTCGTATCGTGGGGAGAGGTATTCGGTGGGCCGGGATGGTCAGCGGCTATGGGCGTACGTGCCGTCGAAGCGTTTCGGGGTGATTGGGGAGCCGAACGTGGCGCGATTTCGGGGAGATTCTGCGGACGTGGACAAGACGGTTTTGGGGCCGTTTTCGATACCAGTGGGGATCAAGGCGCAGATTCTGGCGATTCCGTTGATGTCGCAGGTGGAGCAGGTGTCTGGGGACACGATATTGGTGACGCCGGCGAAGGCGGTAGGGGAGTTGTTGGGGCTTGGGGGAGTGAAGGTGGAGATGGTGTTTGCGGATGCGGGGGTTTTCCCGACGCGGATTCGTTTGCGGGACGGAGGTCGGCTGGATGTTGAGGTGAAACTGGAGGAGACGAGGGAGGAGTTGCCTTGGGTTGCGGAGAGGTGGGCGTTGAAGGCGGGTGCGGAGGACCGGATTGAGCGTACGGCGGTGTCGCACTTGTTGCGGTTATTGGAGGTGGGGGCGTCGACGATGCGGGAGCGGATTGCGCCGCTGGGTCCGGCGACGGGGGAGCGGGTGTTGATAGCGAGGGAGGGGGAGGGACGACTGGAGAGGTGGGACGGGACGCGGGTGTTGTTTTTGAAAGGGACGCCGGAGGAGATGGGTCGGCAGCACGGGTTGTTGTTGAAGTCGCAGGTGCGGGCGGTGACGGATCGGATGTTGTATGGAGTTGGGGTAGGGAGTTCATTTGCGAAGGGGGCGTGGTTTTTCGGGGAGATGGAGGGGGCGTACAAGCGTTTGGAGCCGTTCATGTCGCCGCGGTATTTCGCGGAGATTGACGCGATGGCGACGGCGGCGGGGATATCGAAGTACGAGATGAGGTTGGCGAGCTTTTTCCCGGAGTTGTTTCATTGTTCGGGGTATTCGGTATTTGGCGAGGCGACGGTAGGTGGGAGGATGTATCACGGGCGGATTCTGGATTATTTGAAGGGAGTGGGATTGGAGCAGAACGCGGTGGTGATGGTGATGCAACCGGAGCGAGGGAACGCGTGGGTGAACATTGGGTATGCGGGTTTTGTGGGTTCGGTGACGGCGATGAACGAGAAGCACCTATCGATTGGGGAGATGGGTGGTCGCGGGGAGGGGGACTGGGACGGAAAGCCGATGGCGCAGCTGGTTCGTGAGGTGATGGAGGAGGCGAACACGCTGGAGGAGGCGGTGGAGATATTCCGGAAGGGACCGCGGACGTGCGAGTATTATTATGTGATATCGGACGGGAAGACGAAGCAGGCGGTGGCGTTGGAGTGCACGCCGACGAAGTTTGTGACGGTAGGTCCCGGGGAGGCGCATCCGCGGTTGGCGCATCCGATGAAGGACACGGTGTTGATTTCGGCGGGATCGCGGTATGAGGAATTGGCCAGGCGAGTGAAGGAGAATTACGGGAAGCTGGATATGGAAGGTGCGCGGAATCTGATGCTTCGGCCTGTGGCGATGTCGTCGAACATTCAGTCGGTGCTGTTTGCGCCGGAGACGCTGGATTTCTGGGTGGCGAACGCGGATTCGAAGAATGCGGCGTCGCACACGCGTTACACGCACTACAATCTGGGGGAGATGCTGAAGTGTGGACCGGCTGGGGTGGTGTCGCGGTAGCGGGGGTAGGGAGGTTGGCGGGGCAATGGGGAGGCGAATGGAGCGGTGCCGGGAGGGGGCGGGGTGGGTGTATGGGCGTCGGTCGGGTTATTTTAAGTGGCGGGAGGGATCAGGGTTTGCTGTAGAAGGTTTTTAGGAGGTAATCGGAGAGTTTTCTGCCTTTGGAGAAGGTGAGCTTGCCGTAGGAATCGAAGTTTTGTTTGTAGTCGTAGACGGTATCGCGTTCGGTTTTAGAGACGACGAAGATATCGCGCCCTCCGCCGCCATAGAGGGAGTCGGCTTCACCGATGCCGGGGTCGAGTTGGTCATTTCCGGCGTTGCCTTTGAGGAGGTCTGTGCCGGGTCCTCCGAGGAGGGTGTCATTTCCGGGTCCGCCGACGAGGTCGTCATCGCCGTCGCCGCCGAGGATGAGGTCGTGTCCGTTTTCTCCCCAGCACTGGTCGTTACCGGCGCCGCCTTCGATGGTATCGTTGCCGTCGTAGCCGAAGAGGAGGTCATCGCCGTCGCCGCCGAGGATGTAGTCATTTCCGAGTCCGCCGTCGATGTTGTCATCGCCTGTGCCGCCGTCGATCTGGTCATGTCCGCCTGCGCCGGTGAGGTAGTCGTCGCCGTCGCCGCCGAAGATGTAATCGGAGCCGGTGCCGCCGTTGATGGTGTCGTCGCCTGCGCCGCCGGTGATGTAATCGGTGCCGCCGCCGCCGAAGATGGAGTCATCGCCGTCTCCGCCGTTGAAGACGTCGTTGCCGTATGCGCCGATGATGGTGTCATCGCCGGTGCCGCCGTCGGCCCTGCAGGTGAAGGTGATGTAGCCGTAGGCTTCGTTGATCTGGAGGAGGTCGTTACCGGAGTCGCCGACGAGATAGATAGCGGTGATATCGAGGGAGAGTTGTTTGATGTCGAAGCGGTAGTTGCGTTCGTTGTCGGCGATGACGAGGGTGGAGGGGTCATGGGAGTCGAGGGAGACGATGATGACATCGTCGGCGGAGGTGCCTTGGACGGTGAGGAGGTTATCGACGATGGTGACGGTGAGGAGGGTGCGGTTTTCGAGGTATTCGACGGAAGCGGGAGCGGAGGCGATTTGAGAAAGACTGAGCGGACGCGGATACGACATGAGCAACTCCCTGGTGTAGTTCCAAGCAAACGGATTCAACTGGACCGTGAACGGAAAGCCGTTTTCTTTCCGCCTGGCGGCGCGTATCGCTACCCAAACAGCGTTGGGCATTGTAACGGGGGGGCGCAGCGGAGTCACGTGGTTGTGGGGGTTGATTTATGTGAAATGTGATGGGGGGGGTGGAAGCGGATAGGGGGCGGCGTGCGGGGGTGTGGACTGGGTGGGAAAGTTGGTGTGGTTCTGGGTTTGGCTTGAAGCGTGGGGCGGCATCTTGTAAGATTCAGGGAAGCGGAATCCCTCGGAGTTACTGCACCTATGACACACCGTCAGGAGCGATGATGGGCCACATCTTGAGAAGCGCGAAGGCGAGAAGGCGAATGGACTCTGCCGTGCACGCGATGGTGGAGAGTTTGGAGAAGCGGCAACTGTTATCGGTGTCGTTTCAGGATGGGATTTTGACCGTGCTGGGTACGGACGGCGCGGACGACATCAACATAAGGCCGTCGTCGCGTGTTGCGAGCAAGTTGCAGGTGAACGTGAATGGGGAGCACCGGCTGTTTGAAGAAGCGGCGGTGAGAGCGATTTACATGGATGGTTACGCGGGGGACGATCGGGTGGCGATTGACAGCATTGGGAGGCGTATCAGTATTCCGTGCACGCTGAAGGGTGGTCCCGGGAATGACACGCTAGGGGGTGGGTATGCGGCGGATTTGATAGACGGTGGCACGGGCAGCGACCTGGTAAATGGGAGTGAAGGGGATGATACGCTGGTGGGTGGTCCGGGTCATGACCGGCTGGTGGGCGGGGCGGGGAACGACACGGTGTACACGGGGCGTGGTCGGGACCAGGTGTTGACGGACAGTGTAGATAGTCGGGGCACGGATGCGGTGGTGGATGCGGAGGAGGGCGATCTTGTAGGCCGTGAAGCGAAGATGAACTTCCCGATATACGGTTATTCGCCGACGCCGACGGGCTACACGCCGCAGCAGATACGTCGGGCGTATGGATTGGGGGATTTGAACGACAAGTATTACACGAACCGAGGCAAGGGTCAGGCGATCGCGATCATCATAGCGAATCATTCGCCGAACGCGAAGCGTGATTTGACGACGTTTTCGAGGGAGTATGGATTGCCGTTGCCGACGAGCCAGACATTCAAGCAGGTGTCGGTTTCGGGGAAGCGGCCGTTGACGGACGAAGCGGCGACGGCGGAGGCGATGATGGACATTCAGTGGGCGCACGCGATAGCGCCCGCGGCGACGATCATTTTGGTGGAGGCGGACACGACGGGCGGATTTACGGCGACTGGGGACCTTGCGGCGGCGATCAACAAGGCGACGACGATACTGAACAAGCAGTATAAGGGTGGGGTGATATCGATGAGTTTTGGTTGGCCGGAGGCGGCGGCGCCGACGGAGTGGGAATCGGTATTCAACAACGCGTACACGAAGAACATAACGTTTGTGGCGTCGGCCGGGGATGATCCGACTCGGAGTTTTCCGGCGGTTCACCCGTAGGTGATGGCGGTTGGTGGGACGACGTTGTGGTTGGACGCATACGGGAATCGAGTAGGTGGGGCGGGGGATCCGGATCCTGTGACGGGGGAAGTGGACGAGTGGATTGACCCGGATCTGGATGCGGCGGTTCCGGGGGGGGAGAGGCCGTGGGTGGATGGCGGGTGTGGGGCGAGTTTGTTGTATGACATGCCGATAT
>CAYVKG010000181.1:0-5126 GCA_964451955.1 uncultured Tepidisphaeraceae bacterium
GCGATTGGGAGAGGGGGAGTGTGAGTTTGCGGGCGAGGTGGGGAGAGGGCGCGGGATGGAGGTTTGGGGTGTGGGGCGGAGTTCTTGGGGAGCAGCTTGAGGTTGTTGGGGGAAGATGCTCTCGGGAGAGGCGGAGGGTCTGTGCGGGGGAGTGGCGGGGAAGGGGCGCGCGTGTGGCGGCAGCCTGTGTGCTGCAGTCGGGCGGTGGCAAACGCTAGCCACGGTCGTGCGCATCGTAGTCCTCCTCTATATAGGGGCGCGTTTGCGCGGGGATGGCGGGTTTGGCGCAGCGCGAAATGGGAGAAGTGGGGATTTTCTGGGGAAAATGAGGAGGAGATTTTTTTATTTTTCCCGATGGCGCAGCGCTGGAATTGGTAGAAGATTGCGATTGAGGGTAAGGGAGGGGAGGAAGGTGGAGGGCAGGGGCCAGGTGTCGGGTGTCAGGGGTGGGGTGACGGGGGGGGGTGGGTGATTGAGGGCCGGGCGCGAAGCCCGCTCTGTGCCCTGACCCGCGAGTACGCGGGGGCGGGGAGAAGGAGGAGGCGGGATGGCTGGATGGGGTTCTGTGGAGGGTGCGGGAGAGAGGAGGCGGAGGGTGGAGGGCGGACCTATTGAAAGAGGTGTTCGAACACGTCGGTGTTGTGCTGTCGAAGGCGGTCGGCGAACTCGTTGACGTAGAACATATCGGGCGAATAGCGTTGAGCGCGCATGCGGATGGAGAAGTTTGGTTTTTCGAGGGACAGATCGAAAACCACCAGGCCGATGCCAAAGAGCATGCACAAGGACTCAAGGCGGCCGAGGTCCTCCTCGGCGAGGGAGGTGGGCATTACGACGTAGCTTTTGGCGGAGAAGAGGCGGTAGGCGACGGCTTGGCCGAATGCCACAACGGGTGCTTGCGGGTTGATCTTGATTTCCGCGGACACGATCTCCATCGGGAAACGGATGAGGTTGGATGCGGTTGGTTTGTAGACGCCAACGACATCGGGCGTGCCCCACTTGGTCTTCAGGCCGGCTCCGCCGAGAGAGGAGACGACTGTGACCTCGTCGAGATCGTTCTTGGGCCAATCAGCAAACGGCTGGTAGAAATCGGTCTCGGTGTAGCCGGCTTCGACGGTGTCATCATCTGTGGCGACATTGGGCGGCGTGGCCTGTGCCGAGGCGGGCTGGAACAGGCCACGGCTTGGTTTGATGATTTCAGTGGGGAAGCGTGTGGCGAGGTCCCAGGTAGAGCCGTGGATGGTGTTCACGGGCGTGTCGGGGCTCTGAGTTGAGATCTCTTTCACAAGGTCGGAGTAGCGGATGCCGCCGGGGCGTGAAGCGACGATCTCGCGGGCCAGCTGGCGGATTTGGTTGGTGGTGAGTTTCGGCATGGAATAGCCTCTCGTTTTTGGAAGCAGTTGACGGTTAAGTGAGGACCAGAGCCGATTGTGGCCATCGAATATGCCTGGGGCCGGAGATGTCGTCAAGGGTGGTGTTTGAGGTGTGTTGGGTGGGGCTGGAGAAAAGGGGAGTGGTTGGGTATGGTCTGGGTCGCATGGTTGAGCACTACGCCTGGGCGGTGGTATTTCTGGCGGTATTCCTGATCGGGGTGACGAAGTCGGGATTTGGGAGCGGAGTGGGGCTGATGATTGTGCCGATGACGGCGATCTCGATGGGGTACATTCCATCGCGGGGATCGGCGGCGGCGTTGGGATTGCTGTTGCCGTTGCTGGTGATAGGGGACTTGATTGCGGTGTACCAGTATCGGCGGATTTTTTCGATGGGGATCGTGAGGCACCTGTTACCTGGGACGATGGTTGGAGTGGTGGTGGGGGGGTTATTGTTGTGGTGGTTTCATCAGCAGAGGGAGTTGGTGAACGCGTTGATGCGGATAGAGATTGGGTTTGAGTCGATTGTGCTGGTGGGGATTCACTGGTGGCGGCAATACAAGGGGATGCAGACGCACCTGATGGGGGAGCCATGGCGGAGTCATGGGACGGGCGCCTTTGCGGGGGTATCGAGCACGCTTGCGCACGCGGCGGGCCCGATCATTGCGATGTATTTGTTGCCGCTGAGGCTGGATCGGCAGGTGTTTGTGGGGACGAGCGCGATCTATTTTTTCATACTGAACGCGGTGAAGTTGCCGGTGTACTGGGTGTCGGGTCAATTTGCGAACGCGGAGGTTTTGTTTACGGTTCGACTGGTGCCGCTGGTGGCGTGCGGGGCGGTTTTCGGTTTTTGGGTGAATCAGCGGATAGGCGACCGGTTGTTTTCGCGGGTGGTGTATATTCTGACGTTTTTGATGGGGTGGTATATTCTGGTGGACGGGACGGTGATTTTGTTTCGGCACTGAAAGGGGCGAGCGAGATGGTAGAGAGACCGGTTGGGTTGGTGACTGGCGCGTCGCGGGGGATTGGGCGAGGGATCGCGATTGCGTTGGCGGTGGAGGGGTACGATGTGGTGGTGAACTACCGGAGCAACGGTGAGGCGGCGGAGGGGGTTGTGAGGGAGGTTTGCGCGGCAGGTGGGCGGGGGGTGATGGTGCGTGGGGACATTGGGGAATCTGGGGATCGGAAGAGGCTGGTGGAGGAGACGGTGGGGGAGTTTGGGCGGATTGATTTGCTGGTGAATAACGCGGGGGTAGCGCCGGAGGTTCGGGCGGACATTTTGGAGGCTGGGGAGGAGTCATTTGACCGGCTGATAGGGATCAATTTGAAGGGGCCGTACTTTCTGACGCAGCTTGTGGCGAACGCGATGATCGATCAGATCAGGCGGGGAGTGGTGAAGAGCCCGAAGATCGTGACGATTTCGTCGATCAGTGCGTATACGGCGAGTGTGAATCGGGGGGATTACTGCGTGAGCAAGGCGGGGTTGTCGATGATGACGAAGCTGTATGCGGCGCGGCTGGCGGAATACGGGATAGGGGTATACGAGATCAGGCCCGGTGTGATTGCGACGGACATGACGGGTGGAGTGAAGGCGAAGTACGACAAGCTGATCATGGAGGAGGGGCTGACGCCGATACGGCGGTGGGGGGAGGCGGGGGATGTGGCGAGTGCGGTGGTGGCGATTGCGAGGGGTCTGTTGCCGTTCAGCACGGGAGAGGTGATCAATGTGGACGGGGGTTTTCATTTGCGTCGGCTGTGAATGTGGGGGAATGGGGAGAACACGGAGTAGTTGGAGCGGTAGAGAGGGGTGATGAGACACGCGATTAGAGTAATGGGATTGGTGATGATGTTGGGGAGTTGGTTGATGGGGGAGGTGTCGCGCGTGGAGGTGACGCGTGACACGTGGGTGAGCAGCGTGGGGAGCGAGCAGGTTGGGAACAACGGGGGCGCATCGCGTTTGAAGCTGAAGGGGATTCAGGAGTTTGCGCTGATTGACATAGATGCGAAGGGATTGGTGGGGCGTGTGATTCGGAGGGCGACGCTGCATTTGAATCTGGCGTCGCCGAAGGACGCATTGGGGCGGATCACGGTTTCGACGCTGGCTGGGGAGTGGGCGGAGGGGAGGGGGACGAATTACGCGGCGGAGAAGGGGAGCGTGTCGTTCATGTGGGCGCGGAACGAGGAGAAGGCGTGGGCGTATACGGGATCGGACCTAACGGCGGTGTGCAACGGGTTGGGGAACACGATTTGGGGATTTGCGGATGCGACGGGTCCGGACCGGGAGGGGTGGCAGACGATTGCGGTGTCGCCGGAGGTGATGGCGGCTCGGGTTGCGGGGATCAGCGGGGGATTTGTGGTGTTTGATGATGTGGGGTCGGAATATGATCGAGCGGGGGATCGGTTTACGTATCGGTTGTTTCCGAATCGTTATGTGTACAGTCGGGAGCAGAATCGGCGAGTGGCGCCGTATTTCGCGGTGGAGTTTGGCGCGGAGGATCGGGAGTCCCCGGGAGGTGTGGAGGGGCTGAGGAGCACAAGGGAGGGAGTTGGTGCTGGGGAGGCGAAGGTGTCGTGGGGTACGCCGCGTGATAGAGGGGAGGGTGGCGTGATTGGTTTTTTAGTGGGATTGTCGGAGGGGACGGGTTTTGAGTGGGAGAGGGCGAGGCGAGTGCCGCAGTACCTTGTTCCGATGGCTGGGGAGGCTGGTTCACGGGTGACGATGCACTTGCGAGAGCTTGGTTTGAAGGCTGGGGCGGCGGTGACGGTGGGGATTCGCGCGGTGGATCGAGCGGGGAACGTTGGTCCGGTGGTGAGTGGGCGTGTTCAACTGGCTGGGGAGCGGGCGAAGGTGGAATTGAGGGGGAATCCGGCGAGGGCATTTGGGGAGGGTGGGGCGGTTCCGGCGGTTGGCGGGGTGGAGGTTGCGGTGATCGATGGATTGGACAAGGTGGATCCGATCACGGGGCGGATGATACCGGAGCATGGGCCTGGGTATTTGCGTAGGAATCATTTGTGGTCTGCGGGGGGCAAGACGATACGGCTGTATGCGGCGCGGAACGAGTTTGTGGATTTTCAGGTGGTGCTGACGGGGAAGACGGAAGGGTTGGAGGTGGGGCTGGTGATGGAGGATGGGTTGATGCGAGGGGAGTTGCTGCGTTTTCGGCACGTGAAGACGAAGGCGGGCTTGTTGCCTGATCCGCTGGTGGGGGTGGAGGGCGTGATCGCGATTCCGGCGGCGGACGAGGGGATAGAGGGTCAGAGGCATGCGACGTTGTTGGGGGAGGTTTATGTGCCGCACAATGCGAGGCCGGGGCTGCACAGGGGAGTGGTGAGGCTGAAGAACGGGGGTGAGATGTTGGAATTGGGGGTGGAGTTGCGGGTGTGGGATTTTGTGTTGCCGGACCATCTTTCGTTTATTCCGGAGATGAACTGTTATGGTTTGCCGGGGGGTGGCGTGGAGAAGGCGTATTACCGTTTGGCGCACGCGCATCGGACGTGTTTGAATCGGCTGGGGTATTCATGGCGGGGGACGATCAGTGAGGGTTGTGGGCCGCGGGTGAAGGGAGGGGAATGGGACTGGGGGGAGTACGATCGGCGGTTTGGTCCGCTGTTGGACGGGACGGCGTTTGCGGACTTGCCGCGGAAGGGTGTGGCGGTGGAGGCGTTTTATTTGCCGCTGAACGAGAACTGGCCTGTGGATGTGAACCGGCATTTCAAAGGGGGATATTGGATTGAGAGGGCGTTTGAAGGGGGGTATCG
>CAYVKG010000182.1:0-5116 GCA_964451955.1 uncultured Tepidisphaeraceae bacterium
GTCGTTCGTGATGCTGGCGTCGGTTGCCCATTGGGGCATTCGCACGAACAGGGTGGAGCGGACGGGATTGGCCTGATCCTTGGGGGCCAGTTCGATCCGCATGGACACTGTTCCATTGCGAAAGCGAGACGTTGTCTTGACATACAGATGCCAGTCGCGTTCGGACGCCGAGACCGTCGCGGAGTAATCGAGGGGGAAGTTGACATAGACACCGCGTTCGGACCCGACGGCGAGATAGCGTTTGAGGAAGAGCAGTCCAAGCGGCCCGTGAAACGAGCAGCAGAATGGCCATTCCTGGACGGATCCGGAGGTGGCGACGGGTCCGGCCGCGTCACCGTCAAATCCGCGCCAACCGTATCCGCCGTTTTCCGTCTGGTTGGCCGAGTACTGGTTATGGAGGATGCGTTCGGCCATGTCGAGATAGCGAGTGTTTCCGGTATATCGCCACAGATCCAGATTGAATCGCAGCCAATCGGACTCGGAGCATCCCTCGTCGCCGTGGAAGAAGACCGCCCAATGTTCGCCGATGCCGCCGATCGGCCAGACAAATCCCCCGCTAGTTGCGGCGGACCATTTCCGGATCGCGGCGTCGAGGTATTTGCGGTTTCCGGTGATCCGATAGAGGTCAAGGATTCCGCGCCAGGCACAGAGGTTCCCGTGCGAATGGTCAACCGGCAGGACATCGAACTTGGTGATGAAGAAATCGGCCATTCGCTCGGCGTGTTTCAGATAACGAATGTCCTTGGTCAGGCCATGGAGCAGGGCGAGGCCTTCGATTGCCGGGAAGTAGCAGCAGGCATAGCCATCGCCATACGTTCCGCTCGACTGATACTCGGCGGTGCGATCGGGATTGCACAGCTGGTCGGCGCTGTTTACGTAGAAGTCGCCCAGACGTTTTGCGGCGGGCAACAGGTGCGTTTGCCCCAACTCCTGAACGGCGGCAGCCAGTCCGACCAGAAGCCGGGCGTTTCCCCACAGCATTGGGATGGGTGGCGACCCTTTCGACAACGGTTTGGTCAGATCCACCTCCGCGCCGAAATGGCCATCCGGCTTCTGATGCTGCGCGATGGTTCTGAGGATTGGCGGCAGAGTTGGCGGCCCAAGTTGATCCGGGGCACTCGTCAGCGATGCGAGTTCGATGAATCGTCCCGATGCGTCGCCGGAGTAATTGGTGAAGATTCGTTCGATCTCAAAGGAAACATCGGCCCGCAGCCATTTCTCTGAATAGGGGTCCTTCGCCAGGCGTTCGACACCACGGCGAAGCGCCGTACCAAGCACGCCATCCATCACGACGGATCTCGGGGACGGCAGGTTGACGTTTGGCCAGGGTGTTGCGCTGTCAGCTGCAGGGCATGTTAACGCGGGCGCCACGAGGATGGCAGCCGCGACCCAAAGGCGGTGGAAACTCATGGATTCTCCTGTTGGGTGTCCATTCTCGTCACATGGTACCGGCAGGACTACGGTTTGCGTAAACCCTCTGGAGGATTTGTCGCGGCCAACGGGCCAGAGGTGGCGTTCTTCTCTGGCCGGCGCCGTGGGAGTGGGAGGCATCCCGTGTTTTGTTCGCGGGGCATGGCGTGCAGGGTCGGGGGGAAGGTGCAGCATCAAACAAGCAGGAGGCTCGGTTGGGGATGCGAGCGGGCATTGGCGGCGATTCGCACGGCAACAGTTGGCACCGGAACTCACTTGAATCTGGCATATTGCATTCGCGGCGGGTCAATGGCGTCTTGTTTGGCGTATGACAAGATGCTAGTGTATCCCGGTCGGCGGGCAATCCGATCATGCGAATTTGCTGGTCATGCGGAGGCGATGGGGGCCGATTGCGCAACGATGATGGGAGGCGAACATGTTGTCGCGAGGATCGCGGAGGGAGATTCGGCCGCGAGACGGGAGGTTGGGAGCGTCGGTCGAAATGCTTGAGGGGCGGTTGCTTCTGTCCGGCGAGCAGGGTCTTTTCGTTTTTTACGACGATTTCGACGATGGCATCGCTGACGGATGGACTGCCCTCGACGCGGGTGGTCTGCTGCCGACGGTGGTCCGGTCACCTGAAGGATTTGCCCTGCGCGGCAGCGGCCATGGCGACAGCACGCCGTTCACGGAGCGTCTGCTTCGCCGCCTGCCTGTAGCGAACGCGGTGGAGATTTCGGTGGAGTATCGGGCCAAGGCGGGCCCCGGCGCGGGCAATGTCGCTGAAGCCTTCATTCTTGAAGGGAATTCGATTGACGAGGGAGTTCATTATTGGATGTGGGCTCGGGGCGCATCGTCAATGACGGCAGACTGGATCGTCGGGGATTACGGCTACGTGTACAACCATGACTTGGGCGAGATGGTGCACGAGTGGCACGACTACAGGTGGTCGCGCGACGCGTCTGGTTTCTGGACTTTCTCTATAGACGGCCAGATCGCCGCCACCCGCTTTCGCAGGGACTTGCAGATTTCGAACTTTGAGACTCTCGTGCTTGGCGTGGGGCGAGACGAATCGGAAATCGAGTGGATCAGGGTAACGGGCAGGTGTGATCCTCCCCCTCCGGCGGTGCCGGTGCGGATGCCGGGAACCGATCATTACTATCTGCGGATCGATACCGACTGGCAAACGGTGGCTGCCGATTGGGACGACGCCGAGGCTCGCGCCGCCGCCATGATGTTCGAAGGGATGAGGGGCCACCTTGCCACGATCACGTCAGTCGAGGAGAACGAGTTCATTCGGTTGAACGTACTGAACTACTCGTTGGTTGGGGATCGCAGCAGCTATTACTGGATTGGCGGGAGGCAATCTGCCGGCACCCCCGAGCCGTCTGACGGATGGCTCTGGTTGACTGGCGAGTCCTGGGATTACACGAATTTCGCCGCTCCGGACCCTGACAATGGCGCTCAATGGAGCGGGTATGACGAAGACTACCTGGTCATCTGCGGCCCCGGCGAATACGAGTTCTGGGGCAAATGGCGAGACACATTCTGCCCGTTCACGGGCTCAGACGGTTACGTTGTCGAATTCGAGCCGGCAAGCGGAAATAGTATCCTGGTGAACGGCCAAACGCTGACGCTGACCACTTCCAGGCAGGTTGACATGGTCGAAATCAGGGACGGCACTCTTCTTGTCGAGCCTGGGGGCAACAAGGCGCTGCTGACCCGGTCGCTGTCGATCAGGGATGGGGGGGCGATTGACCTGAACGACAACGTCCTGATCATCAAGAACACGGCATCCGACACGGTTTGCAGCTTGGTCGCGTCGGGAAGCAATGGGGGCCATTGGGACGGTCCGGGCATCCGGAGCACGACGGCCGGGAATGTGCCCGGCGGCTTTGCGACTCTGGCCGTCTTCCTGAACAACACCGGCGATGGCACGCGGGTCGTTTCATCGATCGGTGGAATGGCGACAGAGGCATCGGACGTCATCGTGGCATTTACGTGGAACGGCGACGCCAATGTTGACGGCATCGTCAACGCCGACGACTACTTCCTGATCGACTCCGGCTTCATCACGCAGAACACCGGCTGGTACCATGGTGATTTCAACCACGATGGGGTAGTGAACGCCGATGACTACTTTCTGATTGACTCCGCGTTCATCGGGCAGACCGGTGCGATGGGACGGTCACACGCGACCTTGTGCGACGGTGGCCTGCTGTTCGCATTGGTTCCGCCCAAGAAGACGCCGGCTTCACAGGGGGAGTCGGTTCCGGGCGGACTGCTGCGAGAATGGTTCTTTGTCTGGTGACCGGGCGCCGATGGCGGATGGCAAGGCCGGCAATCTGTATTGGGAATCGAAGAGGTTTTCTATTTGGGTGCGGCCTGGCTGAGGGAGACGAAGGTCCCGCGTTTGTTGCCGACGACGATATCGGGGATACCATCGCCATTCAGATCTCCGGCGGCGACCTGAGTACCGACACCTGAGACGTCGTTGACGAGATGCCCGACAAATCGGGCCTTGCCATCCTGGCGGACAATTTCGAACCAGTACACAACGGGGGTTGCCATTGGCTCGACGTCGCCTTTGGGCCCGTGCGCCCACCAGCGTTTACCGACGACGAAACCTGTGATGGATCCATCCTTGGAGCGCGTAATGTCAAATGCATGCGCCTGGGAGAACTTGATGCCTTCCGGGGTAGGTTCGCCCTTCTCACCGATGATGACGTTTTTCTCAAAGGAGATCTGCCCACTGGCATCTCTGGTCTGTCGCCACCAGACAATTCCCCAGAGATGGCAATGCCACGCGGTGACGATGTCTGTCTTTCCGTCGCCGTCCACATCCATCGCGAGCAGTTGAGCGGCCGCATCCGCGAACTTGAAGGGATGCTTGATCCAGGTCTTTCCTTGTTCGAGTTTCGCGGGCTGTTCCCACCATGCGTTGGCTTCGAGATAGTCGGGTTTTCCGTCGCCGTTGATGTCGCCGAAGCCATGTCCATGGGTGAACATGCCGTAACCGCCCTTGGGAGCGATGGCGGTCCATTTCCACGGTTGATCGGGCCTAGCCCAATCAGGTGATGCGTATCCCAGCTCGTCCTTGTTGACGCAGAGCAATTCGGGCTTTCCGTCACCGGTGACGTCCTCGAACATGGGGGATTCGCCGCCGACCGAGTCAAAGGCGAGGTGTTTTTTCCATTGATCGCCCTTGCCGGCGGGGTTCTCGTACCAGAACGTTTCTTTGGCCGGGAAACCGATCTGCAACACATCGGCGTATCCGTCGCCGTTGAGATCGTAGGCGTAGGTCAAGAAGTTCTCGGAATACCCTTCGGGGTTGTACGGCTTGGGGGTATAGAGTTGGTGCTTGGCTTTGAAATCGGTCCCTTCATACCAATAGGGCCCGGAGACGATATCCATTTTGCCGTCTTTGTTGAAATCGCCGAAATGCGCTCCCTCACAATAGAACTGGTCTGAGAGCTGGGTTGTGTTGTACTTTGGAGCAGTCTTCTGCGCCATCGCCACTCCACCGGCCAGCGTTATTACGGTCACGGCAATGATCGTTCGTCGCATGATCGCCTTTCTATCCAAATCCAGGTGCGCCCTCACCAAATAGGTCCAGCAGGGCATAATACACGGGTCGCTCCCCTAGACATACCGTTAAGGGTCCCCACGGTTGCAGGACCCGGGCGTGGTTTCTCTCGGGGAAGCATTA
>CAYVKG010000183.1:0-5099 GCA_964451955.1 uncultured Tepidisphaeraceae bacterium
CTATCTGCTAAAAGTAGCCCTCTCTTGAGCTTCCATCAAACGCAATCGCCCTGGGAGGTGGTTGTGGAAATCGCTCTGTGCCGGAGCGGTTGTCGGCAAGAGGGGAGAAGGCCGGGCGTTGTTTTGGAGGTGGGTTCGAGGCAATAATGGTCTGGATTGAGCGTTTAGGGTTTAGGAAGCGGACAGTTGTAGCTGTCTGGCGTGGTATTTTTTTTTGGCCGGCCCGCCGAGATTGGCGGCTGCGGGCGAGTGGTCCGAGAAGGAGAATTGTATGATCCGAAGTTCTTTGAAGTGGATTGTTCCGAGTGTTGTGGCGTTTGGGTTTGTGATGGGCCTGTCGGCGTTGACTGCGCGAGGGGCGGAGGCTGAGAAAGGCAAGATTAACGGGACGGTGGTTGACAAGGACGGGAAGGCGGTGGCGGGCGCGAAGGTGGACCTGGTGGAGCCTCAGCAACGAGGGCAGGCTCAGCAGGGCCAGAGGCAGCGTCCGGAGCCGCTTGCGACGGCGACGACGGACAAGGACGGGAAGTTCGAGTTGAAGTTTGACAAGGCCAAGGTTGAGGACGGGAGATACCGTGTGACGACGAATGTTCAGGGGAAGGGGCGGGCGAACGCGACGGTGACGGTCAAGGACGGGGCCGTTGAGAAGGCGGTTGAGTTGAAGCTTGCCGAAGGGCAAGGCCGCGGGAATCGCGGCGGCGGCGCTGGCGGGGCGGGCCAATAGGCCGGATCTGGGGGTGATTCTGCGGAGTGTGAGGCGCGGCAACGGAGAGTTGCCGCGTGTTTCATTTTTGGTGAAGCAGGTGTTGGAGGTAGGGATTGGTGGTTCGTTCTTCGTCGAGAGTTGTGACTTGGCCATGGCCGGGGAGCAGCTTGGTGTCTCCGGGGAGCTGCATGACGCGGCGAAGGGATGCCAGCATCTGGGTGTGATTGGAGTCGGGCAGATCGGTTCGCCCGATGGATCCGCCGATGATGAGGTCTCCGCCGACCAAGATCTGGGCTGTTTCGCAGTAGTAGACGACATGTCCGACGGAATGTCCTGGGGTATGGATGACCCGGAACTGGAGGTTGCCGACGGAGAGGATCTGGTCATCTTCGAGGCTGAGGTCGGCGGAACGAGGGGGTATGACGAATGGGAGGGAGAAGATCATGCCATCGGGGTGTTGGAGCTTGGGTTGATCGAGGCGGTGAATTGCGACGGTTGTTTGAGGGAAGCGGTCGGTGACCACCTTGTGATCGGCGACATGATCGAAGTGGCCATGGGTGAGCCAGAGGCCGACGAGGTTCCAGCCCTGTTCCTGTGCATGGTCAAGCAAGGATGCGGTGGTGTCGTTGGGTGCGTCGAACAGGACGGCGTGTTTGGTCTGTTCGTCAGCGACGAGGAAGGAATTGGTTGCGGCGATGCCGCCCGTGTTGATCAGTATTTTCATAGCATTATCCTGGAAGGAGTGTTCTACTGCAGCAGTTGGCTGCGGATCGTGTCGAGGATGCGCATGTTGCCCATGGTCTCTTGCTCGGTAACGAAGGGGTTGGCCCCATCCTGGGCGACAGCGGCGAAGGCGTCGGCCTCGAGGCCATAGAGGTCCATGCGGGCGTCGATGAAGCGGGTTTCGCGTGGTGGGGGCGTGGGGGCGTTGCTTTGGGGTTGTTCCATTCGAGGGGGTGTGCTGCGGGCGATGGTGTATTCCGCACGTTCTCTGGGCGGCTTCCATGGGACGGGGATTTCGATGTA
Source organism: uncultured Tepidisphaeraceae bacterium (assembly GCA_964451955.1). GTDB lineage: Bacteria > Planctomycetota > Phycisphaerae > Tepidisphaerales > Tepidisphaeraceae > JAPLNB01. The sequence continues at coordinate 1,733 of CAYVKG010000183.1, forward strand.
GCCGTCGCTGCCGCAGATGGACGCGGTGTTATTGGCGTGGACGGTCATGCCGCAGGTCATTGTGGCGATGATGCCATTGGGATAGGTGAGGGTTGCCGCGGCGAGGTCGTCGACGCCGTCAAGGAGATGGCCTGTTGCGTGGACGTGGATGGGATCGCTGCCGGCCAACAGTCTGGAGAAGCTGATGCAATAGCAACCGACGTCCATGAGCCCGCCGCCGGCGAGTTGGGGGTCGAAGCGGATGTTGCCGTGCCGTTTTGTGGTGCAGTAGCAGAAGCTGGTGCGGATGAGTTTGACGTTGCCGATGGCGTGGTTCTGGACGTCGCGTGCAACTGCGGCGGTCAGTGGGTGCGTTCGGTACATGAAAGCCTCGATGACGATTTTTCCGGTTTGCTTTGCCACATCGAACATTTCCTGGCTTTGCGCTGCGTTGACGGCGAAGGGCTTTTCGCAGAGCACGTGCTTTCCTGCGTGCAGGGCTCGGATGGTCCATTGGTGGTGCATGGAGTTGGGGAGAGAGACGTAGACGGCATCGACGGACGGATCGCGGAGCAGATCGTCGTAGTTCCCGTAGGCGTGATCGAAACGATAGGATTGGGCGAACTGTTCAGCGGCCTGTTTGGATCGGGAAGCGACGGCCAGGGGTTTGCCACGCCGGCAGTCAAGCAAGCCGGTGGCGAACTGCCGTGCGATATTTCCGGTTCCCAGTATTCCCCATCGCAGGTGCTCGGCCATAGTCGGACTCCTTTGGAATCAGAGCATAACAAAACGGAGGAGTTTTTTGGCAGCAGGTCATGCCGCCATACTGTGGACTCCGGGGGTCATTGGATAGGCTCGAGGCGATAACGTTCGTTGTATGCAGAAGATCCATCGTTTGCCAGGTTGAGGCGTGGGGGTTATGAGGCGAGTGTTGAGGATGTTTCGTGCATGGGATTGGACTTCTGCGGGTGCCGGGGGCATACTTCAAACAGGACGATGGTGTCCAAGCGGGGAAGGTGTGATGTTTACGTTGTCGCAACGGGTGAAAATGGCGAGGCTGACTGTGGGGGATCAGGCCGATTACCTGCAGCAATTGATCGATCAGTTTGACATGCCCTACGACGTCTGCTGCACGCTACAGACGATCGTGGATGAATTGAGGGGGACGGCGTTCCGGCTGAAGTCAATGGGGAGGCATCTGCCTCGACGGCGGCAGCCGCCGCGTGGGAGGCGCAGCGACTGATTTTGAGGTGTGAGGGCGATTGTGGGGCGTGCGGGGAGTCATTGACGGATGCCCTTTCACGTGGGGCCTGTTTTTTGTTATGCTTCCGCCCTTTATTGACGTGTCGGGTGGGCGAGAGCCTGCCGGCGCATACTGAAGAGGTTTTCAGACGATGTCTTCGATGCAAGAGATACTGGATCGTGCGAATGCCGTGTTGATTCAGAACTACGCACGTCAGCCGATTGTGATGGCGCGCGGAGAGGGATCGGTGCTTTTTGATGTTGAGGGCAGGCGGTACATTGACCTATTTGCGGGTTTTGGGGGCGCGATTCTGGGGCACGCGCATCCGGCGCTGGTGGAGGCCGCCCATGCGCAGGCCAAGAAGTTGTGGCATGTTGGGAACACTTACCACACGGAGCCGCAGGTTGAAGTGGCGGAGCGGCTGAACCGGCATGGATTTGTTGGGAAGGCGTTTTTCTGTCACAGCGGTCTTGAGGCTAACGAAGCGGCATGCAAGCTGGCGCGGCTGCGGTACAAGGATTCGTCGCCGAGGCGGTATAAGGTGATTTCTCTGCACAAGAGTTTTCACGGCCGGTCGATGGCGATGCTGGCAGCGACGGGGAATCCGAAGGTCAGGGTGGGATTTGAGCCGCTGCCGCCGGGTTTTGTGCAGGTGGATTTCGGCGACTTTGAGCAGTTGGCTGCGGCGGTGGACGCGGAGACAGCGGGGGTGATCATGGAACCGATCCAAGGCGAAGGTGGGATCAATCTGCATCCGGCGGGTTATGTTGAGCGTGTTCGGGAGCTTTGCGACAAGCGGGGTTTGACGTTGATTTTTGATGAGGTCTGGACTGGTTGTGGTCGGACGGGCCGGTGGTTTGCACACCAGTATTTTGAGCGCGGTGGCGGGGGTGCGATCACTCCGGACGTGATGACGCTGGGGAAGGCGGTCGGAGGGGGGTTGCCGGTAGGGGTGATGTTTGCGAAGCCGGAGTTGGCGAACCTGATGGTTCCCGGCACACACGGGTGCACGTTGGGGGGCAATCCGATCTGCATGGCGGTAGCCCGGACGGTATTTGATGTGATTGAGCGGGAACGACTTCTCGGTCATGCGGAGAATCTGAGCGAATACGCGGTATCGAGGCTGCGGAAGGAGTCTCGGATCGTCGGGAAGATAGCCGACGTTCGCGGGCGAGGACTGATGCTGGGCGTGGAGTTGAAAGACCCTCCCGAGGGTTTTCTGGAGCGAGCGTTGGCGAAGGGGTTGGTGGTGAATCTGACGGCGGGGAAGGTGATTCGCCTGGCGCCGCCGATCAACATTCCGGCGTCCTTGTGGCAAGAGGGCATGGAGAAGCTCATCGAGATCATCGCGGCGATGTGATGGGGCGTGCGTCGGGCGGAGGGAATGGACGATGAGTGATGACGGGTCAGATGGCGGTCCTGTGGTGGCGCGGTTATCGTGGCGGGGGGGGGCTGTCGGCGCGTTGATGATGGGGTTGGTGGCCGCGTGTTTTTTGTTGGTGGCGTCCTGCGGCAGCATCAACAAATTCTCTGGTGAGCCGATGCCTGTGGCTGAACCGGAGGTGGAGGAGGCGCCGCCGGCGATTCGGAGTGTGATAGAGCCTCGCGATCCCGTGCGGCTGTTTCAGCCGACGGTGAACCTCGTGGTTTACCATTTCACGGTGCCATCTGGGACAGTAAGTCGGAGTGAGGAGTTCTGGAAACACGCGGATGAGCAGGCGGTAGACATTTTGACGCACGACGTTCTATACAAGAACGGGATTCGGGTGGGGCGGGGGTCGCTAGCGGACCTGGATTATTACCTGTCGATCATGGAGCGGCAGCCGCTTCAGGCGCAGCCCTTGCTGATTGCGGCCGCGGGGGCGAAGGTGGTGGAGATGCCGATGAAGCGGGATGTGCCATCGCAGATCATCTATGATTTTGATCTGAACAACGTGTTGACGATCCGGACCTATGACAGCCCATCGGACAATATCTTTTGCATGGATTTCAGGCCTGCGCCGCGGAAGCCAGGGGATGTTCGGGTTGCGCTGGTGCCGATGGTGCGGACATTGCGGAGGCGGCTGGTGCCGGTGAGCGACCAGGATGCGCGTGAAGTGGAATTCGTGAACCCGGAGAAGCGATTCGATCTGAACTTGCGGACGG
>CAYVKG010000184.1:0-5099 GCA_964451955.1 uncultured Tepidisphaeraceae bacterium
TGACAGTGCTGAAGGACTACGGGGGCCGCGACAGGGTGGTCAGTGGGAGGAGATGTGGGAGGAGCGTGGTGAGTTGAACGGGATTGCCTGTGTTGCTTTGATGCGGGAGGGGCGGACGAGGGGGTCGATGGAGTTGGGGTCGTTCAGAGGGCGTCGATGTATTTGTGGAGTTGTCTTTGGAGGGCAGGGAGGTCTGGTCCGAAGCAGGAGCGGAAGAGGGCGGTGGGGTCGTCCTGGGTGGAATGGATCTGGTTGAGGTAGTGTTTCAGGGCGTTGGGGTGTGTGTTCCAGAGGTAGTGAACCAGGGCCCAAGCCTGGGCGTAGTCGGCGGCGACGCGGTCGATAGGTTCGTTGTCGTCGGGCTGGTGTTGGACGAGTTTGGACAGGGGAAGCAACAGGTTGGCGGATTGGATTTGGCGGTAGGTTTGGAGGCGGTAGAGGTTGGTGACGGCAGGCCCTGCCTGGCCGTCGGGGTTAGCCAGTTCGAAAGAGCAGGGGAGGCCCTCGTTGATCCAGAAGGGGTATTGCTTGCCGGGTCGGAGGAGGCCGCTGTTGTAGAGGAGTTGGTGAGTGGCTTCGTGGCGGATTTTGCTGGCGGTGGCGAGATTACCGGCGATGCTCAGGCGGCGGTTGATGTCGGCGGCGGAGTGGCGGAGGTCGTTGAGCTGTTGCTGGATTTCGATCTTGCGGGCGTTGCGTGTGGAGACGTCGAGTTCGCTGTGGAGGTTGGCGATTTGTCGCTGGATGGCGGCGAGTTGCTTGTTAATGTCGTCGAAGGCGGGGTTGTCGCGGTCGTGGAAGAAGGCGATGCGATTGGACTTTACGGAGTAGTGTCCGGAGGACCATCCGGGAGGGGTATTTTCGTGTTTCAGGAGGTAGTCGCGGTATTGGTGGTGGCGTTGGAAGAGGATGCAGACGAGTCGCTGGGGCGGTGGCAGGGGGCGAAGGCCGATGCGAGCGGATTCGCGGTAGAAGAGGGCATAGGCATCTTCGACGACGGCGGCGAGGGAGTTGGCGTCGTCGTCGTTGGTGTTTGAGAGGAGTGTGAAGTGGTTGGTGTGTTTGAGGCGGAATTCGCGGCCGAGCAGAGTGGCGAGTTCATGGGAGGTATTGGGATCGACGGGTCGATAGTGTGTGGCGTCGGCGGCGATGAGTTGGGGATAGGTTTCGGCGTCATCAGGGCGGAGGCTGAGGGCCTCGATGAGGAGGCGGATCTGTTGTTCAGGGAGGTCATTCTGGGCGCACCATTTGGCGAGGGACTTGAGGGCGTTGGGGTCGTCTTTGGGGAGTTGGTGGTAACGATGGAGGAAGGCGGCGAGGGCGGCGTCAGATTGCGAGGCGGCGGCCGGGCAGGCGAAGTGTAGGAGGACAAGGAGGAGGGTGGGGTAGATGGTGGATGGGTGGGGCATGTTGCCTGAGATTATAGCGAGGGGGATGGGATGAGGGGTGTGAATCAGGCGTCTTGGCCGCCGATGAGGAAGATGCGGTTTTTGCCGGCCTTTTTGGCGCCGAACATGAGTCTGCGATCGGCGAGTTGGACGAGTTCTTCGGCGGTGGTGGCGTGGTAGGGGAAAACGGCGATGCCGCCGCTGATGGTGAGGGTTCCCTGTCCGGAGGGGCCGAGGCCTTTGAACTCATGTTTGGATAGGAGTTTGGTGAAGCGATCGAGGACCATTTCGGGAGTTTGGGGGGGTCTGAGTGGCTGACCGGTGTGTCCTTCTCTGGTTTCCTTGGGTTGGCGGGGCCCCTCATTTTCCCAGAAGACGACGGCGAATTCGTCGCCGCCGAGGCGGGCGACGAGGTCGTGTTCGCGACAGCATCGTCGCATGAGGGCGGCGGTGCCTTTGAGGATTTCGTCGCCGACGCCATGGCCGTAGCGATCGTTGTATTTTTTGAAGTCGTCGATATCGAAGATAAGGAGGGTGACCGGGAAGAGTTTTTCTTTAGCGCGTTCGAGAATTCTGGAGAGGAAATGGCGGAAGTAGCGAGCGTTGTAGAGACCGGTGAGTTCGTCGGTGATAGCGAGTTTCTGGAGTCTGGTGTGACGTTCCTGGAGGGAGTGGAGTTGTCCGAGGAGGTCTGCGAGGCGGGAGACGAAATGTCGGGATGCGATGTCGTCTTGGTCACGCGGGAGGACGAGATGCAGCGAGCCTCGTTCTTCGCTGGCCGAGCGGACGGCGTGGGAGATGACGACGCGGCCGTCCGGGGGGGTTGGGGGCGTTTCTGTAGTGGGCAGGTGGAGGAGGAGCATGGCGCCTCCGAGTTGTTCGTTGATAGCCTTGATGGCGGCGGCGGGAGCGTTGTGCGGGTGGTCGTGGAGGGCGGCGATGAAGATTTCGGTGAGGGCGAGGTTTTCGAGTGCGAATGGGCGTGGTGGTAGTGGGGCGGGTTCATCGGGGTGGGCGGTGGGCGTGGCGATGCGTAGGATGGGCGTACCGAAGAGCTGATGGAGTTCTGCGGGGTTGACGGGGGTAATGACGTAGTCATCGCACCCGAAATCGAGCATTTTACGAGAGAGTGGCTCAAGGCTTGGGTGGCCACAGAGGATCAAGCGGGATTCCGGGGCGAGTTGGCGGAGAGTTCGGACGGCAGCTTCGGGGCGTCGTTCGATGGGCTCGACGGCGGCGAGGACGGCGGTGTAATGGCCTGCGGAGAGCTCGGCGATGGCGTCGAAATAGCCGGGCACGGAGGTGATATGGGCGGCGGGGATTGACTGGGCAATAGCGGCTTGGATCTGGTGTTGTGAGTCACCGATCAAGAGGACACGTTCTGGACCGATCTTTGCCATTGGGTTCATTGGGAAGTTGGTTGCTGGTTTGGGTGCTATTGGTGATCGTGTTCGGGATGGCCGAGCGGCGGTTCCTGGAGGAGAGCGCGCAATTCCTCGGCGGTTAGTACGGGTTCTCCTGCGGGTGCATCGACGAGGGGCAGGTCGGCGGTTTCAGGGTTGGGTTTCTGGGGCAAGGCATGGGGGGTGGGCGGAGGGGTTGGCGGCTTTGGGGTGGTGCGAGGCGAGGTGCCTGCGGTGGCGGCGACCTTGACGACGGCGTCAGCGCCGGAGGTGGCGAAGCGATGGAGGCCGTCATCAGCGAGGAGGCCATCGGCACCGAGTCGGGAGGCTTCGGCGAGCGCGGCGGCTCGTCCGTCGACGTTGGAAAGCCAGAGTTCGATGTGGGAATAACGAGTCTTAATGGCGGAGACGATGGGCAGTTCTTCGCGGTAAACGCTGGCGAGGCTGAGGACGACGGCGCGGTAAGCGAGGGGTCTTTGGCAGATTTCGGCCATGGCGGCATAGGGGTCGTCGAGTTCAGCGGCCTGGAAGCCGAGGTGTTGCAAGACGGGGGTTATCGAGGCGCGGCAGGCCGCACTTCCGATAATCAAGGCACGCCCGTTTGGGCGATTCAAAGCTAGGCCAAACCCCGACATCCGACTCCGGTGGCTAAGACAACTGCTGGTCGCTTTTCATACTACCCCACAGGCGGGGGGATGCAACCTGGGAATACATGGAAGGGGGTTGGGGGCATGGGTGAAGGTAATGTCTGTAACGTTTGCGCGGCATCTTGACAGGGTTAAGCGGCTCTCCTATCGTGCACCCCCCTTGGGCTAGGTCTGCGCAGTGGCGTGCGGTTGCTCAAGGGAGCGGGCGCTTGGCCTCGCCGTGCCAAAGGCCGCGGTTTAGAATACGAGCAAGAGACGAAAGGAGCACTTGTCATGGCGTTGAAAGTTGCCATCAACGGGTTCGGGCGCATCGGACGTATGGTTTTCCAGGCGCTGTGCGATCAGGGCCTCTTGGGCAAGACGATCGACGTCGTTGCGGTCGTGGATATTTCGACGGACGCGGAATATTTTGCCTATCAGATGAAATACGACTCGGTGCACGGGAAATTCAAGCACAAGGTGGAGACGAAGAAGTCGGATCCGTCGAAGGAGGAGGCGGACACGCTGGTGGTCAATGGGCATCCGATCAAGTGCATCATGGCGACGAAGGAGCCCGGGCAGCTTCCGTGGAAGGCGTTGGGCGTGGATTATGTGATTGAATCGACGGGGCTGTTCACGGACTCGGCGAAGGCAAAGGGTCACATTGACGCCGGCGCGAAGAAGGTGATCATTTCGGCCCCCGGGAAGGGCGAAGTGAAGACGATCGTGATGGGTGTGAATGAGAATGAGTATGATCCGGCGAAGCATGTGATTGTGAGCAATGCGAGCTGCACGACGAACTGTCTGGCGCCGGTGGTTCATGTGATTCTGAAGGAAGGTTTTGGGATCGAGACGGGTTTGATGACGACGATTCATGCTTATACGGCCACGCAGAAGACGGTGGACGGGCCGAGCAAGAAGGATTGGCGTGGCGGGCGTGCTGCGGCGCAGAACATCATTCCGAGCACGACGGGCGCCGCCAAGGCGGTGGGTGAAGTGTTGCCGGTGACGAAGGGCAAACTGACGGGCATGGCGTTCCGGGTGCCGGTGCCGGACGTGTCGGTGGTTGACCTGACGTTCCGGACGACGAAGGACACGAGCATTGAAGAAATTGACGCGGCGCTGAAGAAGGCCTCGCAGACGTATCTGAAGGGCATTTTGGGTGTGACGGACGAGGAACTGGTCTCGACCGATTTTATTCACGATGAGCGGTCGAGCATCTATGACAGCCTGGCGACGTTGCAGAACAACCTGAAGGGCGAGAAGCGGTTTTTCAAGGTTGTGAGCTGGTACGACAACGAATGGGGCTACAGCAACCGCGTGGTGGACCTGGTTAAGTTCATGGCGAAGAAGGACGGGATGCTGTAAGCCGCTGGGCGTAGCCTGAAGAAGTGATTGAGAGCCGCGCCGGTGATACCGGCGCGGTTCTTTTTGTTGAGGTGGGGTTGAGCCGAGAAAGATAACCGGATGGAGAGTCACCCGAGATGGAGGTCGTTAATGAGGTGCGATTGGGTGGTGACGTCGTGGAGCGGGACGTTGGCCTGTTCGGCGATCAGTTTGCGGAGTTGCAGCCAAGCGGAGTCGGCTGACCAGCGGGCGAGGTCATCTCGGAGCTTATGGGGGTTCATAGCGGCGACGAGTTCGGCGAGTTGGCTGACCGTGGCTTGGGCGATGGGGATATG
>CAYVKG010000185.1:0-4980 GCA_964451955.1 uncultured Tepidisphaeraceae bacterium
CAAAGGCGCCTTCGTCCACCTCCGCGGCATCCGCTTCCGATATGCCGCCAACCACGCCCAACGCGGCGCCGTCATCATCTCCGGCAACAACAACTCCCTCTCCGATTGCCTCTTCGAATACACCAATAGCATCGGCCTCGCCATCGATAACGCCACCAACACCTCCGTCCGCCGCTGCACCATGCAGTACAACGGTCAACTCGGCTTCAGCGCCGATCACGCCCACAACCTCCTCATCAGCCATTGCACCGTCCGCAACAACAGCACCAAGGGATGGGACCACGCGTGGGAGGCCGGCGGAAACAAAATCTGCATGAGCCGCAACGTCCTCATCGAATCCAGCCGATTCATCGCCAACCGCGGCAACGGCATCTGGTTCGACATCGGCAACGAAAACGCCACCGTCCGCAACTGCCTCATCGCCGACAACCAGGAGGCCGGCATCTTCTACGAAATCAGCTACGCCCTCCACGCCCATGACAACGTCATCATCGGTAATGGCTTCGACGCCGCCCCCGCTGCCTGGGGCGCCTCCTCCGGCATCTCCCTCTCCAGCTCCCCCGGCTGCCGCATCGAACGCAATCTCCTCCTCGCCAACAAGGAAGGCTTCAACTACCGCGAACAAGACCGCACCACACCCCGCATCGACCAGCCAAATCAACACGTCCCCATCTGGAATCACGACCAGATCCTCCGCAACAACGTCCTCGCCTTCAACCGCGACGCTCAGACCTGGGGTTGGTTCGACATCCACGACGCCCGCCATTGGCCCGACACCATGCAACCAGCCGCAGCCGCAAACCGCCGACACCCCCTCAACCCCGATCTCCATTCCCTCAAACTCCATCACAACAACAACCTCTATTTCGCCGACCCAAACCAGGGCCTCTTCATCTGGGGACCCGCCTGGGCATTCCACAAACGCTATGACTCCCTCGACCAACTCCGCAAGGACCTCAATCTCGAAACTCAAAGCGCCTTCGCCAATCCAGGCTTCCTCGACTTCGACTCCCGCGATCTCCGAGTCCCCCCCGACAGCGCTACCATCAAACTGGGCGCCTACCCCCGCGGCCAAGTCCCCGATGTCCCCCTCGGCATCGCCCCCGCAAACCCCTCACCCTGATCCCTCCACTACTCCCCGCTTGCCCCCGACCCGCTCACTACTATCATCCTCCTCATGCCTCCCATCACCACCATCATCTTCGACTGGGGCGGCGTCCTCATCGACGACCCGGCCCCACTCCTCTTCTCCGTCTTCTCCAGAACACTCGGCGTACCACTCCCCCAATTCACCCTCGCCCTCAAAAACCACGCCGAACCCTTCCAGAAAGGCCTCTGCACCGAAACAGAATTCTGGCTCTCTCTCTGCCGCCAACTCAACGTCCCCCAACCCACTCTCCCCTCCCTCTGGGGCGCAACCTTCAAAGCCGTCTATCTCCCAAAAAACCACACCTGGAACATCGCTCGCTCCCTTCACCTCGCCGGATACAAAACCGCGCTCCTCTCCAATACCGAACTCCCCGGCGTCCATTACTTCCACGCCGCGCAGCCCCATTCCTTCGATTCCCTCCTCTTCTCCTGCTGCGAACACTGCCGCAAACCCGAAAAACGTATCTACAACCTCGCCCTCGAAAAACTCGCCGCTCGCCCTGACCAAACCCTCTTCATCGATGACAGCCAACCCTACGTCCAGGGCGCACGCGACGCCGGCCTCCACGCCATCCGCTTCCGATCCCCTCGCACCCTCCAATCTCAATTAACCACCCTCGGAATCAACCCAAGCATCTTCGCCCACCTCCCTGTATAATCGCCTCCACTAACAGGGAGTCCCTATGTTCTTTCTTAACTGCCTCCTCGTGGCCTTGTCCTTCCTCCTCTGCCTCCCAACCCTCGGTCGGGCCGCCGACTCTCCACCCCGAATACCCGTCATCCTCGATACCGACATCGGCGATGACATCGACGACACCTGGGCTCTCGCCCTCCTCCTCAAAAGCCCCGAACTCGACCTCAAGCTCGTCGTCGGCGATTACTACAGGGCCATCTATCGCGCCAAACTCATCGCCAAAATCCTCCAAACCGCCCGCCGCACCGACGTCCACGTCGGCATCGGCCTCAAGCCCGAAGACACCGCCGTCGGCGGACAGGCACAATGGGTCCAAGACTACGACCTCAATGCCTACCCCGGAAAAGTCCACCAGGATGGCGTCCAGGCCATCATCGATGCCATCATGGCCTCCCCAACCCCCATCACCCTCATCTCCATCGGGCCCGCCCCAAACGTCGCCGAAGCTCTCCGCCGACAGCCCCAAATCGCCACCAAGTGCAAGTTCGTCGGTATGTACGGCTCCATCCGAAAAGGGTACGACGGCAATCCAAAACCCGCACCCGAATGGAACGTCAAGTGCGACCCAAAAGCCTGCCAGAATGTCTTCACCGCTCCCTGGGAAATCACCATCACACCCCTCGATACCTGTGGCCTCGTCCGACTCAAAGCCGACAAGTACAACACCATCAAAAATAGCAACGACCCCGTCGCCAAGTTGATCGTCGAAAACTACAACATCTGGGCCAAGGGCCGGCCCAACGAAAGCTCCATCCTCTTCGATACCGTCGCCGTCTACCTCGCCTTCGCTACCGACCTGACCAACATCGAAAAACTCAACATCCGCGTCGCCGACGACGGAATGACCCTCATCGACCCCCAGGCAAAACCCATGAACGTCGCAACCTCCTGGAAAGACCTCCCCGCCTTCGAAGACCTCCTCGTTAAACGCCTCACCACCCCATAACCCCCACCCATCCATCAGAACAACACCGGCTTCCCCAGCTTCCGCCGAAGCACCTGCACCTGCCCCGCATGCATGTTGACGTGCCCCGTCAGCAGCAGAACCAGGTGCCCCACCGTCGGAAAAAACGCCCGCATCGCTTCCGGACCAGGCTTGTTCATGTCCCCTTCCGTCAACGACCGAATCCAACTCACCGTCGCCCCACGCACACGCCCAAATAACTCCAATAGCTCCGCCTTCGTCCCAAAACTCCTCGGATCATCCTTCTTCGCCGCCTCCTTCCCGTACTTCTCGTTGAATCCCGCCGGCAACTCCACCACCTTCCCCCCGCATGCCCCCACCATGAACGTCTCAGACCCGATCAAATGACCAAGCTGCCAGATCGCGTGATTCGCCCCGGGACATGGCCTCACCACCATCTCCTCATCACTGAAATCCGCCAACAGCATCTTCAGCATCTCCAGGTTCCCCGCAGTCGCGTCCGCAATCAACTCGATCGCCGTCATGTCGCGCTCCTTCCCTCAAATGTCCCAACCGCACTCGCCACCCGCCAACTCGCCCCTCCTTCCGGTATCACGCACGCTAGGTTACCATCTCCTCCACCACAGGAGAAACCATGGCTAAAAAAAATAAAAACCGCGATCTCAAGAAAAAGAACCTCCTCAAGCCCATCCCCGCCCCCAATCTGCCCTATCAGCCCCGCGATCCCCAAAAGTACTCCCCCAATATCGGCCTCATCGCCTGCGGCGGAATCACCGAGTGGCATCTCAAAGCCTACAAGGCCGCCGGGTACAAAGTCGTCGCCCTCTGCGACCTCATCCTCCAACGCGCACAACGACGACGCGATCAGTTCTACCCCAACGCCGACGTCTACACCGACTACCGCAAAGTCCTCGAACGCGATGACGTCCAGGTTGTCGATATCGCCACCCATCCCCCAGAGAGGCTCCCCTTGCTCCGCGATGCCCTCCTCGCCCAAAAACACGTCCTCTCACAAAAACCCTTCGTCCTCGACCTCAACGCCGGCCAAAAACTCGTTGACCTCGCTAAAAAACAACGCGTCAAACTCGCCGTCAATCAGAACGGCCGATGGTCCCCTAATTTCGCCTACATCCGTAATGCCATCGCCCATGGCCTCCTCGGAAAAGTCCAGGGCGCTCACCTCTCCGTACACTGGGATCACAACTGGGTCAAAGGAACTCAATTCGACACCGTCCGACATGTCATCCTCTATGACTTCGCCATCCACTGGTTCGATATCCTCACCTGCTTCATGGGCGGCCAAATGGCCAAACGCGTCTACGCCTCCTTCACTCACGCCCCACAACAACTCGCCAAACAGGCACTCCTCGGACAGGCCCTCATCGAATACGACCACGCCCAGGCCACCCTCGCCTTCGACGCCAACACCCGCTTCGGCAGCCAGGACCGCGTCTATGTCTCCGGAACTCTCGCTTCCGCTACCGCCTACTCCACCGCCGGCTCCCCTATGCAAGTCAAACTCTATACCCAAAACGGCGTCGCCTCCCCAAAACTCAAGGGCAAATGGTTCCCCGACGGATTCCACGGCACCATGGGCGAACTCCTCCGCGCCATCGAGGAAAAACGAGAACCCTCCAACTCCGCCGAAAATAACCTCAAAAGCCTCGCCCTCTGCTTCGCCGCCATCAAGGCCGCCGAAACCCACCAGGCCCAGGTCCCCGGTACCGTCACAAAACTCATGGCCTAAAACCCAGAACGCGCCCGATCACTTCGATCACCACCACCCAACATACTGTCCCCCACTCCTTCCACCATGCACACGCGGAAGCCAACCCATCCCCACCCCCACCGCACCCCTGCCCTCCCGCCATTCGCCCAACCTCTCATCCCCCTATAAAAACCTAATTTTCTGCGAACTTTATTGTCGCCAATTCGTATATACCACCAGGTGGGCGCGGCCCGCCCGTCCCCAGGGGGACATCCACCCCTCATACGCTCTTTGAAAACCGAATACCGCTCGACGCGACGCTTGACCATCGGCCACACAACCGCGCCCTCTCCCCGTGACAAGATCATCCCGTCCCTTTCCCCTCACCCCCCCACTTCCCTTCACTTCCCGTCCGTTCTTGTCGCTTTTGGTCGGTTTTTGTCACTTTCCGTAGCTTCTCGTCGCTTCTCCCACCCCCCCAAATAGGCCGAAACCCAAGCCACG
>CAYVKG010000186.1:0-4817 GCA_964451955.1 uncultured Tepidisphaeraceae bacterium
GTACTGGAAGGTGCTCCCCAGCGTGCGCGGGGTACTGTTCGAGTCCGCGGGCCGCTCCGGCTACTCGCGCCTGAAGCAGCCGCTCGCCGAGGTGAAGCCGGCCATCCTCAGCCACGCCGAGTTCGCCGCTTTCCAGAAGAAGGCGACCAGGGGCTTCGGCGACTGGCGCAAGGCCACGACGCCGCGCCTCACCGGCTTCGACAAGGACGGCCACCCCAAGGCGCTGATCGAGACCATCGCCGAGGAGCTCCTGGCAGCCTTCAGCCAGACGCCGCTGCTCGATGCCTACGACGTCTACCAGCACCTGATGGATTACTGGGCCGAAACCATGCAGGACGACGCCTACCTGATCGCCGCCGACGGCTGGGTGAAGGGCGCGCAGCCGCGCGAGATCGTTCAGGTCAAGGACAAGAACAACAAACTCACCTGGCCGGAGCCGCACGACTACCTGAAGGGCAGGCGGCGCTTCAAGTCGGATCTTGTTCCCGCGCCGATTCTCATCGCCCGCTACTTCGCCGCCGAACGCGATGTACTCGAAGCGCTCGACAACCAGCTCGCCACGCTGGAGCAACAACTCGACGAGATGCGCGAGGAGAACAGCGGCGAGGACGGGCTGCTGGCCGAAGTGATCGAGGGCGAAGGCGACAAGCAGAAGATTGCCGCGAAGGCCGTGAAGGCGCGGCTGAAGGAGATCGGCAAGGATTCTCTTTACGCCGACGAGCGGGCGACGCTTGAGGCGTACGCTGAATTGCTGGAAAAGCAGACGGAGACAAAAGCGAAGCGCAAGGCCGCGCAAGAGGACCTGGAAAAGAAGATCGACGCCAGGTACCCCAAGCTCACCGAGGCCGAGATCAAGACGCTGGTGGTGGACGACAAGTGGATGGCTCGTCTGTCAACTGCCGTTCAGGGCGAACTGGACCGGGTGTCGCAGACCCTCACCGGCCGCATCCGCGAGTTGGCCGAACGCTACGCCACGCCCCTGCCGAAGCTTGTTGACGAAGTGGCCGCGCTGACTGCCGAAGTGAACGGACACCTCAGAAGAATGGGGATGAACCCATGAGCGCATCAAAAAAATCCAAAGTGGATGTTCAAGGTACGGCGGTTAGCATTGTCAGCAGAGGAAGCGAAGATTTCATAAGTCTTACGGACATCGCGAAATACAAGAATCCAGACCACGCCGACGATGTGATCCGGAACTGGCTTCGGAACAGGAACACTGTGGAATTCCTCGGCGTCTGGGAGCGGCTCAACAACCCTGCTTTTAATCCCGTCGAATTCGACGGGATTAGAATCCAGACCGGTCTGAACAGCTTTACACTCACGCCCAAACAATGGATCGAGAAGACCCGTGCAATTGGGATCATCTCGCAAACCGGCCGCTACGGCGGAACATATGCCCACAAGGACATTGCCTTCGAGTTTGCCTCCTGGGTCTCCGTCGAGTTTAAGCTCTACCTCATCAAGGAATTCCAGCGTCTCAAGGACGACGAAAACCGCCGCCTCTCCCTCGCCTGGAACCTCAACCGCACCCTCTCCAAGCTCAACTACCGCATCCACACCGACGCCATCCGTGAACACCTCATCCCCCCGGAAATCACCCCCGCGCAGGCGGCCATCACTTACGCCACCGAGGCCGACCTGCTGAATGTGGCTCTCTTCGGGCGCACTGCAAAAGAATGGCGCGACGCGAATCCGGGGCTAGACGGCAACATGCGCGACCATGCCACGGTGGAGCAGTTGCTGGTGCTCGCCAATATCGAAGGGATGAACGCGGAATTCATCCACATGAGCCTCCCACCAGGGGATCGTCTGAAACGGCTCAACCAGATTGCCATTCGTCAGATGCAGATCCTCACCGCAGCCCCTGTTCGCCCACTTCCACGCGGAGTTGGTACGGAGGATGGCGTATGAGCGTGGAGGTGAAGCCGGGATATAAGCTTACCGAGGTGGGCGTCATACCGAAGGACTGGGAGGTGAAGCCTCTCGCGAAGCTGGCTCATATTGAACGCGGTAAGTTCACAGCCAGGCCTCGCAATGACCCGAAGTATTATGGTGGCGACATTCCGTTCATTCAGACCGGCGACGTGACGAACGCCAGCGGGCGAATCACGACGTATTCGCAAACGCTCAACACCGAAGGACTCAAGGTCAGCAAGCTGTTTCCTCGTGGAACTCTTTTCTTCACCATTGCGGCGAATATCGGCGATGTCGGATTCGCTTGGTTTGACACTGCTTGTCCAGACAGTCTTGTCGCAATTACGCCCACAAAGGAGACAGACACAACGTGGCTCAGCTATGAGTTGGCGAAGCGGAAGTCCTCGTTTGAAAGTATCGCAACGCACAACGCTCAACTGAACATCAACCTTGAGAAACTGCGTCCATACCTCCTTCCCCATCCACCACTTCCCGAACAACGCGCCATCGCCGAGGCATTGAGCGATGTGGATGCGCTGCTGGGCGGACTGGATCGGCTCATCGCCAAGAAGCGCGACCTCAAACAGGCCGCCATGCAGCAGCTCCTGACCGGCCAGACCCGCCTCCCCGGCTTCCATGGGAAGTGGGAGGTGAAGGCACTGGCTGCCGTCTGTTCAATGAAGAGTGGCGAGGGCATAACGAGCGCAAATATCGACGAGCATTCCCAGTACCCCTGTTACGGTGGCAACGGTCTTCGGGGCTTCACGTCACGTTTCACCCACGACGGCCGTTATGCCCTAATTGGTCGCCAGGGAGCGTTATGCGGGAACGTCTATGGGGTCGAAGGGCAGTTTTTCGCGTCGGAACACGCAGTCGTAGTCACCGTATATGAGAGAACCGATATTCGGTGGCTCACCTACGTGCTGGGAAGGATGAATCTCAACCAGTACTCCGAGTCCTCTGCTCAACCAGGGCTCTCCGTCTCGAAGATATTGAATCTTACTATTTCCGCTCCTCCGACGGAGGACGAACAAATCGCCATCGCCGCCGTCCTCTCCGACATGGACGCCGAACTCTCCGCACTTGAAACCCGACGCGACAAGACCCGCGCCCTCAAGCAGGGGATGATGCAGGAGCTGCTGACGGGGAGAACGAGGTTGGTCACGCACGACAATAACGAGGGAAAGCCATGAAGAACGAACCGAAACCGGATTCCCACCTCATTCTCTATCAGACCGAAGATGGTCGAACGAGCCTGCAAGTGCGGCTGGATAAAGAAACGGTGTGGCTTTCGCTCAATCAGATGGCAGACCTGTTTTAACGAGACAAGTCGGTCATTTCCCGGCACATCAGGAACGTATTTGAAGAGGGAGAGTTGCTCCCGGCGGCAACTGTTGCAAAATCTGCAACAGTTCAAACCGAGGGTGGCAAGCAGGTGACGCGGGAGATCGAGTTCTACAACCTGGATGTCATCATCCTGTACGGGCAGATGCAGACAAGCCCTTCATAGGGCTGCAAGCCAACTGTAAGGATACTCACGCGGAGGCGCGGAGAACGCGGAGGACGAGAACATGAAAAGCTTGGATGACATCACGGGAGCGGTTGTGGATGCCTCGCTCAAGATTCACATGGGGCTGGGGCCGGGGCTGCTGGAGTCGGTCTATGAAGTTGTGCTGGCACGGGCATTGGAACTGCGCGGCTTTCGGGTCGAGCGGCAGAAGGTCATTCGCTTCGAATACGAAGGGATGGTTTTCGAGGAAGGTTTTCGCACTGACCTGCTCGTCGATGGCTGCGTGGTCGTGGAGCTCAAGTCCGTGGAGAAGCTCGCTCCCGTCCATAGCAAGCAAATCCTCACCTATCTCCGACTGATGAACCTTCAGGTTGGCCTGTTGATCAACTTTGGTGCCGCAACCCTCAAAGAAGGCCTCCACCGCATTGTCAACAATCTCCCCACCTCCGCGTCTCCGCGCCTCCGCGTGAACCATCCCAAAGGGGATTTCCATGCCTGAGCAACCCCGCTCCGAGCGCAAGACGCAGAACCGTGTCATCGGCCTCTTCACCGACCCGGCGCGGACCGACTGCCTCCGTTACCGGTACCTCGGTGAGTGGAACAAGCGGGATAACAACCGCGCCATCGAGACGGTATTCCTCCGCGACAATCTCACCGCGCGCGGCTACTCGCCCGCGCACATCTCCGCGGCGATTCAGAAGCTGGAGACTGCCGCCGATTCGACGGGCATCACACTCTACCAGGCGAACCTGCGCACCTATCAGCTCCTGCGCTACGGCGTGCCGGTGCGGATCGCCGCGGGCCAGGCCCATGAGACGGTGCACCTGATCGACTGGGAGTACCCGGAGAAGAATGACTTCGCACTGGCCGCGGAGGTGACATTGAAGGGCGGCTATGAGCGCCGGCCGGACCTCGTCCTCTACATCAACGGCCTCGCCATCGCGGTGATGGAGCTCAAACGGAGCTCCGTGGAGCTTGCCGACGGTGTCCGGCAGCTCATCACCAACCAGGAAGAGATCTTCAACAAGGGCTTCTTCGGCACCGTGCAGCTCGTACTGGCGGGCAGCGACTCGCAAGGACTGCGCTACGGCACCACTGGCACGCCGGAGCAGTTTTTCGTGGAGTGGAAGGACGAGGATCTCACGCGGAGACGCGGAGGCGCGGAGGAGGGAGCGCTGCTTGACCGGCCGTTGGCGCAGCTCTGCAGCAAGACTCGGCTGCTGGACCTGATCCGCAATTTCATCATCTTCGACGCCGGCCACAAGAAGGTGCCGCGGCCTCACCAGTTCTTCGGCGTGAAGGCCGCGCAGGAGCGCATCGCCAGGCGCGAGGGCGGTGTCATCTGGCACACCCAGGGCAGCGGCAAGAGCATCGTGATGGTGCTGATCGCCAA
>CAYVKG010000187.1:0-4729 GCA_964451955.1 uncultured Tepidisphaeraceae bacterium
CGAGGTTGCGGGTTCGGCAAGGGAAGCAAGGAAGGGCGAAGGGAAGGAAGGGAAGAGGATTCAGGGTTCGGGGGAATCGTCGGGGGTGGGGAGGGACTGGTCGATGATGGTGCGGACGGCGTCGTAATCGAAGCCGCGGCGTTGGAGCATGGCGAGGAGTCGTCGGCGGGCGACGAGGGGGTCGAGTTTGCGGAGGCGGGGGAGGTGTTTTTGGATGAGTTGTTGGGCGATGGAGGTGGAGTCGGCGAGTTGGTAGACGTCGTCGAGGGCGCGGTTGGCGACGTTGGGCTGGATGCCGGCGCGCAGGAGTTCCATGAATGCCCGGCGGCGGCCCTGGTGTTTGTGTTGGGCGGCGTAGAGGGCCTTGGTGTTAGCGAAGCGTTGGTCATCGACGTAGCCGAGGCGGGAGAGATCGTTGAGGACGGCGTCGATGAGGTCGGCGGGATAATTGCTCTTGAGGAGCTTGCGGTGGAGTTCAGCGCGGCTGTGGAGGCGGCGGGCGAGGAACTGGGTGGCTTTGTCGAAGCACTCCTGGCGTGTTTGGCCGAGGAGGATTTGTTGGATCTGCAGTTCGGAGAGTTCTTGTCCGACGCGTAGGCGGAAACGGGCGAGTGTGGCGAGTGAGCAAGGGAAGGCGTATCGGCCGTCGAGGAAGACGGTTCGGCGGGCGGGGGTGCGTTTTTGTTCGAGGATTTTGGTGATGGTGGGCATAGACAAGCGCAGCCGTCAGCGAAGAAACAGCAGCGATGGCAAGGAGATGGAGACGATGCGAGGATCGGGTATGGTCACATTGTCGTGCATTGTGACGAGTATCCCGAATGGCGCGTTGTAGACAGTCTTTTCGAGAAAGGCACGGAGGCCGAGCGTATCACGGTGTGGATCGATGCGATGGCGGTACTTAACCTCCATGGGAATGCGTTTCTCACCGATGGTCAAGACAAAATCAATTTCGGGCTCCGCGCCGCGCTGGGGGAAGTGCGCAAGATCGAGATGAGGAAGGCCCGCCAGGAAATAGCCGACGACACTCTCGGCGAGGTGACCGGCCAAGTCGTGGAGATGAGGTTGCTGCCGCAATTCGTCGGGAACAAGTGGAACGATTTCCTGGAGCCAGCTTGCCCGTAGTCCGTGATCGCAGATACAGAGTTTGGCGGCGCCTTTTCGTCGTTTCAGGCGGATTTCCAAGGGATGAATGAGTCGGAGCAACATGGTCGCATCGAGGAACCCCAGATAGGCCAAGACGCGCTGCCATCCCACATTGGCACCAAGTGCCTGTTTGATTTCCTGAAGGAAGATGGCTTGAGCGGGGCTCTGTCCCGCATATCGACAAGCGAGTCGGTAGACCTCTTCAAGCAGTTGGGGATCGCGTTTCACGCCTCGTTGTCCCATACGGAGGTCGTGCTGGATGGCTCGCTGGATGACGGTCTCGTTCAGCTGGTCGGCCACCTCATTCCAAGGATTCTTCGGGTGTGCCTGGGCCATGGGGTATCCACCGCGCTGTGAGAAGGCGGCAAACGCTTGGTCGCGGACCTTGCTGCGCTGCACGCCGGCTTCCTGAAGCTCAATCCAGAACTGCTGGTTCAGCAGTTGCTCCAGTCCATTTTCCTGAAGAGGTGGTTCTGGTGTCTCTCCGAATCGCAAACCTGCGATTTCGCGCAGGAGCAAGGTGCCCAGATCGACCTGGGTGATGCGCCCGGCGAGGCTGTCGCGTCCGGCTTCGATGCGGAGGGCCGAGCTGCCGGTCACGAGCACCTTCAGAGTGTGGTGATCAGCGAGGGCCTTTAGCTGGGGCGCCCAGGCATCGAGGTTCTGCACCTCATCAAGCAGGAGATAGGCAGGTTGATTTTGGCATGCGGCCTCATTGAAGGATTTTTCCAGAATGGTGTTCTGAAACCAGCGGGAGATTTCGAGGACGGGTTCCGATAGTTGCTGGAGGGAGGGAATGTCATCGAATTGCACTCGCAGTATACGGTTGGGGCTGATGTGCTCTTCCTCGATGAGGTGTTGGATGATTTGTTGCTGCAGGGTTGTTTTGCCCACTTGGCGTGGCCCGCGCAAGACGGTAATCGGTGCAAGGCCCGCATTCAGCTTGCGGAGGACCGATGTGAATGCCCAGCGTCGATACGAGGGGAGGAGGGGCCCAGGTTTTCCTGCCCACCAGGGATTGGTCTCTCTGAGGAAGTCTACGATTGATTTGGGGAACGAGGCCCAGTCGAATCTGAGTTGGTCTTCCGGCATGCGTGGCCTCCCGATGGGCGGATCTCACCGTCGTTTTTTCTTTTTGTTCCGGTCTTTTTTTTCCATGAAGCCGGACTTTTTGGTTTTGATCATGGGACCGCCGGGCATGCCGAGGGTATTGAGTTTGCCGGACATGAGGGACTTCATGAGTTGCCATTTTCCCATCATGCCCATGCCGCCGACGGCGCGCATCATATCGCGGGACATTTCGAACTGTTTGATGAACTGTCCGACCTCTTTGAGTTCGACGCCTGCGCCGCGGGCGATGCGTCGTCGGCGGCTACCTTCGATGAGGTCGGTATTTTTGCGTTCGGCGGCGGTCATGGAGGAGTAGATGGCCTGCATGTGGGTCATCTGCAATTCGACATCGCCTTCGCCCATGTTCATTTGTTTGGTGAGTTCGCTCATGCCTGGGATCATGCCCATGATTTTTCCGACGGGTCCGAGTTTTCGGACCTGTCGCATTTGAGCCATGAAGTCATCGAGGGTGAAGGTGCCCTTTTCCATTTTGGCCTGGAGGCGGGCGGTTTCCTCCTGGTCGAACTTGGTCATGGCCTCGGTGACGAGTCCGAGGATGTCGCCCATGCCGAGGATGCGTTGGGCCATTCCTTCGGGTCGGAACTCTTCGAGGCGGTCGAACTTTTCGCCGGTGCCGATGAATTTGACGGGTTTTCCGGTGATGACTTTAGCGGAGAGGAGTGCGCCGCCGCGGGTATCGGAATCGAACTTGGTGAGGATGAGGCCGTCGAGTTCGAGTTGTTGATTGAAGGCTTTAGCGGAGTTGACGGCATCCTGTCCGGACATGGCATCGAGGACGAGGAAGATCTGGTGGGGTTTGAGTTGTGAGTTGATCTCACGCAACTCACCCATGAGTTCGTCGTCGATATGTAATCGGCCGGCGGTATCGAGGATGACGACATCGCGGCCGGTGGACTTGGCCTGTGCGACGGCAGCGCGGCAGACGGCAACGGCGGCGCCTTTGGCGACGTGGCCGTGTTCGGCAGCGCGGGAGGGGTCTGTATAGACGGGTACGCCGACCTGTTCGCCGACGACGCGGAGTTGTTCGATGGCGGCGGGTCGTTGGAGGTCGGCCGCGGCGAGGAGGGGCTGATGTCCTTTAGCGACGAGGTACTTGGCGAGCTTTCCGCAGGTGGTGGTTTTGCCGGAGCCTTGGAGGCCGCACATCATGACGATGGTAGGTCCCGGCTGGACGAAGAGGATGTTGGTATCGACGGGGCCCATGAGGTTAACCAGCTCGTCGTAGACGATCTTGACCATGAGCTGGCCGGGCTGAAGGGAGCGGATGACCTCTTGGCCGAGGGCTTTTTCGATGACTTTATCGGTGAAGTCTTTGACGACCTGGAGGTTGACATCGGCCTCGAGGAGGGCGGTGCGCACGTCTCGCATGGCCTGGCGGATATTTTCTTCGCTGATTCGTCCGCGACCGGAGAGGCCGCGGAACACGTTGCTGAATCGTTCGGTCAGTGCGTCGAACATGTAAGTCCTTCGGTGATGGTGACACGACGAGATCGCCGAGGGTGGGATTATGCCTCAGAGAGGGCCATTTGTCATTGTCCGGGATGTCTGGGGAGCGTTGCAAAACGGCGGAGCGTCATTAGGATCGAGTGGTTCAGATGGTAGTTTTTCGGTGCCAAGCATGCGATGCGGCGTTGTGCGCTGAGGCGTGTCAGGTGGGTCAGTTGGTGCGTTGTCCGACGTGCTCGACGACGTTGCGCGTTCCGGCGGAGTCGAGTGGGAAGGGAGGAGGATCAGGGGGCGGCGGGGCCATGGGACGTGGGCGGGTTCCGCGCAATTCGTCGGTGTTTCCGGGTCAGCGTGGCGGAGGGAAGCGGTACGGTTTCAACTGCGTCTATTGCTCATCGCGGCTGGAGGCGACGGAGATGCTGGCGGGTCAGGAGGGGCAGTGTCCGACGTGCGGGAAGCAGATTACGATTCCGATTCTGGACCGTAGCGGTCGGCTGATCGATCCGAGCACGCGAGAGGTCATCAAGCAGGATCCGCACCCGGTGCACGCCTATGCCGCAGCCGGGGACCGGGCTCCGAAGATTGCGCGTATCGGGGGTGATCGGCAGGTGATCGTGTGCCCGCGCTGCAGTGCGCAGCACCCGATCACGGCGAACCTGTGCAAGGCTTGCGGGATGCCATTCACGATGGAAGGAACGACGGTTGACTCGACGGGGGCGAGCAACGGTTTCTGCGTGGCGTCGCTGGTGCTGGGGATCATTGGGATACCGGCGGCGTGCACGATGGTGCTGCCGGTTCTGGCGATCATATTCGGTGTGGTTGGTTACGCGCAGGTGAAGCGGAACGAGGGGGAAGGCGGTGGCAAAGGGATGGCGTTGGCGGGGATGGCATGCGGGGCGGTGGGGTGCATTCTCGGGGTGGCGATCAACGCGGGTCGTTTGGTTTGAGGGTATGGTTCGGGGGGGGGGTTCCGGCGGCTTCGGCGGCAAGCCGTTTTTCCTCGGCCTCA
>CAYVKG010000188.1:0-1626 GCA_964451955.1 uncultured Tepidisphaeraceae bacterium
AAAACGTATACCCGGGGGGGGGGTGGTAGCCGGGGGGGGGGCGGGGTTGGCGGGGGGTTTGGGGGGGTTCTTCCTGTGGGGCGGTGGGCTGGGTCAGGCGGAGTTGGTGGGGGCGGGTTCACGGTTGCGGAGTTGATGGTGGCGTGCGTGGTGATGGGGACGGCGTTGGTGGGGGTGTACGAGGTGTTTCGTCAGGCGGCGGAGATTGAGCGGAGGGCGTCGGTGCGGTGGGAGGATCGCGCCGCGGCGGAGGCTGTGGCGGCGCATGTGGCGGAGTCGATTGAGGGGGCCGTAATGATGCCGAAGGCGTCGGCGATAGAGGGGAGGAGGAATGAGGATGGGAGCGTGTGGATTGGTTGTTTGACACAGGCGAGGTGTTGGTCGAGTGATCGTGTGGGTCATGCGGCGATTCAGGGTCGGAGGTATACGTGGCGGCCGGTGGTGGAGGGGCGTGGTGGGGGCGTGGTGGAGTTGAAGACGCTAGCGTATGGGGGGTCGGTGAATGTGACGGTTGGTGTGGGAGGAGAGGAGAGGAGTGAGGGGGAGGTATGGGATCGGGTGGCTGGGGTGGTAATCGGGAGGGAGGTGAGGGAGTTTAAGGTGGGATATCGGCGAGCGGACAGGCCGGATGGGGAGTGGGAGGAGCAATTCAGGGGTGGTGTGGGGAACATCGTGATTATGTTACGGGTGCGGGTTGGGGATGAGGCGGTGGAGCGGGTGGTGTTGCCGCACGCGAATCGAGAGCTATTGGAGGAGGCACAGGGAAGGTGGCCATGAAGCGGGGACGGGGATCCATTCTGGTGGTGGTGCTTTTTGCGCTGGGGGTATTGAGTTTGTTGGCGACGAGTTATGCGTATCGGGCGGCGTTGGAGGGTCGATCCGCGAGGCGTCGGGCGGTGGTGGTGCGGCTGAAGGCGCAGGCCTCGTCGGCGGTGGCGATAGCGTTGGGGCGGTTGTCGGAGAACGTGAACGATTACGATCATCCGGCGGAGGCTTGGTGTGCGCACGGGGCGTTGGCGAGAGAGGGTTGGCTGGAGTCATGGTCGGCGAAGGAGGATGGGGAGGGGGCGGAGTATGTGGCGGATTACCAGGTGGTGGATGAAAGCGGGAAGCTGAACGTGAATTACGCGTCGGGGTTGTCGTTGCGGAAGCTGGGGATGTCGAAGGTTCAGGTTTCCTCGCTCTTTGACTGGATGGACCGGGATGACATCGTGGAGGCTGATGGGGCGGAGAACGAGTACTATGCATTGCGTCCGAGGCCGTACCGATGCAAGAACGGGCCGCTGGAGGTACTGGACGAGTTGTTGTTGATACGAGGGTTTGGGGTGTGGGACTATTTGGGTGAGGATGCGAATCACAATCGGGGGTGCGAGTGGAACGAGAATGATGGTTCGGAGTCGTATCCGCCTGACGACAAGGACGGGCGTGTGCGGATGGGGTATGTGGACCTATTGACGTGCATTGGTGATGGTCGAATCAACCTGAACACGGTACCCGGGGCGGTATTGAGGGCGTTGCCGTTGAGCGAGGGAGGGGTGAGGCAGATAGAGGAGTATTTGTCATACCGGGATGGGAGGGGGGGGGGGTTGGAGGACCATGTCGTGCGGTAGGACGCGGACATTGTGC
>CAYVKG010000188.1:1636-1969 GCA_964451955.1 uncultured Tepidisphaeraceae bacterium
GCGCGCGGGCGGGGGCCGCCCCACCCCGGCGGAGTGGCCAACCGGGGCCGGGCGGGGGGGCGCGATGGAGGAACATGTCTTTCGGTCGGAAGCGGACATTGAGCAGTTGCAGGGGCTGACGGTGGCGGACCGGGAGGTGTTGAAGGGGATGGCGTTGTTCCGGTCGCGTCATTTTCGGGTATTTTCTCAGGCGGTTCATGTGCCGACGGGTCTGGCGTGGCGGGTGGAGGCATTGGTGAGGATGGAGGATCAGCAAGCACGGGTTTTGCAATGGAAGGGGGGTGAGTGAGATGTCGGTGAGCGAGGCATTTGTGGGGGTGCCGCCGTTGTCGG
>CAYVKG010000188.1:1979-4712 GCA_964451955.1 uncultured Tepidisphaeraceae bacterium
CCGCCGCCGGCCGGCGCCCGCCGGGCGCGCCCGCGGCCGGGGCCGGCCCGGGACGACGGGAGAGGCGAGGAAGGGGTCGAGTTGGCGAGGTGGTGGCGTGCGTGCTGAGCGGGGGTGTGGCGTACGGTGTGAACTTGCGGTGGACGCGGGGTGGGGAGGAGGTGGCACCGATCGAGGTGAAGTCGGATGGGTCATCCGGGCGAGAGTGGAAGCAGTTGGGGAGGCGTTGCGGGGTGGTGGCGATCTTGCCGAAGTCGTTGTACCTGGTGAGGGTGATGGAGTTGCCGAAGGTGAGGGAGGAGGAGGTGATGCCGATGCTGGAACTGGAGGCATCGGCGGGGTTGCCGCCGGAGTATGGGGAGGTGGAGATGAGTTACCGGGCGGTGGCAGCGAGAAAGGAAGGGTATGAGAGATACGAGGTGTACATTGCGAGGCGAGAGGAGTTGGCGGCGTATGTGGCGGGATTGGGGAGGTTGGGGATTTGGCCGAGGGTGGTATTGCCGAGCGCGGTGGGATGGGAGCATTTGCTGAGGCGGGCGTCGGGGGTGGATCTTGTGGTGGGCGGTCTTGTGGAGGGGCAGGTTGAGGCGGTGTCGCTGCATGGTGATGGGACGGTGAACATACGGACGATTGGGGCGGCGGGTGGGGAGGGTGGCGAGGGGCGATATGAGCGAGGTCTGGTGGAGTGCATCAGGGGGCTGCTGACGTCGCGGAGGGAGGAGATGCCGGTGCTGAGGATTGGGTGGATAGGTTCTGGGTGTCCGCGGCATTTGGGGAACGGGCGGGTGAGGTTTGGGGCGCTTGATGAAGTGCTGGTGGCGAAGTGTGGGGAGGGGGCCTGGGAGCTGCCGATCCAGACGGTGATGAGTCACATGGCGTGGGGGCTGGCGGAGGCGGGTTTTGGCGATTGGGAGTGGACGAGCAATCTGCTACCGCGTGAGATTCGTCATCGTCGGCAGAGGGTGGTGGTGCGGAGGAGGCTGAAGTTGGCCGGGTTGTTGTTGTTGTTGGGGTGTGTGATGTTGTATGGGGCGATGCGGATTATGGTTTTGCGGTACCAGGAGCGGCTCAAGGAATTGTCGGGGAAGCTGGAGATGATAAGGAAGGAAGGGGAGGCGGTGGGCCGTCGAATTGAGCAGTTGGAGGCGGTGCGGGCTGCGCGGGAGACGCGGAGCGATTTTGAGGACATACTGGCGGGCTTGTACGACCATTCGCCGCCGAACCTGACGTACAGCAGTGTGGAGCTGGATGAGATGGGGCGGGTGCGTTTGGAGGGTCAGGCGGAGTCGTTGGCGACGGCGTTTCTGTTGCCGGAGCGGCTGGGGAGGAGCGGGAGGTTTTCGGGGGTTCAGCCTGGAGACGCATCGCGGTCGCGGAGAGGGGAAGGGGCAGTTGCGGAGTTTAGGGTGGAATGTCGGCTGGAGCGGAAGGGGGCTCGCTGATGTTGACCGGATGGAAGATGAGCGAGCGTCAGAGGGGGCTGTGTGTGATGGGGGCGGTTGTGGTGTTATTGATACCGGTGCTGCGGGGTGTGGTATTGCCGACGTGGCGGGAGTGGTCGGAGTTAAGGGGGAATCTTGGGCGTCGGTGGTTGGAGCACGGTCGATTGTCGCGGAACCTGTCGCGGAAGTCGGCGGTGGACGCGGAGTTTGGGCGGCTGGAGGGGGAGGCGTGGCAGACGGAAGCGGACTCGATGACGCTGGCGAGTTGGCTGAGAGAGCTGGAGGTGATGGCACGTTTACCGGGGATGAGCATCAACAGCATGAAAGCGTTGCCTGTGAAGGACGCGGGGAGTTACCGGTTGTATCGTGTGAGGGTGTCGGTGTCGGGGAAGCTGCCGGAGGTGATGCGGTTTGTGTCGGAGGCGACGAACGGAAGTGTGGTGACGGGTTTGGAGGGTTTTTCGTTGCGTGGTGCGCAGGGGCCGAATGCGGTGGAGTGCAGCGTGGCGTTGCGGATGGTGAGGCTGACGTCGGAGAAGACGCCGCCGTCGGCGGTGGGGGCAAGAAAGGCGGGTTGGGGAAAGGGGGTGGGTGATGGCGCATGAGGGGGAGGCGATGATGAGTGGGCGAGCGGCGGGGTGGCTGGTATGGGTGGGTTTGGGGGTGGCGTTGTCGGGTGGGATCGGTGTGGTCGTGTCGGCGACGGTGCCGATTGGGGTTGTTGGGAGGACGGAAGTGGGATGGGAAGGTGGGGTTGTGAAGCCTTTGTCAACGACGCGGCCGGGGTTGCAGCCGTTGTTATCGCGGATGGCGGGGGTGGTGTTGATACGTCCGGCGGCGGTGCAGGCGGCGGTGAAGAACGACGGGACGGCGGAGCGGCTGTTGAAGAAGCTGAAGTTATGTGGGGTGGTGGAGCTTGGAGAGGAGAGGGTGGCGTATGTGCAGGTGGAGAAGGAGGGTGTGAGGACAGTGAGGAAGGGGCAGAGGCTTCTGGACTTTGTGGTGGAGGATATTGAGGGGGGGAAGTTGACGTTGTCGCTTGAGGGCGTGGTGGTGGTGCTGGATCATTAGGCGGTTGTTGGCGTGATAATGGGAGGCCGGACATGAGAATTGGGGGAAGTCTGATTGCATGGATGTTGGTGGCGATGGGGGCGTTGGGCGAAGCGGGGTGGGGGCAGGGGCGTGTTGACCCATTCAGCAAGGCGGAGGCGGCGAAAGGCGTGAAAGACGCGGGCGTGATCAGCAGTGTGGAGCTGGTTGATTCGCCGGTGACGAACGTATTGAAGATGAT
>CAYVKG010000189.1:0-4565 GCA_964451955.1 uncultured Tepidisphaeraceae bacterium
GGCAATCGCCCCACCCCATGCCCCGTTCCCCATAAGAACCGCGATTGACAACCCGCTTTTCATGCAGTATCTTGACACGCGATCCTGTGCAATGCCCCGGGGTGCCGTGGCTCAAAGAAAACGTCGGGGCTCCGGGTGGGAGTCGTCATGGGGACCGCGCTCCGAGGACCACCCAACCGATACGCCGCTCTGGCCTGTGGCCTCGTTCTGGCCGCCGCCCTCATGGGGCTGGCTTGCCCTGTCCTTGCTGGACTGGCGACGACCCGCCACCGGCGCGAAGGGCTCGTCGCCGATCTCAACACCCCTGGCGAACCCCGACCCCCGACGCGACCTCGACATCCCCATCATGCTGTTGGCCGACTACTACGAGCATGCCATCGAACACGCACCCCCACGCGATCCGTCCGGATGCATGCAACGACGCGAACGCTTCCACACCGCCCCCCCCAACCCGTTTGCCCTCGCCGCCTCCAGACTGTCCGCCCAAGGCCCCGACGCGGCCCTCCGCCAATGGATGAATTCCCGACACGCCGCCTATGCCGCCGGAAAACCGGCTGATTCCACGGAAATCCAGTCGCTGGCTCCCTTGCTGGCCAATAGTTCCCTCCAATCCGAGGTGCTCTTGGACATCGGACGCGCATTCAACTTCCTGGAAGGCGACCAACTGGCGGCCTGCTGGTACCGCGCGGGCCTCGTCAGGGCCCGACAACAACACAAACACACCAAACCCGGCGACCCCAACGCCCAAACCCTCCTGTATCTGCTCGACCAGACCAAGGCCCTCTGGCGCCTCAACGACTACCCCGCCATGGAAGATCGCTTCGCACTGGCCATGAGCCTGCATCCCCCCCTCAGCCCGGAAGCCCGCCGAGCCGCCTATCTCCACGCCGAAATGCTGTTTTACCAGCGGCGCTATTCTGAGGCGGCGGACGCCATGCTTGAAGTGCAATCATCACACCATCGCGCCAACGACCTGGATTTGCTTCAGAAAGGCGATACCCAGGAAATGTACTGGGTTCTTGGACTCCTTCTTGCCCATGCCGCACGCGATGGGGAGGCGATTCCGTATTTCAACGCGCTCGCGCGGGACAAGAGCTCCGAACATCAACGGGAAGCCATCTCATCGCTCGCTGTTTCGCTTGCCAGGTGTGGCCGCTTCGCCGAGGCCGATGATTGGCTGGCACGCTACGCCAGCAAATACCCGGACGATTCGGAAACAGTCTCGAGTCTGCTCCTGGCCTTTGATGACTACAAGAGCGGCCGGGTACAGCGGCCGACCACACGGGGAACTGAATGATGAATGGACTCTTATACAGAGCCGTGTCTGAGACAACCAGCGTGAAAGCCGCAGGCGTGAAAGCCTTCCACTCGCGCCCATGTGCAACAAGAGAGGAGACCATCATGCGGATGCCGAAAGTGAAAAGAAGGGTTTGGGCTGCCATGGTTCTGGCCGCGTTTCTTGCCGTGATCGACACCAACTTGCTGGCCACACAAGCTCAGGATCACGACTGCATCCCCGCCTGGGTGCTCGCGGCGGCAGAGCCGTCAACAATTCCAAGTTACACATGGGACACCGCCGTTCCCGGCAAATGCAGCGGGAGCCCGCTGCAGACCAGGAAATGCTACGAGAACGGCAAAACCAAAGTGACCATCTACAAACTCTGGTGGCATTACGTGAACAGCATCGTCGTCTGCGATGTCGTCGACAGCAGCGAGATCGAGATTGGCAATTGCTACGTCCAATGATCGCCCATCCATCGACGCCAAAGGTGCGCAACAACAGGTTCATCGGCACACCCATTGTGCTTCGGAGAAGGCAACCTGCGCAGGCATGGGCTCTGCACCTGCTGGAGGCAAGCATGACGCTATGGCGCGTTCTGATTGTGTCCGCCTTGATGCCGGTCATTCCGAGCAGCGCGCCGGCCGCGGAAATGCTCGACCGCGATCACGTGTTGCGGGCCCTGGAAGCGCGTGACGCCTCAATCCAGTCCAGCCGCCTCGCCATCAACCGGGCATGGGTTCAATCGGCAGTGGATCCAGCTCAACTCGTCAAGGACTCCGAAATCGAGTTGCAATCCAGGAGTCCTCAAGAGGTCTTCGACGGCATCGTCAAACGCCTGGCAAACGGGCCTCCCATCCGTTGGCTGCGATCCGAGACGTTGTCCCGCGGCAGGCAATTCAAGACCACCATGACGCCTTCGATCGGCGACGAGATCGCGCAGTACTGCGACGGCGAGCACAACGTCCTGTGGAGGCGCTCCGCCAATACCACCCAAGTGGACATCCACCCCTCAACCTTTGACCAATTCAACCGCTACGATCTGGATCAACTGAACTTGCGACTCGTTCATTGCTACAAGTCCCGCAAACTCGTCGCCTTCAACGCCGATTCCGGTCGCTACTCGCTCACCTTTGAGCATGGCGACGGCAACTGGTCCACCGTTGTTGACCTGGCTTCCGACCTGACCATCCTGCGGTTCCGCAGCAGCCTTAAAGGGAAGCTCGTTGAGCAGGCCTGGTACCTCGCTCCCCGCACCGTCGGCTCCATTCCGCTTCCCCAGATCATTGTGTACCACTACCCGGACAACCGAATGCCCGCCCTGGCGGTAATCCACGTCGAAAACGTCTGGCTCAATCCCGACATCTCGGATCAGGAACTTCTCGCTCCGGACATCCCCGATGGCACCACCGTCGTGGACCATCGCACCAGTCCCCCGACTGTCAAGCGGTCTGTCAATGCGGAACGGATCAGGCAACTGAGGATGACGCGCAAACCCTTCCTCGAAGACCCCGTCGAACCGCCTCCCGCCGCTGCGCCGCTACGCGCCGCCGCTTCAGAGTCGCGCCCATGGCCGGCTCTCATCCTCTGGGGCTCCATCGCGGTCGTCCTCGTCGCCCTCCTCCTCTATGCGTTCAGAAGACTTCAGCCCCGGCAATAAATAGCATAAGAACGGCTTGACTGGTCCCCGGTGCTCCTGACACGCAAACCACCTCGGAAGGGTGCATCCCCATGCAGCGGTGACATCATGAAGATCCCATCCCCCTGGGTGCTCCTCATAGCGTCCTTCCTCGCCGGCGCGGCATATCGCGCCTTCTCCGGCGACGCCGACGACGCGCCATTTCGCACCGACCTGCGCCCATCCGAATACTCCTATGACTTTGGCAACGTCAAACAAGGCGCCAAGGCGGAGCATCTTTTCGCAATCTCAAACCTGACCAATCGCACCCTCGTGGTGAGCAAGATCCAAGCCTCCTGCGCTTGCGCCGCGGCTGTCCCCTCCGCCGAGTCCGTGGCCTCAAACGACTCGCTACTCCTACGCGTCGCGATGGACACAAGCCGGCCACTAGGACCAACTGTCGGCGCCTGCAAGGTCGAGTTCACCGACCGCACCACCAAGCCGTTGGTCCTGCGGATCCGCGGGAACGTCTTCTCTCCAACTGCGATATTCTCCCATGATCGCCTGCTCTTCGCGCAAGCCGTCCATGGCGTGCCGGCAACCAGGATTGTCACGGTCATCAACGAAGACCGCGGCCACGCGCCATTCCCAACGGCACCTCACGCGGCACTCCCCCTCCGGCCTCCCCGCGGCTCTTCATCACCCACAGCATTGCTTTCTCCAACCACCTTAGTATTGTCACTCTTCGACTCCGATGTCCCTCCAACTCTGCATCCTCGCCAGCGGTTCCTCCGGCAACTGTGCCGTCCTACGCACACCCCATGGCCTGCTTCTCATCGACATCGGCATCGGACCACGCACCGCCGCCCGGAGATTGAATTCCGTCGGCGTCCGCCTCGACGACGTCTCCGTCATCTGCCTCACCCACCTCGACTCTGACCACTTCAAACCCAATTGGCTCCCCACCATCCTCAAACAGAGCATCCCCATTCACTGCCACACCGCCGCCGCACTCACCCTCCTCCGTTCCATTCCCGATCCCCACCAACGCGCCCGCCTCTCCAACCTCCTTCACCCCTTCGAATCCGACTCCTTTTCCCCGCTCCCCGCCCTCCATCTCCAACCTCTCAAGTTCCAGCACGACCACGCCGGCTCACACGGCTTCCACATCAAATCCCCCGCCGGACGCATCGGCTACGCCACCGACCTCGGCGCCGTCACCCCACAACTCATCCAACTCTTCCTCGACGTCCACATCCTCGCCCTCGAAAGCAACTACGACCCCCAGATGCAGCTCGCCAGCCC
The DNA here is from genome assembly GCA_964451955.1 of uncultured Tepidisphaeraceae bacterium. GTDB lineage: Bacteria > Planctomycetota > Phycisphaerae > Tepidisphaerales > Tepidisphaeraceae > JAPLNB01. Next base: position 4,203 of record CAYVKG010000189.1, read on the forward strand.
ACGCCCCCACTTCCTCAAACAACGCATCATGAACGGCTTCGGCCACCTCTCCAACCAACAGGCTCTCTTCGCCATACGCCGGATCCTCGACCTCCGCGAACAAGCGCGCGCCTCTCTCCCCTCCCACATTGTCCTGCTCCACCGCAGCCGCCAATGCAACTGCCCCCACCTCCTCCGCCGACTCTTCTCCCAAGACCCCCGCATCCCCCCTCGCCTCCTTCTCGCTGAACAAACCCGACCCACCCCCTGGCTGTCCACCGCTCACCCCCCACCCGGCATCAACCCCCCACTCCCCCGCCCCTTCGCCGCGGCCGAAAAGGTCGCCGCACCCACCCTGCCCCACCGCCCCGCGATCCGCGGCCC
>CAYVKG010000190.1:0-4333 GCA_964451955.1 uncultured Tepidisphaeraceae bacterium
CTTCTCAAGTCCTTACTCAAATGGAGACCGCCCATGAACGCTTCCTCCTTCGCTTCGCGACGCCGATTCCTCAAAGGATCCCTCCTCGCCGGATTCGCAAGCCTCCCCTCCATCCGATTCGCTTCGCCCGCCCTCGCCGCCGAATCTCCCACGCCCACACCACCCACCCGCGTCGCTCTCATGCACGGCGACTCCCGCGCCGATATCGCCTTCCGGTCCCTCCAACCCTTCGCAAAAGAGGTCGCCGCCGCCATCGGTTCGCGACGCGTCGTCATCAAGCCCAACAACGTCGCTATCGACAACCAACTCTCCGCCACCCACGCCGATACCATCCAAGCCATCCTCGACTTCCTCAAGTCCATCAACAAACTCGACAACGTCGTCATCGCTGAGTCCGCCGCCAACGGACCCACGCTCGACGGCTTCGCCAACTACGGCTACAACAAACTCGCCGACAAGTATGGCGCTAAACTCCTCGACCTCGATCAGGACACCGTCCAAATCATCCACGTCTTCGACGAAAAAACCTTCCGCCCTCAGCCCGTCCGCGTCTGCAAAACCCTCCTCGACCCCAATTCCTACATCATCTCCGCCGCCCGAATGAAAACCCACGACCGCATCGTCGCCACCCTCTCCCTCAAAAACATCGTCGTCGGCGCACCCATCAAAGATGCCGGCTTCCGCTGGGGCGGCGGCAGGCCCGGCGCCAAAAACGATAAAATCTCCATCCATGGTTCCGGTCACCGCTCCACCAACTTCAACCTCTTCGCCCTCGCCGAAAAACTCCACCCCCACCTCGCCCTTATCGACGGCTTCCAGGGCATGCAGGGCAACGGCCCCGTCGGCGGAAACCCCGTCGATCACCGCGTCTGCGTCGCCTCCACCGACTGGCTCGCCGCCGACCGCCTCGCACTCGAACTCATGGGCATCGACTTCGCCAACGTCGGCTACCTCAATTTCGCCGCCAACGCCCAACTCGGACAGGCCGACCTCTCCAAAATGCAAATCCTCGGCGAATCCGTAACCCCACATATCAAAAAATACGCCCTCGCCAACAACTTCTCCGAACAACTCATCTGGCAGAAACCACCCCGCGTTTCTTGATCTCTCCACACCCAGCCCCCCACACAGCCCGCCCGCTTCACCTTTCGCCCACACCATGCCCCAAACACACGTTCGCATCTCCCCATCCGCGATCGAACAACGATGCCCAATCCTCCTCGCCGGGTCCGTCACATAAGCGCCACACCACACCGCAACTTGCAGCTCATCCGTACAATTTTTGCAATGAATTGGTGCAAAAATCTCTGGCATTCTACGCCCATTCTGATACACTGATGCCGTGATCTCGCAGGATGCGCAGTCCTTCCGGACACCCGCCCTGCTCTTCACGTCGTGGGTTGGGCTGCCTGGGGTCGAACGGGCAGCTCTGTTCGGGGTCGCCAGATCCTGACTTTCGAACGTGAGCCCGCCCGGCAATCTGATCCCCACACGCACGGCCCCTTGCTCAGCCCGGGCAAGGAGGTGACTCTGTCGTTCGCACAATCGTTCCTGTCGCACTGTGGTTCTATCACGTTCTTCACTTCTCGTGAGAAAGGAGAAACGCTATGAAACGGTCCTTCCAATCCTCTTCAGTCCGCTTGCCCGCCACTAGAGCTTCCCCCCTCCTGGCCTGGACGCTCGCATTCACCGCACTCGCCGGATCCGTCTTTGCCTGCCCGGTCTATGACATCCAGAAAGACCCTAACCATGTCCTCTATGGCACCCTCAACCAGTTGCTCATCCCAGGCTGGGGAAACGTCGCTTGCGCCCCAACCGCCGCCGTCAATTCCTTCGTCTACCTCCAAAACCAGTACCCCGCCGTCTATGACAACACCCTCGTCAACCCCAATAACCAGGCCGGAATGATCGCCGCCGCACAGATCCTCGGTTCCCCCGCCTTCATGAACACCATCGCCAACAACGGCACCTTCAACGACGACTTCATCTACGGCAAGTGGCTCTACCTCGAACAAAACGCCCCAGGCAAAACCGTCTACGAGGCCCAAAATGCCTTCGCCTGGAACGTCGTACGCAACGGCCAGCCCATCCCACAGCCCAATTGGGTCAATCAGATCTTCCCAACCTGGCAGTTCCTCTGGAACGAACTCGTCTCCTGTGAAGACGTCGAAATCGGCCTCGAATACTTCAACCCCATCGGAGACGCCGCCGGTCACATGCTCACTCTCGCCAGCTTCCACTGGAAAGACGCAAACAACGACGGCTTCATCCAACTCGCCGAAGGCGCCACCATCGACTACGTCGACCCATGGGGCGGCGTCTGGGGTCTCAGCCAAATCTGGCAAAACCCCCTCAACGGACGACTCGAAACCAACTACGGCGGCGGCGGATGGATCCACCTCGCCGTCTCCGAAAGCCCCGTCCCACTCCCTCCCGCATTCTGGTCCGGCATCCTCCTCCTCGCAATCACTCCCCTCTTCCGACTCGTCCGAAAACGCGCCGCCTGAAACCCCAAAAAACTCCTCACTCAGTCCACCAGGCGTCCTCTTCCTCCACAAGGGGACGCCCTTTCTTCTCCCAACCCTCTCAACTGCCCACCCCGCCTCTTGCCCCCTCTCCTCCACCCCGTTAACCTCCTCGTATCCAACAATCCTTCGCTCATGACTCACAACAAGACCGCTCTCGCTTTCATGGCCCATCCAGACGACGCCGAATTCTCCTGCGGCGGTACACTCATCCTCCTCCACAAACTCGGCTACAACATCCACATCGCCTCCGTCACCCCGGGCGACTGCGGCACCATGATCCACACACCTCACGACATCGCATCCATCCGCACCAACGAAGCCCGCAAAGCCGCCTCCCTTATCAATGCCACCTACCACTGCCTCGACGAACGCGATGGATTCATCACCTACACCCAACCCGCCATCCACAAAGCCATCGACCTCTTCCGCATTATCGCCCCCTCCCTCGTCTTCACACACCCCCTCAAAGACTACATGATGGACCACGAAATGACCGCCTCCCTCGCCCGCGCCGCCTCCTTCCTCTACGGCGCTCCCAACGCCTCTCCTTTCCCCCGCCTGCCCCAATCCGCCGTACCACACCTCTACTACGTCGATCCCTCCGGCGCAATCGACCCCCTCGGCCATCCCGTCACGCCCACCACCCTCGTCAATATCACCTCCGTCGCCGACACAAAAGAACAAATGCTCGCCTGCCATGCCTCACAACGCGAATGGCTCCGCGCACACCACGGCATGGACGAGTACATCCAATCCATGAAACGCCAGGACGCCGCCCGCGGTCAACTCATCAACGTCCCCTTCGCCGAAGCCTTCGTCCAGCACCGCGGCCTCCCCTACCCCCAATCCGACCTCCTCGCCTCCCTCTTCCCACCCAATCCATAGCGTTTTCAAACCACAGAGGCTCTGAGACTCCGAGAACACCAATACGTGCAATCCCTCCGCGTCTCTGTGCCTACGTGTTCCATTCGACCGGCCAAACCAGGAGCAGAACATGTCGCGTCCTCTCAGCAAAGTCGCCCCGGATTGGTGGGATTACACCACCCTCGACCCTCAACTCCTCCAAGACGCCGCCAAACTCACCCCAAATGACCTCCGCCAACTCTCCCGACCAGGCTTCCAAACCCACTTCTACGACACCCTCGAAGACTTCTACCTCGCCGAAGCCCTCGAATACGTCGAAGCCTGGCGACAATCCACACCCGACAACCCCGCCGGCATCTGCGGCCCCATCGGCCCCACCGAACAACTCCCCCTCGTCGCCCGCATCGTCAATTCCCTCGATCTCAACCTCAACAAACTCGACGCCCACTTCTGGGGCATGGATGAATGGGTCGGCCCAGACTCCCAACCCGTCTCTACCTCCCACCCCCTCTCCTTCGCCAAGGCCGATATGCACCTCTGCTTCAATCGCATCCACAAAAAACTCCTCATGCCGCCTCAAAACATCCACTTCCCCACCGGCAACCTCCCCAACTACTCCAAGTCCTACGACCAGATCCGCTGCCTCATCATGCAGGGCGGCCAAGGCGAAGTGAAACACTGGGCCTTCAACGATCCCCCAAAACGCACCGGCAAGTTCAAGAACTCCCCACCACCACCCTCCGAGTACCGAAAACTCGCCACCCGCGTCGTCGACCTCCATCCCATGACCGTCATCCAAAACGCCCGCACCTCCGGCGGCGGATACGTCCCCCAGGTCCCCTCCCGCGCTTGCTCCGTCGGCCCCGTCGAAACCTGGAAAGCACACCGCGTCTCCATCTGGCACCCAGGACACCACGACAACCCCTTCGGCTTCCGCCTCA
>CAYVKG010000191.1:0-4240 GCA_964451955.1 uncultured Tepidisphaeraceae bacterium
GCGGCCCGCGGACTCGAACAGTACCCCGCGCACGCTGGGGAGCACCTTCCAGTACCCGCCGAGCGCGTCCAGATCACGCTCCGGGATGCCGCCGCGCAGGTGGCCGTCGAGGTCCTGAAGGTCTTCGGGCTCGGTGCTGTCTATGTAGCGCGGCAGGTTGAGGTTGAAGTCGTTCTTAGGATCGGCGATCTCGGCCAGCGGCACCATCCGAGCGTAGCGAGGAACGTCTACCTGCCTGGTGAAGACGTCGACGATGCGGTGGATGTCCTGCTCGCGCAGGCGGTTCTTGGGGCCGTCCTTCTTGAATCCCTTGGAGGCGTCGATCATGAACACGCCCTTGCGGCCGGCGGCGTTCTCCTTGTCGAGCACGACGATGCAGGCGGGGATGCCGGTGCCGTAGAAGAGGTTGGCGGGCAGGCCGATGATGCCCTTGAGGTAGCCGGAGTGGACGAGCTGCTGCCGGATCGTGGCCTCGGCGTTGCCGCGGAAGAGGACGCCGTGGGGCAGGATGCAGGCGCCTTTGCCCGCACCCTTCATCGACCGGATGATGTGCAGCAGGTAGGCGTAGTCGCCCTGCTTGGCGGGCGGTTCACCCCAGGCGAAGCGCTGGAACGGGTCTCTCGATGGCGTGAGCCCGGTGGTCCAGGTCTTGTCGGAGAACGGCGGATTGGCGACGACGTAGTCGTAGGTCCGAAGCTGCTCGCCGTCCTTGAACTTGGGCGCGGCCAGGGTGTTGCCGGAGACGATGTTGGCCGTCGGGAAGTCGTGCAGGATCATGTTCATGCGGGCCAAGCCCGCCGTGGTGACATCTTTCTCCTGCCCTTCGAGAGTGATGCGTTTCCCCGCCCCGGCCTGGGCGGCCACCTTCAGAAGCAACGAGCCCGAGCCGCAGGTCGGGTCGTAGGCGGTCGTGGAGGCCTTCGTGTTGTCCGGCGAAATGCCGATCACCCTGGCGATGATGCGGCTGACCTCGGCGGGGGTGTAGAACTGCCCCTTGCTCTTGCCGCTTTCGGTGGCGAAGTGCCGCATCAGGTACTCGTAGGCGTCGCCGAGGAGGTCGTCGTGGTCGGCGCGGTTCTGGGAGAAGTCGAGCTGGGGGCTTGCGAAGATGTTGACCAGGTTGGTCAGACGCTCGACCTTGGCCTGTCCTTCGCCGAGCTTGTTGGAATCGTTGAAGTCCGGAAAATCGCTGCGGGCCAACCGGTCATTGGCCTGCACGAGCGGCGCGATGACCTGGGTGTTGATCTTGTCGCCGATATCGCTCTTACCGCGGAGCGCGAGCATGTCCTTGAAGCTCGCGCCCTTGGGGATCGTGACCGGCGGGGCGAAGTCGGTGCTGTTGCCGTACTTGTCGGTGACGTACTTGATGAACAGCATGAACAGGACGTAGTCCTTGTACTGGCTGGCATCCATGCCGCCGCGCAGCTCGTCGCACGACGCCCAGAGCGAGGAGTAGAGGTCGGATTTCTTGATAGCCATGGGTATCCCTTGTAGAGACAGCTATTTTCAGCTTGTAACTAATTGTCGAGTAAGTACAGTAAAATACAATACTGCCCGGAATAATCCAAACAGATTGAAGTATGATCGTCGAGGGAGAAAACAGCTGGCCCGTCACTACTCCACCAGGGATTTCTTCCGCCGGATGACGAACGCTCTGCTCGCCCGCTGCTTTCAGGCACAAGGGGTGTTCGGCGATCTTGATTTCGCTTCCGTGAAGGACGGTAAGCCGGATGAGCTTACGTCATATATTTCCGATAGGGTACTCTAGGTGACATGCTTCACCTTGATTGCATCCAACGGACAGGCTTCGATACAGTCCCAACATCCCATGCACATATCTTGAAAGACTATTGGTAGTTCAAAAACGCCATCGATCTGTTTGATTACTTTATGGGTGCAAGCAGATGCTGCTGCGCATATTCCTTCTTCAGGATTACATTCTTTAGGATTGCACCTTGCAAAATCCACAATTGCAAAGGTCTTTTTTGACTGTAGATTCATTGTGATCAAATCAGAAACTTGTCAGCGGGTGAATCACTGGAATTCGAGATGTGTCATGCCTGCGCCGCCGCGCTCGGGCGGCAGGCTGAGAGGCAGGACGTTTTGTTTCAGCCAGTCGGAAGCGGCGCTGGTGGTGGTCGAACCCCTCGACAAACCATAGGCCACTACTCCGGAGGTGATGGCCGCAGCCTGGGAAGTGCCGTCGCCCAGAACGATGAGGTCGGCGCCATAGGCGGACTGGATGCCGACGGCCGGCGCGGTCACGTCCAATCCTTTGCCTGAATTGGAGAAGTATGCCTGTTGATAGTCAGCATCCACGCCCCCAACAGAGATCACGGAACTGATTGCCGCTGGATAGGCCAGTTGGTTGTTGGTGTGATCGTTGCCGGCGGCAGCGACGATTACCGCACCTTTACTTTCGGCGTAAGCCACCGCGTCGCGCAGGACGGTGGCGTCACCATAGGACCCCAGGCTGATGTTGATGACCTGTGCACCAGCGTCCACGGCCTTTACAATGCCTTCGGCAAGTTTGAAGCTGCTGCTTTCGCCCAGGCTGTCCGCGATGCGCACGTCGAGGATATGGCTGGCAGGCGCAACTCCAGGAGCTTGTTCGTCCCGCCCGCCGATAAGGCTGGCCACCGCGGTGCCGTGGCCGGCGAATGGCTGGCCGTCATTCACCAAATCCAAATGCGTGATCTGGTCCTTACCGAAGGTCGGATGGTTTTCTACGCCCGTGTCGAGAACAGCCACGGTGATTTCCATCCCCCATGTCGAGCGGTTGCTGTCAGCGCCGATGGCCTGCAAAAAAGCATCTCCGCCGAATGGGGCGGTGCCGCTAACGCCGGGCCGTGATTCAGAATTCAGCCAGTCGGGGACCTTGACCATGAAGTTTGCCTCAATAGCCTCATAGACATCATCGTCGCCCTCGATCATCGCGCGCAATTCGTCCAAGTCGTCAAAACCGACGCGAATAGCCATCAAGCCATCCAGCCTGCCGAGTATCTTGAGTCCGCTCTGGTCAGCACGACTCAGGAAAGCGCGCAGCGCATCGGGCGACTTGAACTTTAGCAGAAGCTCATTTCCGATCGCACCGAAGCTGTTCAATCGGCGGCTTAGGAGTCTCGACAGGCGATCATCATGTTCCAGGGGTAGCTCGCGGCAGGGCGATAGCGGCGGCTCGGGAGGGACCATGTGCTCAGGTGCTATAGAGGAGGGACGGCGGGGGGGAGATGTCGTGGAGGTTGCGGTAGTTCCAGGCCGAGAATCGATCACTGCTTTGCGCGGAGCCTCCCTGTCCCCGTGCCCGGCAAGCCAGGCAATCAGCGCCAAGGCAACGCCACCAACAAACCAACGCGAAAATCGGGGTTGGTTCATGACTCCATCCTTAACAAACCAAAGCCGGGTAAGCTCGCAAGCGAGCCATCAGTTTGGGTCGCGCCCATACGCAAAAGGCGCCACAATTGCATCCCGAGGTCGTGCGGCACCGTATCGCACATAGCGGGCCTGTCTTCTTCACTTAGACCGTCTACGCGTTAACGAATCCGCCCCCCTTTTCCCTCCGGCGTGATTCTCCGTCTCCCGCGTCCCATATTTCCGCTTTCCGGCAGAACTGTGGTTAAAGATCAGCTCTTTTCCCGGAATTCTCGTGGTTGCACCGTAAGCGTAATGGTCGTGTCCGGCGCGCCATACAGGACCAAGTAAAAGTCATCGTCGACTGCACCAACAGTTGACTCCTTCTCCTCCATCCCCCAGTCCTTGAGGCCGAACTGGGCGTCATACAGATACCATGAGCAGGCGTCGGTCAGGGTCAGAACCGAAGCCGCCGCCGGCCATCGGAACCATTCGCCGAACCCTTGGCGGCCGATCCTAACCGTGCCGTTCCCTGACCCCAGAGTGGGGACGGTCTCCAGCGGGCGGTACCGGGTGCCGCACCAGAGGAGCCATTCCTCTCCCTCCCGTTCCTCGATCACCAGATCGCTGAGCCCCCAGCCGTTGTCGATCGGAATCTTGAGACACATACGGGCGACATGATCACTCTCCCTGGGATCGACGACCTGTACCAGGTCAAATCCCGCTGACCGGAGCGATACGGCCAAGTACCCTTCCAAACCCTGTACCTCTGCCAAGCTGACCAGGGGTGGCTGTCTTCCCAGAGCCAGAAAGGCGCTGTACGGTTCATTGGTTGTCAGCCAGCGTCTGCCGACGCGCGCCTGCCATCGGGCCGACAGGGGTTTGCCGG
>CAYVKG010000192.1:0-4142 GCA_964451955.1 uncultured Tepidisphaeraceae bacterium
GCGGGACGCATTCGCGGCGAGTACGGCGGATTCAACAAGACGTTCACCGGCGACGCGACCGGCAAGAAACGCTACGACGAAGCGCTGGCGAAGGGCCTGCAACTCAAGAAATACGCCTTACCGCCGGGGGTTGAGCCCGGCGGGCATGGCGGATCGCACGGCTACCTCGGCGACGACTTCATCGACGCCATTCTTCGCGGCCGAACAGCGGCGGTCGGCATCATCGACGCGCTGAATATGACCGTTCCCGGATACTATGCGCATTTATCCGCGATGAAGGACGGCGAAACGCTCAAAGTTCCGCAATACACGCTGTAGGCGCCGATGCGGGGTGTACAAATAAGCGGGGCGGTCGTGGGTTCGGTGGTTTAGGACTGAACCGCCCCGCAACTCGATGTGTATTTGCTTTCCCCGCCGCCATCCAAAGAGCCTGCCGCGGGGTTTGCGGCCAGATATTGGCACAGTTCGTTCACTTGGCAAGTTAATTGCTCGATCATCACTTGCACGTCGTCCAGCCGGTTGATCATCGCCTGTTGTTCCAGGTGTTCGGCCGTCCGACGGATCGGTTCCGCGCAGATGTTGGCGGCCGCTCCTTTGAGACCGTGGGCCGTTACCTTCAAGAGCGTCGCATCACCGGCCTGAAACGCCGCTTTGAGTTCTCCAAGCGTTTGGCCCACGTTGTTTTGAAACAATTCCACGACACGCTTGAGAATGTGCTGATTCCCCGCGAGGTTGTCCAGGGCTGCGGCCATATCAATAGGGGTCGTTTGATCCGCGTCTCCGTCATTCATGGGAACGTCAAGCTCGCCTTTCGCCGGTTCCCCACCTGGTTTCAGGGAGTTCGATCGAGACTCTTCCATCTTGCGCGACCATTTGACCAACATGTCACCCAGAACGCGGGCCTTGATCGGTTTGCTGATATAATCGTCCATACCCGCGGCCAGGCAACGCTCACGGTCACCCTGCATGGCGTAGGCGGTCATCGCGATAATCGTCTGATGCCTGGCTTGCCCCGTTTCCGCCTTCCGGATCATCGCGGTCGCCTCCAACCCGTTCAAAACCGGCATCTGAACGTCCATCAGTATCAGATCATACGGACTACCGCCGGTCTCCAGGGCCTCGAGCACCGCTCGTCCGTCGCCCGCGACAACCACCTCGTGGCCCATTTCCCGCAGCATGAGGCCGGCGACTTCCTGATTCACGGGATTATCCTCCGCCAGAAGAATCCGCAGGCGGCCAATGGGGCAGCGATCATCCATCACGGCGTGGGCGGCCTGGTCCGTGTCCGTCATTGAGGAAGAACCACGCGTCGTCGTGATGGCTTCATGGCCTTGGTCGGTTGGGGTTGACTTGGCGATATCGAGCCGGACCTTGAAATAAAACGTACTACCCTGCCCGGGTTCGCTCTCAAGCCAAATCTGTCCACCCATCAGCTCGACCAAACGGGAGGTGATGGCCAGTCCCAGGCCGGTGCCGCCGTAACGGCGAGTCACGGAACGATCAGCCTGGGCGAAGGCCTCGAAAATCATCTCCTGCTGGGCGGGGGGAACGCCTACTCCGGTATCCACGACCGCGAAGAGCAAATCCAGCCCGCTATCCGTTTCGGCCGTCGTGGGATTCTCAGGTTTGATTTCCAGGCGTACGCCGCCTTTGTCCGTAAATTTGACGGCGTTTCCCAGAAGGTTAAGCAGAATCTGGCGCAGGCGGCCGGCGTCACCCTCCACCCAATCAGGAACCGATGGGGCGATGTCGCTGCTCAAGGTTATGCCCTTGTCTTCCGCCCGGATCACGAAAAGGGCCAGACTGTCCCGCACGCAGTCGCGTAAATTGAAGGTGGTTATATCCAGTTCCAATTTGCCGGCCTCGACTTTCGACAGATCGAGAACATCGTTGATGATCTGGAGCAGGGAATCCGTTGCCTGCTGAATCATTCCCAGGTAACGGCGTTGATTCTGATCCAATTCCGTTCGCTGAAGAATGTCGACAAGTCCGACGATCCCGTTCATCGGGGTGCGGATTTCATGGCTCATGTTGGCCAGAAACTCGCTTTTCGCCAGGCTGGCGTCCTCCGCGTTCATCCGGGCGGCCTCGAGTTGCTCCAAAGCCGCCTCCAGTTGCATGGAGGTGCATTTTTCCCGGCGCAGGGCCTCGACCATCATCACGTTTGTTCGGCGAAGTTGCTTGGCCGTATCCTCGATTCCGCTGATATCGGTCACGATCTGAGCGACGCATATCGGCTCGTTATGCTCGCCGCGCAAAAGAACGATGTTCTGAAGCGTTTGCACGATGTCCCGACCCAGCAGCGGCAGTTCGCCGGTCCAGTGCCCCTGATGGAACACCGTCGGAATGATTTCCTCCCGTACCTTGCGGCGAACCTCTTCCGGATAACAATCCAGCAGGTTTCGCCCGAGAATGGCCCCGGCCTTTTCCTCGCCCAGCAGTTGAATCAAGGCCGGGTTGACATACGTGATCTTCCCATTCAGGTCGGCCATGCACAGGCCCTGCCCGGAAGCTTCCGCGAAGCGTCGAAAGATGGCCAGCTCCTCCTCCACCTTCTTGCGGTCGCTGATATCGACGATACTTTCCAGCAGGTGCGGCCGGCCGTTGAGCGTAATCGGGACCACGTTGACCCAAACCGCCAGACGCTCGCCGGTCAGGGTAACCAGGACGCGCTCGTTGTTGAGGCTGTCCTCGCCGGCGTTCGGTGCGGTCTCGTGGGCCATGTCGGCGGCTACCGTATGCCGGTCATAGGGACGCCCGATCACTTGTTCGCGGGTGCCGCGCAATATCCGCAGGGCGGCGCGATTGGCGTCCACGATATGCATGGTCTCGGCGTCCGCGATGATCATCCCGACCTGAACGCTCCCCAGAATCGTCTGAAGCCTTTCCTCGTTTTCCCGAATGACTTGTTCGGCCTCCACCCGGCTGGTCACATCGCGGGCCACGACGATCATGTCCCCGAGGCAGTTTTGGGCGGTCGCCAAGGGGACTCCGATCACTTCCCACCAGGAATTCTCCCCCATCGGTCTGGAATGATGCACGGTGTTGGTCTCCGTGCGTCCGGTTTGCGCGGCATGGGCGCAGGGACATCCCGGACAGATCGTATCCCGTCCGAACATGGCCTTGAAACAGACCAACCCAAGGGCTTGCGGGTTCCGCTCGAGCGCCGCCCGGTTGGCCCATGAGATTCTCATCTGGGCGTCCGTCTGCAGGATGATCTCGGGCAGACCGTCGAGAATGGTACGCAAGCGTTCCATGGTGTCGCGACACCTGCTCTCCGCCCGCCGGCGATCCAGTATTTCGTTATTGAGCTGTTTAAGAAGCTCCACCGGCGCAATCGCCGCGACATCGACCTCTTGGCGGGCTTTTTCGAGAATATGACTCAGCTCGAACAGAGGGGCCTCGTTTCGCGGGGCCACCCGTAATCGGGCCGCCAGAATCGACCTCGGCAGAGTCTCGACGATATAGTCTCGCGCCCCGGCGGCCACGGCCTCGCTGATCATCGCCGTGTCGTAATCGCCGACAAGCACGACGATCGGCACCGCGCTCAACCGCGAATCCGCCTTGAAACGCCGACACGTGATCGCGCCCCGGCGTCCCTCGCTAAGCATGTCCACCACGATAAGCTCAGGGGACGCTTCGTTCACCATGACCAGCGCGTGGTTGGCATTCCGGGCCGTCATGACCGCATGGCCCTGCTCGCGAAGCCAATCGACCAAGGTCGAGGCGGGGGGTGTGCCCTCGGAAACCAGCATTATCGTGGCCATGTCATTCTATCCTCATGCGGAGCCGGCGTTGCGCGGTCGGGGATCGCCGGATCTCGATCTACAGGGCCAGTGCTTCGCGGATCGAGCCGGAGAGCGCGCAGCGCACGACCGCGAACAACTCGGACAGATGAATCGGTTTACGAATGACCCAGGGTACGTTCAGATCATGGATCTCAGCGCATAAGCGCGCGTCGGTGCAGGAGGTGACCACGATGATCCGGCAGCCGGGATCGACCATGCGCAGGGCGTGTATGGCGTCCACCCCGTTGACGTTCGGCATGATGATATCCATGGTGACCAGGTCAAATTCGTTTCGTAAATACGCGTGAATCGCTTCCGCCCCGTCAGCCGCTTCCTCCGTAAACAGGCCCAGCG
>CAYVKG010000193.1:0-4120 GCA_964451955.1 uncultured Tepidisphaeraceae bacterium
CAGCCGCCGTGGCGCGTGGTGGAACTCCGTGCCGCCGATCTGGCCCGCGGTGCCGCGCTGGTGAATGAGTTGTCTGCGATGGCGTCGCCGACGTGACGCATTCGGCCCGCCTGGCCAGCGGCGCTGAGCTGATGGCCTCGGATTGCGTGGGTTGGGAAATGCCCGCGCGGGAATATTCTGCCCCTGAATGGTCAAAATCGCCTGAGATGTCACCGGTCGGTAAAATCTTCTTGATTCGGCCACAGCTTCCGCGTAATATTACCGATCGGTAAACTATGGAAGCCACAACGCCAGAACAGCTCGGCACCGCCATCCGCGCCCGCCGCAAAGCCATGAAGATCACCCAGAAGGAACTGGCGATGACCTGCGGCACCGGCCTGCGGTTTATCGTCGATCTGGAGAAGGGCAAGCCCACGTGCCAGTTGGGCAAGACGCTGCTGGTGCTGCGGTCGCTGGGCCTGATCGCCCAAGTCGTGCCGCGCGGCCAGCCCGCGGCGGGAGGTGCCAAGCCATGAAGCGGCTCACGGTCTATCTCAACAGTGATGCGGTCGGGACGCTCGACCAGGACGACAGCGGGCTGCTCTGGTTCCAATACGACGCCGCGTGGCTCAAGAATCCTGACGCGGCGCCATTGTCCCGGTCCCTCCCGCTACAGGCCGATCCGTTCAAGGGCAAGCAGGCGCGCCCGTTCTTTGCCGGCATCCTCCCCGACGAAGGGCCACGGCAGCAGATCGCGGCTATTCTCGGCATCAGCGAGCGGAACGACTTTGCCCTGCTCGAACGCATCGGTGGCGAGTGTGCCGGCGCGGTCAGCCTGCTGCCGGAGGGTGCCCCGCGTCCGCGGCCCGGCGAGAAACGCATACGCAAGCTCAGCGAGGAGGATTTGCAGCGTATCATCGCCGAGCTTCCCCGGCGGCCGCTGCTGGCCGGCGAGAGTGGCGTTCGGCTTTCCCTGGCCGGTGCCCAGTCCAAGTTGCCGGTGGTCCTTCACAATTCGGTCATTGGCCTGCCTCTGGGCAATACGCCCAGCACCCACATCATCAAACCCGAGCCAGAGCGGTTTCCTGGTCTGGTGGCCAACGAGATGCTTTGTATGACGCTGGCCCGGTCGCTGGGGCTGAATGTTCCGGCGGTGGCCTATCGAGCGATGGGCGACAAGCCCTGCATCGTCGTGCAGCGGTATGACCGCACGGCTGCCCCCGATGGCACGGTCCTGCGCATTCACCAGGAAGACTTCTGCCAGGCGCTCGGGTTCCCCCCCGAGAAGAAGTACCAGCAGGAAGGCGGGCCGCTGGTCCGCGATTGCATCGGCCTGCTGCGCGATTGGTCCACCGTTCCCGCGGTCGATATTCGAGACTTCCTGGACGGCCTGATTTTCAACATGGTGATCGGCAACGCCGACGCCCATGCCAAGAACTACTCGATCCTATACGGACAGGGACAGCGGCGGCTGGCGCCGTTGTACGATCTGGTTTGCACGTTGGCGTGGCCGGAACTCTCGAAGGTGCCGGCGATGAAGATTGGCCGGAGCAACTCCTTGAAGGCGATCCGGGCCGCGCACTGGCAGAAGATGGCTGCGGAGATTGGCGTGGGCTGGCCTATGCTGCGCGAGCGGATCGCCGACCTGTCGAAGCGGACCCTTGCCAGCCTCCAGGACGCCGGCTTGCGGAGCGTCTCGAACGATCCTACGACCGCAGACCGCGTGGCGAAGATTATCGAGCAACGGGCGACTGCCTCGCTGCAAGGGGCAAGTTGATCGTCGCCCCACTGACGCCTCCAGGTGAGCGCCCCGAGCGGTTGCGGGTCGTCGCTTTCCGCGTCTATTTGTGTAGGAGTACTGAGAACGTGGCTTCGGGCCTGCGCCAAGGAAAGCGCCATGAGCAGCGAAAGGCCGGTGGTCAACTCCTCTTTACCAGTGGGACGAGTCGGCCCAGCGCTACTTCGGTCGCACGCAGCACCGCATTTGCGGTAGGCAACAAAGTCAACCTTACCCCCTAGCTGGTCCCACGGGCAGTAGAGGACGCTTCGCGTCGGTAGTACCTTTTGAGGGAGGGGGAGGGGAGGAAGGCCAAGGGCGGATGGCGCGGCCCACGGCGCCTACACTACCCCCTGGCCGTGCCGCCCGCGCCTACGAAACCCCCGCCTGCGCGTCGCTGGCAGGGTTCTGTAGGCGTAGGCGCTGTAGGCGCGTCTCAGGTCGCCTCCGCCGTCCCGGTGCCCTTGGCGGCCTGGACCATCGCTGCGATGCCCGCCCGCATGGCCGGCGGCATGGTCGCCCACGCCTGAATCAGCCCTGCCAGGTCCGGCGGCAGGGCCGGCGTCGCCGCGGGTGCTCGGGCGGGCGTCGGGGTGAGTGTGCCGGATTCTGTGCCGCCTTGGGTGGAGAGAGGTGGATTTGCCGGGGTTCCAGCAGGATGTTCGAGTCCTGTATCGCCCATTTCCCCGCCCGGATTGTTTTACCACGTTTCGTTTCTGCTTGAAGGTCGCGGTTTGGCCGATGGCGCCAATGCCGGGTCGGGTTTTGTGTCGCTTTTTCGGGGATGCACACAGGCGCGGGGGGAAATGCTCAGGGGGCAGGGATTAAGAGAAGGCGTCAGCGATCTTCGCGGGATGCTCCAGCCAGGTAGGGGCTAGGTGGGAGGGGAAGCGATGGGCCAATTCCGGGCGCATGGGTGCCGCACAGAGGCTGGCGTGGGCATGGTGTTCCTTCTTGCTGGACCGGATGATGAACCGCCGGCCCTCGAAATCCACATCCCGCCATGTCAGAGCCAGTGGCTCGCTGGGCGTGCGTAGGCCGCCATAACGGGCCAGGGCTATCAGCAGCTTCCACTGCGGGTCTGGGGCCGCATCAATCACCCTGCTCGCGCAGTGAGCCACCCCTCATGTTCCGGTCCGTCCATGGCATTGACCGTGGGGAATCGCGCACGGTGTGTGTGCGATCCGGTTGTGAGCGGGTCGCGATTCACCGCCTTCGACGACGAAAGGCAGCGATCCCGAAGAGGCTCAGGCCGCCCCACAGCGCGGCGGGATTGGGGACCACGGATGCATCGTGGCTGAACCAGTACACGCCGGGGTTGAGAGTCATTGGGGTGTCGAGCGTGTAGGTCAGTCGCCAGATGGGGTCCGTCGAGCTGTTGGGCATGACTCGGACGACGCCGGTATCGCTGACCGAAAACGTGCCGGCAGTCGTGTCGCTGCTGAAGACATCGCCGCGGAAGCTTCCGGTATTGGTCGGCAACAAGTTACCATCCACATTGGACCAGAAGTTCATGCGGTATGCGATGGACGGGGAGAGTGGGTCAAAGGGGACAGGGTCGGCTGAATTGCCATTTTTGTCGAAGTAGCCGATGATCGTGTCGATGGTTGTCGTTGTTTCGATCTTGAAATAGCCGGCGTAGATCCAGTCGAAGTTGTTGGACATTGAATAGCCGCGATAGAGCCCATGGAGACCGTGTGAGCCATTGGCGTTGTAGTAGTCTCCGTACGTTCCATCCTCCAGGCCGTTGTTGTCGTACACGACCGTTGCGCCGTTTTTCATGGTGAGAGCGAAGGCGGCGTTATCCGAGAACCAATCGTCCTTCTGCCAGACGTCGATGGTGTAGCCCCAGGCGGGATCATCGGTGAGGAAGCGGAAGGTTCCGCCGGAGGCGTTGTCACCGTTGGGGGTTGTCCCCGTGGGGAACTTGCCACCGGTGATGATGTAGTAGTAGCCGAACTGGTCGGTCTGATACTCTCCGTGCCCGTTGAACACCACGTCTGCGGAAGCGACGGAAGCGAGCATTGCCATAGACAGGGCCATGAAGCCGATACTGTGTCCTCTCATTTTGTCTCTCCCCAAAAAGTGATGACTGCTCGTTGCCAACACGGGGCGGAGGTCACCGCGACCAATTTTTGAAACGCACAGGCCCAGAGGAACGACAACAACGCCAGCGAGCCTGAAGTTGGCTGCCTTTTATGCGCGCGCACCCACGTGCCGGGAGAAGACTCCTTTTTCGCGCATTGTGCCAACAGCGGAAAAACGCCGCTGCTACCCACGGTCTTTCAGAACCCAAATGACTGACTATGTGACTCAAACTGACCGTTTTCGGTCATTTTCATGGCAATGCGACTGGTAGAACAA
>CAYVKG010000194.1:0-3942 GCA_964451955.1 uncultured Tepidisphaeraceae bacterium
CCACGCGTAAGTCCGCGCAGAGCAGATCCACTTCCATTCGCCCCCAACCATCGAAGGGAATCGGCAATTCGGTATTCAGACAGAAACGTCCGGCGGTTTCCGGCAGTGTTTCCAGCCGGCGATACAGGAACGCCTCGGTCGCACTGTGTGCGCGGTTGGCCCCTTCCGCATCAGGAGATACCGTCCGCGCTGCGTGGACAAATAGATTCGCCAGCGGGGTATCCACTCCATCACGAACCAGCCGCCCAACGCTGGCCGCAGAGCCGTCAACCATTTCCATTCCGCAAGCAGCCCTCTTGTCCCTTTCCTCTGTCGTCCTCCACGCGGATTTGGAAACCTGCGAAACCAGTCACGGAGTTTAACAAGCGACTTGTGCTTTTTCGCCAGCGATGACGAGGTACGTTATACTCGTTAGTCGGTAATGGATCAGTTCCGATCCTCCACGGGCCGTCCCGGGCGGACCAAGGGAGACCGCACAGATATGGGCGCCATGCCCAATGCCAGACCGGTGCTCGTTACGGGTGCTACCGGCTACATCGGTGGTCGCCTGGTTCCTCGGCTCGTGGAGCGCGGATACCGCGTCCGGTGTCTCGCGCGTGAGCCTCGCAAACTGAGCGGCCGCTCGTGGGTGACGAACCGTAACGTCGAAATCCTGCGTGGTGACGTGGGCCACCCCGAGGCCCTGTATGCGGCCATGGAAGGTTGCTGTGCGGCATACTACCTCGTGCATTCGATGATGGTGGCTGGTGCGGAGTATAGAGAACTTGACCGCACACTGGCCAAAAGCTTCGCGGAAGCGGCCGAGACATCCGGACTCGACAGGATCATCTACCTCGGGGGTTTGGGTGAAACGGGTGACCGGTTGAGCGAGCATCTCGCGTCACGACGTGAAGTTGAGGCGGCCTTGGCCTCCGGCCGAGTGCCGGTAACCGTGTTTCGGGCGGCCATGATCATCGGCTCGGGTTCCGCATCATTCGAGATTCTCCGGTATTTGGTTGAGCGGCTTCCGATTATGGTCACACCTCGATGGGTGTCCACGGAGTCGCAGCCTATCGCCGTTCGAAACGTGCTCCACTATCTGGTTGCCTGTCTCGACGAGCCCGCGACCGTCGGGAGAACGCTGGACATCGGTGGTCTGGAGATCATGACCTATCGCGAGATCATGCAAATCATGGCTCAGGCCCTGGGTTTGCGTAAGCGTCTGGTTATCCCGGTCCCGGTGCTCACGCCGAGACTCAGCTCACTTTGGATCCATTTGGTCACCCCCCTCAGCCACCGCATCGCGCGACCCCTGGCGGAGGGGCTGCGCAACCGGGTCGTCTGTCGCGACCACGAAGCCCACCGACTGATGCCGCAAAGATTGTTGACCGTGCGCGAGTCGATCGACGCTGCCCTGGGCAAGCAGGAGGCGCACGAGGTTGAGACGACGTGGGCCGACGCTGGTCCCATACCGGGAGACCCGGACTGGTCGGGAGGCAAGGTTTTCGTCGATCGCCGGACGATCGAGGTGGATGCCGGGGCCGATGCGGCCTACCGGGCGATCTGCCGCATTGGCGGTGGACAGGGTTACTACGCCGCCGATGGGCTCTGGCGCTTGCGAGGCTGGATGGATCGGCTGGTCGGCGGACCGGGTCTGAGACGCGGTCGGCATGATCCCGAGCGCGTCAGCTACGGCGAGGCCCTTGACTTCTGGCGCGTGACCGGAATCGAGTTTAATCAGCGCTTGGAGCTTCGTGCCGAAATGAAGCTCCCGGGCGAGGCGGCGCTGGAGTTCGAGATCCGACCGCATCCCGAGGACCTTGCCCGCTGCACAGTCATCCAAACGGCCCGTTTCAAACCGCGAGGCCTTATGGGACTGGCTTACTGGTATGCCGTGCTGCCGCTGCACCACCTCGTGTTTCGTGGCATGCTGAAGGGTATTCGCCGTATGGCGAATACCATCGGTCGGGCCACGCCGACAGGTCAGGCGGCACCCGGCGAGCGCATCGCGCAACCAAACGATGGACCTCCGGCATGATGAGGTCAAGTGACGGACCCCAGGCTGATTCGTTTCTGCAGGTAATGCAACCATGAGACCCAGACCCGCCCGCCGGTCACATGAACCAATGCCGGACCTTGCCGTGCGTAGGCCTGTCCGCCGACTGGCCATCGTTCTTGGGGACCAGCTCGACCCCAATGCGGACGCGATCAAGGGACTGGACAAGTCGCGAGATGCGATTCTGATGATGGAGGTCAGCGAGGAATCCACGCACGTTCCCAGCCACAAGCAGCGGACCGTCCTGTTCCTCTCGGCGATGCGGCATTTCGCGGGGGATCTCGCCCGACACGGCTACCGCATGCACTACATTCGCCTCGAAGACCCCGAGAGCACACAGTCCATCGGCGGCGAAATCGAGCGGGCGGTCCACGACCTGAAACCGGACCATCTGCTTTGCACGCATCCGGGCGAGTGGCGGGTCAAGAACCTTATCGAGGAGGCAACAAAAGCAGTGGGAGTTCCCCTGGAGATGCGGCCTGACCGGCATTTCCTGGTCGACCTGAAAGATTTCGATGCCTGGATGGCCGATCGCAAACAACCCGTCATGGAGCATTTCTACCGCGAGCAGCGCCGCCGAATGAACGTGCTGCTGGAGAACGACGGTCGTCCGACGGGAGTCGCTTGGAACTTTGACAAAGACAACCGGCAGATCTTCAGGAAGGCGCCGAATGTGCCCAAACCTTACTCACCTTTGCCTGATGCTATCACGCAGGCGGTTATTCAGCTCGTCGAGGAGCGATTCCCTGATAACCCAGGATCGCTTAAGAGCTTTCGATGGCCGGTCACGCGCGCCCAGGCTCTGAGGGCCCTCGATGACTTCGTGGCAAATCGGCTGGCCGAGTTCGGTACCTACCAGGATGCGATGTGGACAGATGAACCGTTCCTGTATCACTCTCTGCTCTCCGTCCCGCTCAACCTGAAGTTGCTTGATCCCCGTGAGTGCGTCGGCGGGGCGTTGGCGGCTTATGAACGCGGTCAGGCTCCGCTGAACTCGGTCGAGGGATTCATTCGACAGATCGTCGGCTGGCGTGAGTTCATCCGCGGGATCTACTGGCATGAGGGACCGAAGTATGCCTCGCGAAATGAGTTGGACCAGCATGGAACGCTGCCGAAGTTCTATTGGACGGGGCAGACGGACATGGCCTGCATGCGGCAGGCGATCGGCCAGGTTTTGGACCACGGCTACGGGCACCACATCCAGCGTTTGATGGTCACCGGCAACTTTGCCCTCATCGCCGGCGTGGACCCCCGTCTGATCAGCGACTGGTACCTCGCGATGTACGTCGACGCCGTCGACTGGGTGACCCTGCCCAATACGCTCGGCATGGTCATGCATGCCGACGGCGGCGTGGTCGGCACGAAGCCCTATGCGGCCAGCGGCAAGTACATCCAGCGGATGAGTAACTACTGCCGCAACTGCCCCTTCGATCCGTCGAAACGCGTCGGGGCTACGGCATGTCCCTTCAACACCTTCTATTGGGACTTCCTGATCCGAAACCGTCGGCGATTTCGCAGCAACCGCCGAATGAGTATGATGCTGGAGCACGTGAACCGCTTGACCGACAAGGAGTGTTCGGAAATCCGCGCGCACGCCAGCCGGTGTCGGCAGGATTCAGGGATCTCGAGTGTACTCGCCAAAGAATGACGACCAACCGTGTCGAGGGTTTTCTCGGTGAGCATGGTTTCCAGATTAAGCTGACTGCCTACCCTTAACCCCAGATAACAGACGGTCTCATTCCGACAGTTTCAATCAAGCGACTCGGCTAGCCCGGCTTATTCACCACGGAGGTCACGGAGAACACGGAGAAAAGATGAAATAAGGACGCAGGCGAGGTACACCTAATTCTGGATACATGCACCCTGTCCAAACCATCGCTCACTTTGTTTTCTAATAACTCCTTTAT
>CAYVKG010000195.1:0-3800 GCA_964451955.1 uncultured Tepidisphaeraceae bacterium
CCCGACTCGCCTCCGAACTCGATGCACCAGGCCTCTCCATCATCATGCTCGGTGGCCAATACCGCCCCGACCGCCACGACACCGTCGGACCCCTCGCCGCCTCCACACTCTCACAACTCCGTGGATACCTCTGCTTCATCGGTGCCGATGGTCTGGCTATGGACGACTTCGGCCTCTCCGCTTCCGACATCGACTCCGCCAACCTCTACCGCCTCGCTATCCAGAATGCCCGCCAAACTATCCTCCTCGTCGATCACACCAAGTTCGCCGCCCCATCCCTCTTCCAAATCGTCCCATGGACCGCGATTTCCCGACTCGTCACCGACCAACCCCCCACGCCCCAGTGGGCTGAGTTCCTCGCGTCAAAAGCAATACAAGCTATCTGCCCAGAACCATCATCGGAGAATGAACTACAAACCGCCCATGTGCAAACATCAGTTGCCACTTAGCCATGGTCTTCGTCTCGTCGTTCGCGCCTCAATCTTCGACAATCACGCGTCTGCTCCGCAGATCGCTTTTTGAATAAGGAGAGCCTTGTCATGCCAAAGTCCCAGATGATCACCCCGGCCGAATGCCGTCAACGTACTCAGATCACCTTCAATCCCATCCCCATCAACCAGTACAGCAAGACCGTTGCCGACGAACTCGTCCGCTACTCCAAACAGGACATGCTCCGCATCCAACGCGATATGGAGATCATCCGCGCCTTCGAGTCCATGCTCAATGAAATCAAACTCCGCGGCAACTACAAAGGCATCGAGTACAACCACCGCGGACCGGCCCACCTCTCCCTCGGCCAGGAAGCCGCCGCCGTCGGTCAGGCCTTCCACCTCTCCATCGACGACCATATCTACGGCTCCCATCGCTCACACGGCGAAATCCTCGCAAAAGGCCTCTCCGCTATCCATCAACTCGACGACAAAACCCTCCAGCAGATCATGACCTCCTACTTCGACGGCGACTGCCTCCGCGTCGTCGAAAAAGACTCCAAACATGCCTCCGTCAAAGACCTCGCCATCGACTACCTCATCTACGGCGCTCTCGCCGAAATCTTCGGCCGCGAAGCAGGCTTCAATAAGGGCATGGGCGGGTCCATGCATGCCTTCTTCCCACCCTTCGGCATCTACCCCAATAATGCCATCGTCGGCGGCTCGGGTGACATCTCCGTCGGTGCCGCCCTCTACAAAAAAATCAACCACAAACCCGGCATCGTCATCGCCAACATCGGCGACGCCTCCCTCGGCTGCGGTCCCGTCTGGGAAGGCATCTGCTTCGCCACCATGGACCAATTCAAACTCCTCTGGGATGAAGCTCACCGCGGCGGACTCCCTCTCATCTTCAACTTCGTCAATAACTTCTACGGCATGGGCGGACAACCCTGCGGCGAAACGATGGGCTTCAAAGTCCTTGCACGACTCGGCGCCGGTCTCAACCCCCAACAAAGGCACGCCGAACGCGTCGATGGCTTCAACCCCCTCGCCGTCATCGATGCCATTGCCCGAAAGAAGGCCATCCTCCAAAAAGGCGACGGACCCGTACTCCTCGACACCATCACCTACCGCTTCTCAGGACACTCCCCCTCCGACGCCTCCTCCTACCGCGAGAAATCTGAAGTCGAACTCTGGCAACAAGTCGACCCCCTCGTCACCTTCGCCGCCGAACTCGTCAAAAACAACCTCGCCACACCAATCGACATCGACGCCCTCAAGCGGGACGCCGAATCCCGTATCCTCAACGCCTACAAAAAGGCCATCGACCTCAACATCTCACCCCGCGCAGACCTGAAAAAGAAAGCCTGCCTCCTCGACAGAACCATGTTCTCCAATCAAAAGGTCGATGCCATGGAGAACTCCCGACAGCCCGAAGCCCTCATCCCCAAAGCCGAAAACCCCCGCGTCAAGTCCCTCGCCTCCCGCTCACGCTCCGCCTACGACGACAAAGGCGCAAAACTCCCAAAATCCAAGTGCATTGGCATCCGCGACGCCATATTCGAAGCTATCCTTGACCGCTTCTACATCGACCCTACCCTCGTCGCCTATGGCGAGGAGAACCGCGACTGGGGCGGCGCCTTCGCGGTCTACCGTGGACTCACCGAAGCCCTTCCCTATCACCGCCTCTTCAATACCCCCATCTCCGAAGGCGCCATCGTCGGCTCCGCCGTCGGCTACGCCCTCGAAGGCGGACGCGTCATCGCCGAACTCATGTACTGCGACTTCATGGGACGCGCAGGCGACGAAATCTTCAACCAACTCGCCAAGTGGCAGTCCATGTCCGGCGGACTCCTCCGCATGCCCGTCGTGCTCCGCGTCTCCGTAGGCTCCAAATACGGCGCTCAACACTCCCAGGATTGGTCCAGCATGTGCGCCCACATCCCAGGCCTCAAAATCGTCTTCCCCGCCACTCCCTACGACGCCAAGGGCCTCATGTACTCCGCTCTCGTCGGCACCGACCCCGTCATCTTCTTCGAATCTCAACGAATCTACGATGAACCCGAATGGTTCGCCCCAGGCGGCGTCCCCACCGGCTACTACGAAGTCCCCTTCGGCGAGCCCGATATCAAAAAGCCCGGCAATGACATCACCATCCTCACCATCGGCGCTACCCTCTACCGCGCCCTCGAAGCCGCCAAAACCCTCGAGGAAAAATACGGTCTCTCCGCCGAAGTCATCGACGCCCGTTCGATCGTCCCCTTCAACTACGACAAAGTCCTCGAATCCGTCAAAAAAACCCGCAAAATACTCCTCGCCTCCGACGCCTGCGAACGCGGCTCCGCCCTCCAGACCCTCGCCGCCAAAATCACCCAGTTCGCCTTCGATGAACTCGACGCCCCGCCCACCGTTGTCGGCGCACGCAATTGGATCACCCCCGCCGACGAAGTCGAAGACGCCTTCTTCCCCTACCCCATCGACCTCCTCGACGCCATCCACACCCACATCCTGCCCCTCAAAGGGTTCTCCCCCTCTCGCGACTGCTCCAATGCCGATTTGCTCGCACGCTCCCGCCAAGGCCTCTAGCCACCCTCAGCCCCTCCATCAACACAACAGCCCCGGATCACATTCCGGGGCTTTCTTCTTCCTGACGCACTCTCCTACCTCCGTGGAGGATGATGCGGCCGCGGATACCCCCAATACACCGGACACGAATATCCATACCCATACCCGTACACCACCCCAATCCCATACCGATACCGCCACAGACCCCCGTCGTAATCCCCCAGAATCGGCCGCTCCCGCTGCCACCGAATCCACTCCTCGTCCAACGCCCATGGCCGCTCCGGCAACCTCAACTCCTCCTTCACCTCTGCCACCACCTCCGCCCCTGCTGCCGCCTTCTTCGCCATCTCTGCCGCCTCCCAGGCCTGCTTGCTCAGAATCCGCTTCGTCTGCTCTGCAATCTCGTCTTCCATCTGAAACAGATCCCGAACCACACCCGTCGCCTTCATCCCACCCACAAACCGCCCGCTCTTCACCTCCAATACCTGCCCCATGAGCCGCAAACCGACCTCCCCAATCTGATACGACCCGTATACCACATACTCTGCCCCAGCCGCCTTCCCCACCTTCGCCACGCTCGCCATATCCCCCGTCCCTTTCACCCCCTCCCCAGGCAACATCGGCTGCACTCCTTTCATCCGGCTCAGCTCCGACAACAGGCTCTGCTGCACCGCCCGACCTATCCACTCCGCTTCCCTCGTCTCCCCCAACGGCGTAAACGGCATCAACAACACCCCGCTTGCCCCCTCACCACCCCACCCCACCCCCCCCCACCCCACACCCCCCAGAATCACCGCAGTCCGCAGG
>CAYVKG010000196.1:0-3725 GCA_964451955.1 uncultured Tepidisphaeraceae bacterium
GCGCGGTTACGGCGCCATCGGCGGCGCTCTTCTGGGTTTCGGCCTGCTTTACCTGTTGCGGATCGAGATTCAGGGTCACCTTCTCGGCCACAATCGAGTCCCAGGCCAGGTACTTACGGGCTGCCTCATCGAGATCCTGGAGCCTGGTCTTGTCCGCAGCGAGGAAGACGAGGGTGTTGCGGTAGAGCCGGGGCGTGCTCCCGCGCGAGTCTAGGATGGCCTTGGCGGCTATCTCGGCCGCGCTGCCGGGTTCCTTGCTGTAGGGATGTTCGACCCCGAGCACCACCAGCCTCGCATCGAGGTCGTCGGGCACGTCCTGTCCGGACTGGGGAATGGGGTGGATGCGGCTGAAGTCCCCTTTGCGCTCCAGGTCCTTGCGCACGCGGAGGTGAAGCTCTTGGATGACCTTGTCGGGATCCCGTTTGAGCTGCTCGGCACGGTCCTCGGCCAGCTTGGTGACCGTCGGCTGGGTCGAATACCAGTAACGCGAGCCGTCCTGATAGAGATAGGTTGCGGCAGCGAATTCCCGCCGTCCACGTCCTTTTCGATCACCGGCACCCAGTTGTCCGAGAGGTAGCGGGTCAGCTCGAACTGCACCCGCGGGTCGTCAATCGAAATATTCGCCGGCAGGATGAGCGGGTTCTTGTCACCCTTTTCCCAAAGGCTGTGGATCACCGCCGCCATCAGGCGCAGGAGCTCAGTTTTCATCTTCTCGATCTCGTCCACCTGTGGTGCCGAAACGGCAGTCAGGAGCCGCGTCGCAGAGTCGAGGGCACGATAGGTATCGTCGCCGGAAAACGACTCCTGGTGCGCCCACCTACTGCGAGAATCGCGCAATTCGCTCACCAGGGTGCGGTCGGATTGTCCGAGGATCCTGCGGAAAACGTCGTGCCACCAGACCCTGAGCGCCGTGCCACTTGTGTGCGGACGACGTCTTCGTCCGGTGCGCCTCGGGGTTCACCGGAGGCTTGCCAGCGAACTTAGGCGGGATCTCGATCATCGCCTTGTTGATCAGCACAGCGACCGGGTTCAGATCGCTGGCATGGCTCGCCAGGCCAAGGCGCTGGGCTTCAAGCGGCAGTGTGCCCCCGCCTGCGAAGGGGTCATGAAAGCCGGGTAGCTTATAGCGGTCGAACAATTCCCTTGCACTCGGATGGTGGGCGTTTTCGGCGCAGGTGTAGCGCCAGCCCTGCCAGATCTCGTCCCTCTCCTGTTGGAGGATCACTTCTTTGGTGGTGCTCTCCCACTGCGCAAGATCCTCGATGATGCGGAACAGCCGTCGGCGTTCCTTCTGCTGCGCTTTCTCGGTCGGCAAAGACCTCGAGAAGGATCTTGCGCCCGGCATCCTCGTACTGCCTGTGCGCTGCCGCGTTCACCAGCGCCTCGCGCAGGCCGTCGACGGGATACTCATCGAACCTCACCCGATTGAGCCCGACAATGCGCATCGGGTGGCGCGTGTTCCGGTCGATGAAGGCGATGGCCCGCTCGATGACGAGCGGCATCGGGCCGCGGATGTCTTCATGATCTCGCGGTCATCGTGGCTGCTCCGGTTTTTGGTTCACGCGGAGGCGCGGAGAGAGATGGTTGATAGTTGTTCACGATTCTGTGGAGGCCTTCTTTCATCGTTGCCGAGCCAAAGTTGATCAGCAATCCTACGGGTAGATTGAGCAGTCGAAGATAGGTCAGCACCTGTTTCGAGTGGACCGGAGCCAGGGTTTCAACGGACTTCAATTCAACCACCACACATCCATCGATCAGCAGGTCAACGCAAAAAGCATTGTCAAATCAAAGGCCGTCAAACTCGAAGGAAATTGGCTTCTGTCTTTCCACTCTCACGCCACGCCGCTCCAGTTCCCTTGCCAGCACAAGCTCATAGACCGACTCGAGCAAACCGGGGCCAAGTCGAGTATGCAGTTTGAAAGCAGCATCCACCACCTGACCGGTAATCTCGTCTATCTCATGATTTTCCTTCAAATTCATTTCTCCGCGCTCTCCGCGTCTCCGCGTGAGATCCCCATCACCTCTCAGATCATCTTCCACCAGGGTGCCGCCAGCACGCGACGGGTAAGAGGGAAGGTGTCATCCCCGCCGTGGAGAAGCAAGGCCCCGTCCGCAAGATCGGCGTATTCGTCAAGGAAGGCTTCCAGTCCTTTGGCGTCAGCGGTCGTGACGCGGGAAGCGGCTTTGATCTCGATAGGTAACAGCCGGTCCGGGGTCTCGATCACGAAATCCACTTCAATCCCCGTAGCTGTCCGCCAGTAGAGTACCTCGGGGCGAGGTGCCTGCAGATCACGCCAGGACAGAAGGTCGGTGAGTACAAGATTTTCCAGGTGCGCTCCTCGCGGTTCGCTCTCCCCGGCCAGAAAAAGGGCAAGCCCCGTATCGCTCCAGTAGAGCTTGGGCGCCTTGATGAGCCGGCGGGTCCGGTTCACGGTATAGGCGGGAAGACGCACCGCCTGATAGCTTGCTTCCATGAGGTTGAGGAAGCGATGGACCTGGGGCTGAGCAATCCCCACATCACGCCCCAGCTCGGTCTGATTGACGATATTGCCGATACGCAGGCAGGCCGCGCGCATGAGGCGGCGGAAGTCGGCAAGGTTTTCAACCGCGCGAAGGGTCTGCAGGTCTCGTTCCAGATAGGTCTGCACATAGCCGGAGAACCAGACTACCCGATCCTCGGCACTGGCGAGGCGGTACGACGGGACGGGCAGACCGCCCAGGGCGGCGGCGGCACGCCACTCCTCGACAGGGCCGCCCTGAGCATCCAACACCTCGCGCCAACCGGAGGACGGGGCCGCCAGAAGCTCGCTCCATACCCCGGTGCGCCCCAACCCCAGGCGTTCACGCCGGGTGAAAGGCCAGAGGGTCACATAGGCCGCGCGGCCGGCCAGGGTTTCTCCGATTCGCTCCAGCATCAGCAGATTAGCCGAACCGGTAACAACGAAACGGCCCGGAGTGCGAGCCGGGTCCGCATCGACGGCGCGTTTGACGGCAATAAGCAGGTCACGGGCGCGCTGTACCTCGTCGAGCACCAGGCTGTAGGCCCTGGCCACGACGGCCTCCGGTTCCGCCTCGGCCTGGACACGCAGGTCAAAGTCGTCGAGGGTGAGGTACGGCCGCCCTTCCAGCAGGGGTAGAGCACGCAACAGCGTAGTCTTGCCGGTTTGGCGGGCGCCGAGGAGCACGACCACCGGCGCGATGCGGGCCGCCCGCTCGATGGCGGCAGCGGCGGCGCGTGGCAGAATGAGATCAGGGGTCATTATTTTCATTTGCGTATGATAATCATACTTTCGAGAAATAAACAAGTAGTCTGTCTCACGCGGAGACGCGGAGGCGCAGAGATGGTTTGGACTGCTTTAACGGCAGCCGTACCCACTTTGATCAGAAGGTTACCGCGGAAAGCGTCGTCGAATACCCGCCGGCTCATCTTCCTGTTCATTTCTCCGCGAGCTCCGCGTCTCCGCGTGAGATCTGTATCACCTTGGCCCGCGCGAGTAGTTCAACAAAGTCGTAATTAACGCTCGTTACGCCAAAATCCGGCTCGCGCTGGAAGAGCTGGCGCACGTAGTGTACGCGGTGTGAGTCGCCGTCGAGGAATTCCACGATGGCAAGGATGAAGTCGTCGGGCTTATTGAGCGAGTAGAGGATTTCATTCCGCGTTACCGTGATGGTCGGTGCCCCGGTCACACGCCCTTTCACCTCCAGGAAACGCAGCTTTCCGGTGC
>CAYVKG010000197.1:0-3603 GCA_964451955.1 uncultured Tepidisphaeraceae bacterium
GAGAGGGGGCGCGGGGTTGGCGGCAGCCTGTCGGCTGCAGTCGGGCGGTGGCAAGCGCTAGCCACGGTCGTGCGCATCGTAGTCCTCCTATATATAGGGGTGGGTTTGCGCGGAATTGGTGGTGTTGGGCGCAGCGCGAAATGGAGGAAGTGAGGATTTCCTAGGGAAGTGGAGAGAAGATTTTTTTATTTTTACCGATGGCGCAGCGCCGGTATTGGTAGGAGGTTGCTATTGGAAGGGAGGGGAGGAAGGTGGAAGGCAGGGGCCAGGTGTCGGGTGTCAGGGGTCGGGTGTTGGGCGGCGGGGGAAGAAGGGCGCGGGTGCTGGTCAATGGGTTTTTCACAAGACGTGGTGTCATGGAGTAGGGAGGTTGGGGGGCTGGCGGTTACCGACGAGGCCGAGGAGGCTTAGCAGGATGCGCTCGGCCGCGGGGTCATAGAGGGGGTTGTTGCGATCGACGCGGCGTTGGAGGTCGAGCAGCACGAACAAAATGAATCCGTTGCCGGTAGCGGCTGGGACTTGAGCGGCGACGGTTGTTTTGGGATCGCGTGCCCAGAGGAGCTTTGTGGCGCGATCGACGGCAGGGCCCTGTATTGAGGCGATGGCGACGGTACCGGGCAGGCCGTTCCAGCGGATCAGCCACTGGGGGTCGAAGCCCGACAGGGTCGGATGCTGCACGTCGGGGTGCGGGAACGCGCGTGAGAATCGTTGGGGCTTGCCGATTTTCACATCGCAGAGCTGGGGCCAGGTCCACGATGGGGTTGACAACACGATTACTTGCCCGCCGCGTGCGGCGAAGTCGCAGAGGACGTTAGCGTTTTGTTTTTGAGCGTCGGTGAGTCGCGTGGGATTCCAGATGACGACCAGATGTCGTCCTGGATCCAGTTCATGGAGGCTGTCGGATGTTTGCAGGGCGTTGGAATTGAAGAAGGCTTGGGCGGCATGGTTGCGGCCGAGCACGACGTACGTGCGTTGCTTTGCGGTGGAGGAGAGGGTCGGCGGCTTGACGGCGCGCACGAACCGCTGGCTGAGCACGGGTCGGCCGGCGATTCCCGTGGTTCGGGCGGTGAGCCAGTAGTTGCCCTCTTGTTGAGGCAGATTCCAGGTGATGGGGGTCTTTGTGACGGAGTCGGCCTTCAGGGTGAAGTCGAAGCTCCACTTGCTGACGGGTTGGTCGAAGCATTCCGCTTCGGGAATGAACTGGGGGGATTGGTTGGTGAGGAGCAGATCGACGTGGATGTTGGCGTCGTGCCAGGAATCGTTGATGAGGTAGAGGTCGGTGGTGACCTGGTGGCCGGTTGGGTAGCTGGCGTCGAAGAGGTCGAGGCTGGCGAGCACGGGAGAGAGAGAGCTATGCCAGGCGGCCGACTGGGGGTTGGCGTAGTTGGCCTTCCAGATCGCACTGCCCTTGCCCGTTTCTCTGACGGCGGCGGCTCGCCGGGTGCGGGTCCAGCCGGCGTACATGTAGGGGAGGATGGCATCGATCCGCGCACGACGCATGGCTTCGGTGTGCTCTGCGCCGATCTGCGCGATGGCCAAGTCGTTGGCGAGGCGATCGTCTGTGCCGGTCCACTGGGTGCGCGGGTGGCCGAAGTCGTTCATGTACTCGCTGACGGTGGTGGTGCGGTCTCCCGCCTCGCGGATCCAGCCGGCAATGGCGGGCTGGAAGTGACCTTCATCGGTCTCGGTGACATTTCCACAGGGATGGAAGTCGCGATTATCGCGGGTCGTGTGGCCGGTGCGCATGGTGGGCCGGGTGGGATCGAGCTTGTTGACGAAGTCCTGGAAGGGTCCTTCCTCCCAGGCATCGTCGTTTCGGGATTCGTTGGACAGCACCCACATGATGACGGAAGGATGGTTCCACAGTCGCGTGATCCACCCGGCCGCGTCAGTGAGACAGTTGCGATGCCAGATTTCCCATTCGTCCGGGGTGAACTTGTAGTCCTGGTAGTTGAAGAGCACGGGGAACTCGGCGAGGATCATCGTCCCGTGCTCATCGGCGATGTCGGCCCAGAGCCGGGGCGGTGGGCGCGTATGCGTGCGGAAGCAGTTCAAGCTCATTTCGCGGGCCTCGGTGACGAGGTAATCCAGCTCGTGGCCGGTGATGGTGTCGCCCCAGTCCCACTCGAAGACGAGGTTGGATCCTCGTAGCCAGAGGTTGTGGGCGTTGAGCTTGTAGTTGCCGTCCTTGACGGCGATCTCGCGCATGCCGAAGCGGAGTGCAAGCTCGTCGAGCGTTCGCCCGGCTTTGGTGAGTTTCACGTGGGCGGTATACAGAGGGCACTGCTCATGGGTCCACGCTTTGAAGCCGGGCATGGGGACATCCACGAAGAAGTGTTCGCCGCCGAGTGGGTCGGTGTCAGGGACGAGCCTGGCGGTGGATTGGCCGTCTCCGATTACCGCTCCGTTGGGCCACGGCCTCACCTGGGCGGTGATTATCAGGTTATCCTGTTTCTGGAGCCCGGTGATCGTAACGCGGATTCTGACCCGGCTGTTGGTCAGATCGGGCATTGCCAGTGCCCACTTCATATAGACCGAATCGGCAAAGTCGATCCACAGGTCATCGGTCACTTCGGGCAGGCCGACGCCAAATCCGGCGGGTATGAGGGGATTACCGCTCTTGCTTCGGGGGACGGCGGGCGCCCCGCGGATCTTGAGCACAATCTGGTTCTGGCCTGCCTTAAGGATCCCAGGCGGCAGAATGACTTGGTACGGTCCCGTGGGCTCGTTGTGACCGACTTTTTGACCATTGATGAAGGCGGTCGCGCCGTTGGCGATGCGGTTCCATCGCAACACAGGCAGAGCGTTGGCCTGGGCGTGTGAAACCGTGAAGTTCCTACGGGCCCAGAGGATCGTCGTTTCGTTGACGGCCTGTTGGCTGTATTTCATGAACGGTCCCGGCAACTTGACCGGCTGCCAATTTAGGCGGAGCTGGCCTGCGGGCGTCTCCGCCCGTTCATTTCCGGTTCCCTTGGCGAACTCCCAGGTGCCATTGAGTAGCACGGCGTTGGCGCGTGGTCCCTCGTGAGCCTGAGTTGTTGGAGCGAGGCATGCCATTTCAAGAGCCAAGAGGCATAACATGGCTGACCGTCCAGGTGCGTTCATGATTCCTCCTGTCAGTCGCTGAAGCGTTGGTCTTGGCCAATTGATTTCACGTATTGGAATACCCCACCCAGGAGGGGTGTGTTTTTGGGTAGCGAGGGGCATTTGGAGGAGAGGGGCGGGAGCGTGGCATGTAGCCGCGGATGGAGCTTTTGTTGTCGTAGCGGTTGGGAGAGACATCGATGCATCGAGGTTATGGGTGGTGATGTGGGGTTTGGCCGGGTCGGGCGGGGGGTTGAGCGGATTGAGTGACTGTTTTAAGTCGAGGGGGCGAGGTTTGGGTTTCCGAAATGTGTTGGGGCGATAAGATAGTCTGCTGGTTGTATCTAGCGGAAGGAGCGGTTGGATGATGCGGTTGAGGATTGGGTTGAGGTTGGTTGGGATGATGGTGGTTGGGTTTGGGATGATGGGGCGGGTGGAGGCGGCGGAGGTGGGGCGGGATTATGAGGGGCGAGGCCTTCGATTATCTCCTTGGAGAAAAAACCGTTCCTTCTGCTGCAA
>CAYVKG010000198.1:0-3541 GCA_964451955.1 uncultured Tepidisphaeraceae bacterium
CGGTAAGAAACGTGCCGCGCGCGAATAATCATCGTGTTCACGACCACGGCTTTCGTAGTGCGCCGTTCCAGTTTCCGGGCGTTGCGGCCACGACCACGATCACGAACACGGTCTCTTGCCGGTTCACGACCACGATCACGATCACGGCTTTTGCGAACACGACCACGAACACGGTTCTTGACCATGCCTACACTCGCCTTGATGGAACAGGGAACCCGCTTGGCCGTTCGCGGCGAGCTGTTCTCGATCGAACGGGACAGCGACGAGGCCGGCGATCGCCGCCGCGTCGTCATCCAGGAAGTGCGGATGGCGGAGGTGGACGAAGTGCTCGTCTTCGGCGCCGTGTCGGTGACGCCGGCGGCGGTGGCGGCCTTGCTGGACCGGGGAGTCGACACCGTCTTCCTGACGGCGCACGGGCGGTACCGGGGGCGCCTGATCGGCAAGCCCGGCAAGAATGTGCAGTTGCGATTGGCCCAGTTCGAGCGGCTGCGCGATCCGGCGGCCGCCCTTCCCTTGGCCCGGTCGCTGGTCGGCGGCAAGATCGCGAACCAGCGGGCCCTGCTGCTGCGCTCGCAGCGCGAGCAGAAACGCGAAGACCTGGCAGAGGCCATTGCCGGCATGCGGCGGCTGGGGGAAGCGATCGAGGCGGCCGAGACGGTCGAGGCCCTGCGCGGCATCGAGGGCCAGGCGGCGGCCCTGTACTTTGGCGTCTTCGGGAAGTGCCTGCGGAACCCCGATTTCAGCTTCGACAAACGGACGCGCCGGCCTCCCCGCGATCCCGTGAACGCCGTCCTGAGCTTCGGGTATACCCTGCTGGCGATGGGGATGGAATCGTTCGTCCTCAAGGCGGGCCTGGATCCGATGGTGGGCGTGTTTCACGCACCGGACTATGGGCGCCCCTCGCTGGTGCTGGATCTGATCGAGGAGTTCCGTCCGGTCCTCGTCGATACGCTGGCCCTGCGGCTGTTCAATCGGCGCGAGCTGGCGCGCGAGGACTTCGAGGAGTTCAAGGACGACGCAGATGCGTTGGCAGGGGATGAGGAACCGGCCGAGGTTGAGCCGGGGGCAGGACGGCCCGTGTGGCTGGGACCGACCGGGCGCAAGATCTTCTTCCGGGCCTGGGGACGGCGCCTGCGCGAAGCCCATTTCTACGAGCCTCGCCGCCAGGCGCTGACGCTGGAAGACATCATGCAGCAGCAGGTGTACCAGGTGGCGCGGCTGCTCCGAAGCGAGCAGCCGTCCTACGCGGCGTTCCTCGTCCGATAAGAGGCGAAAGACCGTGATCGTCCTCCGTGTTCGTCCTCGCCTGCCTGCCGCGCTGCGGCCGCGGCGCAGGCAGGTCACGACCACGGCTTTTGGCCTCTTCGTTCCCCTGCGAACACGACCACGAACACGAACACGGCTTCTCGTTCCTCGCGATCGCGACCACGGGTCTTCGCCATGACGTACCGCCATATTGTCGTCAGCTATGACGTGGTGCACAACCTGCGCCGGGCCAGACTGGCCAAGTATCTCAAGGGCTATCTGGAGCGGGTCCAGAAGAGCGTCTTCGAGGGCGAGATCGCGGACCGGATGCTGGAAAAGCTGACGCAGGGCATCGCCAAAGAGATCAACCAGGAAGAGGATACGGTGCGGATCTACACCCTCTGCGAGCGGTGCATCTCGGGAGTGGAAATCATCGGCACCGGCGTGTTCATCGAACGGCCTGACGAGGACGTGCTCGTGTAGGAAACACCGTGGTCGTGTTCGTGATCGTGACCGTGTCGAGTGCAACGACCCTGTCGCCGCGTTGGAGCGGTCCGTGTCCCTTAGCGAACACGAACACGGAGGAGGAGCCCGGCCTGTATTCGAGCACGATCACGGTTTTTCGTCCGCTGCGCGGATCGTCATGCCGAGCGGCGCTATATAAAGATGCACGGGGCAGGGGTCCGCGCGGACAGCAACCACTTGATTTTTCGATGCGTTTTGGGGATCATGGCCCGGCAAGCCGGGACCGAGGGGGAGGGGGAACCCCTGGGGTCCGCGCAAAGGGGGTGATAACCGATGGAATTTGGCCCGCCGGCGGGCGCGACAGCCGGAAGGTGAGACCCGCTTCAAAGGGGATTGCGACCATCACAACTTTCTCGTTTTTCTTCTCAATGTTCATTTGCCGGAAGGTGAGACCCGCTTCAAAGGGGATTGCGACGCCCTGGTTTCAGAACGCGGATTACAACACTTGCGCCGGAAGGTGAGACCCGCTTCAAAGGGGATTGCGACTCTGTGCGATGCTCCACCCGGCCAGTGCTCTGGCCGAGCCGGAAGGTGAGACCCGCTTCAAAGGGGATTGCGACCGTGCTCTCCTCGCCTCACGGCAGGCTGTGCCTCGTTGGCCGGAAGGTGAGACCCGCTTCAAAGGGGATTGCGACGGGATGCCCTTGGCTTGTCATTTGCTACTGCTATCAAAGCCGGAAGGTGAGACCCGCTTCAAAGGGGATTGCGACTTCTTCACGATGCTCATCGCATCCTCCCTTGCGGGAGCCGGAAGGTGAGACCCGCTTCAAAGGGGATTGCGACTCAGACCCCCGTGGATATAGCAGTCGAACACGAGACAAGCCGGAAGGTGAGACCCGCTTCAAAGGGGATTGCGACGACGGGCTTCGACCCTTCGGCCACCCTCGAAGCCGGGAGCCGGAAGGTGAGACCCGCTTCAAAGGGGATTGCGACGAACAGCTTCCCCAGCTTCGCGTCCCTCGTACATTCAGGCCGTCATTTTAGGGGACGTTGGTTCCGAAGCAACTTGCGCGCGATCTCACCCACTCTCCCTCACTGCCTGCTCGAGCCTCTTGAGTGCCTCGGGGCCCTGGCGAATCGCACCGACGAAGAATGGAGGCGCCACCATCGACACCGTCACTTTTCAGCGGGAAGGGCACCGACAGCGCCACGAGGGAGACCGTCACGTTCCAGCCCGAGACAGACCGGCACGGGGACGCCGGAGAGTTGCAGCGCCAAGAGGCCCGTCGCAGTGGCGCGCGGACAGCGGCTCCCGCTTACGAAGGGGGGCCTTCGCCGCGGGGCGGCGGTGCGTTTCCCGATAGCTCGTCCCTTCCATGGTTTTAGGGGACGTTGGTTCCGAAGCAACTTGCGCGCGATCTCACCCACTCTCCCTCACTGCCTGCTCGACCCTCTTGAGTGCCTCAGGGCCCTGGCGAATCGCACCGACGAAAAAGGCCAACAAGTCGTCTGGTGAGTCTTTGGGGGGGCGCGAAGAGGGACGAGAGGTCCAGGGCAACATACTGAAAGGGAACATCAACCAGCACAGCAAGTTGCTTCGGAACCAACGTCCCCTATCTTATGGATCGGATCGGCTCGGAGGCCGGAAGGTGAGACCCGCTTCAAAGGGGATTGCGACCAAGGGTAGCGAGGATTGGCTATTTCACGTCGATGCTTAGCCGGAAGGTGAGACCCGCTTCAAAGGGGATTGCGACGGTGGGTTTTCCCAGAGCCATAATTTTAGGGGACGTTGGTTCCGAAGCAACTTGCGCGCGATCTCACCCACTCTCCC
>CAYVKG010000199.1:0-3512 GCA_964451955.1 uncultured Tepidisphaeraceae bacterium
ACATACTCCCCCCCCTGTCCTCACATCCGCCCGTCCGCCGCGACTAACCCGGATCTCACTCCACTTCCACCACGTTGTTCAACTCCCCAAACTGGTTCGCTTCCACATACTGGTTGTTCGGATCCGTAATCCACTTCCCGTCCACCACCAACCGGTAACGATAACGACCCGGCGTCAGCGGCAAACTCCCTCGCCATTCCCCTTCCCGCGAACCCGCTTCCATCGGGCTCGCCTCGGCCGACCAGTTGTTGAAGTCCCCCGCAATCCGCACGCTCCTCGCGTTCTCAAACCGCGCTCGGAATACCACGTCGTGCCCAATCTGCTTCACTCCGTAAAACTCCGCAATCTTCTGCTCCGTGGTCTTCTCCGCCGCCTCCGTCGCCGCCACCTGCCTCGCTGCCACCGCAGGCTCCGCCTCGCTCGCAGCCTCGATCGACCCCTCCCGCTTTCCCGATCCCGCCTCCACCGCCGACGTGTCCGCCGCCTCCAACGATACCGTCGTCCGACCGAATTGCACATTCGTCAACTGGGCCAACTGCTTCGCCCTCTGCACCAACTCCGCCGGACGCGACAGCCGCTCCGGTACGCTCGACTCAATCTCCACCGGCCGATGACCCATCAACTCCCGCGCCAAATTCACAAAATCCTTGTATCCACGAGACCCCGGATCATATTCCGTGATCGGCTGACCAAAGGACGCCGCCTCCTTCAGCTTCGTGTTGAAATTCACCGTCGATGTCATCAAATGGTCCCGAAACTTGTTCCGAAGCTCCGCCAATACCTCCCGCGCCAGCTTCGTCCTGGTATCATACTGCGTCGGCAATACCCGAACCTGAATGTCCTTCCCGCATTGATCTCTCATCAACTCCAGCGTCTCGATCATCCTCGTCAGCCCGTGCAGCGAGAAAAACCCCGTCTCTACCGGCACAATCACCTCGTCACAGGCCTTCAACGCGTTGAACGTCAACAAGCCCACCGACGGCGGGCAGTCAATTATGCACCACGCATAGCTCGAACGCACCGAATTCAATGCCTCCGACAGCCGATCCTCACGACCTTCTCGCCCCGCAAATGTCTGCTCAAATGCCGCCAATGCAATGTTCGACGGCGCTAAGTCAAAGTCCGACGCAATCTGCCACACAATGTCCCCTAGCGGCGTCACCTTCCCGTCACACGCTTCGATCAGACTGTCGTATATCGTCCGCTCCACCTGGTCCTCAGGCACCGCCAGACCTACCGCGCAATGCCCCTGGGGATCCATGTCCACCAATAGCGTCTTGTGCCCCAGACGAGCGAGGCAGGCCGCCAGGTTAATGCTGGTCGTCGTCTTTCCGCAGCCACCTTTTTGATTGATAATCGCAATCGTCCGCATGTCACACCTTCCGTGGTCGAAATGCAGCCCGTCCGTGGCCGCAATTGTGTCGAGGATGCCCTAACAACACTGAAATCGAGCCTATGCCTTGTGCAAGCATCGGCCACGACCGACAGAAATCTTTAAAGTTATGGGAGCTTATATTATGGGAAAGTCGTCACCCCAACCCTGATCCAGATCCCCAAAATCGCTGCCTAGGCCGCTGCCGCCTCCGCAGATCGCTTCTGACCCGTGTAGATCTGCAACTCAGGCTCCGGAATGTCCTCCGGCGCGTATTCCGGCAAAATCTGCTTCAACGCCAGCACAACCTCCCGCCGCGGCGAGTCCATCACACCACGCAGCAACTCCAGCATCCGCTCAATCTCCCCACGACTCGCTCGCGGAAGCTCCCACACCCGGATCTTCGAGTGCGACGTCGGGCGAGTCGCCTCGTCGTCCCTCGCCAACTCCTCGTATAGCTTCTCCCCGGGACGAATCCCCGTGAACTTGATCGCTATGTCCTCGTCCGGCTTCAGCCCTCGACGCTCAATCATCTGCCTCGCCAAGTCCAGAATTCGTATCGGCTCCCCCATGTCCAGCACAAATATCTCCCCGCCCCGCCCGATCGCCCCCGACAACATCACCAGCTGCGATGCCTCCGGTATCGTCATGAAATACCGCTGCATCTCCGGGTGCGTCACCGTCACCGGGCCACCAGACTCTATCTGCCTCTGAAATATCGGCACCACCGAACCCGATGACGCCAACACATTCCCGAATCGCACCGCCACAAAACGCGTCGACCTCCGCGACTCCCCAGTATTCAACGACTGCGTGTACAACTCCGCGCAACGCTTCGCAGCCCCCATCACAGACGTCGGATTCACCGCTTTGTCCGTCGAAATCAGCACAAACGACTCCGCCCCAAAGACCGCCGCCGCGTCCGCCACGATCTTCGTCCCGAATACATTGTTCTTGATCGCCTCCCCCGCGTTCGCCTCCATCATCGGTACGTGCTTGTGCGCCGCACAGTGAAACACCACCTCCGGACGATGCTCCTCAAACAAATACCGAATCCGCGATTCATCACATATGTCCGCCAACACCGGCCGGATGTCCGCGCCCACCCATACACCCCGCAATTCCCGGTCTATCTCAAACAGCGCGCCCTCCGATCGCTCCACCAACAACAGACGCGCCGGGCAAAACTTCATGATCTGCCGACATATCTCCGATCCAATGCTCCCACCCGCCCCAGTCACCAAAACCCTCTTCGACGCCAAAAAACGCTGCAACTCCGGCGACTCCAATCGTACCGGCGCCCGACCCAAAAGCTCCACAATGTCCAGCCCCGACCCCGCAGGCTCCTTGCCTCGCCAACCGCCCGCAACTCGGGCGCGCAGATTGCTCAACCATGTCCGTATCATCTACAACATTTATCGGAACTTCAGCCCCGTCCCATTAACCCACCCCGAAAACCGCTTAACCCCCCCCTCACGCCCCTAACGCCCGGTACATCCGACCCGCATCCACAATCCATACCCCCAGCAGCACAATCCCCACCATCAACATCACAAAACGTACCACATTCGTCACAGGGTTCCACATCCCATACCATACCCCGCCCAAACCCACGAACGGCGACACGCCCTCCAACTGCAACAGCACGAAAAACCATAACAGCGGCACACAACCCACCGACAGCATCGGAAACGTCCCCCACCCCCCCCCCCCCCCCACCCGGCCCCCCCCCCCCAAACCCCCCCCAAACCCCCCAAAAACCCCCCCAACCCCCCAAAATATATCGCCGCAAACGCCACGCCCTCTCCCACTGCCACCGGCCAGTACTCCACCGCCTCACGCCTCAACACCGCCCACGCACTCACACACCCCATCGCATGGATCGTGAACGACCGCAAACACACTTGCGCCGCCATCAATAACCCCGCCATCCCCGATATCACCGCCAACACCCCCAACCCCTCCTTGAACGATGCCCTCCTCGCCATCTCTACCCGCGCCCGATGCGACCAAAATGTCCTCACCCACCTGCCCAACTCCCGCCGCCTCGCCACGCCCCGCGAGTAATCCAGAACCACCACCCTCCGCCCTGGCTCCACATCCTCATTGCGCATTGCCGAGCCCACCATGGTCCCCCCAT
>CAYVKG010000200.1:0-3486 GCA_964451955.1 uncultured Tepidisphaeraceae bacterium
TGGCCGGTCACGGCCCCATCCTCGTCGGCCGCCCCGAAGTTGACCGAGCCGTGGGCGCCGTGGGCGGTGGCCGCGGCCACCGCGTCCACCCAGGTGAACGCCCGCAGCCCGTCGCCGCGACCCCCGGCCCCCCCCCGGGACATTCGGGACATTGATGCGTTTGTATCGGACGCGTCGCTGGGGTTGAGCTATGGGAGTTGGGGAGGGCCGAAGGACTGCTGGGATGGGACGGTGATGGAGAAGGTGGCGGGGATGGCGGAGCAGTCATACGAGGGTTTGGCGAAGGCGTATCCGGCGAAGAGGGGGCGGGAGGCGCATTTGGGTGTGGCGCAGATGCGGCAGGAGTTCACGATCACGCCGGAGGGGGACATTGTGCTGTTGGGGGAGAGTTTGCGGTCGGCTGGGGCGGACCTGGCGAGGCGGCCGTGGAGGGAGAAGGAGATACGGTATGAGATTACGACGGGTTCGAAGGCTGGGGCGAAGCGTGAGGCGAGGCGTTATTTGGAGGGGGGCTATTTGCCGGTGATTCACACGGAGTGGGAGTCGGAGTTGGTGGTCTATCATCAGGCGGCGTTTGCGACGGTGTTGCATGGTGGGATTGGGGAGAACGAAGGGGAGAGGAGGGGGGATGAGCCGGTTGTGCTGTTGGATCGGATCGAGATGCGGAATAGGTCGGGCGAGGGGAAGAGGGCGCAGGTATGGTTGGGGATTGGGGGGGGAGGGCGGCTGAAGATTGGGGCGGACGGATTGCTGGTTTTGGAGGCGGCGTCGGATGGGAAGCGATATGAGGGTTTGACGCCTGTGCGAGGGTGGATTGACCGGAATGGGAAGGGGGAATTGGAGGAAGTGGAGGGGGATGGGGGTAGGCGTTGGGTGCGGTATTGGGTGGATTTGGAGGCTGGGGAGGCGCATGAGGTGTATTTGAACGTGCCGTATATTGAGTTGTTGACGGCGGAGGATCTTGAGTTGCTGAAGGGTTTGCGGTTTGACCGGGGTCATGATGGGGTGGTGAGGTGGTGGGAGGAGCGGCTTGTGAGGGGGATGCGATATGAAGTGCCCGAGGCGATGTTGAACAATCTGTTCAAGGCGAACTTGTGGCATGTGCTGATCAGCACGGATCGGGAGCCTGAGACGGGTTTGTATCAGCATGGAGCGGCGACGATGCACTATCGGAATTTCGCGAACGAGACGTGCATGGTGGCGCGGTCGCTGGAGTTGAGGGGTGAGCATGGGGAGGCGGAGCGGCTGCTGGAGCCGTTTGTGGTTTCGCAGGGGCGGAAGGGTTTACCGGGGCGGTTCACGGACAAGGAGGGGGTGTTTTATTCGGCGATGCCGACGGAGGAGGGGGACGCGTACACGGCGCAGGGGTACAACATGCACCACGGTTTTGTGCTGAGGGCGTTGGCGGAGCATTGCCGATGGACGCGGGACGAGAAGTATGTGGAGCGGGTGTTGCCGAAGCTGATTGCGGGGTGCGACTGGGTCAAGCGGCAGCGAGAGACGACGAAGGTGATGAGGGCGGACGGATCGCGCCCGCTGGAATACGGTTTGGCGCCCGCGGGGGACCTGGAGGATGTGGAGGAGCATCTCTACTGGTACGCGACGAACGGATACTATTATGCGGGGCTGAGCGCGGTGGACCAGGTGCTGGGGGAGTGGGGGCATCCTGAGGCGATGCGGATTGGGCACGAGGCGGAGCTGTATCGGGAGGACATTTTGAAGAGTCTGGCGGCGGCGACGGCGGC
Source organism: uncultured Tepidisphaeraceae bacterium (assembly GCA_964451955.1). Classification (GTDB taxonomy): domain Bacteria; phylum Planctomycetota; class Phycisphaerae; order Tepidisphaerales; family Tepidisphaeraceae; genus JAPLNB01. The sequence goes on from CAYVKG010000200.1 coordinate 1,746, forward strand.
ATCGCCGGTGGTTCGGTTGCGGGACGGGACGTGGGCGCCGTATGTGCCGTCGCGGGCGTACGCGTACACGCATTTGAAGGAGGGGTGGATTCGCGAGGGGTTGTATGGGTCGCTGCACTTGTTGGAGGCGGGGGTTGTGGAGTCGAATCATCCGGTGGTGAAGTGGTCGCTGCTGGACCTGGAGGACAACATTTTTTTGTCGAAGGAGAGCGGGTACGGGATCGGGGATGTGGAGCGGGATTTTTATCATTTTGGGGGCATGACGTTGCAGCCGAATCTATTGCCGAACGCGATGGCGCACCTGAGGCGTGACGAGATCGCGAATTTTGTGCGGGTTTTTTACAACACGCTGTACGCGAGCATATTTGGGGACGTGGTGTGTTTTGCGGAGTGGGTTCGTAGGCCGGGTTCCGGGGATGGGCCGTTGTACAAGACGCCGGACGAGTGCAGATTCATTGAGTTGATGCGGAACATGCTGATCTTGGAGCAGGGGCGGAATGTTCGCACGTTGCGGTTGGGAGCGGGGGTTCCTCGGGCGTGGATGGCGGATGGGAAGCGGATTGTGGTGGAGGGAGCGGCGACGTTGTATGGTCCGATGGAGATGCGGATAGAGTCGCACGTGGGGCGGGGGCGGATTGAGGCGAGGATGAAGCTGCCGCAACGGGAGCCGGCGGACGTGGTGTTGTTGCGGCTGAGGCATCCTGAGGGGAAGGAGTTTGAGAGGGTGACGGTGAACGGCGAGGGTTGGGACAAAGTCAACCGTAGTTTGGAGCTGGTGATTTTGCCGGGGAACGTGGAGCGTGTGGAAGTGGTGGCGTGGTACTGAGGGGGGCGTTGGGATTGAGCGGTCGATGCAGCGGGTGGACGGTGTTGTGGAGTGGTGGGTCGGTCTTGTGTTGTGGCGGAGGTTGGCATGAGGACTATTCGCGTGGGGCTGATCGGTTCGCAGTTTGTGTCGACGATTCACGCGGAGTCGTTGAAGCGGGTGCCTGGGGCGGAGTTATTTGCGGTGGCGTCGCCGACGGAGGATCACGCGGAGAGATTTGCGGCGAGGCACGGGATTCGGCACTGGTGGAAGGACTACCGGCAGTTATTGGCGATGCCGGAGGTGGATCTGGTGGTGATTGGGTGTCCGAATGAACTGCACTGCGAAGTGACGGTGGCGGCGGCGGGGGCTGGGAAGCACGTGGTATGCGAGAAGCCGATGGCGCGGAATTTGTTGGAAGCGGACCGGATGATCGAGGCATGTCGGCGGGCGAAGGTGAAGCTGATGTATGCGGAGGAGTTGGCGTTTGCGCCGAAGTACGTGAGGTTGAAGAGGCTGTTGGACGAGGGGGCGTTGGGCGTGCCGTATTTGGTGAAGCAGTCGGAGAAGCATGATGGTCCGCACGCGGGGTGGTTCTGGGATGTGAAGCGGTCGGGTGGTGGGGTGACGTTTGACATGGGTTGTCACGCGGTGGAGTTTTTCCGGTGGATGCTGGGGAAGCCGCGTGGGTGTCGGCGGGGGCAATTGGGCGGTGTGAGGGAGAGGCAGACGGAGTCGCACGAGGCGTCGGCGGGGGAGGTGGTTCCGCTGGAGAAGCCGCGGGCGACGAGTGTGTATGCGGAGATGGGGACGTATGTGCACAAGGGGAAGACGGAGGGGGATGACAACGCGATCATTCTGGTGCGTTTTGAGACGGAGTGGGGGGAGTGTGTAGGGATGGCGGAGGAATCGTGGTCGAAGAAGGGAGGGATGGAC
>CAYVKG010000201.1:0-3396 GCA_964451955.1 uncultured Tepidisphaeraceae bacterium
GATCTCGTCCAAGGTGGTCGGATTTCCGTACCGCGAAGGAAGTCTCTCGTACCGAAGCCCGGCAAACCGGTCCCGACCGCTGGTGGCGACCGTCATGTGTGTCTGTTTGCGCTTGGGGTTGGTTCTCGGCGCGCGAGTGTGCCCGAATCCTCGGCCGCCGGCCAAGGCATGACGTGGGGCGTGGCGAGTCCTGGCCGCAGCAGGACGAGGGCACCTGCAGGGGGAGGGCTTGCCGGCAACATCGTTCCGCTTCCGGATGCTGTCGACGGTGGGAGACTCGTGGAGTTCCATGGTCGTGCCCAACCGCCAGCCAATCATTGCCCCGGAGTCGCGTCGAGTCAGTGAACGGCCATCCATCCTTGCACCCCGCTAAGCCTTCGTCGACAATGGCGGGCACGCTGTCGGTCGATTACCGGCATCCAACCCAATTAGGGTTGGTCATGGGTGATGCCTTGGGCACCGCCGCTGAGTGGCAGGTGCTGGGGAGCATTCCAACAGTGAAAGGTGACGTGGCCGATCACGTCAACCCCGTATATTCGCGGCGATCAGAAGCGGCGGCGTGCAAGGCTTTGTGGGGTGAAGTAGCGAACGATCCGTTGAGCGAGCAATACGGATGTCTCTGCTTGAAACTACACTACGGAGTGTTCGAGACCAGTTCGCGGGCTTGGTGGGCCGTGGACAGATCGACCTATCCGTCGTTCAAGAGCCCATCCTCGATCCCCAGGAGATGGCCAACGGGTTTTGGTCTTTGTCGGACGATCATGCTGAGTTTCTTGGCGGTCGCCGGCACCATAGTCTTGGCACCTTCATTTACCGACAACCGATTGCAGTCCCGCAACTGTCGGAATACTTGGCTGGTGACCGGTTGCGAATCGCAGAACCACCATTTGACCTAGCCGGGCGCCTGGTGCTACTTACCCGCGAGAGGAAGACCACTGCTGTCGAAGCCGGTGCACTCCGGGATTTGTGCCTCGCGTGGCGTTATCCCGAGGGTCGCGCCGAGGCCCCCATCCACGACCTGATTTCCTTGGCCAGAAATGCCGGCACGGCGATCGCGGTACTGGGGGACAAATCGCTACCGGCCGTTTCCCCAGACACGTTGAGGGTCGCAGAGCCAGTATTTCGCTGGTTCTGCCTGCTCTTGGATTTAGCTTGGGCGAATCTTCCGGGGTCTCCTTTCCCTGAAACACATAGGATTCCCCAAGTGCCATACGGCCTCATGCCGTGCCCCCTGCGCCCAAGGAAACCACAGGCGCCAATCACACCCGACGAATCCACCGACGAATCCACCGAGGAAGCGGAGCAGGAAGCCGCAGTAGAGCGACTGCGGCAGTACCGCCGTAAGCGGCTCCGACCACTTCTGGACTTGGAGCGGAAGTCCCGGGTAACACGCCCCGCAGTCCTGCGACCGCGATGGTACTCGACGCTCCTGGATGTGGTCCGGGCGTCGGGACATGCCCTCGACATCCTCCTCTTCGCCGATAGTCAAGAAAAGGACGTCCAGACAAAAAAGGGCACCAGAAAGAAACGATCGACGGAGAAGGGCGATGCCCGAGCAAAGATCATCGCGGCCCTGACGTTGCATCACAAATATGAAGCTGGTTCCTGCTTGAACCAAGACCCCATCAGCGTCCGTGAATTGGCACGAAAGGCCGAGGTAGCCGTTTCCTCTGTGTCTGAGTTCTTACAAAAGCAATTCGAGAGCCACTCGAAGTACAAACATGTTTGCAGAGATGTACAGAAACTCATTGCGAGCCTTAAACTCCTAAACGGGGAGTACCCCCCACACTGGATTTGGTCACAATCCTCTCTGAGAACTGATCGGGGGACAAGGGACGAATAGCCGCGGTGTTCGATCGTTCGGTACCGAATAGCGAACACTCGCCGCTTTTCTGCGGCTTCGCTTGTCGTGTTCTTTCTCGGCGATTCTGGGCAATTCCTCCCGGCAGGCAAACGCATTTCGGCTACCGCTGCCGAACACGGGGATATCTTGTAGCGTCGGTCCCAACTCCTGGCCGCCTTGTGGATGAGTTGGAGGGCGCTGCTCCGCATGTGCTGTGTTGTGCCCAGGCGGCGACACATCATGTCGGCAGCGAAGGCGAGTGCGGTCTGCCTTCGCCACAGGCAGTGGCGACCCGTTCGCCACAGACTCGACGCGACTGTTGCTCGAATCGCGGGTAGCAGTGCGCGGAGATCGCGTCGCGAAAGGAGGTGCAATTCAGCGACGCGAGGTGTGAGAGACACAGGGGCTACCTATGCCCCAGCATCCAGCACCGAGGTGCGGCCAACCTGTTGTTCGCCGCGACCGCCGGTACAGCAACGCCTACGCGGACGTTGCATCAACTGTTTAGGAGAGTTTTGTATGAAGTTCACAAGTCGAATGTGTTTAGCAGTCACGCTATGGCAGTCCCACGTTCCGTTCCTGAAGGGACGCAGTGCGGTAGACAAGGTGAAGTCCGTCTTGCGCGCCGTGGTGGAAGACAAGTTCCGCTACGAGGGGATCGAAGTGGCGCAGTACAACGAGCACGATGTCCTGGCGGACATCGCTGCGGCGCCGCCGGAGTCGTTGCTCGCCTTCCTCCAAGGGCTCGATGCCTATCGCCGGTTGGTGTATGCGTGTGAGGACGTCTCCCTCTTGCCAATCGATGCGTAGACACAAGGATACACCCTCAACCTGTTTTGGCTGAGAGGGTGTTTTTCCTAACGCGGGCCGCGGTGGAGCCGATGGAAACATCGTGCTCCACCGCGTGGCCCGAGACTACAGCTACGCAACAAAACCCAAGGATCGGGGCAATCGCCAAGGCGGGCGATATGACTCTGTAGAGTGAGAACGAAGCATGCCTAGAAGACCACCCAAGTTCAACGATTTCATCGGGCAGAAAGAAAACGTCGACCTGCTCCGGCAGATGCTTGCCGGTGCGCAGACCCACAAGGTGCCCTTTCCTCACGCCCTGTTCCAGGGCTCGTCGGGGCTCGGGAAGACCAAGCTGGCGCGAGCCTTGGCGACGGAATACGGAACGGGCTGCCTGGAAACTAGAGGGAGACTTCCTCGCGAAGAGTTGGTACCGAAGATCAGGAAGATCCGGATCAACGACATCCTCTTCATTGACGAGGCGCATTTCCTGAAGCCCAGCGTCGAAGAACTCCTTTTGGAGATGATCGACGAATCGAAGATCACCGTACCCGCCGCAAAGCGGTCCAAGCGGAGCGACGAAGTCGCCGAAGATACCGTTCAGGAGCGCATTGAGATCCAGCCCTGCACGGTAATCCTGGCTACCGACCAGCCGGGGAGTCTGGCGAATGCCTTGCACAAGCGCATGGCGATCGACATTTGCTTGAGGGTAAGCGCACACGAGCACCATCTGGCAAGAAGCGGGGCGAGCCTACCGGAGGTCA
>CAYVKG010000202.1:0-3303 GCA_964451955.1 uncultured Tepidisphaeraceae bacterium
CCCCCCCCCCCCCCCCCCCCCCCCCCCCCCCCCCCCCCCCCCCCCCCCCCGGCGGTGGATAAGTCGCAGGAGGCCAGCGAGGATGGTGAGGGGGTGTGGGGGACAGCCGGGGATGTAGAGGTCGATGGGGAGGATGCCTTGGAGGCCGTCGGAGGCGGCGGGGCTGGATCGGAAAGGTCCGCCGGAGATGGCGCAGGCGCCGATGGCGATGACGATTTTTGGGGAGGGGATGGCGTTGTAGGTATCGAGGAGGGCGAGTCGCATGTTTTTGGAGACGGGGCCGGTGAGGACGAGGCCGTCGGCGTGGCGAGGTGAGGCGACGAACTGGATACCGAAGCGAGAGAGGTCCCAGCCGACGGTATTGAGGACGTTGGTGTCGAGTTCGCAGGCGTTGCAGCCGCCGGCGCAGACCTGACGGAGTCGGAGGACGCGGCCGAGGGTATTTTGGAGTTGGTCGGCGAGGCCTTGTGCGAGTTGGAGTTGTTGACCGGTGAGGAGGAGGTGTTCGGGTTTGGAGACGGCAAGTCGGTGGTCGGAGGAGAAGGCGATGGCGTGTTGGGTGCAGGCGTCGGTGCAGGCGGTGCAGAACAGGCACTTACCGAGGTCGATTTGGAGGGAAGGGGAGTGAGTGATGGCCTGTGTGGGGCAGGCGTGTTGGCAGAGGGAGCAGTTGGTGGGGCACTTGGCGGGATCGAGGAGGGGCAGGCCGCGGTAGGGGGGTGGCAGTTGGGGTATATCGTTTGGGAACGAGATGGTTTTGTGTCCCTGGTGGAGTCGAGTTGTGAGGATGCTGAACATGATAGGGTTTTAGAGGTCGTGTCCTGCGTAGCTGAGGTTGAAGCTTTTGTTGCAGAGGGGAAAATCGGAGATGGGTGTGCCGCGGAGTGCTTGAGCGAGTCCGAACCAGTTGTGTAGGGAGGGGTCTTTGACCTTGATGAAGGAGAGGTTGGCGTTGGGGTCGGTGAAGGCGACGTGGATAATTTCGCCTCGCCAGGCCTCGGTCATGCCGACGGCGATGGAGTTGGGTCGTAGGGGCGGGAGGGGGAGGGCGATTTGGCCGTCGGGGAGTGAGGAGAGGATGTCGAGGAGGAATTCGAGGGAGCGTTGGATTTCGAGCCAGCGTACGACGGCGCGGGCGTAGACGTCGCCTGATTTTTCGATAGCGACGGGCAGGAGTGCGAACTGATAGACGCCGAGGGGGTGATCGCGTCGGACATCGCGGTCGCAGCCACAGGCGCGGGCGGCGGGTCCGACGAGACCGATCTGGTCTGCGAGGTCGCGGGTGAGAGCGCCGGTGCCTTCGAATCGTGCGAGTACGGAGGGTTGGGTGAAGAGCATATTGAGGACTTCGAGGACTTCGGATCGGAGGGAGTCGATTTTGCGGTGGAGGGATTGGGCGAGGTCGTGGTGGATGTCGAACTGGACGCCGCCTGGGCGGAGGAGGTCTCGGCCGAAGCGGTTGCCGCAGATTTGGAGGGTGAGGTTGAGGAATTCGCCGCGGAGTCGCCCGAGGAAAGCGGAAGCGGGGAGGAAGCCGATATCGAGACTGAGTGCGCCGAGGTCTCCGACGTGATTGGCGAGTCGTTCGAGTTCGAGAGCGATTCCGCGGATAGCGGCGGCGCGGGAGGAGACGTTGAGGGAGGCGAGGGCTTCGAGGGCGGCGCAATAGGCGAGGGCATGTCCGACGGAGGTGTCGCCGGCGATGGTTTCGGCGACCTTGATGGAGCGGGTGGGGTTGGGGTGGAGGAGGAGTCGTTCGGCGCCGCGGTGTTGGTAACCGAGGACGATTTCGAGGTGGAGGACTTCTTCGCCATGGCATTGGAAGCGGAAATGTCCGGGCTCGATGATACCGGCGTGGACGGGTCCTACGGCGACTTCGTGGACCTCGTCGCCGTGGAGGCGATAGAAGGGGTAGTCGCCTGGGATGGGTTTGTCGGGGTCGAAGGGTCCCCAGGGGTGAGGGGCGTGGTTGTCTGGGGGGTGATATCGGAGGGGTTTGAGCCAGGGGTGTCCGACGGGATGTATGGCGAACTGTTCGGCGATTTCGCGTTCGAAGGCTTGTGCGGCGGGCCAGAGGGTGGTGACGGAGGGATAGGCGGTTTTGGTGGCCGGGAGGGGTGAGGCGCAGATTTCGAGTTGACCGGCGAGATCGAAGGCGAGGATGGCGTAGAGCCTGAGGGAGGCATCCGGGAGGCGTCTGGCGAAGAGTTGAGCGAGTCGTCCTCCGCGATCGCGTGCGGAGGCGAGGTGGTATGCGAGACGTTCGGGCGGGACGAGGTGGACGTCGGATTCGGAGACGGCTTGGGCGTGTCGGAAGGTGGTCATGGTGTGGGCTCCGGGGCATGGGTGAGGGAGGCGAGGCGGGGGGGATTTGGTTGGAGGGAGGCGGCGGCGTCGCGGAGGGCGTTGCGGACGGTGGTGGGCTGGTAGGGTCCCAGGAGCAGAGCGAGGAGGAGGAGTGTGGCGGTGGGGAGGAGCATGACGGGTTTGCGCCAGGAAGCGGTTGGGGCGTTAGGGTGGGGTGGTTGGGGCGGAGGGGAGGGCTGGCCGAAGGCCATGGGGAGGAAAGCGTTGGCCAGGCCGACGAAGACGAGGGCGAGGGTGATGAGGAGGAGTATAGCGACGGTCCATTGTGCCTGTTGGACGGCAGCGAGGAGGATAGCGAATTCGGTGAAGAAGATACCGAAAGGCGGGAGTCCGGCGGTAGCGCAGAAGGCGGCGAGGAGGAGGAGACCAGCGACGGGGTGTTGATGGATAGCGCCGCGGATATCGGGGATGCGGTTGGAGCGGTAGGTTCGCCAGAGGAAGCCTGCGAGGAAGAAGATGGCGCCCTTATTGAGGGTATTGTGAAGGGAGTGGAGCATAGCGGCGTGTTGGCCGGCGGAGTCAAGACCGACGGCGAGGACGAGGATACCGACGTGTTCGACGCTGGTGTAGGCGAGGAGCCTGCGGTAATCGAGGTTTCCGATGATGAAGACGGCGGCGACGGCGACGGAGAGGAGGCCGAAGGCGATCATCCAGGCGTTGGCGAAGGGGGCATGACCGGCGGCCGCGCAGATCTGGTAGACGCGTAGGAGTCCGAGGAAGGCGCCGAGGGTGACGGCGCCGGCGAGGATGGCTGCGACGGGGGGTGGAGCTTGGCCATAGGCATCGGGTTTCCAGGCATGTAGAGGAGCGAGGCCCATTTTGGTACCGAAGCCGACGAGTGCGAGGAGGAAACCGGCGCGGAGCCAGGTGGGGTTGATGGAGGGGGCGTTGAGGATGAGGTCATGGATGGAGAGGGGGATGGGTTGTTGGAGGGGG
>CAYVKG010000203.1:0-3268 GCA_964451955.1 uncultured Tepidisphaeraceae bacterium
AAAAAATCTCCTCCTCATTTTCCCCACGAAATCCCCACTTCTCCCATTTCGCGCTGCGCCAAACCCGCCATCCCCGCGCAAACCCACCCCTATATATAGGAGGACTATCATGCGCACGACCGTGGCCAGCACTTGCCACCACCTTCTTCTCCCTCCCCGCGGCCTGCTCGCGGGCCAGGGCAAGCAGGGGGTTCCGCGCTCGGCCCTCAATCACTTGCCGTCTCTTCCTCCACTCCCAGCCGCCTTACCTCCCCTCACGTCGCTTTCGGTCGGTTTTTGTCGCTTTTCGCCCCTTTTTCCAACCCCTCAAAAACCCCAACCCCCGGCCAATCCTCCCCTTACAAACCTCACCCCCTCCGCCACCACCCTTTCCGCCTACCCCACCCCACCAACAACGCCGCTTCGCCCAGCATCAACTCCCCCGTCGCATCATGCCTCTGGAATCCCCCCACTCCCCGCACAAACGAAAACTCCACCGGCCGCCTTCGGTCGATGGAGATCCTGTCACACTCCTCAGCCCCCAGATGCACACGCCTGCTTCCACACCGCGACGTCACTCAATCAAAGCCCATTCGCCTCGGGACCATTGCCCGAACGAAGCGTCGCGAAACCCGGCACCGGAATCGGATACTCCCGAATCCCCTGTACCTTCACAAACGTCGGCATCAGGCCATTCCTCTCCAGCCACGCCTGGATCGTCTTCGACACCTCCCGATCCAGCTCCGCCATCTGCTCCTTCGTCACGTTCTTCAAGTACCGCTCCGCCGAGTCCCCATAGTCCACGTGCGCCCGCCGATTCATCGAGTCCACAATCCGCTCAGCATGATCCGTCGTCTGAGGATCGGCCTCCGCCAAAATGCCCACGTAGACCTCCGTCGGCGGACTCGCCAAACCCTCCGATCGGCTTACTGCCTCCGCCACCGCCTCCTCCGGCGTGTCAAACGAGCCCGTGTAGTCCTCTCGATCATACGAGTAAGCGTATTTCGTCATGCGCATCTCTCCAGGACTTATAATGACTACCGTCAATATATCATATCACGCCCGAAAACACTCCACTCCATCCATCCCATTAATCCTGCGAAAACTCCCCCGCCGCTCATCCACCCACAATCGTATTCCCCGTGCGCGACATCGTCCACACAGTGCCTCCCTCCCCGATACCACATGGGACAACCTCCCCAAAATCGGTTACAACTCCCCCACCATGCCCTCTCCTCAGATTCTTCTGGCCTGCCTCGTCCCGGCAGCCTATCTCCTCGGTTCCATCCCCTTCGGACTCCTGATCGCCCTCACCAAAGGCGTCGACCCACGTACGGCCGGCTCCAAAAACATCGGCGCAACCAATGTCGCTCGCCTGCTCGGAGCACGTTTCTTCCCCATCGTCTTCTCCCTCGATCTCTCCAAGTCGCTTATCCCCATGCTCTCCGCTGGGTTCATCCTCCGCTCAACACCCCTCACCTGGCAAACCCACCTCCTCTGGCTGCTTGTTGGTTTCGCCGCCATCCTCGGCCATATGTTCCCCATCTATCTGGGCTTCAAGGGCGGCAAAGGGGTCGCCACTTCCGCCGGCGTCATCCTCGGACTCTTCCCCTACTACACCTACCCCGCAATCCTCACCCTCGGCATCTGGCTCACCACTTTCCTCATCTGGCGATACGTCTCTCTCGCTTCCATCCTCGCCTCGCTTGCCTTCCCAGCCCTCTATTTGGGCTTCGCCCTGGCACTGGACTGGAAACCGTTTGCCCAACAGCTGCCTCTCTTTTGCTTCTCCGTTCTCGTGGCGATCCTGGTCACATTTCGCCATCGCTCCAATATCTCTCGCCTCCGCGCTGGCACCGAGCACCGGTTCAAGTCCGAGCCAGGGCCCAAACACCCATGAGCCTTTATCACCCCTCGCGGACAACCCCCTCCGCCCGATAACGTGCCCCCCCATTTTCTTCGGACCTGGCGTGCTCCGAAAACTCCGGTTTTCCTCATCAGCGGATTTGCCTGTCCCTTTCCACATATCGTAAGTCAAACTGCGTTGAATGGGCGAGTTAGATAGACCCTCGAATGCACGCTCGGCCCGCAGCAAGGATAGGGAAACTCATGATTGGACTCAATGCAATCCGCCTGCATCGGGGCCGCCGAAAATCCCGCACCGCGCTCGCCAGCGCCGCCGCGCCCATCTGTGAGGCCCTCGAAGAACGCAGGATGCTCTACGCGTACACCCTCGATGGCACGGATCGCGCCGATGACATTCGCGTCGAGTTCCAAGGCGGCTACCTCAAGATGTACGTCAACAAGGGCCTCCCCGCCCTCTATCTCGACGCCACCCACCTCACTATCAACGGCAAGAAAGGCCATGATACCATCCGCATTGGCAAAGAGGTCGCCATCCCCATCGTCATCAACGGCGGGCCTGGTAACGACACCATCGTCCCCGGTCAGGGCAATGAGACAATTCGCGGAGGCAATGGCTCCGATGTCGTGGACTTCTCCAGTTTCTCCTCCAATCTGAACATCACGCTGGACAATCTCCCCAATGACAGCACCGGCATCGGTTCCGTAAGCAGCATCTGCTCCGACATTGAATGCATCATCGGCGGACAAGGAGATGACTACGTCGACGCCACCGGAATGACCACACCGGTTGTCCTCAAAGGCGACAACGGCAACGACACCTTGGTCGGCGGCGACGCCAACGACACCCTCGACGGCGGAAAAGGGATCAACGTCCTGGATGGCGCTGGCGGCAAAAACCTCTTCAGCAACTGGGGCGCAACCACACCCGCGGCAGCGGCAACAAAAAAGAAAACCGCCCCAAAGGCAGCCAGCATGACCCCGGCGAAGATCTATGCCGAACGTGGCGTGCTGTACGCGCGAGCCTCGTCGCAAGGCAGCAAGATCACCGTCAGGGCACTTGGAGCAACCTGCTATGAAGTAAGCATCGACGGCGTAGTCTGGAATTTCGTCAACGACAACATCGAGACGATCAGCCTGATCGGCGGGCCCGGCAACGATCGGCTCGTCTTCGGGGTCAAGAACGGCCCGATTGCGGCAGCAATGAAAGCGGTTGGCGGCGGCGGCGTTGACTACATCTCGATTCCGACCGCCGAGCAGAATGACGCCCTCACCAACGATATCACGATCATTCCAACCGAACCGCCAATCACGCCCGAGCCGCCCGTCACGCCCGAGCCACCAATCACGCCCGAGACGCCCGTCACGCCCGAGCCGCCGATCACGCCCGAGCCACCGGTTACGCCACAGACGCCCGTCACGCCTG
>CAYVKG010000204.1:0-3255 GCA_964451955.1 uncultured Tepidisphaeraceae bacterium
TGTAATCGCGGCTCCAATCGAAGCCGGGTATCTGCGCATCGCACGGGCCTTTCGCGCCGGGCAGTCGCTGATCGTCACATTCGAGACAAGCCTGTCCATTGAGGCCAGGCGGTTCGCCTCCGTCAGACCCCCTGCGGACCGGATTTCGAGACTGGAAGATGTCACCGTGTTCTCCGGGCCTCGCGCCCTGCTGGCCGAACGTGTGCCCGCGCCCGGTCGGCCAGTCCTCCTGGCGCAGGTGACCGATTCCGGCACAATTGACCTGCCTCGTGTCGGTGAGGATGCCTATGGCACGGTGGCGCTTTCTGGCAGGAATGCCAGCGAAGTTGAAATAGCGCAGGCGATCGAGAGCGCGAGGCCGATTCTGATGTGCCCCTGGTCGGAAGTCAGAACGCGGGCAAGGTCCGCGTTTGCCGTCGATCTGGTGGTGGTTCCTCGGGGATCTCCTGCACTCAAATCGCTTGCCGCATTGACCAAGCGAGCCGTCGAACTCAGCGAGCGGATGGATCGCCCGATCTATGGAGAGAGCCTCGAGAAGCGGCCTGAGATCTGGCTGGCGAACAAGTCGTGGAGGTTCGAAGGCGACTCGCTCCATGTGACAGGCGGAGACATCGGTTTGATGGATGGCGTGGGACATACGGATTATCGCTTTGAATGCGATGTGGTTCTTCCGAAGGAGGGTCAGGGGATTGCGGGGGTTGTTGTGCGAGCCGCGAGCGAAGCGGATTGCGTCATGTTTCAGATACAGTCGGCGGACAGTTCGTACAACGCGCCCGAGTTCAAGACCAGGCCGAACACACTGAGGCCGCATGTGCGGAAGAACGGTCAATGGACGATTGCGGAACCGGTTGCATTGCCGATGGAGATTCGTCGGGGCGAGAAGCACCGCCTCGCGATAGAGTGCGTGGGGGAGCGTGTAGAGGTATTTCTGGATGGGCGGAAGATCCATGGCATGGCGGTTGGGGATCACGGGGTCGGGGGCGTGGGTTTTCGGGCGGCCGGACCGGGCGAGCAGGGCGTGTTTAGCCGGATCAGTCTGATCGAGTTGAGATCGCGGTAGGGGAGGACTGTGGCTGGGGGGGCTGGACGAGGACGGGCCCGGTGGCGACGCGGCCTTGATCGCAGAGGAGGGCGATGCCGCCGCCGGCGAGGGGGCGGTCGTTGTCGGTGGCGGTGAAGAGGAGTTGGTTGTCGATCCAGGCTTGGATAGTGGAGCCCTGGACCTGAAGAGCGAGGTGGTAGGTGTTGGTGAACTGCCAGGGGAAGGGCATTTGGGCGAGGGTGTGGTCGCCGTCGAGGGCTTTGATGAGCCTGGCGTGGCCGTCGGAATCGAGGAGGAGCGCGTAGAAGCGGCGGAGGCCCTGATAGCGAGCGACGAGGCCGAATGATTTGGCCAGATGGGGCGTGAAGTGGGCGGAGACGCGGTAGTCGGTCCATTCGCGGGTGCCGGTACTGAGGAGGCCGCGGCCCTCGTTTTTGATGAAGCGGAAGTCTTCGGGGATGGTGTCCCAGGTGAGGACGGAATCCATGGCATCGACCCATGCTCGGAGCCACATGGAGCCGCCGGCGCGGGAGCGTTTGAAGACGACATCGGGGCAGCCGGACCAGGTGAGGTAGTCGAGGCAGACGATGCCGCGGCTGGCGTCTGGTGAGCCGGCGATTTCGAGACCGATGTCGGCGATTGGCCCGTCGATGTGGGGTACTGTCCAGATCAGATTCTGGATGTCGTCCGGGCGCAAGTGGGCATCTGGGCCATAGAGGCGGACGAGCTGGTCTCGCTCGTCGTAGAAGCGGAGATAGAGGCGGCAAGAGACGGGGCCGCTGGAGGCCTCGTCGAGGCCGACGCGGGCGGTGACGGTCTGGCCGGGGTAGAGGGTGGGGGAAGCCATGAGGGTGTAGCCGGGCATTTTGTGGGCGTCAGGGGGTATGAAGGTTGGGGTGGAGGCGCGGGCGACGCGGCCTGGGGCGAGTTCCTGTAGGAAGATGCCGAGGCAGGGTTGAGAGTCGGAGCGGTCCTGGCTGGCGATAGCGTAGGCGGCGAGGTTGGCGGTGTTTCGGGATTCCGGGGAGTCTTCGATGGTCCAGCCTTGCTGGGATCCTGGGAGGGAGAAGTGGAATCTGGCGCCGTTTTTTGGGGAGAGGGGATCGAGGTGGGCGAGAGCGAGGCCGATGTTGACGATTTTGTAGGTTTCGGTGAGGGCGTCGGTGATGCAGCGTCCGCCGTCGGCGGTGGGCAGGTAGAGGCGGTCGGCGATGGGGGTTCTCCAATCGGGGCCGTGGCAGCAGATGCCGTGGAGGCCGAAGCGGATGCCCATGAAGCAGCCGACGTTTCCGGCGTTGCAGTCGGTATCCCAGCCGCAGGTATTGGTGATCATGAGGGCCTTTTGGAAGTTGTCTTGGCCGTAGAGGATGCCGAGGATGACGACGCCGTGGTTGGGGACGATGTGGCAGTTGCCGCCGAACTTGTCGTAGCCGTAGTGTTTGAGGAGGACGTCGGCGAAGGCCTGTCGCCAGTCGGGTTGTTTTGCGTGGAAGTTACGGAGGTCGGAGACGAGGCGGAAGATGGTGGAGTTATTGGGGATGAAGCTGAGGGCGGTGTCGAGGGTCCGGTCGAGCGAAGGCTCGATGAAGGCGAGGGACTCCATGGCGGCGAGGAGTTGAGCAGCGTAGACGGCTTCGCCATCGTGTGAGACGGAGGCGGCGCGTTGGGCGAGTGAGGCGGCGAGTTCGGGGTCGCCTGGGGCGACCATGGCCCAGCCGTCGATGAAGATTTGGGCGCCGATTTGTTCGGCGACGACTTTGGAGTTGAGGGAGATGGATCCTGAGCGTGGGGCGGGGATGCCGTGTTTGAGTCGGAGGAAGGCGGTATGTTCGGTGGACATGCCCAATCCGCCCCACCAGAGGATGGAGCGATTTTCGATGATGTAGTTGAGCCAAGTTTGGCCGATTTGTGCGGCGGTGAGGTTTGGGGAGTTGGCGTAGTCTTCGAGAGCTCGGAGGAAGGTGAAAGTGCCGGAGATGTCGTCGTCGGTGACGATGAGGGGGAGGTTGAGTTTTTCGTGGACGTAGTACCAGACTTCGCCGAGTTCTTTGAGGATGCGATCGTGGGCCCAGCCTTCGAAGGGGCGGCCGAGGTAGACGCCGATGATTTTGCCGAGGACGCCGGCGTAGACTCGTTCGAGGTAATCCTGGGGGATTGGCCTGGGGGCAGATTAGCTTGGAGAGCGGGGGGGTCAATGGCGGTGGCGAAGGTAG
>CAYVKG010000205.1:0-3171 GCA_964451955.1 uncultured Tepidisphaeraceae bacterium
CGACATCCATCTCGGCTTCAGCTTGGCCAAACATGTGGGTAATTGAAAGGTTCGCGGAACGCACACGTAGTTGGAAGGCAGAGGGGAGAAGGCGGGAGTGGGTGTGGTTTTGTGAGGCGGGCGGCGGCGGTTGGGGCGGTGGCGGAGGGTGACGGGGGTGTGAGTGATTGAGGGCGGTGGGCGGAGGCGGCTTTCTGACCCTCCCCCGCGAGTAGGCGGGTGAGGGAGAACCTGCGGCATTGCCTGATGTGTGCCTTGGGAGTATGCGGGGGCGTGGGAAGGAAGAGGCGGGATGGCTGGATGGGGTTATCTGGAGTACGTGGGGGCGGGGGCGTGGCGGCGGAGCATCGGCTAAGTCGGGCGGCCAGCGAATATCTGAGTGCGTTGCTCGACGTCCTTGCCCACGCGATCGCGACGCTGCGAGGCGATGCTCCCGACCACGGGCGCGCCGACTCCGACAAGGGCTGAGGCCCAACGGCGGATTGTGCACGCTGATGCCGGCGCGCGAACTGCCTTCCCATCGTGAAACGTGAGCGATGGCAACGTATGAGTATCACTTCACCGGCTGCCGGGGTGGCCTTGGCCGGCGGATTGGCAGGTCAGCGATTGTAGAAGCTCTCGCCGTAGATGGTGGTGACCATGCTGCGGATGGAGTCATAGTCGGCACCGTTGGCCGCCTCGATGCCGGTGTACTTTGAGTTGATGGAAGTCAGGATAAGTTTGTTGTCGTCGGATGGCTGGTTGAGCTTATTGAGGGCGGCGACGACCTTTTCTGCGAGGGCTTTATCGACTTTATTGTTTGTGCAGACAGGGAACTCGGGGATATCCTGCGAAGTGGCGATGACCTTGACCTTTTTTTCGGCGGCGAACTTGTTGGCCACGGAGTCCTTGACGCCGCCGGCGTCGAAGGTGCCCAGCGCGACGGCTTCGGCGACATTGGTGTGGGACCCGACGTATTTGACCTCGGCGAGATCCTTATCGGGGTTAATGCCGGCGTTGAGCAGGATGGAGCGTGGCATGAGATGAGAGGATGTGGAATCCTTGGCACCGAAAGCGAATTTTTTGCCTTTTAGTTCCTTGACGTCGGCGACAGGGCTGTTGGCGGGGACGATGACGCAGGATTTGTAGACGCCCTTGCCTCCCTCGAGGAATCGGGCGAGCGGGGCGATGCCGGCGTCGGGGTTCTGTTTGGCGCACTTGGGATAGGTGGTGGGCGTGAGGTAGGCGAACTGGACGTCATTCTTGGCCAGGGCGTCCATGGTGGCCTGGTAGTCTTGGCCGATGACCAGTTTGACCTCGACGCCGAGCTCCTTGGTGAGGTACTTGGCCAGGGGGGTGAACTGTTTGTACATGGTTGCCTTGTCTTCGAGGGGAATGACCCCGAAGCGGATGATTGAATCCTCGGCGTGAGCGTGGCGGGCGCCGAGAGTCAGGGCCAGCCAGAAAGCTACGGTGACAAAGGGCAGAGCCCACAGTTGGAAGCGACGCATCATTTTCTCCTTTCGGTTAAATTTGCGGATATGGGGATAGCGGCGAATCAAGACGCTGAACCGTCGATGAGGCATGTCAGGGAGCGGACATTCTGGTCGAGGGAGGCCGACTGGGCGGCGAGCTCCTGGGAGGCGGCGACGGATTGCTCGGCACCGGCGGCGTTGGCCTGGGTGACCTTGTCGACGCTGGTGATGATAGAATTGACGTGCTCGATGCGTTTGGCCTGTTCGTCGGTGGCCGCGGAGACCTCTGCGACGAAGTTGGCGGCAGCTTTTGCATCGGAGGCGATGCTTTGCAGGAGAGAAGCGACCTCGGTGGAGACGGCAACGCCCTGGTCGGCATGGGTTCGGGCCTGTTCGATCAATTCGGAGGTACTGCGGGCGGCGTCTACGGATCGCATGGCGAGGTTGCGGACCTCTTCGGCGACGACAGCGAAACCTCTTCCGGCCTCGCCGGCGCGGGCGGCTTCGACAGCGGCGTTGAGCGCGAGCAGATTGGTCTGGAAGGCGATTTCGTCGATGGTCTTGATGATCTGCACGGTCTGGTCGGCGGAATCCTTGATATCGCGAATGGTGGTGGCCATGTGTCCGACGGCCAATCGCCCCTGCTCGGCGACGGTGCTGGCGGCGGTGGTCTTGGAACTGGCCTGCTGGGCCTTTTCCGCGTTTTGGCGGGTCGTGGCAGCGATTTCGGTGAGTTCGCTGCTGGTTTCCTGGAGGCTGGCGGCCTGAGTCGCGGCACCGTGAGCGCGTCGTTGGCTGTCGGAGGAGAGTTGGTTGGCGGCGCTGGAGACCTGTTGGACGCTGGTGCCGAAATCGGCGGTGATTTGGTGGATGGGGCGGAGGATCAGGCGTGCAAACAGCGCCCAGACAACGCCGGTGAGCATGATGAGGCTGGCGGCGCCTCCCAAGAGAGGGGTGATCCACAGGACGCGTACGGTGCTGTGCATCCGCTGCTGGAGGTCGGCCTCTTTGGTCGCGGTGGCTTTGGCCAGCTCGGCAACGCGAGAGCCGACGGCCTTGCGGTTTTGCTGAAGGGCCGCCTGTATGCTGCTCTGGCTGTCGGTATCGAGGCGGGCGATTTCGTTATCGAGGGACTCGGTGGAGTAGTGGATCACGACCTTGCCGATCTTGTCGGAGTCGATGCTGATTTCGTTTTCGACTCGCAGATCGGAGGGGCGAGGGGTGTGCTTGGCGGTGAGGTTTTTTCCCTTGGCGTCGAGGAACTCGACGGCGAGGATTTCGGGGTTTCCCGCCGCCAGGCCGGTATAGCCTTTGAGCTTGGCGTAATCTTCGGAAACGATCGCTTCGGGGGCGATCTGCGAGAGATACTGCGAGAAGCTGCTGACTTTCTTGTTGAGGCTGTCGAGGAGCAGAGCCTTCTGTTTCTTGAGGTTGTCCTGGAGCAAAGCTCGTGTGCTCTCTGCGCCGACCAGCAGGATTTGTTCCGCCTGTGAGCTAAGGTCGGATGAGAGGATTTGCATTGCGGAGCTGGCCGATTGCACGGTTGCCTGAAACTGGTTTTTGACCAAACGCAGGACGGTGAAGGCCTGAATGGTGAGGACCAGAGTCATGCTCAGGATGGCACCGAACAAGAATTTCCTGCGAAGAGACCACTTTCTCATGATCTCAAACTGACCGTTTTCATGCCGCCAGGAGGTTTTCGAGGCGGCGAATCACC
>CAYVKG010000206.1:0-3148 GCA_964451955.1 uncultured Tepidisphaeraceae bacterium
CAGGTCCGGCCCGGTGTCGCTGTGCGGGTTGCCGTTGAAGCCCTGGATGTTGTTGGCCGGGTTGTAGGGGTGTCCCATCCATGGCTTGCCTCGCTCGGGTCCCTTGTCCGAACTCCACCCCTGAAAGAGCATGATTGAGACGTAGACGCCGCGGTCGCCCGCCTTCCTCACCCGCTCGCGGAGCCGGTCGAAATAGGCCGGATCGAACTTCGAGAGGTCGAATTTCCACTTTCCGTCGATTGCCGTTCCCGGTCCGGTCCGGGCGTACGGATTGGGCTGGATGAACCAGTCCTTGGGATTGGGTCCGTTGCCGTCCGACCACGGCGCCCAGCGGGCCTGCTCCCAGGCCCACAGGCGGATGAAGTTGTGGTGATGGGTTTCCAGGAAGTCCAAGTACCGGTCGTAGTCGAACACCGGCGGCGGGTCCGTTGCCCCCTGGTCCTGCAAGCTCGACCACGTGTGCGACCCGGTCAGGTATACCACGCGGCCGTTGGCGTCTGCGAAATACCGAGGATTCTGGCGACACACTCGAAGCGGCCCGCTCGCAGGGGACGCTGCATTGGAAGGCGAAGAGAGACAGCCGAAGAACACAAGAAGCGACGAGATCCCGAGCCTGAGAGTGGCTGTCCGATTGCCGGCCGGCTTGAACATACGATGATCTCCCATGATTGTCTCTGACAGGTATTCTCGGGTGAATGATACGGCTGTCGAAGCCGCTACGCAATGGGGGAGTCCACAGTGGTCGTTGAGGCGGGTTTCAACCCTGCCTCTCTCCGCGAAGACGCCGAAGAGAACGTCTTACGGCGTCACTACGAGCGGGTTGCCCGAAGGTCGGTTTCAACGGAAACTTGCCTTGCCGGGCGGATGTTGGTACGATAGTGGCACGTGAGGCGGATAGGGCGTCTGGATTGAGGAGCACGACCATGCGTGAACGACGAGCCTTCACTCTTATCGAGCTGCTGGTGGTCATTGCGATCATCGCCATTCTGATGGCGGTTCTCATGCCGGCCCTCTCGCGGGTCCGCATTCAGGCGCGAGGCGTCGGATGCAAGTCGAACCTGCATCAGTGGGGCCTGATCTTCGCGATGTACACCGACGAGAACAACGGCCGGTTCTACAGCGGGCTGGTGAAAAACACCGAGGCCGGCGTCGCCAACGGCGAATGGTGGCGCGAGACCATGGTGCCGCTGTCGAAGGATAAGAAGATGTGGCTGTGCCCGACGGCGGCCAAGAACCGAACCGGCGTGGCGGTCACCGAGAGCCGTCCCGCGAAGACCCCCTATGAGGCCTGGGCGGTGCCTGCCTCCCAGGGGGGCGACGAAGGCAGCTATGCCCCGAACGGGTGGATGTGCAACATCCCGGCGGGATACACGAGCATGTGGGGACGCGGGCCGGCCGCCAACTACTGGCGGACCCACCTGGTCAAAGGGGCGGACAACATCCCGATTTTCACCGAAGGCTGGTGGGTCGACGGCTGGCCCCGCGACGCCGACGTTCCCTGCCCCCAGGGCGACACGACGCCGACGCTGAGCAGCGACGAGATGCAGCGGCTATGCGTCAACCGCCACGGCGGCGCGCAATTCTGCCTGTTCGCCGACTGGTCCGTTCGCAAGGTCGCGCTCAAGCAGCTCTGGACGCTCAAGTGGCACAGGACGTTCAACACGAACAACAAGTGGACCCGCGCCGGCGGCGTCACCGACGACCAGTGGCCGCAGTGGATGGCCGGGATGAAGGACGAGTTCTGACGCTCCCGTACCGCAGAAGAAATCTAACGACACGACACAGCGAATTGACGAATGTGGTATCGTTCGGCGATGGTGTTTTCGAGTGAGCGGACCAGATGACGAAGCCCACTTATCCAATTGGCTCATTTACGCCGGAGGCGGCACAACGGTGGGAGAGAATCCCGCAATGCCTGCAGGAGAGGATTCTCGCGAACGTTTGGTGCGGACGGTGCCTCGGGGCCGTCTCGATCATTCTCGATACGGCGGAGATGATGGAAGACGCCCTCGTTCTTCAAGGCAAGTGCCGGGACTGCGGCGGAAACGTCTGCAGAGTGGTCGAACCGGAACCAGACTGAGAGAACGTCAAACGACCGGGGACACAGTCCCCAAGGAGCGAGGGATGCGGACGTTCCCTCGTTCTGAATGAGTACGAACTGGGCGCGAAGGTCAAGATGCGTCCGACGGTCTGAGTCCGCGTTGATTCTCCATGAAGCTCCGGTAGACCCGGTAGTGCTCGGTGTCTTCGTAGGGAATGTGCTCGATCGGCGTGTGGTCGAAGCTGTAGATCGTCGCGCCGGGGCAGGCCATCAGGATCGGGGAGTGCGTCGCGATCAGGAACTGGGCGTGGCCGGCGGCGCTGAGCTGCGTCAGCAGGTCCAGCAGCGCCAGCTGCGTCTTGGGCGACAGCGCCGTCTCCGGCTCGTCGAGCAGGTACAGGCCGCGAATGGCGTAGCGGGCCCTGAAGAAGGACATGATCGACTGGCCGTGCGACTGGGTCAGAAGGGACTTGCCGCCGAAGTAGTCGAGCTGGCACGGGTCGGTCGCGGCCCATTCGTCCAGCAGGCGGGCGAAGTCCTGAAAGATCGAGGAGCCGAAGAACGAGCCGGGGACCGGGGCATCGACCCACTCGATCGAGATGCCGCGATAGAACTTGTCCTCGTAGAGGTTGACCACGCAGCGGGTCCGCTCGCCCTCTCGCCAGATGTGGATTCCGGCCCGGCGGGCGATGGCCTCCAGGAGCGTGGACTTGCCCGAGCCGTTCTCGCCGACGAAGAAGGTCACCGGGGACGGGAACGCGAGTCCCTCGGTTTCCCGAAAGATGGCGAGGTTGAACGGATAGTGCTCCCGGGTCGGATACCGATCCGGATGAAAGCGCACGTTCTTGAGATGCATCGGGGTACCTCTCGGATCCAAGACGATTCTCACGCACAGCCGGCACGCATCATACACGAGAAGCTTCGACCTGGGTAGCACGACATTCCGGCGGCGGCGACGGCAGGCCGGCAATCCTCCATCGTCTTTCCGCACGAATCAACTGTTTGGGGGGTGGGCGCGGGGACGGGGAGGAGGTAGAATCCCTCGAAGGTCGAAGGCGTGATGGTTGGCGACCGTGGATGCCACTTGTCAATCATCAATCGTCAATA
>CAYVKG010000207.1:0-2978 GCA_964451955.1 uncultured Tepidisphaeraceae bacterium
AACGGTCCCCCGGAACTCGCCCCGCCTACGGAACTGATCGCCTTGAGCTTGGCGCCGAGGCGGCCGCTCCGCGCCAGGGCGACGGCCCGCAAGAAGACGAAGCGATGGGTCCGCTTGCTCTTCCGGTCGTGGTAGTCGTATTCGCTCCGCTGCTGCGTGCCGACCTGGAACACCCGGCCGGTCTGCTTCACCACCCTGCAAATCGTCTGGCTCTCGGCTATGGTCAGCGTGAGCGGCTTCTCGCAGTAGACGTCCTTGCCGGCGAACATCGCCTCGGCGGCGATCTTCGTGTGCCAGTGATCGGGCGTGCCGATGGTCACGACGTCGATGTCCTTGCGGTCGAGCACCTTGCGGTAGTCGTCGTAGAGGTCCGGCTTGCGGCGGTTCTGTTTGGCGATACCCTCGGCGAAGCGCTGGGCGTTGCCGCTATCGACGTCGCAGCACGCGAGCAGGTTGCCGAACTGGGCGGCCTGGTTGCCGACGTGGGAGCCGCGTCCGCCAACACCGATGGCCGCCACACCCAGCCGGTCCCCGAGCGGCCCGGCCGCCAACAAGTTCCTACCGAAGGACCGTGGCGCCGCAGCCGCAGCGCCCGCCAACGTCGCCGAACGCTTCAGGAACGTCCGGCGGGTCGACCTGGGACGACTCATCGAGCACTTCCCTCCGTCAATCCGCCCTCGTGACACGCGACCCTCGGATGCACAGGGAACCTGCCAACACCGCAGCCCCGATCACCGCCACCACCAGTCCGAGGACCGCCCACCGGTAATGGCCGGCGAGGATCGCGATTCGCTCCTGTTCGGCGGGGGTCGGCGGGGTGCCGACTCCCGTCTTGAGCGACTCCCAAAGCATCAACGTCAGCAGCGGCGGAAGTCGGGTGGTATCCGGCTTCCTGGGGCGTGTCGCGTAGAACCATGTGGCCATCGCAAGCCCTGTCGCGCTGATGAGAATTCCCACCACGAACAGCCTTTGCTTTGGTCCCCATACGAGCTTGTCGCTCGTACCTTTGTTGGGGGAGTCCTGGACTCGTTCCAGGCGTCGCATCGCAAGGAGGGTGGGAATTTGCAGCTCAGCCCCGCACTGGCAATGGATGCGATTGCCTGCCTGAACGGGCTCGACGGGGACGGTCTTCCCACATGCACATGGGAGCAAGAATTGGGGATTCACTCAGGCCCTCCTGCGAAAACGGGACAGCCCGCCGGCCGCACATGCTCGGCCGCCGGGCCTTGACGGCAATTGTACGAATCAGGGCGAGGCAGCGGAATCGTCTCGGAACGATGAACCAAGTCCCACGCAGCAGCGTCTGGAGGAAGAGAGAGTATTCATTTGACCAGTCTCCGAGGGAGGCAGCAAATCGCCCAAAATCTCTAGCTATCCCATCTTTTCAGATCGCCCTACTTGCCAGTTACTGTACGCGGCTAGGCTTCTGGAGGTTTGCCTGGGTGAGGTGCGGGGGTACGAAAAGCCGGCAGGACTCTGGACTTCGGCGCCCCTTTGATTAGAATAAAACGGTCAGACCCTCGAAAACCAAGCCTCGGCACCATGAGGCGCGCGGGTGAGAAAGCGTGGTGCTTCCCGCCTTTTTAGAGCACCGAGGGTGGCTGGTCCGCGAATCGCTCGGTTGAGTGAAGCCCTGTCGGTTGAGGTGTGGCGAGAGAGAATCGTCTTCGTGCCAAACCGCGTGGATGTTGTGCGCCCGCCGGATGCGGGCTGACAGGGAATGTCGCATTCGGCCGACAACGAAGGTTTGTGCGATGCGAGAGTCGTGGCCAGCCGGGCTTCTCTGTCAACGGTGTTGAAGTCTCCGTAAATCGAATCCTTTGCCAAACAGCGCGGCGGACCGCCGGTCTGTCGAATCGGTGGTACAATTGGTTGGTTTGCCGCAGCCGTGCCATGGGTGAAGGGCCGTTTTCACCAATCTGGAAACGTGTAAGGGAGTGCTGCATTGTTCGACGCTGATGCTTTGCTCGACGATCTGGATGAAATCACCTCTCCTCCCGAGGAAGATATCGACCTGGAGGAGAAGGCCGAAGAGGCCATGGATATCGACCATGACTTGGAGGAGCCGGTTGACGATTTGGAGGACGAGGAGTTCGAGCTGGACGCAGGGATTGAGGACCTGCTGGGCGGCGAGGACACCGAGTCGTGGTCGGATGATCCGGTGCGGATGTACTTGACCCAGATGGGTGAGATCCCGTTGCTCACCCGGCAGGAGGAAATCGCCCTGGCCAAGCAGATCGAGGTCACGCGGGCGAAGTTCCGCCGCAAGCTCGTGGAATGCGACTACGTGATCCAGCAGATTGTCCGCACCCTGCGGCGAGTCCACGAAGGGGAACTCCCCTTCGACCGCACCGTGCAGGTCTCCGTGACCGACCGTTTGGAGAAGGAGCAGATTCTCGGGCGTTTGCCGCACAACCTGAGGACGCTCGCCGTGCTCTTGAAGCGAAATCGCCGGGATTACTGCATTGCCAGCAGCAAGTCGCGCCCGTGGGGGGAGCGGCGCGCGGCATGGCGGCGCTTGGGCCGGGGCCGGCGGCGGGCCGTGTGGCTGGTGGAGGAACTCGGACTCCGCACCCAGCGACTGGAGCCCATGATCAAGACCCTGGAGGACTTTAGCTACCGCGTCGACGAACTCAAGGCCCGCCTCAGCGCGCATCGCCAGGCCGGCGGCCCGGCGAAAGAACGCGAGCCCTGGCTCGTGGAATTCCGCAACATCCTCCGGGGCACGCAGGAGACTCCCACCAGCCTCCGCAACCGGGTCAAGTACCTCAAGGCCATCTACGCCCAGTATCAGGAGGCCAAGCGGGGACTCTCCGAGGGCAACTTGCGACTGGTCGTCTCGATCGCCAAGAAGTACCGCAATCGCGGCCTGAGCTTCCTCGATCTGATCCAAGAGGGGAACGCGGGTCTGATGCGGGCCGTCGACAAGTTCGAGTACCGCCGCGGGTTCAAGTTCTGCACCTACGCCACCTGGTGGA
>CAYVKG010000208.1:0-2863 GCA_964451955.1 uncultured Tepidisphaeraceae bacterium
GACTATCTGCTAAAAGTAGCCCTCTCTTGAGCTTCCATCAAACGCAATCGCCCTGTTCCCAGCACCCTCTGCTCGCCAAATCACCTCACCCAAGTTACCATCACACCTCACGACTACCCCGGAGGACTCATGGCTCGCTCGTATCTCTCCCGTCGATCCTTCCTCTCCACTTCCGCCTCCGCCGCCGCATTCACCATCCTCCCCCGCCATGTCCTCGGCCTCGCCGACGCCCCCCCTTCCGAAAAACTCAACATCGCCGGCATCGGCGTCGGTGGAATGGGCGCCGCCAACCTCTCCCAACTCGAATCCCAAAACATCGTCGCCCTCTGCGATGTCGATTTCGATTACGCCTCAAAAACCTTCGCCAAATACCCAAACGCAAAAACCTACTCCGACTTCCGCCTCATGCTCGACAAGCAAAAAGACATCGACGCCGTCCTCATCGCCACTCCCGACCACACCCACGCCGTCATCTCGCTCGCCGCCATGCAGGCCGGCAAACACGTCTACTGCCAAAAACCCCTCACCCACGACGTCTACGAAGCCCGCGTCCTCACCCAAGCCGCAAAAAAATATAAGGTCGCCACCCAAATGGGCATCCAAGGCCATTCCCAGGAAGGCTGCCGACTCATCTGCGAGTGGATCTGGGACGACGCCATCGGCCAAATCCGCGAAGTCGACGCCTGGTGCTCCCTCTCCTACTACCCCTGGGGACACGCCTACTGGTCCTCCAAGTGGGGGCGAAAACCCGCCGACTCCCCACCCGTCCCCAAAACTCTCGACTGGGACCTCTGGATCGGACCCGCTCCCATGCGACCCTATCACCCCGCCTACCACCCCCTCGTCTGGCGATGCTGGTGGGATTTCGGCGTCGGCATGATGGGCGACCGCGGCGCACATACCCTCGACCCCGTCTTCTGGGCCCTCAAACTCACACCCCCAACCTCCATCGAAGCCACCTCCCTCGGCCTCAACGACGATACACACCCCCTCGCCGCCATCGTCACCTACCAGTTCCCCGCCCGAGATCCCCTCCCACCCGTCAAACTCACCTGGTACGAAGGAACTCGCGCCCCTCGACCCCCAGAACTCGAAGACGGCCGCGTCATGGGCGATTCCGAGGGCGGCGTCATCTTCAAAGGCTCCAAAGGCATCATCATGTGCGGAACCTATGGCAACTCCCCTCGACTCCTCCCAGAATCCGCTATGAAAAACTACAAACGCCCCAACCCTTCACTACCCCGCGTCAAAGACTCCCACGAAATGGATTGGGTCCGAGCATGCAAATCCGGCAAACCCGCCAGCGCCGATTTCTCCTTCTCTGGACCTCTCACCGAAATCTGCCTCCTCGGAAACGTCGCTAAACGCCTCGATTCCCGCATCTCCTGGGATGCCCCCAACTGCCGCGTCCCCAACAACCCCAACGCCAATGCCCTCATCAAACGCGACTACCGCCAAGGATGGACCCTCTAGCCCCTCGCCCGCTTCCCAACTGCACCAACCCCTCCCCAAACAGCCTCCACCTCAACGATTTCTCTCCCACCGCGTATCCGTCTATAATGTCCTCGCGTCCTTACTTAACAGTCCTATTCTCTTACCAGGTAATCGCAACATGACTTCATGCAACAGGCGCCGCTTCGCCATCGGTCTTCTTCTTTCACTCCTCATCCCCTTCGCCTCGCCCGCACGCGCCGCCGATGAACCCGCACCGGCCAAACGGACCCCCCAGCAAATCATGGCCGACCTCAACGCCTCAGGCCAGGAACTCCAAAAAGTCGTCCCCAACCTCGAAGCCTTCTTCGACGAAACCAAACGCGCCGATGCCGCCCAGAAAGCTATCCCCCCCATGAAAAAAATGCTCGCCCTCCTCGAAGAGGTCGGCGAAGTCCAACCCCTCGCCAAGGCACAGGTCTCCGGCGCCCGAAACCAGTTCTTCGCCCTCCTCTGTCTCCTCGGCGACAACGAAACCATCGCCACCGTCCAAAAAAACTCCACCAGCCCTGACCCCGCCACCGCCGCCAACGCCAAGGCCGTCCAACTCCTCACTCGATGGTGGAAATCCTCCAAAAACGCCCCCGATCAGGCCAAGGTCGTCGACGAACTCCAAACCCTCGCCGCCGCCAACGCCCAAAGCAACGACCTCACTCAACTCGTCTTCATGGCCGCACGAAACGGCGCCGCCTCCCCCGAACTTAGGGCCCGCGTCGAAAAAATCATCACCGACGACCTCAAGAGCGAGGCCGCCAAACAGTTCTCCGAACAAATCAAGGCCACCCAGAAACTCAGCGCTCTCGTCGGCAAACCTCTTACCATCGCTGGCCTCAAGGTCGATGGCCAGCAGTTCTCCTCCGACTCCCTCAAAGGAAAAGTCGTCCTCGTCGACTTCTGGGCCACTTGGTGCGGCCCATGCATGCAGGAACTCCCTCGCGTCAAAAAAGCCTACGCCGACTTCCACGACAAAGGCCTCGAAATCGTCGGCGTCTCCTGCGACCGCTCTGAAGATGCCCTCATCAAGTTCCTCGCCGACAACAAGGCCGACATGCCCTGGACCCAACTCTTCGACAAGGCCAACCCAGGCTGGCATGCCCTCGCCAAGGAATTCGGCGTCAACGGCATCCCCACCATGTTCCTCATCGATAAAAAAGGCGTCTGCCGCTCCGTCGAAGCCCGCGCTAACTACGAAGAACTCATCCCCAAACTCCTCGAAGAAAAATAACCACCCACCCTTCACCCGTGGGCACCCGCCTTACCCCGCTGCCCCGCCCCTCGCCTCCATACATCACGACCACCCCAAACCCCCCGGCCCCCCGGGCAGACTTCATGCCCCCCCGCCCCCCCCCCCCCCCCCCCCCCCCCCCCCCCC
>CAYVKG010000209.1:0-1861 GCA_964451955.1 uncultured Tepidisphaeraceae bacterium
GGCGGCAAGCCGTTTTTCCTCGGCCTCAGGGGGGCGGATGTAGATGGGGATGAGGTGATAGGGGTCGGTGCAGTGCCCGGCGAGGGCCATTTGGGTGCCGAGTCTAGCGACGGCCGAGGCTTTTGCGCGCCAGGTGTCTTCGGGGGTCAGAATGACGGAGGAATCACCGGGGGGGAGATGTTTGAGGTGGAAGGGGATGCCGTCGCCGAGGAGATGGACGGGTCTGGGTGCCCTGTCGAGGATAGCGGAGAGGGAATCGAGGTGGGTGGATTCGCGTTGGGTCCAGTGGTCGTCTGCGCGTTCGAATCGAGCGGTGAAGATTTGGTCTCGTTTGGCGTCGAGGACGATGATGATATGCCGGGCGTCGGGAGGGGCGTTTTCGGCGAGGACGAGGTCGCTGGGGACGGCAACGATTTTTGCGGCGGTTGCGAAGGCGAGTGTCTTTGCCAAGGTGATGCCGACTCGGAGGCCGGTAAAGGATCCCGGTCCGGCGGAGACATAGATCTCGCGGAGATCGGAAGGGAGGCAGGACTGCTGTATGCAGAGTTGTTGGATGATGGGGACGATACCTGCGGCGTGTTTAAGGCCGTGGGGGAAGAGGGATTCGGCGAGGATGCGGTCGCCGTCGGCGATCGCGATGGAGCCGACCCGTCCGGAGGTTTCGATAGCCAGGGAGATTGGCATTGGGGCCCCATTGGAGAAAGGCGGCAGGCGGTTGTCAAATGGAGGATTTGGGGGAGTAACCGAGGACGAGTCCTGCGGCCATGAGCATAAGCCCCCCGGCGATCATATAGAGGCGGGTGCGTGCATCGCGGCAGAGTTCGGCGAGTTTACCGCCGACTTTTGGGCAGTCCGGGAAGGGAGGGGGTGTAGGGACGGTGACGAGGACGAAGGGGGATCGATCGAGGTCGGAGGGGGAGTCTCCCGGGAGATCGAGGGTGGTGGTTCCTTTGGGGATGAGGCGTAGTTGGCGCTGGGCGAGGCGTTCGACGAGTGTGGGGTCCTGGTTGATCTGTTTGATGAATTCCTGATTGACCTGTTCTTGTTTCTGGAGGTATTGGAGGTCGGCCTGGAGTTTTTCGCACTGGTAGAGTTGCTGTCGGTTTTCGTCGGCCTGAGGGATGAGGAGGCAGCAGGCGATGAGGCTGATGCCGACGGAGATGAGGACAAGGGTCCAGCCATTGCGGTCGTGTTTTGGGGAATCGGCAAGGGAGGCGGCTGGGGGCGTATGAACAGACAGGGAGGAGGAGGCGAGAGCGAAGAGTCCATCGGGGATGGCAGCCGGATCGACGGTGGAAGCGGGCCGGGCGGTATTCTGTTCGGAGGGCGTCATGGCGGTCATGGCAGAGTGGTTACGGACAGTCCAGGGCAAAACAAAAGGGCGAGGCAAGCCTCGCCCATGAAGATCAGGGGGTCTGCAGTGGCGAGACGATGCCCGCCAGTATTATCGGCATTACTTGTTCCAGAACTTTCCGCCGAATTGGGCCTGTTCGCCGAGTTGTTCTTCGATGCGGAGGAGTTGGTTGTACTTGGAGACGCGATCGGAACGGGCGGGCGCGCCGGTCTTGATCTGGCCGCAGTTGGTGGCAACGGCAATGTCGGCGATGGTGGAGTCTTCGGTTTCGCCGGAGCGGTGTGAGAGGACGGCGGAGTAGCCGTTTCGCATGGCGAGGTTGACGGCGGCGAAGGTCTCGCTGAGGGTACCGATCTGGTTGACCTTGACGAGGATGGAGTTAGCGGTGCCGGTCTGGATGCCTTTTTCGAGGAACTTGATGTTGGTGACAAAGATATCGTCGCCGACGAGTTGGACCTTTTTTCCGACGCGGTCGGTGAGGAGTTTCCAGCCTTCCCAGTCGTTTTC
>CAYVKG010000209.1:1871-2848 GCA_964451955.1 uncultured Tepidisphaeraceae bacterium
AGCGGATGGCGGGGTATTTTTCGATCCATTTGGCCCAGTAGTCGACCATTTCGGCGGGTGAGAGGACCTTATCGGGGTTGCTCTTGAAGAACTTATAGCCCTTTTTGTCCTTGTCCCAGAGTTCGCTGGCGGCGGGGTCGAGGGCGATGAAGACTTGTTTGCCGAGTTTATAACCTGCGGCTTCGACGGCTTCGGCGATGACCTTGATGGCGTCCTCATTGTCGGCGAGGTTGGGGGCGAAACCGCCTTCGTCGCCGACGGCGGTGCTCATTTTGTTTTTGGCGAGGACTTTCTTGAGTGAGTGGTAGATTTCGACGCCGGCCCGCATGGCATCGGCGAAGCTGGTGAAACCCCAGGGCTGGATCATGAATTCCTGGAAGTCGACGTTGTTGTCGGCGTGTTTTCCGCCATTGAGGATGTTCATCATGGGTACGGGGAGGGTTTTGGCGCCGGTTCCGCCGAGGTAGCGGTAGAGTGGGAGGCTTGCGGTTTCGGCGGCGGCCTTGGCGACGGCCATGGAGACGCCGAGGATGGCGTTGGCGCCGAGTTTAGCCTTGTTGGGGGTTCCATCGAGCTCGATCATGAGCTGGTCGATGGCTTCCTGGTCGCGGGGGTCGAGGCCGATGAGTTCCGGGGCGATTTTGGAGTTGACGTTGTCGACGGCTTTGAGGACGCCCTTGCCCATGAACTTTTTCTTGTCGTCGTCGCGGAGTTCGCAGGCCTCGTTTTCGCCGGTGCTGGCGCCGGAGGGGACGGCGGCGCGGCCGAGGGTGCCGTTTTCCAGAACGACATCGACCTCGACGGTCGGATTGCCGCGGGAGTCAAGAATCTGGCGAGCCTGGACGAATTCGATATTGATGCTCATGTTGGATGCCTCGAAAGCCTCCGGGCGTAGCCGGAGAGACTGCGAAAAAACAGAAACACGGGGGGTGAAGTCTATGCGCCGGCGTTTCCGGGTCAAAGGGCGCGCGGGGGGG
>CAYVKG010000210.1:0-2836 GCA_964451955.1 uncultured Tepidisphaeraceae bacterium
TGGACCTCCGCGCGCGCGTCAACGTCTGTCCGCTGGGCAGCGGGGCGCTGGCGGGCTCCACCCTGCCGATCGACCGGCGAGCAGTGGCCCGGCGTCTGGGATTCGCCGATATCACCCGGAACAGCATCGACGCCACCGGGGACCGTGATTTTATCATCGAATTTCTGGCGGCGGCCGCGTTGTGCGCGATACATCTGTCCCGATTGGCCGAGGATTGGATACTGTTCGCCTCGCAGGAATTTCGCTTTGTTTCCATCGGCGACGCCTTCTGTACCGGTTCATCGATGATGCCGCAGAAGAAAAACCCCGACGTGTTGGAGCTGATCCGGGGCAAGGTCGGGCGCATGCACGGGGCGCTAGTCGGCATGTTGACCTTATCCAAGGGGCTGCCCCAGGCATACAATCGCGATCTGCAAGAAGACAAGATTCACCTGTTCAGCGCACACGACACCTTAAAACAGTCACTGGAGATCACCTCCGCGGTTGTCCGCAATACGACCTTTAACCTGGATCGTCTACGCGCGGCGACGGAGCGCGGCTTTCTCGATGCAACCGTACTGGCCGAGTATCTGGTCAGTAAAGGCGTACCCTTCCGAAAGGCCCATCAGATCGTGGGCAAACTGGTAGCCCAATGCGAAAAGGCCGATTGCGAGCTGGCCGACCTGAGTCTTGCCCGTTTTCAAGCGGCGTGCAAACAAATCGGGCCGGACGTTTTTAACTATCTGACCGCGGCCAACGTCGTGGGCCGCTACCGCAGCGAGGGCAATGCCGGACCGCAATCGGTACGCAAACAGCTCGCTTACTGGAGATTGCTGGAGAAAAAGCGGCGGTCCGCAAGCGAGTAGCGGCCGGCAAGTCAGCGGAAAAGATTGTTTGCATATTCCAGATTACGGCGGGTATCGGTCACCATGTCTCCGCTGGGGGCGACCGTTTCAAGGACTATCCAGCCCTCGTAGCCGATCTCCCGCAAGGCCGCGACCACCGAGCCCCAATCGGGTTTTCCACTCGCGCCGAGCATGTGCGGACCTTCCTTGAAATGCACCTCGCAAATACGCTCACGGCCAAGGGCCTTCAGATCGTTCCGGAAATCATACCCCTTCGTGACATGCGAATTGTAGAAATCGTAATAGACTTGCACGGCCGGTGAAGCAACGGCGTCGAGAATCCGCAGGTGTCCCTTGAGCGACAGGTACGATTCGACGCCCAGGACCACTCCCGCTTTCTCCGCGCGGGGGGCCAGTTCCTTAAGCACCTCGATGACCCGCCGTATATCCGTGGCGTTCTCCTCGCGCAGCTCACCCGTTCCGAAGAAGGCCAGTAAGATATTCCGCACACCCAGCGCCTTGGCCACTTCGATGCTGTCGGCCGTCCAAATGGCGGCACGCGGCTCGGACATCAGCGGTATCTGATTCAATTCACCCAACGCCAGAGAACAGATTTTCACTTCCGCCGCCCTTGAGGCCTGGAGATATTGCTCGCGTACCTCCGGCTGACGCAACCATAGGTTGTTATCAGCCGTTCCGACACTTACTTGGACGCCGTCCAGGCCAATCTGGCGGGCAAGAGCAAAAACCGTCGGGTCCATCCGTTTGAGGGACCAGTCACACATACCAATCTTCACACCGGCGGGGCGACTGGCAACCGCCGCCCGAAGCGAACTGCTTAACAGGGAGATTCCCGCGGCACTACCGGCCACATTTTTCAGCATTTGGCGTCTTGTACACGACATGGCAGATGCTCCAAAAAATGTTTCTATTTGTTGCTTAACCGTACCTCGTTGGTCGAAAGGTGTCCAGTAACCTCCACCCCCTAACCTGAGCAAGCTGTCCCATTCTTGACGAAGCGGCCCATTCCTTCTTATGTTACTGCCTTAGTTTGACTGCATAAGGAGTTGCTATGAATCTGGTAACGGGAGCATCGGGTCTGCTGGGCAGCCATATCGTGGAACAACTGCGCCTGCGAAATCGTCCGGTTCGGGCACTGGTCCGGGCGGGCAGCGACACGGACTGGCTGAAAACACAGGGCGTCGAGTTCGTCGAAGGCGATATCACCGATCGGTCTTCGCTGGGGCGGGCCTGCAAGGGTGTACAGACGGTATACCACAGCGCGGCCCGGGTGGGTGACTGGGGTCCGTGGGCGGATTTTGTGCGTATTACGATCGACGGCACGCGGAATCTGGCCGAGGCCGCTGCCGAAGCCGGCTGTGCGCGTTTTCTGCACATCAGCTCGATCAGTTCATACGGCCATCCAGATGGTGAAGGGCTGGTACTCGATGAGACCGCGCCGCTGGGCGTGAACCTGCATCGCTGGAGTTATTACAGCCGGGCCAAGGTTCAGGCTGAACGTAACTTGTGGGCTATGTATGAGAAGGGGCAACTGCCTTTGACGGTGATTCGACCGAGTTGGTTGTACGGTCCGCGGGACCGGGCGACAATTTTTCGGCTGGCCCGGCTTTTACGCGAGGGCAAGTGCAAGATTCTTGGCGACGGCATGAACCGTCTTAATGTGGTCTATGCGGGAAATGTGGCCGAGGGAGCGATTCTGGCGGCCGACTCGGCCAAGGCCCTCGGGCAGGCCTACAACTGCTGCAATGATGGTGAAATGCGTCAGAAGGAATGGATGAATCTGCTGGCGGCCGAGCTCGGCGCGCCTCCGGTAACGAAACATCTGCCGTACAAGGTAGCCTACAGAGCTGCGTTTCTGATGGAGTGTTTCGGGCACTTGTTCCGGACGAAAAAACCGCCGATGATCACCCGCTACGCCGTCTGGCTGATGGGGCGACGGTGTTATTTCAGCGCGGAAAAGGCCCGCCGGGAACTGGGCTGGAAATCCACCG
>CAYVKG010000211.1:0-2776 GCA_964451955.1 uncultured Tepidisphaeraceae bacterium
GCCCGTCGTCCTTCCTGCCGGCCAGCGCGGTCCCGGCCAGGGCTTGAGCCACCAAGCGCAGGCGCTCCCGGTCCGGTCGCGCTTCGTCGAGGAAGCTATTCAGGTTGCGGGGCTCGTTTTCCACGAGCCAGAGGATACGGTGCAGGATATCGATCAGCGGGGCGGCTTTACCGTCATCCTTGGGCGTGCCCAATTTCTCGTCGTCCCCCCGTTCGGAAAAGTCCAGCAGTCGGTACTTGCCCTTCTTCTTTTCGACCAGCGCGCGGCTCCCGGACGAGAGTCCGTTCTGACCATCCAGCTCCACATTCTGACCATAGGTGAAGACGATGGCCTCGCCCGCGTCCATCTCGGCCGCCTTGTAGGCGTAGCGCCAGAGCACGTAGAACCGGCTTGGGCCGTCCACCGCGGCAACGCCGGTTCCGGTTACCCCGAAGATTTTTTCCAGCAGCGTCTCCAGCACGACTCCTTCCACCTCGGCCAGGAATTTCTCGGCCGGGACCTTCTCCCCATTGGCGTACTCCACGCGGGAGAAGCGGGTAAAGGCGCGGAGCCCTGCGCCCACAGCGGCAATGACCAAGTCCGCGCCGGTGATGCCCATCTTCCAGAGCGAATCGACCCGCTCTCGGACGATCTTATCGAGCTCGGACCGTACTTCGTCCTCATAAGAGCCGGTCAATGCACCTTCACGTTTGCGGGCAACCAGAAAGATGCTGGACGCGAGCGCGGCGGACTCCTGCGACATCAGTCTGCCGCCGAACTCGGTATCCAGCGGCCACGCCTCACTCACAGTGAAACCCGCCCGTCGCAGCGCGTCCACGAGGGTCGACCATCCGAGTGTCGTCTTATGCGCATAGACGACGGCCAAGGGGCCGCCCGGCTTAAGGACGCGATTTACTTCCTTGAATGCAGCAAGCATCATCTCCTCGTAGGCGGAGCTCGCCGCCTTCATGTTGCCGTCGAATCGCGAGGGCAAAGCGGTCGCCTCGCTCTTCTTGGGTGTCAGTTCCGAAGAGAAGTGCTCGGGATGCAGGTCGCCTATCGAGCGCTTCAGCCACACGTAGAAGAAATCCGACAGGTCCCCATAGGGGACGTTGTCGTAGTAAGGCGGATCGGTGACGACGGCATCAAGGCTTGCGTCTGGATGGGACAGCCGCAGCGCAGAACCGCGCGCGACCACGGCTGGTTCGAACATTCCCGCCAGCTGTTCCACGACTTTCACAATCCAGTCGATGGCCTGATTCATGTCGCCCGAGGCCTCGCCGAAGGAATTCGCTTCGGAAAAGTCCCAGACGAACGCGAGGGCGGGTCGGCCAAACGCTGACTGGGTAAGCAGGCGGCTGGGGTCCCATCGGCACATTGAGCTGCCCCGGTCGACCATGCGGTCAACCAGGATGCCCAAGTAGGTGGCGACGGCCTTCGCCCGGTCATCGGCGACACCTTCCGTGCGCATCGTCTCGACCGCGTTGCGCACCGCCTCGCACTGCGTGAGCAGTGAGAGAAGCTGGCGCGGATGGAAGAGAGCTGAAAACTTGGTGAGGCCATGTCGGGTCGGGGCTGTCAATCCTCGTGCATTCGGAGACGGGCGAGCTGGATTGATCGGTTCCTCGGGCAGAGTGAGACCAGACCGCGCCGTCAACCTGTTGAGGCGGGACTGGATCTCGTCCTCAGACGGGAGGCCATGGTTTCCGAGATCACTGGCCTCCAGGAACGTTGTGCCCTTTCCTCTGGGGCTTCTGCAGACAACGGCGAGGCGCTGGAAGCCAACTCTGCGCGCAGCTCCCTCTGACTGCACGTAGTCACTGTCAGCCACGGTCCCGCAGAACGGGCAGGTGGCGTTGCCGCCCTCCGAACCAGCGGCAGGATTGAAGCCGAGGCTTCCTTCCGATGCGACCTGAGCAAGCTCGAACCGCACTTGCTTCTTTCCTCTGGGTGTGACCACCTTCAGCGCCGCATACCGCCCCTTCTTCTTGCAAAGCCAGGTCTGTTTGACCAATGGCACAGTAGCCCCGCACGAAGGGTTCTTGCAGCGTACCGTCCGTGTCCAGAGGTAGGCAACCGGTATGAGGTATCCGGGAGGGATGCTTTCCTTGTCCGAAGATTGCCACATTTCTGACTGGACCGCCGGACTGTTCCCCTTGTACTCGGGATCGGGTATGAGCGGGTAAAGGTCGCCGATCTCGGCCTTGACCTTCTTGAGCACCCATTCGCCCCAGTAACGGACCTCGTTGGCCAATCCGCCCCAGGTGGTTTCTCCCTTCGCGTTCTTGGGACCGGTCATGCCCCGGGCATTGGGGTCGGGCTTTCCGTATTTCTGCGGATAGACCAAGGTGCAGAGTTGGATGATGTGCGCCACCGGGTTGAGGTCGAGGGCGTAAGCTTCACAACCGAGGCGCAAGGCTTCCAGAGGGATGGCCCCACCGCCCGCGAACATGTCGAGCACCTTGGGACGAGGCGCGCGACCTTCTTCTATGTCCTTGACAGTGACCTTCTTGCCGCTCTCGATGGTCAACCGTTCGGCATGGGCTTCGAGAATGTGCCTCTGGGCTTCCTTGATGACGGTAGGGTTGCCCGGATACTTGCAGAGCCGCTCGATGAACTTGGCCGCATTGGCCCTGCCCAGACTCTGTTTCTTGTTGTCCGGCCCGTTTTCCGGGATGAACCGCGACGCCGGGACAAGCGCGCCGTATACCGCTGCGCGACACGCCACCAACGGCCGCCGCGCCCACCAGAGGTGAAGGGTCGAAATGTGCCCCTTGCGGACGGATTTCTCCCGCGA
>CAYVKG010000212.1:0-2734 GCA_964451955.1 uncultured Tepidisphaeraceae bacterium
ATGGATACTGGCTCGGGACCGGCAGGGGATTGAGAGCGCGATACGGGGGGGGGCGGATGCGCGTTGGAGAGGGGCGGCGGAGCGGGACTTGGAGGTTATTCGGAGGAGTGCGTGGGAGAACATCGAGAGATTAGGGGAAGCGGAGACGGTGAGGATTGCGCACGAGCATTATGATCGACTTTTGCCGCTGATGGGGGAATTGAAGAGGGCATATGGTCCGCGGGCGTTTGTGTGTGACGCGATGTTGCGTCGGCCGGAGTTGTTGAAGTTGTTTGGGGAGGTGAGGCCGGTTGGGTCGCGGGTGGGGTTGGAGCAGGAGGAGGCGAGATTGCGGGAGGGGGCGGAGAAGTATCTTGGGATGTCGTTGCGGGAGATTTCGGAAGCGGATCCGTTGGTGGAGCCGAAGGAAGCGGGGCGTCGGGCGTTGTGGTTATATCGGGTGAGTCGGCGGATTGAGGGTTTCAACGGGGCGCTTGCGGAGGAGGTTGACGAGAGGGAGTACGAGAACTTGTTGTTGGTGAACGAGTATCGGGAGGCGTTGGGGATATTGCCGCTGGAGTTGGATTTGCGGTTGTCGCAGTCGGCGCGTCGTCACAGCAAGGAGATGGTGGAGTTGAGGTATTTTGCGCACGATTCGCCGACGGAAACGGAGCGGAGTTTTGGGATGCGGATCAGGAACGCGGGGTATGAGGAGGCGGCGGGAGAGAACATAGCGGCCGGTGTGGGGACAGGTCGGGAGGCGTTTGGGATGTGGTTTGACAGTCCGCCGCATCACAAGGGGATGGTGATGCGTGATGCGACGGCGCTTGGGGTTGGGCGGTGGAATCGGCACTGGACGCAGAATTTTGGTCGAGGGAAGCGATTGATGTTGCTAAGCCCGTCGGAACTAAGGCGGGTGGAGATTCGGGGGGTGATTTTGCCGCCGCAAGGAGGGAGGTAAGGCGGGCGAGGCGACGGGCGAGTTGGGTGTGGGGGAGGATCTGAGAAGGGAGCGGCGATGTTGGCGCGAGTTATTGCATTGACGGCGGTGGTGATGATGGGGATGGCGGCAGCGAGGGGAGCGGAGGAGAGGGCGTATCGTGTGGAGGGGAAGGTGAAGGATGCGGCGGTGATGGTGGGCGTGGGGGAGGTGAAGTTGGAGGGGATGCTGGGTCGGCGGGTGGAGGCGAGTGAGCGGGCGCGGTTGGTGAAGGTGGATGAGAGTGTTTTGCTGGCGGGATTTCGGAAGCGTCCTGGGGAGCAGGCGTGGATAGGGGAGCACGTGGGGAAGTTTCTGCACGCGGCGACGTTGGCGTGGGTGAATACGGGTGATGGGCGGTTGAAGGAGAAGATAGACCGAGTGGTGGCGGAGTTGGTGAAATGTCAGGGTGCGGACGGGTATCTTGGGACGTATACGGAGGAGAATCGTTGGACGAGTTGGGACGTATGGGTACACAAGTATGATTTGATCGGTTTGCTGACGTACTATCGATACACGGGGAACGTGGCGGCGCTGGAGGCGTCGAGGCGTATTGGGGATTTGTTGATTGGGACATTTCCGAGCAGGAAGAGCATTGTGAAGGCCGGGGAGCACGTTGGGATGGCGGCGACGAGCGTATTGGAGCCGATGGTGATGCTGTATCGGTTGACGGGCGAGGCGAAGTACCTGGATTTTTGCCGGTACATAGTGGCGAGTTATGAGGAAGCGGGAGGGCCGCGGGTGGTGAAGTCGCTGTTGGAGTTGAAGCGAGTGGAGAAGACGGCGAACGGGAAGGCGTATGAGATGTTGTCGAATCTTGTGGGGTTGTGCGAGCTGTATCGTGTCACGGGGGAGGGAGAGTACTTGCAGGCGAGCAAGAATGCGTGGGAGGACATCGTCGCGAATCATTTGTATATCACGGGTTCGATGAGTCAGCGGGAGCACTTTGGGGAGAGGCACGTTTTGCCGAACGGGGAGGGGTCGCGGATAGCGGAGACGTGCGTGACGGTGACGTGGTTGCAGTTGAACGCGCAGTTGTTGGCTTTGACTGGAGAGGCGAAGTACGGGGAGGAGATCGAGCGGACGGCGTACAATCACTTAGCGGGTGCGCAGAGGCCTGATGGCGCGCAGTGGAGTTATTACACGCCGTTGGTGGGGAGGAAGCCATATGGTCCGGGTCCGAACTGTTGCGTATCGAGCGGTCCGCGGGGCATGGCGATGTTGCCGGGACTGGCGTGGTTTGTTTACAAGGGGGAAGGAGGGGACGGTTTGGGGGTGAATCTGTACGAGCTTGGGGAAGTGAAGGCGAGTCTGGGAGGGCAGAGGGTGGGAGTGCGTGTGGAGGTGGATGCGGAGGAGGGAGGTGAGGGGGTGACGGTGGTGAGGTTTGGGTATGAATTTGAGATGGGGCAGGGTGCGAGGTTTGGTTTCAAGGCGAGGGCGCCGAGGTGGGCGGGGAAGATGAAGTTGAGGGTTGGAGGGGCGGAAGTGGAGGGGGAGGCAAGGGACGGCTGGTTGGAGATACCGGTTCGGGAGTGGAAGAGCGGAGAGCGGGTGGAGGCGAGTATTGAGATCAAGGGGCGTCGAGTGGTTGGGGAGCACACGAACAAGGGGTACAGCGCGTTGACGTGGGGGCCTTTTGTGCTGGCGATGGACGAAGGGCATAACGCGGGGTTGAGGCCGGTGGGCGGGGTGGTGTTGTTGTCGGGTTCGGAGAACCTGAGGGTGGATTTCAATGAGCCGTTCATGTTCATGGGGAAGGTGAGGACGGTGGCT
>CAYVKG010000213.1:0-2684 GCA_964451955.1 uncultured Tepidisphaeraceae bacterium
CGGATTGACATCCGAGTGGAGAACGGTTATGAAGAGGGTTGCACACGGGGAGCCAGCATAGAGATACCGCCCTTCCTCATGGAAGGGCGGTTTTTTCATTCCCGCCATGGCGCCAAGCCCCCCCCGCCCCTTCGTCACTGCCCAGGCCCCCCTCTTGGTGTGGGTGCCCCTCGGCCACCTCCAGAAACTAACCCGACAAACTGCTTGACAATGGACCTCAGATTGGTATGTTGGAACCCTGTTTGTTCTGGTTTACGGAGACATGAACGCCGAAGGCGGGAACACGGTCACCGATCCACCAGGAGCAAGAGGCCCCTGCTCGGACCCAGGGTGAAACCCGTTCATGGCAAGGATTCCCAGGAAAATTCCCATGAGACACAATCGGCGAGCAGGTTCGCCAAGGCGGAGCACGTGAGACCAGCGATGAGCATAACAAAAAACAAGAAAAAACATCCCCATTTATCCCGGTTCGGGTTCAGCTTCGAACGCGGAGGCGTTCATACTTCTCGCACCATGATGCTCGAGGAGCTGGTGGGCTTGTTGGCCTGTGTCCACCGACCTGAAGCGGAGAGGTCCGATTATCTCCAGGCGATAGACCATGAGAACTGCCTCGGCAAGCGCTCGGGGAAGACCCGCACGCTCACCTCTCGGCATCTTGTGGGCCTTTACTCCCTCGACCGCACGAACGTCCTTTTCCGGGCTCTGCTCTACTTTTGGCATCGCGACATCGGTGGTCAGCCACTGCTGGCCTTGCTCTGTACCTTCGCTCGGGACTCTGTTTTCCGGTCGACGGCACCGTTCATTCTGAGATTTCCCGAGGGCGCTGGTGTCACCCGTGAATCTCTTGAGGAGTTTCTCGATGCCCAGGAGCCCGGACGATTCAGCGAGGCGACGCTGAAATCAACGGCGCAAAACATCAATTCCACGTGGACCCAGTCCGGCCACCTTCAGGGACGCGCCCGAAAAGTGCGCTCCCGTGCTCATCCTACCGCCGGGAGCGTCTCGTATGCTTTGCTCCTTGGCTACCTCACCGGTGTGCGAGGACTGGCGCTTTTTCAAACGGAGTACGCCAAGTTGCTCGATTGCACGTTCGACAAAGCCCTTGAACTCGCCGAAGAGGCCTCTCGCAACGGCTGGATCGTGTTCAAACGCGTGGGAGTCGTCATCGAGGTTCTGTTTCCGAACCTGATCAATCAAGAAGAAAAGGAGTGGCTCCGTGGGCAAAATTAAGAGGTTGGTGCAATCCTACGGCAAATACATCTCCGTTCCGTGGCGCGATGATGCCGCTGCGGCCCAGCGGGTGATCTTTTGTGTCTACAACGAAACGGAGGAACGCGAGCTGCGGGCCAAAGTCGATGAATTCTGATCTTACCCACCTTTGATGGACACTCGGACAAGCGAGTACAATACCAGTCAGAGGTGGGTCATGAAAAACGAGGCGAAGCAGGAAAAGCGAACCCGGACCAAATATCCTGAGGAGTACAAGAAAGAGGCGCTGAAGCTCGTGGAACGCGTGGGCGTCCCGACGGCAGCAAGGCAGCTGGGCGTGTCGGAAGCGCTTTTGTACTCCTGGCGCAGCAAGACGCGGCTTCATGAGGAAAAAGGCGAAGCCGAAGCGCGGCTTCTGGCAGAGAACGCCCGCCTGAAGCGACAGCTGGCCGAAAAGGCCGAGGAACTCGAAATCCTAAAAAAAGCCGCAGCGTATTTCGCAAAGAGCCTGAGGTGAAATACGCGTTCATCGACAAGCACTCAGGCGAATTTCGGACGCGCACCCTGTGCCGCGTGCTCGAAGTTGCCCGGAGCGGGTATTATGCCTGGAAATCCCGGGGAAAAAGCGCCTCGAAACGGCAGGCGCAACGCGCACGGATCGATGAACGAGTCCAAAAAGCCTTCGAGGAGCGGAAACGCGCCTACGGAGCGCCGCGACTGACGCATGACTTCAAGGAGTCGGGAGATTCCCTGAACCGAAAGACGGTGGCCGCGAGCCTTCGCCGTCAGGGCCTTCGGGCGAAAGCGGCACGCAAATTCAAGGCGACGACCAACTCGAAACATGATCTGCCCGTGGCGCCGAACCTGTTGGCGCAGGACTTTAGGGCATCCGCACCGAACCGGAAATGGGTGAGCGACATCACGTACCTATGGACCGAGGAAGGGTGGCTCTACCTCGCCGTCGGCATCGACCTCTTCTCCCGCATGGTCGTTGGCTGGGCCATGAGTGAACGCATGACGGCGAACCTGGTGTGCGACGCACTGCAGATGGCCTTGTGGCGGAGAGGGATGCCTCGTGGCGTCATCGTCCATTCCGATCGCGGAAGTCAGTACTGTTCCGCTCAGTACCAGGCGCTGTTGACACGGCACAAGCTGGTTTGCAGCATGAGCGGCAAAGGCAACTGCTTCGACAACGCCTGCGCCGAAAGCTTCTTTCACTCGCTCAAGGTCGAAGTCATCCACGGCAACCGGTTCCAGACGCGGGAAGCCATGCGCCGGACGGTCTTCGAGTACATTGCCGTCAACTACAATCGCATGCGTCGTCACAGCTCCATCGGATACCTGAGCCCCGAATCCTTCGAGGCGAAGTTTGCCGCTTAGCTCGGTGTCCATTGTTGGTGGGCAAGATCACGTCCTGACCGTGGAGGACGCCGTCGTCCGCGGCCGCCTCTTCGAGACATCCTCCGGCATCCCGG
>CAYVKG010000214.1:0-2678 GCA_964451955.1 uncultured Tepidisphaeraceae bacterium
TGTCCCGAATGTACATCCCCCCCTCCCTCACCACGTCATCCACAAACACCGAAAAACCCGAAAAACCCTCGGCATTGAATACCAACGCCCCACGATCCGCCGACAAACGATCCACCCCCCCCGCATAATTCACCCCAACCGTCATCACCCGCCGCGCCGGCGGCCACGGATCCACCCACAATATCCGCGCGTTCCGCCCACTCACCGTCCCCTCCCAAAGCCCCCGCCGCTTCGCCCTCGCACCCATCTCCACCCGCACCACCGCCGTCTTCCACTCCGCCTCCGTGTACGCCTCCACCTCCGTTATCCGCGCCGCCACCTTGCAGATCACCCGAATCTTGTACGTCCGACGATACCTCTGCCCAACTTCCTTGATCGCCGCATTCTCCAACCGGTCCAAACCCTCAAACGCAAACCGGATCCCACCCCCCGCCTCGCTCGCCGTCGTCTTCCCCCTCACATACCGCCCGTTGAACGGATCATCCAACTTCTGCCATCCCCCCGTCCCATTGTCAGGCCAAATCCGATACCAGTACTCAACCTCAAATGCCCCCGCCATACCCAACCCAGGACCCTTGATCGTCACAGCACGAATGTCCCGCGGCTCCGTCCACTCAAGCTCAATCGCCTGCCCCCCTGCCACATCCACATATGTCTCCTCACGACCGTCCGTCACCTTCTCTATCACCCCCGAACGGCTCGCAAACGCCGCCACATTCACAGGCCCCGTCAGCGGCTCGCTAATCCGCACGCAGCCCGCAACCACCATCAACCCCAATATCACCCCAAACCCGCTCTGCCTCATGCCGGGTCCCTCTTCTTGCTCAATTCGTCCCATGCCGCCATATTGCGCCGCTTCGCCTGCGCCCAAGATGCCAAACCCCCGAAAAACCGCCGGCCAATGCCGCCCCTTCCTCTTTCCACATCGCCTCCTCTCCAGACGCCAAACAAACCTCCCGCGCCCGCGATCCAACCGCACCAATGCCTCCCCCTCCACCAACCACTCCCCGCCCACCACGTCTCTAGGGCAACGCCACCTTCAGACTCCCCAACTGCTTCTTCGCCGACTTCTTCCCCGACAAGTCGCTCACCTGCCCGGCTTGCAGCCAAATCGCGTAGGTCCCGTTGCCGCTGCTGCTCCACGACCCGCCGGGCGCCGAAATCTCGTACGTCGCCGTGATCGCCTTCGCGTCACCCGTTGGCTTCGTCGAAACCAACGCCGCCAACTGTGAAAACGACTTCGGGCCCGTCACCAGAATGTCCCCCAAACCCAGCGTTGATTGCTTCACGCTCACATTGTCCGTGTACGTCACCGAAAACCGATACGTCGCCGCGCCTTTCACCACCGACCCAAGCTTGCCCAAACTGCCCGTTGGCGCGACCGCATCGTCATTGTCCACAATCGTCAGCGTCGCCTTCTTCGTCGTTCCCAGCACCGCGCCATTCCCGGGCGAAGACAACAACAACTTCACCGTCTTGCTCACTTCGGCAACCGTGTCATCAATTATCGGAACCGCGAACGTCTTGCTCGTCTGACCCGCCGAAAACTTCAATACCCCGGACACCGCCTTGTATTCCGTCCCCGCCTTCGCCGTCCCTCCCGTCACCGTCGCGTATTTCACACTCACCGCCTTCGCCGTGTCACCCCCACGCGTAACCGTGATCGTCGCCGTCTTGCTCTTCTCACTCACCGAAAACTTCTCCGTTTTGAACTGCACGATCGGCGGCAGCTTCACCAGCGTCGTGGCCTCGGCACTCGCCTTCCCCGCCTCCCTGTTCCCCACCCCGTCGCTCGCTATGCAGTAAAACGCGTATCGATGACCGTCCTCCCCGCTATACACCCCAGATCTCGCCGTCGTCCCAGTCAGCCAACGCGCAAAATCGCCCCCATTGTCCGAAACATACACGTCGTACCACGCCACCCCCGAACCCCCCTCGTCATCCGCCCCGGACCATTCAACGCCAATTGCCGTCGTGGCCACGCTCGCCGGCAAACCCGCCACCTGGCTCACCGGACTGCCCCCGTCCACCGTGTTCAAACACTCCTTCCCGGGATCCGTCCCCTGCGATGGATCGTGCGCCGACACCTGGTTCGTCGCAATGATCTCTCCCATGTCAAACTGGATCACCGCCACGTTCCGTATCTCCGCCCCGGTCGTCAACGCCTCCTTCGCGTTCACCGTGAAACAGAAATACCCCATCCCCCGGCCACTGCCGTCCTCAGGAGGCAGAAATCCGATCTGCCCGGCCGGTGGAAGACCCGTCGAAGGATCAACCGACATGAACTGCACACGCACCTTCCCCGCCTCCAGATCCAGATCACCTCGTATCTGCACATCAAACGTCTTCTCGTTGTACGTCACCGATACGCTCGTCTCAAAATGCCGAGCCATCCCCTCCACCGTGATCATACGCCCCCCAAACCCGAACTGCGTGAACCGGAAACTGCTCCAGTCAAGGTTCCCCGAAAGCGCGTCGTCTATCGTCACGTATTGCGCCGGCGCCGTCGCCGACGCGTCGTTCTCAAAATCAACCCGATACGGCATCAACGCCCCCGGTCGAATGTAACCCCCCACCCCGTATCCCGCCGGACCCGCCTTCTCGTTCGGATCCCTCGACCCGCTCGACTTCGATGATGAGCCCTTCCCACCTGCCTTGTCCGGGGCCGGATCGTCGTT
>CAYVKG010000215.1:0-2631 GCA_964451955.1 uncultured Tepidisphaeraceae bacterium
GGATTGGAGGGGGTGGCGGTGATTCTGGCGGGGGGATTGCGGGTGGGGAACGTGGGTGAGGCGGTGAGGAAGGTGCGGCCCTGGGGGGTAGATGTGAGCAGCGGAGTGGAGAAGGTATTTGGGGAGAAGGATGAGGGGTTGGTGAGGGCTTTTGTGGGGGGGGTAAGCAGGACGGATTGGAGTCAGCGAGCAGGGTGAAGTGGGTTGACCAAGTGGGGTTCTGCATC
Organism: uncultured Tepidisphaeraceae bacterium; assembly: GCA_964451955.1. Classification (GTDB taxonomy): domain Bacteria; phylum Planctomycetota; class Phycisphaerae; order Tepidisphaerales; family Tepidisphaeraceae; genus JAPLNB01. The sequence goes on from CAYVKG010000215.1 coordinate 228, forward strand.
ACAAGACCAAAGAAGGGAGATTCGTAAGGACGAATCGATCGGAATCGCCCGGGTTTCATGGCAGAGATTTCGGACAGAGGTGAAGGGAGGGTCAAAGGGGAGATACTGTTTGAGGGCGTACGTGGGACGCAGCGTTGAGTAGTAGCGAATCAGAGGTATTGTGGCCCCGGTGGAGCGTTTGCGAGGGAAGATGCCAGCGCTGACGAGGTGGATTTGGTGGCGGGACCGGCGTGGACAGCCAGTTACGGGGGGCACTAGCAGTGCTGGAGGTAGGCGTTTTTGATTTGGTTGAGGTAAAGGGTTTGGTCGGAGGCCCAGAGTTCGTTGGAGAAGATTTCGACTTCGTGGGGGCCTGAGAAGCCGGCGGATTCGATCCAGGAGCGTATTTGTTTGAGGGGGATACAGCCTTGTCCCATGAGGCCGCGGTCGTTGAGGAGGTCGCGGGTATTGGGGCGCCAATCGGAGATGTGGTAGGCGAAGAGGGTATGTTGTTGGGCGGCGAGTGTGATTTCGGATTGGAGGTCGGGGTCCCACCAGGTGTGGTAGACGTCGAGGGCGATGCCGAGGAAAGGGGAGCGGTGGTATTCACAGATAGCGCGGGCTTGGGCGAGGGTGTTGATGGCGGAGCGGTCGGCGGCGTACATGGGGTGTAGGGGTTCGATGGCGAGTTTGACGTTGTGGGATTGGGCGTAGGGGAGGAGTTGGCCGATGGCGTCGCGGATTTGTGAGCGGGCGTCGGGGAGGGGCAGGCCGGGGACGGCGCCGCAGACGAGGACCAATAGTGGGGCACCGATTGTGGCACATTGGTCGATGGCGTGGCGGTTGTCGTCGAGGGCGGCCTGGCGTTGGGCGGGTTGGAAGGCGGGGAAGAACCCCCCGCGGGCGAGGGAGACAACGGAGAGTCCGGAGTCGCGGAGGAGTTTGGCGGCGGTGGGAGCGCCGATGGGGTCGATGACGTTTCGCCAGACGGTGATAGCGGGGATGCCGGCGGCGGTGTAATGGGCGATGCACTGTTGGAGTGACCAGGGTTTGTTGGTCATGGTGTGGATGGCGAGTCGCGAGAAGTTGGTGAGTTCTTCGGGCATGGGGGACTCCGGAAGGCTGGTGTGCGAGTGTACCTACGGGAAATGGTGTGCGGCGCTCGGGCTACAGTTCAGGGATTTGGACCCATTGGCGGGAGTGCGAGGATTTGAGACCGGCTTCGGCGAGTTGGACGCCTTTTGCGCCTTCTTTGAGGGTCCATTTGAAGGGTTCGTCGAGGACGACGTGACGTAGGAAGAGTTCCCACTGGATTTTGAAGGCGTTGTCGTAGTTGGTGGCATCGGGCATTTTGGCCCAGGAGGCGTAGAAGTCGATGGGTTGTGGGATATCGGGGTTCCAGACGGGTTTTGGGGTTGTGGCTTCGGATTGGACGTAGCAGTCGCGGAGGGTGGCGAGGGCGGAGCCTTTGGTGCCATCGACCTGGATGGTGAGGAGGTCGTCGCGGCGGACGCGAGTGCACCAGGAGGAATTGAACTGGGCGATGATGGGGCCTTGGTCGGATTGGAGTTGGAAGATAGCGTAGGCGGAGTCATCGGCGTCGGCGGTGTAGGGTTTTCCGGACTCATCGTGGCGTTGGGGGATATCGTTGGAAGCGAGGGCGAAGACGCCTGTGACGGGAGCGAAGGTATTATCGAGGACGTATCGCCAGTGGCAGAACATATCGAGGATGATTCCGCCGCCGTCGGCGGCGCGGTAGTTCCAGGAGGGGCGTTGGGGGGGTTGGTCGGGGTGTGAGCCTGGGAAGACCCAGTAGCCGAAGTTACCGCGGATGGAGAGGATTCGGCCGAAGAATCCGGTATCGACGAGTTGTTTGATTTTTCGGATGCCTGGGAGGAAGAGTTTGTCCTGGACGACGCCGTTTTTGAGGCCGGCGTTGGTGGCGAGGTTGGCGAGGTGGAGTGCATCGTTGAGGTTGGTGGCGGTGGGTTTTTCGCAGTAGATGGCTTTATTGGCTTTGACGGCTTGTTCGACGAAGGGGAGGCGTTGGGGGGTGGTGGAGGCGTCGAAGAAGATCTGGTTGTGGGGGTCGTCGAGGGCTTTTTGGAGGTTGGTGGTGTATCGGGGGAGGCCATGGGCGTGTGCGAGGGCGGCGAGTTTGGCTTCGTTGCGTCCGGTGAGGATGGGGTCGGGCATGATGGTGAGCGTGTCGGAGACTTTGAGTCCGCCTTGTTTGATGATAGCGAGGATGGAGCGGATGAGGTGTTGGTTGGTGCCCATTCGTCCGGTGACGCCGTTGAGGATGATGCCGATGGTTTTCATGATCGTGGTGAAGAGTTGGAGTGGGGGTACGTGAGCAAGTTGAACTCCGGGGTTCATTTGTACTTTGGGGTTGGTTGTTTGTCACCTGCTGAGGAGGGCATTT
>CAYVKG010000216.1:0-2620 GCA_964451955.1 uncultured Tepidisphaeraceae bacterium
CGGCTGCGCGGAGGTTTCGGTCTCCACCTCGGCCGACAACGCCGCGGCGGTGAGCCTGTACCGCTCCGCCGGCCTCGCCGACGAGGCGTTGCTCCTCGAGCGCCACTTCGCGCGCCCCTCGCGCAGGCGGGGAAGGCGCGGCGGCCGGGGTCGCGGCGGGCCGGACGGCCGCGGACAGGGCGGCGACGCCGACTCCGCCGGCGGACGCTGAAGGGACCCGCCGGGTCCCGTCTACCGATAGCTCCCGAGCTCCTTGGCCAGGCGCAGGAACTCCCGGAACTGTCCGAGGCTCACGGAATCCGGCACGGAGTGGTCGGTGCTCGCCACGTAGCCGCCGCCCTGCTTCATGGCGGGGATGACGCGCCGCATCTCCGCCCACAGCTCGTCGGGTCTGGTATAGAGGACCGCGTTCAGCCCGCCGTGGAAGCCGAGGCGGTCATCGTACTGCCGCTTGAGCTCCACGGGATCCACCCCTGCTTCCTTCGCCCGCGACCTCTACAACTCCATCGGCTACTACCGCACCCTCGGCTGGGAAACCCAAACCTCCGCCCTCTCCAATTCCATTCTCTCCGACTCCGCCTACCTCGCCGACGTCCACGCCGCCCTCGACTCCAACCTCGCTATGCTCAACTCCCAACTCCATCGCTCCGACTGGCACAATCTCATGCTCGTCATCCAGACCACCGACCAGGCCCACCACATGTTCTTCGATCCCGCCGCCCACGCCGCCCGACAAGGCGCACCACTCCCCACTAATCACCCCCTCCTCTCCATCTACCAACGCATCGACCGGTTCATCGCACATCTCCTCCCTATCGCACAATCCAATAACCACCGCCTCGTCATCCTCTCCGACCACGGCTTCTCCCCCTTCACCCGCGCCGTCAACCTCAACTCCTTCCTCGCCCTCAAAGGCTACCTCGCCCTCAAAGACAAGTCCGCCCGCGACGACCCCACCACCTCCCCACAACCCTGGTCCAACGTCGATTGGTCCAACACCCGCGCCTACGCCCTCGGCCTCGCTGGCCTCTACCTCAACGTCGCCGGCCGCGAACCCCTCGGCATCGTCAAACGCCCCGACGAATACGAATTCCTCCTCGACAAACTCGCCACCTCCCTCCTCGACTGGCGCGATCCCCTCACCAACGCCCCCATTCTTAACAACGTCTACCGCTCCCAATCCATCTACTCCGGCACCCATGCCCATCTCGCTCCCGACCTCGTCCTCGGATTCCGCGAAGGCTACCGCATCTCCTCCCACTCCGCACTCGGCCTCATCACCCACGACCAACTCGCCCCCAATACCTCCCACTGGCAAGCCGACCACTGCGGCATCGACTCCCCCCTCATCCCCGGCATCTGCCTCACCAACTTCAAAACCCACTTCCCCTCCCCTCTCCCCATCCACCTCCTACCCTCCCTTCTCTGGCCTGAACTCGCCCCAAAATCATGATCAGCCTCATCCCTCTTTCACCATGCCCCACGCATTTGCTTTCCCCAACCAAAACTCCAAAATCCATAACCCAAAATGCTCCCAGACATCCTCACCCTCTCCGCCGTACTCCTCCTCTGCCTCGCCACAATCATCCTCCTCGCCGCCTTCCTCATGGCCCGCTCCCTCATCCAGCCCCCTCGCATGACCGACGGCAAGGCCGCCTGGGTCCTAAAACGACTCTCCCCGGCCGACCTCAACCTCCCTTTCGACTGCCTCTGGTTCGATATCCGTGACCAACACTCCGGCCAACTCCTCAAATACGCCGCCTGGTGGATCCCTCACCCCAACGCCCACTCCCGAACCGCACTCCTCGTCCATGGCTACGCCGACGCCAAAGTCGGTTCCATCGCCTTCGCCCCACTCTTCCACTCCCTCGGCTACAACATCCTCGCCATCGACCTCCGCGCACACGGCGAATCCTCCGGCCGCTACTTCACCGCTGGCTTCCATGAACAACACGACCTCAACCAAGTCATCAACCAACTCCGCGCAGATCGACCCAACGAAACCCAACACCTCGTCCTCTTCGGCCTGTCCCTCGGCGCCGCCGTCGTCGCCGCCGCCTCCGTCCACCGCCACGACCTCGCCGCCGTCATCCTCGACTCCCCCGCCGCCGATGAAGCCCACGCCATCCACATCCACTTCAACCTCCTCGGCCTCCCAGGACCCTTCGTCCAACGCCTCGCACTCCAATTCGCCCAATGGATCACCCACGCCGATTTCTCCGCCCTACGACCCATCGACCTCATCCCCAAAATCCCCTGCCCACTTCTCATCATCCATCCCCAAAACGACGTCTACGTCCCGCCCGCTGACTCCGCCGCTCTCCAATCCGCCGCCAACTCCCGACCCCCCAACCTCCCCACCTCCTTCTGGCTCGTCCCCAACACCCCCCACCTCTTGGCCTTCACCAACAACCCCCCCGAGTACCACTCCCGTCTCAAGACCTTCCTCGACACCCATCTCCCTCCCGCTTGACCACCCCTTTCGACCCATCGCCCATCACAAATCGCCTATCCCACCAATAGCAACCTTCTACCAAATCCCGCGCTGCGCCATCGGGAAAAATAAAAAAATCTCCTCCTCATTTTCCCCACGAAATCCCCACTTCTCCCATTTCGCGCT
>CAYVKG010000217.1:0-2552 GCA_964451955.1 uncultured Tepidisphaeraceae bacterium
ACAACGGCGACTTCAACTACGACGGGATTGTGAATGCCGACGACTACTTCCTGATCGACAGTGCGTTCATCGGGCAGAATGGCCAGCTAGCAGCGGGCGAGCCGTCGAGTGTGGATGGAAGTTCGGGGGCGACGATCGTCGATCAGGGGATTCTGATGGCGAGAGTGGGTGGGAAGAAACAGGATGCCGAGTCGTTTTTGGCGACGTTGTTCTCGACGGAGGCGGTTTTGTGAGGCGGGCTGGTGCAATGGCTGGATGGATTGTGGATGGGGATCGCACGTGGGCGGAGGCGGAGGTGTGCGGCGGGTGATGGCGGTGGGCAAGGAGTGGGAGGCAGGGAGGAAAGGAAGATGGCCGGGGGGGTCGGCCCCGGCCATCGTGGGGGGTCATTTGTTGAGGGGGCGGTTACCAGGCGAAGTGAGCGAAGGCCTTATTGGCTTCGGCCATGCGGTGGGTATTTTCGCGGGTGGTCATGGCTTTTCCTTCCTTTTTGAAGGCGGCGAGGAGTTCGTCGGCGAGGCGGTCTTTCATGGGTCGTCCGCCGGCGTCGCGGCAGGCTTCGAGGATCCAGCGGATGGCGAGGGACTGCTGGCGTTTTTTGTTGACCTGCATGGGGACCTGGTAGTTGGCGCCGCCGACGCGTCGGCTGCGGACTTCGACGAAGGGTTTGACGTTATTCATGGCGGTTTCGAAGACTTCGAGGACGGGGACGTCCTTGATCTTTTTGCCGATGATGTCGAGGGCGTCGTAGACGATGCCTTGGGCGACGGTTTTCTTGCCTTGCCACATGAGGCAGTTGATGAATTTGGCAAGGAGTTTGCTGTTGTAGCGTGGATCGGGTTTGAGGATGTCTTCGCTGGCGGTGAATTTTTTGAAAGCCATGTTTTTGTTTCCGTTGTCTGTCGGGCGAAAGGTTGCCCGATATGAATAAGTTCTCCCCGCGGTGATTGGCGACGTCGCCGGATGCGATGAAAGCCCGCGGGAATACTCCGGTATTTGGGACTTACTTGCCGCGTTTAGCGCCGTACTTGGAGCGGCCTTGTTTACGGCCGTCGACACCGAGGGCGTCGAGGGTTCCACGGATGATGTGGTAACGGACGCCGGGGAGGTCGCGAACGCGGCCGCCGCGGACGAGGACGATGGAGTGTTCCTGGAGGTTGTGCTCTTCGCCGGGGATATAGGCGGTGACTTCGCGGCCATTGGAGAGTCGGACGCGGGCGATTTTCCGGAGGGCGGAGTTGGGTTTTTTAGGGGTCATGGTCTTGACCTGGAGGCAGACGCCGCGTTTTTGCGGGCAGGCCTCGATGTCTTTGACCTTGTTGATGCGTCCGAGGGATCGGCGGGGCTTTTTGATCAACTGATTGATGGTTGGCATAGCGTTCCTTGAAATCCTTTTGACCAGCGCGCACGCGCCGACCGTAAAGCGAGTAAGCCCCGCATTGTAGGGAAGGGGGAGTTTGAACGCAAGGAGTTGGCGAGGAGGGAAAATGGGGAGAGGGAAGCAGCGGCAAGTAATGGAATTGGAGGGATTTGGCGTGGTTGGTGGCATGTGGGTGGGGTGGTTCAAGGGAGGTGGCATGGGAGTCCGATAAGACACGGAGGGCGAGTGTATTGTGATGGAGAGGGGGCGGATTTGAGAGGACCGGCGATGAATGTGGTGATTGTGGGCGCGGGAGGTCACGGGCGGGTGGTGTTGGACATATTGAGGGAGAGCGGGGAACACGTACCGAAGGGTTTCATAGACGCGGACGCAAGCCTGGCGAGGACGGAGGTGGCTGGTCTGCCGGTGCTGGGGACGGTGAATCTGTTGGAGAAGCTAGCGAGGCAGGACATTCGGGGGGCGGTGGTGGCGATTGGGGACAATCGAATTCGGGTGAGGTATGCGGAGTTGGTGCGTCAGAGCGGATTGGAGTTGGTGAATGCGGTACATCCGAGGGCGGTGATTTCTGGGAGCGCGCGGGTGGGAGGGAACACGGTGATTGCGGCGGGGGCGGTGGTGGGTACGGAGGCGGTGATAGGGGAGAGTGTGATCGTGAACACGTCGGCGGTGGTGGATCACGAGTGTCGGGTGGGGAGTGGTGTACACCTTTGTCCTGGTGTGTTGTTGGCGGGGCGGGTGGTGGTGGAAGAGGGGGCGTTTGTGGGGATGGGGGCGAAGGTGTTGCCGTGTTTGCGGGTGGGGGCAGGCAGTGTTGTGGGGGCGGGGGCGGTGGTGTTGGGGGATGTGGAGGCGGGGGCGACGGTGGTGGGAGTTCCCGGGCGCGTGATCAAGCGGGGCGTGGAAGGACGGGCGGAATGCTGAGGGGAAGTGATTGGGGGGGATGAGGGATGCAAGAGGGAGAGGGGTATTGGGTGGTATGATGTGGTGTTGAGGAGGATATGGAACCGGGCAATTTGAGAGGGAGGCGGAATGAGCACGGTATACAATCCTGAATCGGAGATCATCGCGAGGATTGAGCGGTTGGAGTTGGAGGCGAGAGAGACGAGGCGGCGGTTGGGGCAGGCGAAGGGGGAGGTGGACCGACGAGTGCTGGAGTCGCAGTTGAAGGAGA
>CAYVKG010000218.1:0-2533 GCA_964451955.1 uncultured Tepidisphaeraceae bacterium
CGGAGAGGGGCTTGAGCATGGCCGGCGAGTGGGTGGATTACCGGGCGGTGAAAGCAGCAGTGAGCTTGGCGGAATTGCTGCGCAGCTACGGAGTGGACTGGCTCGGCAGCCGGCGTCCCGGTCAACTGGAGGGCCGCTGCCCGATTCATCGCGGCGGCAGGAAGAATGCCTTCCACGTCAGCCTGCGCCGGAACGCGTTCCAGTGCTTTGCCTGTCAGGCTCACGGCAACGTGCTGGACCTGGTGGCGGCCCTGGAAGAGTGTTCGGTGCGCGAGGCGGCGCTCCGGCTGATGCGGAGATTTCCCGTGCCCGCCGGTGGGCCGGGGGCGGCGGGGGTGGGTGTGGCGGGCGGGGAGAGGTCGAACTGGTTAGCCCAACTTCCGCGCCCTTTTTAGTACAGATTGGCTGTTTTGAGGGTATTGGGAGACCTGGCCGCTTGTTTTCAACCGCTGTGATTGGGCAGGCGAAAAATAGTGACGAATATGTGTTTCCTGCATTTCCCGTTGATCCATCTTCTTTTTCCATTTTTATTGCACTGTATTCTTGCATCTCGTCGCCTCTTGGTGCATAATAGTGAATAAGCCGCTATGTACATCCGCAAAACCACGCGGACCTACAAGGGCAAGACCTACACCAACTACCTGTTGGTGGAAAGCCACCTCACTCCTCGCGGCCCTCGCCAGAAGGTCATCTGCTCGCTGGGCGACCTCGCGCCCCGCCCGCAGGAGCAATGGCTGGCCTTGGCACGCAAACTCGAAGGCGCCCTCAGCGGCCAACAGGAACTGTTCTCTTCCCAACCCGCCGACGCCGAACTCGACGCCTTGGTGGCTAAGGTCCAGGACCCTCCCCGGCGCGGTTCTCGAAAACAGCCCCCACCCCTGGAACCGGCCAGCGCGGCGACCAGCGAAGAGACAATCGCCGTCCACCCCGATCGGGTACGGGTCGAGGAAGCCCGCGAGGCCGGCTCCGTGCACGTGGGCCTCCAGTTCTGGCAGCGTCTGGAGTTGGATGAGATCCTAACCCAAGCGGGCCTGAGCCAACGCGCGCGTCAACTCGCCTGCGCGGCAACTTTGAACCGCCTGATTCATCCCGCCAGCGAACTGGCTATGCCGGACTGGATCCGCTCCACGGCGCTGCAGGACCTGCTCGGCGTGGAGTTCGAAAGCCTGGCCGAAGACGCCCTGTACCGCAACCTGGACCGCTTGCACAACCAGCGGGTGAAGATCGAAGCGGCTCTGGCGGAGCGCGAGAAGAACTTATTTAATCTCGATCAAACGGTGTTTCTCTACGATCTGACCTCAACTTACTTTGAAGGACGGGCCCTGGCGAACCCCAAGGCCCAACGGGGCCACTCGCGGGACATGCGCCCGGACTGCAAGCAGGTGGTGGTGGGACTGGCGGTGAACCGGGACGGCTTTCCGCTGGCCCATGAGGTGCTGGCCGGTAATCGCAACGACTCCACCACGGTGGAGGAGATGCTGGACTCGCTGAACCGGCGGGTGGGGTTGCGGGCCGGACAGACGGTGGTGGTGGACCGAGGGATGTCGGGGGAGGCGAATCTGGAGAAGATCCGGCGGCGCGGCCTGCACTACCTGGTGGCCGCCCAGCAAGGGGAGCGGGCCGACTGGCTGGAGGAGTTCGAAGAACAGGTAGGCTTCCTGGAAGTGAAGCGGGAACCGTCGCCGCGGAATCCGTATCAGCGCAAGAGCGAGATTGTGGTGAAGATGCGGCGGGCCGAGGGTGTGACGCACGTGCTGTGCGTGAGCAGCGAGCGCAAGGAGAAGGACCGCGCGATTCGCCAGGCGCACGAGAAGCGGCTGCTGGCCGATCTGGAGAAGTTACGGCGCCGTGTGGAGAAAGGCAAGGGGAGGGGAAGCAAGCCCGAGGAAGTGTTGCAGTCCATGGGCCGGCTGCGGGAACGTTATTCCCGAGTGGCCCGCTACTATCGGATGAATTATGACGCCGAGGCGCGGCGTTTCACGTACTCACTGGATGAGGGGAAGCGCGAAAAGGCCGAGAAACTGGATGGCAGTTACTTACTCAAGACCGACCGCGAGGACCTGACGGCGGAAGAAGTGTGGGGGATCTACATTCTCCTGACGCGGGCCGAAGCGGCGTTCCGTGCGCTGAAGAGTCCGCTGGAGGAACGACCGATCTTCCATCACAAAGAAGGGCGGGTGGAGGGGCACATTTTTCTGTGCGTGCTGGCCTACCATTTGCTGATCTCGATCGAGAAGACGCTGCGGGACCAAGGGGTGTACACCTCCTGGGCGACGGTGCGCGAGACCCTGAAGACTCACCAGGTGGTCACCGTGGTGCTGCCCACCGTTGATGACCGGGAACTGCACATCCGCCGTGGCTCGACGGCCGAGCCGGCACATCGAGACGTGTATGAGAAACTCGGGGTGCCGGAGGAGATCCTGAGACCGCAGAAGCGCTGGGTGAGCGTTTGACGAGGCTTCGGAAATAGTGACTGAAAAATGCGCAAGCCCTTATTTTCCAATCGCAGTTTCAGAAAACCGCGGAAGTTGGG
>CAYVKG010000219.1:0-2525 GCA_964451955.1 uncultured Tepidisphaeraceae bacterium
AGGGCAGCCCCTCGCGGCGGAACGTCATCGCCTCGTTGATCATGTTGAAGGCGTCGATGTTCTGATTGCAGACATACGTGAAGGCGTATCCCCAGATCGGCAACAGCGCCGGGCGCCCGCTGAATGACGTGTACGTGTCGAGCAGTGCCCGGTAGTCGGGACCACAGAAGATGTAGTAGTCCAAACCGCTGCCCGACGCGGTGCAGATAATCCGGTCGGGATCCGTCTTCCCGACATCGACCTTGTTGCGCCACGTCGAATTGATCAGCAGGCCCCACCCCCGGCTGCTGATCACGAGGGGAATGGGGATATAGGAATCCACATTGAGCACCCACAACTGGTAGACGCCCCCCCGACGCATGATGTTGTCGCGGCTCGAGTCGCCCAGTCCATAGATGCGTTCGTCCTTGGTCATCGTAAAACGGAGATCGTAACCGCCGGCGGCCTGATAGACCGGTGCGGCCTGTTGAGTCAGCGGCTTTCCATCCGCAGCGGCCAGGGCAATCGTTCCGTCCTTGCGGTTGACGGCCAGTCGGGCCTGCCCCGTGATGATCGCAAGAGTCCCATCGGAATCCTTCTGTTCGAACGCGACGTCAGGAAACGCCGTCGGGAAGATGCCGTACCGATTGAGAGCGGATTCCGTCCATCGGGCAGTTTTGCTGTGGCGTACGCGAAAGAGCCGCTCACCCAACACGTCCACCCGCACAGAGGCGCCGCCCTCCAGGGCGACAACAACGTTCCGTTTGGCCAGCGGCGTGGAATCCGGCCACCCCGGGGCCCGAGGCGAGTCCGCGGCTCTGGCCTCACCGAGCCAGGGGAGGGCGGCAACAACGAAGTAGATCGTGGTCTTGTGCATGGTGGACATACCCTAGCGGCGACGCCTGCCCGGCACCAGTCAACAGGAGTGGAATTGCGCTTCGCGCGTAAATGAGACTCTCGGTGTGGGAGGGCGAGGCCACTGCTTTCATGATCTTCGCCCTCGTTTCTGTTTGGCCTTGGCGGCTTGCAGAATTCGCCAAGTCGAGGTATGGCCGCCGTGTCCGCGAGGCACTTTCGCCCGCGGGGACTGCTTGGTCAAGTAGCGTTTCCGTTTCGACCGCGATTTGATCCACGTGTCGCGCCAACACCCTTTGAGGGTACAGCGTAGCCACGCGGAGATAGCCTCGGCAGCATTCGACCCGCGGCCGCTCTGGGCAGTCTCCGTCTCTTCGAGCGGAGCCGCCAACAATTCCAGGGATACTTCGGGGTCGCCCAGTTCCTTCCAGACCTCTATTTGCCTGGCCGCATCCCGGAACAAATTTTCCGTGGACACGTCCTCGCGAACGTGCTGCCCGTCTTCTGCCACGAAGGTCTGTACCACTTGAACGATGTCGTACAGCACGAAACACATCGCCGCTTGGAAGATCATCGCCTCGGGAGAGCTGCCAATCAGCGACTGCAGGTTGAAGACCTCCGTCACTTTCTGAAACATCCGCTCGATTCCCCAACGCTGCAAGTACGCATCCAGCAAGTCCCTCGCTGGCCATACCGCTTCATCCAACAGGTCCGTGATCACACGAACCGCTTCCTCCTGCCCACGATCCAGCGTGATCCTTCGTACGTACAGACGACACCGGCGGTCCGAACCGATCCAGCCCCACTCCTCCACATACGGACGACCGTTCCCATCGACACCGTGTCGCGCCGGACGCTGCGGATCCAATTCCAGGATCAGTGACGTGGGACAACGCACCAAGAAGTGATCCCCCGGTCGACTGCTCAGCAACGCGGGGACCTTCAGATTCCCAAACTGGCGGTCGGCGATCCACAGAATCGCCTCCTCAATGCACTCCCGAACCCGTCGGACCAGACCCGGTACCAGCGGCACATCATTTCGCTCCCCGTCCGGATCCGCTTGCATGTGAATCGCCAAGCCGCTGACCAGGTCCAGTGCCACCAGCAACTTGCCCCCCAACAGCTTCCCCGGTAATCCCCGCAACGCCTTCAACCGCTTCGCCGCTCGCTTGATCTTCTTGCCGTCAAACGCAATGACCCGAAACCCCTTCAATGACACCGGCAACACCACCGCTGGCCGATCCTTCGGTATCACCGGTCCCAGACGTTCCGCTCCGACGCCCAGAAGCCCCACTGACAAGTCCAGCGGTATCCGCCCGAGTTTGCCGTAGGCGTTCTGCTCTGCTACCGGCAACAGACCCTCTCGATTCGCCTCGACGAAGGCGCGGTGCCCGCTGCCTCCATGCAGGACCAATGCGTCGCAAATCAGATAGGCCAATCGTGGGAATGTCAGCACGTCCTCATAGCATCGACCCCGGTACCTGTCGAACAGATCGTTCAGGACCGATGTGTCGAGCGCGTACGAGAATAGACGCAAAACCGATTGCGCCAACGGCAGCCGACTGAAGACCTCCACCGCGAAGCCATCCATGGCCTTCCTCCTATATCCGCGGATCCATCCGCTGGCGACATCCTACGCAAGTTCAGTACACTCGGGAAGTTGGAAAAACCAAAGATCGTGAAAGCGGTGG
>CAYVKG010000220.1:0-2489 GCA_964451955.1 uncultured Tepidisphaeraceae bacterium
GTATTGGCCGCCGAGCATGATGATGGAGAGCCCTGGTGCATCGAGTTCGGAGGCGAGTCGGGTGGAGTTGATGATGACGGATAGTCCTCGGCGGGACTTGAGGAAGGGGGCCATTTCGAAGGTGGTGGTACCGGAGTCGATGAAGATCTGGTCGTCGTCGGCGACGAGTGTGGAGGCGAGTCGGCCGATGAGTTGTTTGGCGGCGGCGTTGCGGGATTCGCGAGGTCTGGAGGAGAAGTCGATGGAGCGGCGGAGGGTGGCGCCGCCATAGACGAGTTCGAGCTGGCCTGTGTCGGCGAGGGCCTTGAGATCTCGGCGGACGGTGGCTTCGGAGACGTCCATGGCGGCGGCAAGGTCTTTGGCGGTGACGTGTCGCCGCTGGAGGACCTCAGCGAGGATGCGTTCTCGGCGTTGGGCGTTGGTGCTCATGGGACAGTGGTCAGCAGTCAGTAAGCCGCAGTCGGTAGCCAGAGTTCTGTCATCGGAGACCCGTTGGCAGAGTGCTTTTCTGGGTGCCGACTGGCGAGACCTGATTACTGGTTCCTAATAGACACGATTATGCGCCACATTTCAACAGAATTATGGCACAATTTGCTTGACTGGTGTTTTTTTTTGACGACAGTAGTGCAAAATGAGTCTGAAGTTTATCATAATTGGGTGAATCTATGCCGAGCATCAAGCTACCGGAGATTGGGAAGGCAAAGGAAGGGACGGTCCGTCGGTGGAGGAAGCGGGTAGGTGATGATGTTCTTAAGGGCGAGATATTACTAGAGATAGAGACGGATATTGGATTAGCAGAGGTGGAGTCGGGGGTGGAGGGGAAGCTACTGGCGGTGAGGGTTGGGGAGGGGAAGAGCGTGGGTGTTGGAGAGGAGTTGGCGGTGATTGGAGGGGAGGGTTCGGGGTTAGGGGCTGAGGGTTCGGTGAAGAAGAGCAACCAAGGGAGCCAGGCGATGAGTGGCGAACAGAGCAAGGGCAAGGGCAATGTGGTGCCGGTGTTGATGCCAAAGGCAGGCCAGTCGATGGAAGAGGGGACGGTGGTGAAGTGGCATGTGAAAGAGGGGGATCGGATCAAGCAGGGTCAGGTGATCTTCGAGATTGAGACGGACAAGGCCACGATGGACGTAGAGGCGACGGATGCGGGGCGTGTGGCGAAGATCGTGGCGAGGGAGGGGGAGGTGGTGAAGGTGTTGGAGGCGGTGGCGTACCTTGCGGAGAATGACGCGGACGTTGCCGGGGTGATGGCAGGGGCAGGAAAGCGGGAGGAAGCGAGGGAGGTAGAAAGCGAGGAGAGGAAGGCGGAGCCCGGCAGTGTGGCCCCCCTAGCGGGGGGGGTTGGCGAAGGCGGGAGGGTAAAGGCTTCGCCGGCGGCGAGGAAGGTGGCGAACGAGCGCGGGGTGGATTTGGCTGCTGTGGGGGTAGGAAGCGGGCCTGGGGGTAGGATCCTGTCGACGGATGTGCCAGCGAGTGCACCGGCGGTGTCTGCCCGCGCGAGCGTGGGCGTGGCAGTCGCGGCATCTGCGGCCCCCCTACCGACAACGGGGACTGGGCGGAAGAAGATGAGCAAGATGAGGAAGGCGATTGCGGAGAATCTGTCGCTGTCGAAGCGGACGATACCGCATTTTTACATTCGGGCGACGGTGAATGCGGAGCCTTTGATGGCTTTTTATCAGGGGGAGAAGGCCAAGTATCCCTGCAGCATCAATGATGTGGTGGTGATGGCGTGCGCGAGGGCGATTCGGGAGTTTTCGCCGTTCAGGAGCCGGATTGAGGGGGATGAGATTGTGACGCTGGATCAGGTGAACATTGGGATCGCGGTGGGGATGGAGGAGGGGTTGGTGGTGCCCGTCGTGGTGAACGCGGATGAGAAAACGCTGAAGGAATTGGGGGTGGAGAGCAAGCGGATCGCGGCGGCGGCGAAGGCGGGGAAGGTTGAGGGGATGGGGAAGGGTTTGTTCACGATCACGAACATGGGGATGCTGGGGGTGGAGGAGTTTGCGGCGATTGTGAATCCGCCGGAGGTTGGGATTCTGGCGGTGGGCGCGGTGCGGGAGGAAGTGATTGTGAGTGGTGGGACATTGAAGCCTGGGAAGGTGATGACGATGACGTTGAGCGTGGACCATCGGGTGATTGATGGGATGCTGGCGGCAAAGTTCATGGCGAAGATGAAGGAGTTGCTGGAGTGGCCGGGGCAGATGGTGGGATGAACCGAGGTGGAGGGGATGAGGCGGCAGGCACGCAGGGAGAGGTGAGAGACAGAGGACACTATGAGCAAGCATTTTGACATTGCGGTATTGGGAGCGGGGCCTGGGGGGTATGTGGCGGCGTTGAAGGCGGGGCAGATGGGCGCGAGCACGGTGATCGTGGAGAAGGGGGAGCTTGGGGGGACGTGTCTGAATCATGGGTGTATTCCGTCGAAGGCGTTGTTGGCGGCAGCGGAGTTGATGCATCACGTGAGGAACGCGTCGGAGATGGGGGTAGAGGTGGCG
>CAYVKG010000221.1:0-2461 GCA_964451955.1 uncultured Tepidisphaeraceae bacterium
TGCGGTAGCCAGTGACCTTGGGAAAGCTGCCCGGCGACTTGAATTCAATGGCGGCACCCAGGGCATCGCCGATGGCAAGGCCAAGCAAGGTTCCACGTTGGCGATCGGTTGACACCATGACTACATGATCCTCGCAGGTTGATGGGCGGTACGGCGCATCGCATTTACTCCACGCCCCTGATCTTTCTGCCTAGCTCTCATCCCACGCGACGATCAACAACCACTCATCCGGTCGGCAGTCATCGGCTAACGCACGGTCGATCGTCGTCTTCCCCTCCCACTTCGAGAAATCGAGGATGTCATCCGGGCCGCATACCCAGGTGGATTGTGCTTGCGGTGGACCGGTGAGAATCCGTGGGAGCAAGTGCTCGGCCTTCGCTGTGTAGTAGTACGGGTATCCGTCGCCGCCAAGGTCGATTGCCACCCCAGCCTTCACCA
This sequence comes from uncultured Tepidisphaeraceae bacterium, assembly GCA_964451955.1. Lineage (GTDB taxonomy): Bacteria > Planctomycetota > Phycisphaerae > Tepidisphaerales > Tepidisphaeraceae > JAPLNB01. The sequence goes on from CAYVKG010000221.1 coordinate 439, forward strand.
GATCGTCGAGCCAGTGTAAGCCATCAACATCAGTCTGCCAGACTGCGAGCCGCGAGCCTTCCTCCGAACCGGCCTTCGCAGGCGACGATCCGCCGTCTTGTTGTCGGAAAACGCTGATGTGCCAACCGGTCATAGTGCTTCTTTCCGGTATCCGGGATTCAGGCTCTAACGATTGTGAGTCTTGTCGGTTCTGGGTTCTCAATAGGCGGCGCGATTCATGTCGGACAGACGCCTGCGCGGCCGCGTCGTCCTTCGGTCAGTCGTTCTCCCATCTTGCTCGGCAACGGCGTCTTTCCATTCGGCGACGATTTCGTCTCGCAGTTCGGCGGGCTCCAGCACTTGCGCGTGCTTTCCGAAACTCATAATCCACCGCTTGATTTCCTCGGTCCCATCGACTGTGAACTCGGCAATCAGGCTGCCGTCTCGCTGTTTCGTCAGCTTTTGGCTCGGGTGCCAGGTGGACTCTTCCACGTACCGGGCGACAGCGGGGAGGAATCTGACCATGACGCATACCTCCCCATCGCCCTGATAGACTCCGAACGACTTGGACAGGTGCTTCTGAAGGTCGAAGTCCTCGGGCCGCTGGAATCGCTGGTCTTTCAGTTCCACAGCGTCGATTCGATCGACCTTCCAATGGCAGATATCCTCGTGACGGCGAGTGCGGCCGACCAAGTACAGGGAACCTCGGTGGTAGGCAAGCCCGTAAGGATGGACGATGTACGTGACCGGCTCGGTGGCCTGAAGCGCCTGGTACGTCATCGCCACGCATTGGCTGTCTTCGATAGCCTGCATGAGCGAGTCGATCAAGTCGGCCTTCTTCGAGTAGTCGTGCGTGCCGATCATCGTCTGGCAGAACATCGCGGCGAACTTGTCGAGGTAGTCGCGGGGCACTGGTTCCAACACGGCCTGTATCTTCCTGAACGCCTCTCGGGCGGCCTGCCAGAACACCGTCCCCATCAGCGGCTCAAGCAATCGGCGGCCGAGGTAGAGAGCGGCGGCCTCATCCCAGGTGAAGTTCAATTCGGCGGGCGGCTTGGCGGATTCCAGGTGCCACTTCTTCCGCCCAAAATCGCCAATCACTTCCTGGAGGGGGAAGCCCGCCGCCTGGAACGTCTCCAGGTCGCGGCGGATCGTCTTGACGCTGACACCGGCTTCGCGGGCCAGTTCCTTGACCGTGGCCCCGTATTTCCGGGCGGCGAGGGTCCGCAGTAGTATCCACTGCCGGATGAGGGGCGATTCTTCGTTCATAGTGCCACCCGTTCGTCTAAGGTATTGCCGGTACAGGATTTGAGCATACACAAGCCCCTCGGAAACACAACTAACTAACCCTGCGGACGGGTAACGGGACCGCGTTTCGGAGGCAGGTAAGTGCATTGCGAAATCCTTCACCCGTTAGGCATATAAATACTGTCTGGCACGTCGAACTTCAAACACTCTCGCCAAACGCCGCGACATGGCACACGTAACCGCCATAGACCAGGGCACCGCCGACAAGATGGTCCCCGGCGATCTCCAATTCCTCACCCAGTCCAAGCGCGGCCTGACGGGGCTGGGCGGATGCCGCTACGCGATCGAGGAACGCCTGGGCCGTCTTTCGGCCCGTGGCCCGGCGCTTGCGGTTGTCGCCCAGGGCGTCGAAGAAGTAGGCGTCCCGCAGTCGATCCCACATCGTCTTGAGCGTTGCCGGCGAATCGAACAAGTCCATGCCGACGACTTGTGTCCCCTTGGCTACCAGGACGCCCGCTGTTTCCTCGGGCAGCGAAAACTGCTCGCGGTACTCGGTCAGGAGTTTCTCCGAAGCGAGGAATCCGTCTGTCAAAGATGCCGTTTCCGACCGGACATCGACTTTGTTCAAGCACGCCCGCACTTCATCCCAGACCTCGCCTTGATCGCTTTCAGCGCGGCCCCCCTCGGCGCGATTCCGTTGCACGGCCTTCATCTTCTTGTTTCGCAGCGATGGCGGGGCGCAGAACTTGGACTCGAAGTGCCGCGACCGGTAGCGCCATCGACCGGCCTCGACGCA
>CAYVKG010000222.1:0-2441 GCA_964451955.1 uncultured Tepidisphaeraceae bacterium
GCAATAGCACGCCCTACGGTTGTTGGGTTTTCCGCGAGGCGCGCCAATCCGCGAGGGCTTGTAGGACGTAGTAGAAGACCGGGGTCAGGAAGATGCCGCAGAAGGTGACGCCCAACATGCCCGCGAAGACGGCCGTGCCCAGCGTGCGGCGCATTTCCGCGCCCGCGCCGGAGGCCAGCACCAGCGGCAGGACGCCGAGGATGAAGGCGAACGAGGTCATCATGATCGGGCGCAGCCGAAGCTTGGAGGCCTCCACCGCCGCCTGGAAACGCGGCAGGCCGTGGTCCTGTTGCTGCTGTTTGGCGAACTCGACGATCAGCACCGCGTTCTTGCAGGCCAGACCGATCAGCACCACGAAACCGATCTGGGTGAAGAGGTTGTTCTCCATCCCGCCCAGCCAAACCCCCAACAGGGCGAACGAAATACTCAGCGGGGCGATCAGAATAATCGCCAGCGGCAGCAGCCAGCTCTCGTATTCCGCCGAGTGGACCAGAAAGACGAACAATACGCACAAGGGGAAAATATACAACGCGGTATTGCCCGCCAGTTTTTGCATGAAGGTCAGTTCCGTCCATTCGGCGGCCATTGACGGCGGTAGTTCCTTCGCGGCGAGATCTTCCATGATGCCGATGGCCTGTCCGGAGCTTACGCCCGGCGCGGTGTTGCCGTTGATCGCCGCCGCCGGATACATGTTGTAACGGTTAATCATTACCGGCCCGCTGATTTCCTCGATCCTGGCGACCGAGCCGAGCGGGACCATGTGGCCGTTCGCATTGCGGACCTGCAGACGCCGGACATCCTCCGGGCGGCCCCGGAACGCGGAGTCGGCCTGCACGTTTACCTGCCAAGTGCGCCCGAATTGATTGAAATCGTTGACGTAGTAGCTGCCCAGGTTCGCCTGCAACGTGTTGAACACGCTATTGAGAGCGACGCCCATCGTCTTGCACTTGGTCCGGTCGATATCCACGTAGAGTTGCGGAGTATTCGCCCGGAAAAGGGTGAACACGCCGACGAGGTCCGGCTGCGCGTTGGCCTTGGCCGCCAGATTCTCCGTCTGACCTTGCAGCATGGCCAGGCCGTTATCACCCCGGTCCTCGACCATGATCTTGAAACCGCCGGCATTGCCCAGGCCGTCCACCGGCGGGGCCCCGAAGACCGCCACGACCGCCTCCTGCACCTCCTGGTAGTACATCCGCCTCAGCTTCGCGGCGATCATATCGGCGTACAGGTTCGCATCATGCCTTTCCTCAAAGCTGTCCAGAATCACGAACATCGAGCCGAAATTCGATCCGTTGGCGTTCATCAGGAACGACTGGCCGGCAATGGTAACGGTATGGGCCACGCCGGGTTTTAACCCCCGGGCCATCCGATCCACGCGGGCCATGACTTCCTGGGTGCGCTCCAGAGAGGCGGAATCGGGCAGTTGCACATTGACCACCAGGTAGCCCTTGTCCTGCGACGGGACAAAGCCGGTCGGCACCGTGATCAATCCGTAATACGTGGCGTAAAGCAGTCCGCCGAACACCAGCAAGGCCACCACCGAGCCGCGGATACACAGTCGCACCACCGCGCCGTACCCGTGGATGGTCCAGCCGAATACCTTGTTGAATCCCTTGAAGAACCAGCCGAGAATCACGTCGAGTAATCGGGTAAGCAAATCTTTCTTCGCGCTGTGCGGCTTGAGTAGCAGGGCCGCCAGGGCCGGGCTGAGGGTCAGCGAATTGAAGGCCGAGATCAGCGTGGCCGTGGCGATGGTCAAGGCGAATTGCCGGAAGAATTGTCCGGTGATCCCGGAGATGAACGCCGTCGGAATGAAAACCGCGCTGAGTCCGAAAGCGATGGCGATGACCGCCACGGTCACTTCCTCCATCGATTTGTAGGCGGCCTCACGGGGGGGCAGCCCTTGGGCAATCCAGCGTTCGACATTCTCCACAACCACGATGGCGTCATCCACCACGATGCCGATAGCCAGGACCAGACCGAACAGCGACAGGTTGTTGAGGCTGAAACCCAGCAAGGCCATCACCGCGAAGGTGCCGACCAGCGAAACGGGGACGGCGATCAGCGGGATCAACGTCGAGCGCCAGTTCTGCAGAAAGACCAACACCACGATCGCCACGAGAATAAAGGCGTCCCGTAGCGCTTTGATCACCTCGATAATCGATTCGTGGATGAACGGCGTTGTGTCATACACGATCGCGTAATCGATTCCCTCGGGAAATCGTTGACGCAACTCTTTCATCTTGTTCTGGACGCGCTCGGAGGTGTCCAGGGCGTTGGAGCCCGGTAACTGGAAAATCGCCAGCCCGGCGCTGGGTTGGCCGTCGAGCCAGCAGCTTTGGTCCTGGCTCTTGGCTCCCAGTTCGATGCGGGCCACGTCGCGCAGCCGGACGATCTGGCCGGCCGAGCCGGTCTTGATGATGATGTCCGCGAATTGTTCC
>CAYVKG010000223.1:0-2387 GCA_964451955.1 uncultured Tepidisphaeraceae bacterium
TGACGCCCCCATGAAATTCGCCTTCAGCACCGTCGCCTGTCCCACTTGGGACTTCCAGACCATCGCCGCCAACGCCAAGACCCTCGGCTACGACGGCGTCGAACTCTGCGGCCAACCCCTCGAAACACCCCTCGCCGCCAACCCCTTCCAGACCGATCCAGCCGAAATCCGCTCACACTTCGCCTCCGCCGGAATCGCCATCGCTTGCCTCTCTAGCTCGATCGCAATGACCGGCCGACGAACAGCCGATCAGCAGGCCGCTAACGATCTCAAACACTACATCGACACCGCGCAGAAACTGGCCTGCCCACTCGTCCGAATACTCGGCACTCGAATCCATGGCGGACAAAGCCTCACCGAATCCGCAGCCCTCCTTGCCCGCTGGCTCCGACCCCTCGCCCAGTATGCCGCCGATCACCAAGTCACCTTGGCTATCGAAAACGTCTTCCCCTTCCGCCGCGCCAGGGAAATCTGGCTCGTCACCGAAGCCATCAATCACCCCGCCCTGGCCGTCTCCTGGAGTCTCCTCATTGCCACCCAGGCTGGCGAATCCCCCATCGTCAGCATCCCCGTGCTCAACTCCCGCCTTCGCTCTGTCCGTGTGACCGATGCGACTTTCAACGGCGACACCACCACCTATTGCCAACTCGGCCAAGGCGCCTTGCCCATCCCAAAAACCCTCACCCGCCTCCAGGGAATCGGCTACACCGGCTGGGTCAACTACACTTGGCCAAAGGCCGTTGTGACTCAACTGGCCGAGCCCATGGAACTGCTCCCCGACGCCATCGCCAAACTACGCCTTTGGACCAGCCCCCCAGCCAAACCCGAGAAGCCCGGCGCCAAAAAGCCCCCCCACCCCGCCTCTGCTCCAACCACCACGGCTCCTCAGTGACTCGTCAACCTTCACTCGCCAACCGAGTCCGCCGTCTGGCCCTTACGCGGCGACATCGCCCGCGCGCCGTTCCCTCGCCTGCCTGTTGACGCCGGAGGCGGCGCCAGCCGGCGAACACGCGTTGCCTTCGCTCCCTTCGGTCCCGTCTCAACCTCGAACTCCACCGGCTCATCATTCACCAGTGTTCGATACCCCTCTCCTTCGATCACCGAATGATGCACCATCACATCGCCGCCCCCATCGTCCGGAGCTATGAACCCAAAACCCTTCGCGTCATTAAACCACTTGACCTTCCCCGTCGGCATAAAAACCCATTCCTTTCCGATGAGTGCCGACGAATTCCCTTTGCCCGATCGCCGCACACCCATAGACCCACAACCCAATTCGTCTTCCCATCCAAACTTAGACGATGGTGCCTCAACAATAACATGACCGCTCGCCAAAATACAGTGAATTTCCTTACGCAGCCGTCCACCATCTCTCCTCTTGAAAGCGCCGGGGTTGGCAAACATTTGCAGGTTATCCACAAGAGGCTCCCCCCCAACAACCGAGGCGAGTTTAGCGGTGCCAAGTCAACCCCCATCGCGCCGCCAGTCCGGATAAACCTCCCCAGTCCTGCATATTGCTTAGTCTTGATCCAACCTCTGGACAAGTGTTACCCATTGCTTTTTAATTGCTTACGACGACCTCTCGAACACATTCAAAACCTTCACGGTTTCTTCTCATAACATTTTACGAATTCTGACAAGCTGAATTCCCAAGAGCACTTGCCATCATCCAGATGTTGTGGGGGTGGTTATCCACACTTTTTCCACATTCCTTCGCCGCCCTTGATTTTCTGGCCATAACCTGCAGACTAATTTGGCTCTTGGGATCCATGAATCTGCTCGAAACCACCAAGCTCGTGAAGTCGTATGGCGGCCGGGTTGTCGTCAACGACGTTAGTTTTGTCGTCCACCAGCAGGAGATCATCGGGATCCTCGGGCGCAACGGAGCGGGCAAGACGACGACATTCCGGATGATCATGGGGATGATCCGCCCGGATAGCGGGGCGGTGGCGTTTGACGGGTATGACATCACGCATCTGCCCATGTACAAGCGGGCCCGGCGCGGCGTGGGGTATCTGTCGCAGGAGCATTCGTGCTTTCGCGGGCTGACGGTCTGGGACAATTTGCAGGCGATTCTGGAGACGCTGCCGCTTCGGCGGTCTGAACGGAGGAAGCGCGCGGAGGAACTACTGAGCCAATTTGGGCTGCAGACGGTGCGGGAGCAGAAGGCGATCACGCTGTCAGGGGGTGAGCAGCGCAAGTTGGAGATTGCCCGGGCATTGTGTACTCAGCCGAAGCTGATTCTGTTGGACGAGCCGTTTGCCAACGTCGATCCGATTGCCGTGCAGGACCTGCAGCGAGAGGTCCGCCGGTTGAAGTCGGAGTTTGGCAAGAGTGTGATGATCACCGATCACAAGGTGGAGCAGACGCTGAAGGTTTGTGACCGG
>CAYVKG010000224.1:0-2375 GCA_964451955.1 uncultured Tepidisphaeraceae bacterium
GATCGTGACCGATGGCCGACAGCACCATCATCGCGCTGGCCGACGCCGTCGTGGGCGGCCGGGATGCCGGCCCCGTAAGCCAGCCCGGCACGGGGCACCGCGGCTAACCGCCGGCCGGGGCGCGGCCCCGCGCGCCCCAGTTATGGGAGGGGGCGCGATGTGAGGCATGTCGGTTTACGGGCTTTCGGGGTCGTTGCGCGGTGGCGGAGGTGATGCCTGTGACGCCGGGGATTCGGCGGCTGGTGCAGCAGAGGGAGCCTGCGGAGCGGATCAAGGAGTTGGCGTGTCGAGAGGGGATGCGGACGTTGCGAGAGAGCGCGCTGATGGCGGTGAAGGAGGGGAAGACGACGCTGGGCGAGGTATTGCGGGTGACGCAGGAGGATTTCTGATGGGGCGGTTCAGTTATGTGGCGGTGGGGGTGGGTGGTGCGAGGAAGGCTGGTACGATCCGGTCGCCGAGCAGGCAGGAAGCGGTATTGAAGTTGAAGGAGGTTGGGTATCACGCGGTGGCGTTGCGTGCGGTGGAGGGGTCGGTGGGGGGCGGATTGAGGGGATGGCGGCGGAGGTGGGGTGGGGTGAAGGCGACGGAGTTGGCGGTATTCACGAGGCAGATGGGGTCGTTATTGAAGGCGGGTTTGCCGATGGTGCAGGCGTTGGGGACATTGCGGCGGCAGTGCAGCAGCAGGCGGCTGGGTGAGATTGTGGAGGCGGTTGAGGAGGTATTGTTGCAGGATGCGGGGCCGTTGTCGGAGGCGTTGGACGAGTATCCTGGGGTGTTTGACGCGGTGTATCGGGGTTTGGTGAGGTCTGGGGAGGAGGCGGGGAACCTGCCGGAGGTATTGGGGAATTTGGCGAAGCACCTAGGGCAGTCGGCGAGGCTGAGGGGGCAGGTGATAGGGGCGTTCATATATCCGGCGTTTCTGCTGGTGTTGGGGGTGGTGGCGATATTCGTGCTGATGGCATTTGTGATTCCGAGGTTTGAGGAGTTGTTTGAGTCGTTCAGACAGGACTTGCCGTGGCCGACGGAGGTGTTGATCAGGGTGAGCGCGTTTTTTTCGGGGTGGTGGTGGGGGGTGATGATGATGTTGTTGGTTGTGGTGATGGTTGTAGGCGTGATGTTGAGGAAGCGGCGGATTCGGGAGGCGGTGGATCGTTGGCTGTTGGGTTTGCCGATGTTTGGGGCGATGTTGCAGAAGGTGGAGATAGCGAGGATATCGCACACATTTGGGGCGTTGTTGAACAGCGGGGTGCCGATATTGGAGGCATTGAGGGCGACGGGAGAGACGGCGCGGAACTTGGCGATGAAGGGGACGTTTTCGGAGGTGGTGAAGGGGATTTCGTCGGGTCAGACGCTGGCGGAGGCGTTGGAGGGGACGGGTTTGTATCCGCCGATGGTGGTGAACTTGATACGGACCGGGGAGGCGACGGGGGAGTTGCCGGAGATGTTGACGGAGTTGTCGGCGATATATGAAGAGGAAGCGGAGCGGACGTTGACGGGGGCGGTGAAGTTATTGGAGCCGATGTTGATCGTGGTGATGGGGGGGATCATAGCGGGGATTGTATCGGCGGTGATTTTGCCGATTTTTCGGATCAATGCGATGGTGGCGAACTAGTTGGGATTGTTGGGGAGGCGGTGGGCGGAGAGGAAAGGGAGGCTGAGATGAAGGGACGGGGTTTCACGTTGATTGAGATGTTGTTGGTGATCATGATCATTGGGATATTGGCTGGGGCGGTGGTGGTGGGGTTGTCGGGTCGTTCGCAGGATGCGCGGGTGACGCGAGCGAAGGCGGATATCAGTGGGAGTTTGTCGTTGGCGTTGGACCTGTTTGACCAGGACGTTGGGCGATATCCGACGACGGAGGAGGGTTTGAAGGCGTTGGTGGAGGATCGGAGTCTGATGGGGTGGAAGGGGCCTTACTTGAAGGGGGGTCTGAAGCCGGATCCCTGGGGGCGTGCGTATTCGTATGAGGTTGATCCGTCGTATCCGCGGCAATATGTGTTGAAGAGTGCGGGTCCTGACGGGCAGCTGGGTACGGAGGATGACGTGTTGCCATGAGGGGAGGAGGAGGCGTCAAGGGTGTGTGGGGAGTATTGGGCCGCCGGGTGGCGGGGGGTTTTAGCTTGGTGGAGATGTTGATTGTGGTGGTGATCATGGGGGTGCTGGTGGGTTCGGCGGTGGTGAATTTTAAGGGGCGGATGGCCCCGCACGCGGTTGGGGTGTCGGGGAAGGATTTGGCGGCGGCGATCCGGTATGCGCAGAGGGAGGCTTGTCGGAGTGGTTGTCGGCACCGGGTGGTGTTTGGGAGCAACCGGCGGGAGTATTGGGTGGAAAGGGTAGGAGTGGATGGGGGGGAGTATGAACGGGTGAATGGGGCG
>CAYVKG010000225.1:0-2364 GCA_964451955.1 uncultured Tepidisphaeraceae bacterium
CAGAATCTTCACCCGGTCGCTCCGCTTGTTACAGAACACCAGCAGATGGCCGGAGGGTGCGCGACATGAAAGTGGAGATCACGCTGCCCGGCGTCCCTCCCAGTAGTCCTCAAAGCGGCCGTTCAGGTGGCAACACCGGAGAGCCAAGACGGCGTTGGCGCCGCGTACGGTCCAGAACATCCCGGACTGCTTGAGGCGAGTACCGATGACCGTCTTGCAGCCTGCTTCAATAACGCCGGAACCCACGAAGAGGTGCTGTTTGCGGAACTTGGGATAGTCCATCCGAGCGGCGTTGGTGGCAAAGTAGTCGGCGTCGTTGTGGATCTTCCTGGCCAGTTCGGAATCGGCGGTATGAATGGAACGGAGGCTGGCGACGAGTTTGGCGATCTTGCCCCTGTCCAGCCAGCGTTTCTGATGCAGGCCGATCCATTGATTTCTCCGTTTGGTGTCGTTGGGGAAGAGCCGGCGTGCCAACTCCCACAAGTGCTGGCGGGCGTGGAAGAGGTCGACGATTTGCACGGCGGAGGGGAAGTGATCCTTGGCGATGTTCCAGATCCATTCGGCGCCATCGCCAATAACGACCTTCTTTTGGGCGCGGGACCAGCCTCGTTTCCACGCTTCGACGTAGAGGCGCTTGCCGAATTGCTCGGCGGTCTCGATGGCTCCGGTGTAGGTGGTGGAGCCCTGGTCACGAATGGCAAACCCCTCCACATCCCAACCGGTCTGTGTGAAGACGCAGCCGAGTTTGGCCTCCCTGGTGTGTGAAGGTAGACCATCGAGTTTGCCTTTGCGGCCCTCGGTTTCCTTCTTCACCACGGGGACGCCGGTGCCATCCATTTGGATATAGAGAATGGGGACCGGTTCACCGAGGATGATCGGCAGATCCAGTTGCACGGCGCGGTCGATCTGCTGTTGCTCGCGCTGCGCGATGTCAGCGCCGATCGATTCGGCCACTCGTTCGACAGACTTGGTGGTGACCTCCAGGCCGGCCAGCAACGCCAGTTGTTCACGGCCGTGATCGAAAGCGGCGTCCTGTCCCACCAGCGCTTGCATGCGTCGCACGCCGGGCGAGAACTCGGTTTGCTCGATATCGAGTTCCCGGTCGGCGGGGAATTGGCCTTGGTGGCAGTGTGGACACAGGTACCAGGGGCGCATGATTTCCACCGCGCCCAAGGCCGTTAGCACGTGCCGCGCGCGCAGTTCGCGGTAACGCGCCTGGCGCCCGCAGGAACACGGAAGCGTGCGCTGTGGTTCGGTTGGCTCGCTGAAGCGCAGCAACTGGCTCAGGGCGGCGGCGCCGGCATGATGCAGAGCAGCGCGGAAGGCCATCTCCACCGCTTCCAGATCCGTCTTGCCGGTCTGTTTGCGCTCGGCGAAGATGCGAGCCAGCAGCGCGGCTACTTCGCGTGCGATCTCGTTCTGGATCGCCTCCGCCGTTTTTTTTCCTCCGGCGTCAGCGTGTCCTCGACTGAGCGTGCGCGGCAAATCCTTTCGTTGATCTCCAGCAACTCCTGGCTGAGTTGCCGGAAGCGGTGGAAGGCTTCCACCTCGCGCCGCGCTTTGCGCAGTTCGGCCGCAGAAGAGAAACTCTCGCTGACCGTCCTTCCGTTCACTTTGCGGGTCAAACGGAAGTTGGGACCGTGGCCGGGTTGGCCCGGCTGATGACAGTGACAATTGGGCTTTCCGCAGCGCCCCATAATGGCGGTGATGGAGCCGCTGCGGAAATCGCCTAACTGGAGAATCCGGGTCAAAATCTCGGAGCGTTGTTGTTCGAGGGTACCGAGAGAGTCGGGCAAGGGCGCCTCCAATCCGCACGTATTAATACGTTAGGATTATATCGCCGAAACAAGAAAACCGCCAGCCCTTTCCTGTCGTGTCGCACACCCAACACCGCAGGCGCCGGGGCTCGGCGGGTGCCCCCGTGTTACGATCTGTTTTTATGCCCTCCTTTGTACGTGCTCCCCGGCTGGTTCCCGTGGTGGCCGGAGTGCTTCTGGCGGCTTTTCTGGCGCAATGCTTCCTGGTCAGCCGCGCCACCAGCCCAACGTGGGACGAAACCGGCCACCTTGCCGCGGGAGTGGCGTACATCGAGAAGGATGTCTTCACGGTCAACATGCAGCACCCCCCGCTGCTGAAGGACTTGAGCGGCCTGTCGATGCATCTGGCGGGCATCCACTGGCCCACTACGCCGGAGGCCCAGAGGCTTCTCGCCGGCGACAATTCCCTGCAATGGACGGTGGGCAGCCAGATCATCGCCCTCAACGGAATCGAACGCACGATGTTCTGGGCGCGGCTCCCCTTCATACTGGTGGCGTGCCTGCTGGGTGTGGTGATCTTTCTCTGGGGCCGCGAGTTGCTCGGCGA
>CAYVKG010000226.1:0-2331 GCA_964451955.1 uncultured Tepidisphaeraceae bacterium
AGCCTGCGCCGATGAACTGCTGGCCGCGCAGGGTGACCAGGTCGCCGAATTCGGAATAGGGACCGTGGTCGCATTCCCAGCTTGCATCGAGAGCGAGAAGCGTTCCTTCCGCGTCGCAGGCCAGTTTGCCCCTGAGCCAGAACGGGGAGCGCTTGCCGGTATAGGTCTGCTGCTGGTACCAGTCATAGCCAAGGAAACAAGGACGGCCGGTGGCCATGGCAGCGGCGCCCACCAGTGCTTCCAATGTCGGGCTGAACTTGTAGCCGAAGGTTGCGCCGGTGGGGTTCTGCACGATGACGAGCTGATCCGGCTCAAGCCCGAGGCCGGGGGCGATCATGTACAGGTGCAGGTGGATACCGATGGACTTGGAGTGGATGACCACCCGGCCCTGATCATCAATGTAGGCGAAGCCGACATCCGGCTCGATGGGCATATGGGGCTGACGCTGCAGGTAGTATTCGCCTTCGAACACATGGGCGGCGTTTTTGATGATGGGCTCCACATCCGCTCCTTTGTTACCGTAGCAGGTGTAATAGATGTTCGGCGTGCCCGGATGGATCTCGATGGCGTCTTCGGCCATGGCCGCCGGGGCGTTCATGTACGCCGGCAGGATTTCCAGGTCGACCTTGACCTTCTCGGCTGCGGCTTTGGCGTTGCTCTGGGTATCGGCGCAGACGATGGCCACCACGTCGCCGTACTGGTAGATCTTGTCGTCGTTGAGGATCGGACGATCCCAGCCGTCACCCTTGTTGGTCGGGAAGGTGATGAGGCCGGTAATGCGGTTCTTGCCCTTGACGTCCTTGTGGGTAACGACCTTGAACACGCCGGGCATCTTTTCCGCTTCGGTCGCTTCGATGCCCTTGATGATGGCGTGGGATACCCTGGGCTGAACCAGGGCGCATTGCAGAGAGTTCTCGGGGAGTTGGGCGCCCATGTCGGCGCCGAAGTCCCACAGGCCGCAGACCTTGGCGACGAAAGAGGGGCGGGGCATGCGGGTGCCGTACACCCTGCCGTCGGCAGGCATCTTGTATTCGATAGCGGATTCGGACAACTCGCCGCGGAGTACCCTGGCGGCGTCCATGACTGCGTCAACGATCATGACATAGCCGGTGCAGCGGCAGGCGTTGCGATACTTCTGGAACCAGTCGCGGACGTCTTCACGGGTAGGATTCAGGTTTTCGTCAAGAAGGGCCTTGGCGGAGACGATGAAACCGGGGGTGCAGAAACCGCACTGGGTGGCGTGATGGAAGATGAAGGCCTTCTGCAGCGGATGAAGATTCAGAGGCGTGCCGATTCCCTCGATGGTGGTGATCTCGGACCAGTTTTCGATGCGCTTCATCTTGGTAACGCAGGAACGGATCAGCTTGCCGTTCACGATAACGTTGCATGCGCCGCACTGGCCGGCGCCGCAGCCGACCTTGGTCCCGGTCAGATGAAGCTGTTTGCGCAACACATCGGACAGGTGGGCTTCCCGGTCAACGATAAGAGTCCGTTCCACCCCATTTACCTTAAGAACTTTCTTAATCATTTTTTCCTCCTTCTTCCTGTTTTGCATAACCGGGGGGAGATCTCGATCATGCTACGCCCATTTTGCACATCACGGAGCGTCTGCCCGGTTGGCACTTTCCGCTCCGCATTCCGGAGATCCGAATTGCGCGCAGTCAGTGTAGAGGCCGCAGTGGTGAAGAATGATGACAGCGTCGCGGTATCCGTTGCCGTGGGTGAACTTCGTGAAGGAATGGAGCGCGGGGATCGGTAGAAGATGAGTAAAGGAATAGCCGCTCCTTTCCAAACACGGGAGGCGGCGCTGTTTCCGGCGCCACCCATTGCCCGTTCATCCATAGCGGCAGCCGTAGGCTGAACGGGTCGGAGCTGAATGACTCTATCTGGTTGATGAAAGTATACTAAGACATTCTTGGAAGTCAAAAAATCGGGAGACAATCCGGTTGACAGTGAAGGCAACGGCATTCTATACGCTTTGTATGAATGGAATCGAAGGGTAAAGCTCCAGAAGAGGGGAATAAGGGGACACGAGGAGTAAGGGGGCAGGCGCCTAATTGCTTAATTGGCGACTGCCCCCTTACTCTCCTGACTACTCTTTACGGTTTGTATCGGATATCCTGGCGCATTCTTGAGCCGAATGCGCAAAATCCGGTGATGACACGTTCCGTCTCGGGGACGACCCTTTGTTTTCGGCAGTGCCGCGGCATGTGGCGCATGGTTTCCGATGCGCCCGTGTAGCCCTTCCCGAGACTGACTGTTAGGCGATCCGGAAATTTCCGACCAGGTCCTGAAGGTGCTGTGCCTGCTCCGCGAGCTGTGCCGCTGCTG
>CAYVKG010000227.1:0-2300 GCA_964451955.1 uncultured Tepidisphaeraceae bacterium
GGGCCTCTCGCTCCATGTCTCCGCTGGCGAGGCCGTCGCCATCATCGGCGCCAACGGCGCCGGCAAAACCACCCTCCTCAAAACCGTCGCCGGAATCCTTAAACCCCGGTCCGGAACCATCCTCTTCCAGAAACAACCCGTCCACGCCTTGCCCGCCGAACGCATCGTCCAACTCGGCTGCGCGCTCGTCCCCGAAGGCCGACATGTCTTCCCCACCATGACCGTCCGCGAAAACCTCATCCTCGGAGCGTACTGCCGCCAACCAAAACCCGCTGAACTCGCCGCCGAACTCGATAACGTCGCCTCCCTCTTCCCCATTCTCCGCGAACGAGAAAATCAGCTCGCCGGCACCCTCTCGGGCGGGCAGCAGCAGATGCTCGCCATCGCCCGCGCCCTCATGTCAAAACCAAAACTCCTCATGATGGACGAGCCCTCCCTCGGTGTGGCGCCACTTGTCGTCCGAGACATCTACCAGACCATCGCCACTCTCAAACAGGCCGGCCTCACCATACTCCTCGTCGAGCAAAACGCCCGCGCCGCACTCGCCATCGCCGACCGCGGATATGTCCTGGAAACCGGCCAGATCGTCCTCGAAGGCTCCTCCCGCGAACTCAGCGGCAACCGCGAAGTCCAGCGAGCCTATCTCGGAAAAGAATACCAAACCATCGACGAATGAAGGAACTTGCCATGACCCACTCCATCCTCTACGACCCCAAACTCGAAACACTCCAGCGAGATGAACTCGAACAACTCCAGATCGAACGACTCCAGTCAACCCTCAACCGCGTCTACCGAAACGTCGCCTTCTACCGCGCAGCCTTCGACGCCCACCACGTCAACCTCGAAAAGATCACCGATATCCGCGCCCTCCGGGATCTGCCCTTCACAACCAGGGCGGACCTGCGAAAAAGCTACCCCTATGACCTGTTCGCCGTACCCCTGCGCGACATCGTGCGAATCCACTCCACCGCCGGAGACAGCGGGCAACCCATCGTCGTCGGCTACACCCGCAATGACCTCCACAACTGGACCACCTGCACCGCCAGACTCCTCGCCGCCGTCGGCGTCACCGACCACGACGTCGTCCAGATCGCCATCGACTACAACCTCACCCCGGGGGCCTTCGGCTTCCACCAGGGCGCCGAACAGATCGGCGCCTCCGTCATCCCCACTTCACTCACCATGGATGTCGAAAAACAAGTCGTCATCATGAAAGACTACAAGACGACCACCCTCATCACCACCCCAGGCTACGCCCTGAGCATCGCCACCGGCATCGAACGCCTTCAGGTCCACCCCGAGCGACTCAGCCTCCGTCTGGGCATCTTCGGCGGCGAACGATGGAGCGACCCCCTCCGCCAGCAAATCGAACAACGCCTCCATATCACCGCCGCCGATACCTATGGCCTCGGCGAGGTCATGGGGCCCGGCGTCGCCGGTGAATGCCACTTGCGACATGGCCTCCATATCAACGAAGACCACTTCATCGCCGAAATCATCGAGCCCAAAACCCTCGATCCCCTCCCGGACGGCCAGCCGGGCGAACTCGTCCTCACCACCATCACCAAGGAAGGATTCCCACTCATCCGATATCGCACCGGCGATATCGCCTCCCTCAACCTCGCCCCATGCCCCTGCGGACGAACCTTCGCACGCATGGCCAGAGTCACCGGCCGAACCGACGACCTCATCCTCTTCCATGGCGTCGGATTCCTCCCCTCCGAAATCGACGAAATCATCAGCGCCGCCGTCGGAGATCACCCCCATTTCCAAATCATCCTCGACCGAAAAGGAGACACCGATACCCTCGAAATCAAGGTCGAAATCTCCGAAAGCATCCCAGGCCTCGATGAGGTCCGCGCCCTCGAAACCCTCCGCGCTCAAATCGCCGGCCGCATCAAACAAGCACTCGATCTCGATGCCAAAGTCGCATTTGTCGAACCGCGGTCCCTCCGCTCCGCCACCGCCGCCGACGGCCGCGTCGTCGACCGCCGACCCGGATAAACCACGCCTCGCCAAACCGCCCCCCCCATTCAACCTCCCGACGCCCGCCACGCCGAAATCGCCATACCCCCCGCCCCCAGGCCGCCTTGTCCTGTTGCACCTCCAGAACATCACCTTCCGCACAACCCCGACCACACGCCTTGCCGGATCCGCACATGCCCGATCACTAGTATTATTTAATTGTTAGTTGTCTATGCGATAAATAACGCCCATGCCCGCCACCACGCCCGACGGCCTCCACAACCACCACACACAAACGTGTCGCCCACCCCCACCAGCTCTTTCGCGCCGGCGAA
>CAYVKG010000228.1:0-2251 GCA_964451955.1 uncultured Tepidisphaeraceae bacterium
CCGGCACAAAGGACGACATCGCGCCTCTGCTGCGCATCGTCGTGCTCAATAGCGTCGGCACCCAGGGCTTCCGCAAATTCCGCAACGTGGCCGCCAATATCTTCCAGCTTTTGAACGAGGAAAAGCAGTCCCTGGAGCGCCGCCAGTTCTACCGCAAGGACGTGCAGCTGGCGGGCAGCTTCGCCAACCCCGAAACCGGCGCTACCGGCGACATGCTCGTCGAAAACGTGTCTCTAAACGGCGTCGGCTTCACCGCCCTGCTCACTCCGCCCGTGGTCAAAAACGACCTGATCCGGCTCGAGTTCCACCTGGACGACGCGCGGGCCACGGAAATCAACCGCGTGGTCAGAGTGCGCTATATCAAGGACCGCTACGTCGGCTGCACATTTGCGGATCACAAAAGCTACGATGGAGACCTGGGCTTTTACCTCATGCGCTAAAATTCCGGACAAAATCGGGTAGGAGGCGGGGTCCCCCCCGCCGTCCTCCCACACCACCGTACGTACGGTTCCGTATACGGCGGTTCATGTAACACATTGAAGTTTACGGTAGTGATCCAGCAGCGACACGAGTCCTAATTTATCGAAGTACTTCTTGGGAAAGGCCTCGTTCATATGCGAGGCTCCCGAGTTCCACCACGGCCCATGCCCGTTGGTGGCTGACTTCCACGAACGCGCCTCACTGAGGCCCCTCTGCATCAGCTTCCTGGCACGAGTGTAGACCCGCTTCCACTGACGCCAAAGGATCAAGCGCAGGCGACGCCGAATCCATCCGTCAAGGTCCTCGAATACATTCTTCACCTCGGCCAGCTTGAAGTAGTTCACCCAGCCTCGCAGCTTTGGCGAGAGCGCATCGATCACTGTTTGCAGGGATCGGCCGCGTCCCTTGCGGCATACCTCGCGGACCGAATCTTTCAGCCGCGTGACCACCGCAGGAGCCACCTTCAGCCGTGGCTGTTTGTGAAACGTCATGCTGTAGCCCAGGAACTTGCGCTTCCAGGGCCGGTCCACCGCGCTCTTGGCGGCGTTCACCCGGAGCTTCAGCCGGGTTTGCAGATACCGGCTGACCGAGGCCATGACGCGCTCTCCCGAGTGGCGAGTGCGCACATAGATGTTGCAGTCATCCGCGTACCGGCAAAACGCATGACCCCGGCGTTCGAGTTCCTTGTCCAGATCATCCAGTAGGATGTTCGACAGCAGCGGAGAGAGCGGCCCGCCTTGCGGAGTGCCCTCCGATCGCTGACTGCACAGCCCGCCCGTCATCAACCCCGCTTGCAGGAATCGGCGAATGAGGCCGAGCACCCGCTTGTCCCCGATCTTGCGCTCCACGCGCGCCATCAGCACGTCATGGTTCACGCGGTCGAAGAACTTCTCCAGATCCATGTCCACCACGAATCGTTTGCCGGCGGCGACATGCTCCCGTGCCTTCTGCACGGCCTGATGCGCGCTTCTACCGGGACGGAATCCGTAGCTTGAGTCGGAGAAACCGGGATTGAAGATCGGCGTGAGCACCTGATGCAATGCCTGCTGGACCAGGCGGTCCATGGCCGTGGGGATGCCCAGTTGACGAGTGCCGCCGCCGGGCTTGGGGATCTCAACCCCCAAAACCGGTTGCGGTTCATAGCTCCCGTCCAGAAGTGACTTCTCGATATGAGGACCGTAGTACCCCCACACGTCCTCGACACGCATGCCGTCGACGCCGGGGACACCCTTGTTGCCGCGCACGCGCTTTGCCGCAGCGCGCATGTTCTCGCGTTCGACCACCGCTTCCATCACGTCCATAGCCTTCGGCCAGAAGTGCCCCATCCTTGCCGCGACCCCATCCGCACCGCGCACCTGCTCTCGGGGATTCCGTCCCCTACCCTCGGTCATGGCGGCAGAATGTCTCTGCCCTTCTGCGTTACTGCTGGTCATCGAAATTCCGGCTCCTGCCCCATGTTACATGTTCGGTCCTTCGGTCCGGTCGAGGATCCTACTATGACCTCTGCTGACTTCTGGGCGCTCATCCCCGCGCCTCTCGACGCGGGTAGCACATGGCAAACGCCCAGATCTCCCCGGGTAATGCACACCCACCTTCCCCCTTATGCCCGCCGCATATACGTCCGCGCCTTCCGTACAGGTATTGGACTTTGAAGATACGTGCCTTCTCATCCAGCGCGGCCGCCTCATATGCGGTTTCTGTTCGTCGAGCCAGGGTTTTGCCTGCGGCTTCCTTCAGATTCCACCTCGCGGTGGACACCCTTGCCGTCCGG
>CAYVKG010000229.1:0-2234 GCA_964451955.1 uncultured Tepidisphaeraceae bacterium
TCCAGTGGGAACATCTCTGGACCGCCCCGGCCATCGGCGGCGACAGTACGGCCGTCGAGTTCCAAAGTGCCGATCTTACCGTCACGGCGACCAACGCCAACGATAAGACGGCGACGGTCCATCTGGGCAGCCCGGGCGCCGCGAGTCTCGGCGATCTGCAGAGCGGCGCGAATCTGTTCGACGTGGATTCATATGCCAGCCTGATGGATGGCAGTCTGTCTGTGTATGCGAAGCTGTTCGCGTGCAATGAGTGGGGAACGATTACCCTGAACTCGTCCAAGCTGGACGTGGTTTATAAGGTCACGGAGAGCACGTTCGTGCCCGATCCGGCCCCGGTCGTTCCGGCTCCTGCTGCGGTCATTCTGAGCGGCGTCGGTGCGGGTCTGATAGGTTGGCTTCGCAGACGCGGTTTGATGGCCTAAGCCATCGAGAAGGTGACGACGCGGGATGTGAGTCCCGCCCGATCTGATTCCTGAGAGCGGTGTACTGATCCGGCCCTTATCGGTTGCCGCAAAGGTTCCAGGTCGGTTCATGAGCATCTCGGCCTCAGGCGGGTTTATCTCCCGCCTGAGGCCGCTCTTTTTCTGGCCCATCCGGCTTCGCCGGTGCTCCAGCACGGCCATGCTGCTGGCGTAACGCGAAAAATGCCAGGGGTCCAGGGCCGGCGTCCCCGGTCGTGGAACAAGGACGCATTCCATCAGAATGAACTCCAAGGCGCTTGTTCTGTATCAACAAGAGACAGCCGCATGACAAGCTGCGGCTTCTTGCGACGGAGTCTGTGACGAGCGTCCGTGCTCGTGCGACGATTTCTGCGATTGATGAGCCGGTGCAAAACGGACAATTCTCGCGTTTTGGACTTGACAGGAAGTGCTCCGATGTTAGGATAACAACAGCTTATAGTGGATCAGGATGAGGTCTTCTCCAGAAGTTGTGTTGGGGGGGGCAGTCACTAAGCTGATCGGCCGGAGTGGGTGAACCGTAAGGAGACGGGGAGATGTGGCTGGGCAGGGAAGTTCGGTTCTGGGCCATCCTTCTGTTCTGCGTCGCGACAGTGTGTCACGGAGCTGGTGCGCGTGGACGTGCGGGGGCCTCCGGTTCGTTCACTGGCCTCGCGGTGGGGGGGGGGCCGATTTCGCATTTCTCTTTGTCTTTCCCCGATATTTCGGTGTCGTGGATTTCACCGTCTCGTAGTGATTTTTATCTACAGTCCTCCGTGGATTCGGCGGACCATCCGGTGGGCATGGCATTGCCTGACGGCCCTGGTGCCGTCTGCCTTGGTGTTTTAGGCTTCGTGTGCGTCTCCCTGTTCAAGAATCGTAGGATTTGGATTGGTCTATGTCTGTTCGTCCTGAGCAATGGACGATCTGGCTCGGTCCGTTTGTCACGGATGGGCGGTGGCGTACCCGACCTGTCCGGCCCTGACTCCCTGAGCGAGGGGGAATCCGATCACGTGCTGTGGCACCAGTCATCGTGCCGGATTCCTGATTGGTCAGAAGGCAGGGTGCTTATGCCGGCACTTCCGGCCCTCGACCTTGGTGTCCAGGGAGGCTCGTCGGGGTGGTCGTTCGATGACCACGGTCCCGCGGGCACTCCCGGCCTGGCCAGCGGTGCCTTGACCTGGCCCCTCATGACGCGACTGGCATGCGTTTATCTGGGGGCCTTCGGCTGGTCTGTGTTCGATGGCAATCTGGAATGGGCTCGGCCACCTCCGGGCAAAGCCCAAGAACAGCAGGATGAAATGGAGTTATCCTCGGATTTCCGTCTACTGGCACGACAAGAAGGAGAAACAGATGAAACGGTTTTCAATGGTGGTTGCCTTGTCTCTGTTGACTGCAGGGACTGTGATGGCGGCCCCAAGCGTATACGTTGATCAAGTCCCCGGCACTTATCCGGAAAGCCCGTTCAGCGGGGAATTCAGACTCACACCGAATGCGGACCTGGCGGCCGTACTGGGTTCTACCTCAGCTTTTCAGTCCTTCTGCCTCGAGAGATACGCGCCGCTCACCACGAACACCACCTATGCGGCGTTTGTGAATGACGAGTCCATCTATGGCGGCGGGCTGACGGCGGGAGAACTTCCCGGTCCCGACGGCGGCGATCTGCTCTCGCCCCAAACCGCGTATCTGTACGCGGGGTTCCGGAACCAGACCCTCCTGAGCGGGTATGACTACGGTCCCAATCACGGGGGCTCGGCCCTCTCGCTGCAGGCGGCCATCTGGTACCTGGAAGGGGAA
>CAYVKG010000230.1:0-2153 GCA_964451955.1 uncultured Tepidisphaeraceae bacterium
GAGTGAGCGCCGATGCCCGATGCTGATCATCGTCGTTCCCCCCAAGTCGTCAGCGAGCATGCGATAGAGCTCCCCTTCGTGGTCCTCCTCGAGAGCCGACGTGGCCTCGTCGAGGAACAGCCAGTCCGGTTTGTTGAGGAGGGCTCGGGCAATCGCCACGCGTTGCTGCTCGCCCGGCGAGAGCACGTGCGTCCAATGCGCTGCCTCGTCCAGGCGCTCCCCCAGCGCGGACAGGTCGACCGCCGCCAGTGCCGCTTGCGCCTCGCCATCCCCATCCGCCGGTGGCGGGGCCGGAAACCACAGCGTCTCGCGCAAGGTTCCGATCGGCATGTAGGGACGCTGTGGCAGGAACAAGGTCGAGGCGCCCTCCGGCACGCCGATGCGCCCGGCCGCGAACGGCCACAGACCGGTGAGGACGCGAAAGAGCGTGCTCTTGCCGCAGCCTGACGGCCCCTTCAGCAGCACCGCTTCGTTCGGTTTCAGGCTCAGCGTCATGGGCGCGAGCAGGGGCGCCCCCGTGGGCAGTGCTACGGACACTTCCTCTAATTCGATCGTATCCTGAGCGGTGGTCTCAATACGTGCCCCCACGACTTTCGCTTTGGCCTCGCGCTTGATCTCGCCGCCAAACTCGGTCAAGCGGTCCACCGCCGCCCGCCAGTTTGCGAAGACGGTGTAGTTGGTGATGAACCAGGACAACGCTTCGTTCACCTGCCAGAAGGCGTTTGAGATCTGCATCAGGACGCCGAACTGGATCGCACCCTCGAAGTAGCGCGGTGAGGCGACCAGCAGGGGAAAGAGAGCCGCAAACTGGCCGAAGAAGGTCTGAAACGTCAGGTACTGGCAGTTGCGCAGGATGAGGCGCTTGAAGTTGTCGTAGAGCGCCTGGAAACGGCCGAGCGCGATGCCTCGTTCTTGCTCCTCACCACGATAGAGCGCGATGCTTTCGGCCTCTTCGCGCAGACGCACCAGACTGAAGCGGAAGTCGGCTTCGAAGGCCTGCTGACGGTTGCTGAGGCGGATCAGCGGACGCCCGACCAGGTGGGCGAGCACCGACCCGCCACCCGAGTAGAGGACGGCCACCCAGAACATGTAGCCGGGGATCGTGATTTCAAAGCCGGCGATCGGCACCGTGATGCTGCCTGACAAGTGCCAGAGGATGGCCGCGAAGGAGGCGAGCGTCACCAGTGAACTCAGCAGGCCGAACGCCAAAAACACGGTTTGTTCGGTGAAGATGCGGACGTCCTCGGAGATCCGCTGGTCGGGATTGTCGGTCTTTCCGGAGAAGCGCAACCGATAGAAGATGCGGTTGGCAAGCCAGTGGGTGAGGTACTCATCCGTCACCCAACGTCGCCAGCGAAGCTGGAGTGTCTGGTTCAGGAACGAGCGGGGCAAAACGACCGCGAGGTAGAGCACGATCAGCAGAAGGAGGAAGGCGAAGGCGCGGTAGAAACCGGCCCCGTCGAGCTTCTGAAGGGCGGTGTAGAGGGTGCCGTTGGCGGTGTTGATTAAGACGTTAATGTACACCGCACCAAGGGTGAGGGCGACGTTTGCAGCCAGAAGGGCCCACGCCGACCAGCGCTCCTCGCTCACCCAGTAATTTTTCATCAGAGCCCAGATATTGTGTCCAAGCCGCTCCAGCTTTGTCATCCAGGCACCCTCCCGCAACAAATGCGACTTCGGAATCTATAGAAAGCCCTATTCTCGCCGGGCACTCTTGGCTATTTATGCGCAAACTGTCTGAAGAGCTCACTCCTCCAGGCCGAACTGGGTCCGATAGAGGGCAGCAAAGGCCCCTCCCTCATGCACCAATTCCGCAAAGTTTCCTCTTTCAACAATTTCCCCTGAGCGCAGGACCAGAATCATGTCGGCTTCTCTGACGGTGGAAAGCCGGTGAGCAATGATGAACGTGGTGCGACCCACCATCAGTTGGTTCAAACCTTCCATGATGGCCTCTTCGGTTTCGGCATCAACGGAGGATGTCGGCTCATCCAGGATGAGTATGGGTGAATTTCGCAGAGTTGCGCGGGCGATCGTGATTCTCTGTCTTTCTCCTTCAGACAGGGTCGCCCCCTGTTCGCCCACCAGGGTATCGTAGCCTTTGGGCAGCCTGGAGATGGTGTCGTGAATTCGGGCAAGGCGCGCAGCGGCAATGA
>CAYVKG010000231.1:0-2126 GCA_964451955.1 uncultured Tepidisphaeraceae bacterium
TGATTGATTGAATGATTGAATGATTGATTTATTGATTTAGGGTGTGGGGACTTGGGTTAGGATTGAGGGGCGGTTGTAGGTTATATCGATTTGGAGGTTTTTTTCGGCGATGTGGATGGGGATGCTGGGGGCGGTTTCGGAAACTTTTTGGAGGAACATCTTCGCGTCGGAGTTGGTGGAGCTGAGGTGGAGGAGGACGATGTTCTGGACGTTGGTGAGGTCGTTGGCGCGGAGGAATTTCAGGCAGGTGTCGAGGCTCATGTGGTTGCCCACGGCGCGGTCGTTGATGAGCAGGTCGTCGTGGTAGTTGGTTTCGATGAGGATGTGGTTGAGGCCGCGGAAGCGGTAGGGGATGTAGGCGGCATCGGTGACGAAGAGGATGACCCCGCAGGCGGGGTGCTTGATGAGGAATCCGAGGTTGGGCAGGTCGTGCGGGACCCAGAGGGGGAGGATGCGGAACCTGCCCAGGGAGAGGGTTTGTTTGTGGGAGATTTGGTGGACGCGGTGGCCGAAGAGCCGGCGGATCTCGGCGGTGTAATCGGAACAGTAGATGTCGATGCCCGACCGGGCGTATTCGAAGGCGTACCTGGCATGGTCGCAATGGGCGTGGGTGACGAGGCAGCCGAGGACGGGGGACAGGTTGTGGCCGAGGGCTTGTTTGAGGATTTGGAGGCGAACGCCGGCGTCGATGATGAGGGTTTCGGTGGCGGTGGAAAGGAGGTAGCCGTTGGCGGTGGAGCCGCTATTAAGGACGGTTAAGATCATGGGTGGTGGGGGTTAATTCGTGACGCGTGACGGGTGACGCGTGACTGGTGAAAAAATCGTGACGGGTGACGCGTGACGGGTGACGGGGTTTTTCATGGGGTTTGTTTTAGAAGCCGGGGGTGGTGGGGCGGGGTGTGGGTGAGGGTGTGGATTCGGGGGGTACTGCGTTGTATTGGGTGGCTTGTTTTTCAGTTGGTTTTTCTTCTGGGGGTCTTTCTTCAAAGGGTGTGTTTTCTGATGCTGATACTGGTGATTCAGGTTCGTGGAGTTTTTCGGGGAGGGGGAGGGGATGGTTGTTGTTGTTGTCGCTGTCATTGTCGTCATCGTCGCCGGGGAGTTCGATGAGTTCGCCGTGGTTGGCTTCGCGTTCGATGTCGGTTCTGGCTCGGGAAAGTCGGCCTTCGTCGGGTGGTTCGAAGAGGATGCTGTCGTCGGAGGCGGCGATGAGGAGTTTGCAGGCGCGGTTGATGACGGTCTTTTTGGCCATCTCGCCCGGGAAGTTCTGGTGGGCCGGACTTTTGCCCCGGGTAGGGCCCTGGTCCCAGGATTTGCGTATCTGGGCCATGGTCATGATCTCGGTGTTGACGCTGCCATCGTCGAAGCACACCACGGCATAGGCACCGAGGATCTGGCCGTCGTCGAGGTTCTCCATCTGCTGTTCGTGGCGGGTGATGCGTTTCATGCCGGTGGTCGTGTCGATGGCATACTCAAATATGTCGCCCCGGTAGATGACCCCGGCGTGGATCTCCTTCATGGCGCTGTAGCGGCGGGCCAGGGCGATGCTGCCGGCGTACTCGCGCTGCAGCGAGAGGCGGTCGCCATAGACGACGAAGCTGCACTGGCGCTTGGCGGGGTTGAGCCCCTGGACGACCATATTGAAGAGGGCGTTGGCGACGGAGTCGGGGGTGCAGGTTTTCAGGACCGGCTGGCCGGCGCGATCCTTCATGTCCTGGAGAATCAGCCAGGCGGAGCGGAGGGCGTTTTCGGCGCTATAGCCGGCAGGGAGGGAGAGGCTGTTGAGCTCCCGGAGTTCGTTGACTTTTGTCAGGACTCGTTCGTGGAGGAGAGGAACCATAGTGAATGATTGAATGATTGAATGATTGATTTATTGATTGAGTGAATGAGTGAATGAGTGAATGAGTGATTGAATTAATTTATTTTCAGGGTTTTTTCGTTGGTTACTTTGAGGTTTATGATTTGGGTGGGGATGTCGGGGAGGTGGTTGATGGTTTCGCGGTTGTCGATGAAGATGGGGGCGGTGATGTTGTAGTGGCGGGAGAGGGTGTTGATGATGTCGAGGCCGGCTTGGATCTTGCCGGCGGTGTTGACGTCGGGGTAGGGGACGCCGTTGACGAGGCATT
>CAYVKG010000232.1:0-2051 GCA_964451955.1 uncultured Tepidisphaeraceae bacterium
TCGGTCCAGCCGCGTCGGAGGGTTTGGGCATCCGGGCCTTGGTTGGTGGAGAGATACCAGGGCATGGAGGTTTCGCCAGCGGCGCACCAGACGACGGGCAGGGCGCCCCAGCGGGCCACGAGATATCGCCAGTGCTGTTTCATTTTGTCGTTGCCGAGCCAGGGGAGCCAGTAACCCCAGGCGCCGACGACGCAGGGGACGATGCCCTGGTCGACGAGGTGTATCAGGCGAGCGTCTGCAGCATCGAAATAGTCGGGTCGGATGGTGGCGAAGTCGTGGGTCCATGGGAAACCGGCGTCGCCCTCGGCGCGTTGGTCGAAGTTGCGGTCGAGGTCGCCGTAGAGTCCGGCGGTGATTTGGACGACGGTGAAGCCTTTTTCGAGGCGGTCGCGGGTGAGTTCTGCGAACTCGTCGCGCCAGTGGAGGCGTTTTGTGAGTCCCATCCACCAGGTGTCGGCGAGCCAGAAGAAGGGTGTGCCGTCGGCATGGGCGAAGTGACGGCGGTCATCGGCCACGCGGATGGGTCCGTGTCGGTAGAGGGGGTTGTCGCCGGCATAGGGGAGGATTTCGACCTCGCCGGTGACGGCGTGCAAACCTGTGTCCTGGGTTTTGTTGGATTCGGTGCGGAAGCGATGGAGGCCTGTGGAGCGGGAGGTGTAGCGAGCGCGCCAGACGTTTTCGCCGGCCCAGAAAGCGGGGACTTTGAAGGAGCGTCCTTGTGGATCGGTGAACAGGACATCGAGGGAGACATCGTTGAAGGGGTTGGTGTAGGAGGTTGAGGCGGTGAAGCTGACTTCGGCCAGGCGACCGGTTTCGACGGTGGCGGCGGGCAGGGGCGCGGCATTGGCCGGGGCCAGGCCGCGGATTTCGCGGAATGAAGCGAACGCTTCACGGTAGGGGTTTCCCTCGACATTGGGTTCGAGGCAGAGGCCGACGAGGAGTTTATCGGGAAAGACGTTGGACTGGTCGCGGAAGGTGGGCCCGGCGGGGCCGTGTCCGAGTGCGAAGGAGATGGGGTAGCGGCGCCAGTCGTGCTGAGTGGGTGCGCCGACGGTTTGCGCGAAATAGCCTGTGAACTCATTGCCTCGTCGGGTCAGTCGCACCCAGCAATTGGGGAAGGGGATGTCGGCGTTTGCGCGGTTGGTGGGGATGCAGTACCAGTGTCCGCCGAGCCAACTGTCATCCTGGGGCAGGTGTCCGCCTTCTTTGTAGCGTGCGCCCATGACGTAGGGGTCGTATTCTTTCCAGGTCCTGTTGAAGGAATTGGCGACGATTTTGACGAAGGGTGAGCGGGGATCGTTGCCGACTCGGGCCATGATGCCGGCAGCGGCGCAGTGGCCGACGCGATTGGTGACGATTGCGACGCGGCAGGAGACGTCGAAATCGCCGGTGAGTTCGCGCCAAACGAAGCGGCCGCGGCACTCGGCTTCATGGCAGCCGAACTCGGTGCCGAACCCGGAGAGGTCGTAGGCGCGGTAGGGGACGAGTTCGCGAGTTGTGCCGGGGGCGGGGGTATGGATGTCGGTACTGGTGAGCGCGGCTGCCATAGCGGAAACGGGAACGAGTAACGTCAGGAAAGGGATCTTGATCATGGGGCGTAGAGTGAGAGATGGTTTGCTTGGAGTCAAGCCCATTAGCCGAACCTTAACGGGGGGCGGAGCGGTGGAGGTACTGTTGCCAGGGAGGATTGCGGTTTGTGGGGGCTGGATGGCGGGCATGAGGATCGGGTCTGGGGATGTCATGATGGGTGTGTCGGCCGGGACGATGAGATCGGAGGTCTTTAGCCGGGGAGGGATTGGCAAGTGATTTGAAGCAGGCGGTGTGGAGCGGGAAGATAGTTGAGGCGGGCAGCATTTCGTGATATATTGGGGGTGGAGGTTTGGGCAATGGGGCTGGGTTGTGGGAGCGGAGTGAGAGGGCATGTCTGGCGCGCCATGGGAGAGTAGGGCCGTTGCGGGTGCGCGGAGGGGGTTGGGTGTTTGCGGAGCCACCGGTGTGGCCGTGGGCGCGGTTGGGGCGGGCGGGGATTTCAGCGTGATAACAGATTTGTG
>CAYVKG010000233.1:0-2023 GCA_964451955.1 uncultured Tepidisphaeraceae bacterium
TCTTGCACCTATCGACGCACTTTTTAGATCACGCAGTTGGATCACCGATGCCCAAGGTCTACAAGCTCTCGTGGCAACCAGGCAGCGGCAACCGCCCGGGCCGCTGGAAGAAGTTCTACAAGGGGAAGACGTACTTCTTCCCCGCGGGCAGTGGCAAGGCGGATCGAGATGCCTATGATCGAGCTTGGCTGTTGTGGGAAGCGAAGAAGCGAGAGGTCGACGCCACGACACCCCGCAGGTACCAGCAGGAATACGAGCGGTGCATCGCGGAGTGGGAACTGGTCTTGGCGTGGTCGAACAGACACGGGGACAAGGAACACGCCGGTCGAGCCGAGCATATGCTGGGAGTCCTCCGCCACCGTTTCGCCCAGCCGAAGTTGCGTCCCTTGACGTGGCACGACAGGTTCGAGGCAGAGTTCGAGCCTTGCCCTCCGGAGGTACTGGCCGACATCGGCAGGATGGTCCACGAAACACTCTATCCGCCGAGTGCGCCAGACGGCCAGGGCTTGCCCCTCGGAGAGGCGTTGCTAAGCCTCCTGCCTCCCGATGAAGCCGCTGTCGCAGAGCAGCGACGCACTGTCGAGGCGATGGACGGATCTCCGGAGCGGATTGCCCGCGAGATCTGGAGGGATCGCTTGACGACTCTCAAACGGGGCGCGGTCAGCGAGGACAAGAGCGTCGGCGGTTACGTCAAAGTCTTCCTCGCGCAGAAGGAGAGCCAAGCTGCCGCGGGGGAGGTGAGCGCCGGGCGAGTCTACGCGCTCCGTCTGCACCTGGAACACTTCCGCGATTGGCTCGGAAGGCAAACGGAGGTCACGGAGATCGACGGCGCAATCCTCCTTCGTTACTACAGCCACCTCCTCGACAAGCTGAGGAGCCGGGCATGGAAGCGAAGGACCGCCGGGCACTACCTGACTACGGTAAAGAGCTTCGTGCGTTGGCTGTGGCAGACTGAAGCCCTCGCCGTGCTGCCCCGGATCATGGACGGCAGGTCTACGATACTAGCCATCACAAAGCCGGCGCCCCAAGTCGTGGTCTTCACGAAGGAGGAGATCCGGGCCCTGCTGACAAAAGCCACGGACCGTGTGAAACTCTACGTGCTTCTCATGCTGAATTGCGGTCTGACCCAAAAGGACATTTCGGATCTCAAGGTCGCGGAAGTGGATTGGGATGCTGGCCGGATCATCCGGCGGCGCAGCAAGACGAAGGACGAGGAGCATGTCCCCATCGTGAACTACAAGCTGTGGAACGAGACCTTCCGTCTCCTCCAGCAGGAACGAGCGGCGGACTCTAAGGACCGGGTCTTGCTCAACGCCAACGGCAGTCCGCTATTGTTCGAGGAACTGACCACGGAGGGCAAGTACCGGAAGAACGACAACGTGAAGAATGCTTTCGATCGGCTCCGCACGAACGTCGACATCGACAAGCCCTTGAAGTCTCTGAAGAAGTCCTCGGCGACCTTGCTGCGCGGCAGCGCAAAGTTCTCCGCCCTTGAAGGGTTATTCCTCGGTCACGCGCCCCAGTCCATGTCGGACCGGCACTACACGCAGGTTCCGCAGAAGCTGCTTGACCAAGCCGTGGTGTGGCTCGGGAAGGAGTACGGAATCGTCTGAGCGGGCATGGAAATGCCGCGGCCGGCTCGACCGGTACGCCAATCCGGGCAGGAAATCTGCGGGCACGGACGAAGAACCGTAAGGTGGGACGAGAATCGTGGTATGCAACCGTCCCAAGAGGGCAGATTCTCGCACCATGACAGCCGTTTCTCGTACCGGGCCTGCGCAAGGCAGTGCCAACGGTCGATCTCGCTAGCGCACGTCTCTGCCTGGACTCGGGGACTTGGCTCGCACCAGGCGACTGTCCCAGGATCCCGCCGTAGGCCAAGGTACCGCTGGCCGGCCAACTTCAGGCAAGGCCAATCGTCGTTGCCGCCACTTGGGTGGCATAGAGCTGATCGGGGATAGCGACCAGTGCGCCAAAGTACAAACCTCCTCGCTGCAAGAAGTTGGAGACAATTACCCGCCCC
>CAYVKG010000234.1:0-1997 GCA_964451955.1 uncultured Tepidisphaeraceae bacterium
CCACTCACACCCCAAACCCTCCATCACCCGCCTCTCATATTCCTCCAGCCCCCCTATCCCCACCTTCCGCCTACACGCCAAACATACCTTCCGCACCAGCCGCTGCGCCACCACCCCAATCACCGAACTCGCCACCAAAAACGGCTCAATCCCAATGTCCAGCAACCTCGTAAACGCGCTCGCCGCATCATTCGTGTGCAGCGTCGCAAACACCAGGTGCCCCGTCAGCGACGACCGAATCGCTATCTCCGCCGTCTCTCGATCCCGAATCTCCCCCACCAGCATCACGTCCGGATCGTGCCTCAACATGCTCCGCAACGCCCTCGCAAACGTGAACCCGATCTCCTCATGCACCTGCATCTGCAGAATGTCCTCCATCCAATATTCCACCGGATCCTCTATCGTCTCTATCTTCACCGACGGCACGTTGATCTTGCTCAAACACGTATACAACGTCGTCGTCTTCCCGCTCCCCGTCGGACCCGTCACCAGAATCAACCCGTGCGGCCGACTAATCAACTGCCTGATCTTCTCCCGCTCCCCCAACTCAAATCCCAACTCCTCCAAATCCAACTTCACCATCTGACGACTCTGAAGACGAATATTCACCGCCTCCCCGTGAACCCCGGGCAATATGCTGATCCGCAAATCGTATTCCTGCCCCCCCAATGACACCTGGCACCGACCGTCCTGCGGCAACCGCTTCTC
Organism: uncultured Tepidisphaeraceae bacterium; assembly: GCA_964451955.1. GTDB lineage: Bacteria > Planctomycetota > Phycisphaerae > Tepidisphaerales > Tepidisphaeraceae > JAPLNB01. The sequence goes on from CAYVKG010000234.1 coordinate 709, forward strand.
CGTAATGTCCAGGTTGCTCATGATCTTGATCCGCGACACCAACGCCAGCCGTAACATCTTCACACTCACCGGCATCGATACGTCCTCCAGCATCCCGTCCACCCGATACCGCACCCGGTACTTCTCCTCATACGCCTCAAAATGAATGTCCGTCGCGTTCGCCCGAATCGCGTCCGCCAACACCTGGTTCACCAGATTCACCACCGTCGGCTCATTCGCCGCCTCCTCCTCCGACAACGACAGATTCGTCGTCTTCGCCCCACCCCCGACAACCTCCCTCTCCCCTCGGTCCGCCAGCATCCGCTGAACCGTGTCCGCACCAATCCCATAACTCGCCTTCAGCATCCGATCGATCACCGCCCGCGGACATACCACCTTCTCCAACGATCGACCCATCACCTGGCATAAGTCGTCCCACCATTGCCAGTCCAATGGATCACAACACGCCACCTTCAACCGCCCCCCAACCTCCTCCAGCGGAATCACGTGATGCCGCATCGCCAACCCGGGCGAAATGCTCCCCAATACCCCACGCGATACCCCCTTCACCTCCTGACCCAAAAACGGCAACTCCAAACGCTCCGCCAAACCCTTCAACAACATCCCCTCGTCAATCTTCCCCTTCTCCACCAATACCTCAATCACCGAACGCCCCCGCTCACGCGCATACTCCGCCAACTCGCGCACTCGCTCCACCTCCAGCCCACTGGCCTCCGCGCACAACGTCACTTCGTCCATAATCACCATTACGTACCCCCTGACTCATCTCTCCCACGCCGCCCCCACCCCCACAACCTCCCCTAGTTCAAATACCCCAACGATCTGAGCCTCTCCCTCCCCGCCTCATCCTCTCGCTCTATTGGCTGGCTCGTCGCCCCCATCCCCCCATCTCTCCCCTCACTCCCCCATACGTCCCACATCAGATACGACGCACCAACACCCAACACCAGAACCCCGATCACCCCAATCATCACGAGTCGCCGCATGAAAACCCCCTCCCCCCCCGTTTCATACACCAGCCGCATAACATACCCAAATTCACTCCAAAGTCAAGAGTTTGCCACACCGACTAACCCATCCTCCAACGCATCCTCCTTTGGAAATGCCCAGACCGTTTGCAACAAAAGAGGCATATACGTTGCCAAGACTACCCGCCCTCGCAGACCGTGGGGCGAAGCCCCCATTCCAAGACCGATCGCCATGACCCATGCCCCCACCCACGCCTCCCACTACCCACCCCTCGCCCCCACCCAAATAGCAACCTTCTACCAATACCAGCGCTGCGCCAT
>CAYVKG010000235.1:0-1968 GCA_964451955.1 uncultured Tepidisphaeraceae bacterium
TGAGGATGGATGGTTATTCCCTCTAAGAATTCGAGCTCGGTCTCGCGGCGGATAATCTGATCCGCGATATGTTCCACGCGCGGGTGGGCGAGACGGTTGTCATCACGGCGGACACCGAGTCGGACATGAGAGTGGTCAACGCCACCGCTCGCGCCTCGTTCGCGGCCGGGGCGAAACCGTTTGTGGTAGTTATAGCGGCGCCGCAGGGGGTTGGGAGGGCCGCCGACCCATATCTGCCGGTGGATTCGATGGTCGGCGCACTGACTGGAGCAGACGTATGGATCGAGTTCAACAACCAGTGGATGCTGTATTCCACGCCATACGAGAGGGCCATGGCGGCCAACCCGCGACTGCGGTATATGTGCCTCGTTGGGATGAATCCCGACATGATGATACGCACCATTGGGAGAGTGGACAGGGAGAGACTCGGCCGGTTCATGCTGCGGGTCGCCCGGCTTACCAGGGAGGCGCGGCACGTGCGCATGGAGACTCCCGCCGGGACAACCGTGGAATTCGATAATTCGCCCGAGCATCCAATGACGTGCGACACGGGCGAGGCCGGGCGACCGGGTGTGTTCATGCTGTCGGGGCAGATCGGGTGGTCTCCAAAACTGGAGACCGTGAATGGTACGATTGTCTTCGACGGTTCGCTGTCGCCCTCCCCCGGCCTTCTAAAAGAACCGGTCCGTCTCACAGTGGAACGAGGTCGTGTGACTGACGTGTCTGGAGGCAGGGAGGCGGCGACCTTTTCCGACTGGCTCGAGAGCCTTAACGATTCGAACATGTATCGCCTGGCGCACGTGTGCTACGGATTCAACCCCGGCGCCCGGCTTACCGGCAATGTGCTGGAGGACGAGCGCGTATGGGGTTGCACTGAATGGGGGATGGGGTATCAGAGCGCCGTCGATGTGCCTCCGGACGGGATTCCCGCCGTATCTCATTGTGATGGCATCTGCCTCAATTCGTCGGTGTGGCTCGATGGTGTGAGATTGCTCGATTGCGGCCGGGTGGTCGATCCCGAGGCCAGGAATATCATATCGGGCGCGACGGGCGGGTGAAATGGTCTTGAGCAGGATTCTGGTCATCAACCCGGTTTCCACCTCGCGATGGGACGTTTCCGACTACGACTATCTCCAGCGATACGTCAAATCGTCAACGCAGGTGAAGGTCGTTAGCCTATCCGAGGGTCCCACGTCCCTCGAAAGCGCGCACTCGGTAGCCGCCGCCGAGCCGTCTATACTCGCTACCGTGCGGGAATACGAGAGACAGTGCGATGCCATCGTTCTGAACTGCTTTGCGGACCCCGGTATGCGCGCAGCCAGGGAAATTTCGAGCGTCCCAGTGCTCGGCGCCGCCGAGACTTCGATGCTCCTGGCCTGCTTGCTTGGAGAGCGGTTCTCAGTCATCTGTCTTGATAGGAGTCAGTCTCACAAGGTGCGCCGCCAGGCGAGGGTCGCGGGGGTTTCATCCAAACTCGCGTCGTGTCGCTGGGTGGACTTGCATCCCCTCGAATTGGAGTCGGACCGTGAGCGTTTCCAGGGCCTGCTATACACACAGGCGACCGCATGCGTGGAGCATGATGGTGCCGAACTAGTGGTACTGGGATGCACCGGGATGGCGTTCGCGGCAGGCCGGCTGGCCGGCAGGGTCGGGTTCCCCGTGATCGAACCCATGGCGGCCACGGTGAAAATGGCCGAACTTATCGCGGGGCTGCGTCTGACTACGAGCCGCCGCGGGCTGTATTCGCTGGCACGGCTGGTGGGTTAGGTCATGACGGGAGGCGAAGGACGTTTGAGGAGCATTCTTACTGTAATACCTGTGTGCGGTTGGACCATGACGGATGAACTGGAGGAATACCTCCGCAGTGTTGCCGACCCCGATACCCGACTGACTGTAGTCGGCCTTGAATGCGGTCCCGAGTCGATCGAATGCTTCGCTGACGTAACTGCTGCGGCGCCGGGCATCCTG
>CAYVKG010000236.1:0-1950 GCA_964451955.1 uncultured Tepidisphaeraceae bacterium
CAGCCGCCGTGGCGCGTGGTGGAACTCCGTGCCGCCGATCTGGCCCGCGGTGCCGATCTCGTTCAAGATTTGATGCGCGAGGGGTAAGTTACCCGTGCGTGCTGTAATTGGTTGCGATATGCCGGTAACCTTGGAAGTCCGTTAATGAAGCCCGAAGAACTCTAACACCTGGTCGAGCACCTTCGTTCACTGCCCCGCGAGACGGAGTGGGTGGAGTTCAAGCACAACAACTCCGACCCGCAGGAGATCGGCGAGTACGTTTCCGCCCTGGCCAACGGCGCCGCGCTGCATCGTCAGCCACAGGCCTTCCTGCTCTGGGGAATTGAGGATTACTCGCATAACCTCGTAGGCACCACGTTCAAGCCGCGTCAGGCCAGGAAAGGCAACGAGGAACTGGAAAACTGGCTGCATCGACTGCTCTCGCCGCACATCGACTTCAGTTTTCAGGAAGGCCAGGTCGGCGGCAGGGATGTTGTGCTCATAGTGATTCAGCCCGCCTCGCACCAACCCGTCAGCGGGATCAAGAAGGTCATCGCGGCCGTCGAGCAGTACCAGCTTCCCGCCCCCGATTTCCGCGCCACACCCCAGCACGCCATCGCCGTGCTCGACGCGCCGCGGTCCTTCGCCGACATGGACCGCCAGGAACGCATCCGCGCCTGCTACCAGCACGCCTGCCTCTGGCGTGTCCTTTCGGCAGACCTGAAAAACCCAAAAGCTCGCGCGGTGACGTGGTGGCCACGGCGGAGATCACGCGGTCTGGCGGACGCACGTTGGTTGGCGGGAGGGGACGTGTAGGTAGGAAGCGGAGAGCGGCGGTGGTGACGTCCTAAACTGTCTGTAAACAAAAGGGGCCTGGTCGTACGCTTGGCGGTGTTGAGAAACGCCAGAACGAAAGGAGACCAGACCGATGAACAGTGTATCACTTGAGGACCGATTGGCCCAAGCGGGCCGGGAATTGCGTGTTGTACCGGAGTAGAAATGTCACCGCATAGGCGAAATAGAAGTGTCATCCCCGTGGCTGGGGTATACCAGCCGGATGGGTGAACTTCGAATGTCGGCCAAAGAGAGGATTCGGTTGGATGCGTTGCACCGAGTCAAGCGAGGCGAACTGACGGTGGTGACGGCAGCGGAACTGATTGGCCTGTCGCTGCGACAGGCCCGGCGCGTGTGGAAGCGATTCCGCGAGGAAGGCGATGTCGGCCTGGTGCATCGACTGCGGGGGCGGGCCAGCAATCGGCGGATGCCGCAGGAACTGCGCGATCGGATCGTCAAACGCCAACAGGAACGGTACGCGGACTTCGGGACGACGCTGGCCTGCGAGAAGCTGGCGAAAGAAGGGTTGGTTCTCAGCCCCGATACGTTGACGGCGATGTTGAAGGAGCGGGGGTTGTGGCGGCGTCGGCGTCGGCGAGGTCGGCACCGCAGCCGCCGGGAGCGGCGGGCATGTTTTGGATCGATGGTTCAGATGGATGGCAGCCACCACGACTGGTTTGAAGGCCGGGCGTCCAAGTGCGTGTTGATGGTGCTGATCGACGATGCCACCAGCCGGACCTACGCCCGGTTTTATGAAGCGGAGACGACGCGGGGGGCATTTGATGTGTTCGGGCGATGGGCCGAGCGTCACGGCTTGCCGCGGAGCGTGTATGTGGATCGGCACGGCATTTACCGGGATGAGGATCATCCCGAGAAGCCCACGCAGTTCGGGCGTGCGATGAAGGAGCTTGGGGTGGATTTGATTTGTGCTCACAGCCCGCAGGCCAAGGGCCGCGTGGAGCGGCGGAATGCGGTGTTGCAGGATCGTCTGGTCAAGGAGCTGCGTTTGCGGGGCATTAGCGATATCCATGGCGCCAATGCGTTGCTGGAAGGGAAGTTTCTGGATGAGCTGAACCGGCGGTACGCGGTGGCGGCGGCCAAGTCGGGGGATCTGCACCGTGCGTTGCCGACGGATGT
>CAYVKG010000237.1:0-1927 GCA_964451955.1 uncultured Tepidisphaeraceae bacterium
CGGAATCTCAGTCATCGCAATAGACAAGATGGACTGGCCTTCGGATGATGACGGCGTTCGGTGGCCCACAGGCCGAGCGCGGCCGTGGGCGGTTTCTTACCGGAAGCGGCCAGAGACATCCCGTGTGCACGTGAATCCTTCGGGAGTTGCCTGCCACCGGTCGAATCCAAGGCCGCCGAGTTCGCGTTGAATCCTCTCGGACCATCGCACACCGATCACATTGGGGATCGAGTAGGGCGGATCATGCGACAACTCGCCATGATGCAGATCAATTACCGCCAGTTCTGCGATCAGCCAATCCTCCGGCCCGGCGGCAGGATCGAACGTAAACGACGTTATGCCCCCAACCGACTCCAATCCCTCGTGTTCTTGCCAGAGGGATCGGATCACAGGGTGATTGCCCACGGAATCCACGATCCATACAGGCTCGTCGATTGGAAGAGCACGAATGCGTTCGGCATACGATGGATCGACGACCACGTGCACTCTGTATGGTTTCTCGCCCATTCCATTACTCCTCGCGCATTGGCCATGGCTGGCTCGCGACGTCCAGGTTGTCGAGATAGAAAACGGTCCTGTCGGTCGCGTTGCTGACGAATCCCAGCCAGGTCAGTTTTTCGAAGCCGGCGCTGCCCACTTTGAGGCTCTTGAAGGCCTTCGGGGTTTCGCCGGGAACGGTGACGGTCAGATCCCAGACGCCGGGATTGTCCTTACCCAGCGTTGCGGCGATCTCAAAGTGAATCCACCGGCCGGTTGGCACGGTCATGAGCGTCTTGCCGGCAACTTGGAGCTTTTCGCCGTTGATCCAGAGACTGGGTCCGACCGCATAGGCAGAGGAACGCCAATCCCGCCATTCGTGGTTGATCGAGACGCCGGGGCCGGTCCGCAAGTCGAATGAGCAGTGGGTCACGCCGGTGCCGTGGTTGGGCGAATACACCAGATGCGGGTTGAATGCACTCCGCAGGCCCGGCGCGTCGGTGATCTTGAGGCTGTGCTTGCCGCTTGCGGCGGTTTCGTCGGTCACCTCGATGGAGTCGCCCTTGTTCTCGACATTGACCTCGGCGCCGGACGGTTTGGCGCCGACCGCGGATTTCTCAAAACCGTCCTTGATGGCCAAGGCAGGCGGGTCCGGCGGCCACTCCAACGGCGGATACGTCGCGTCGTCGGCCTTGGCGATCCAGGCCGGATCGCCGTAAACGCCGGCCTTGGTGTAGTCGAAGGGTTCGAAACCGATCTTGAGAGCAGGGGAGTCCGGCTTGAGACGGAAATCGCCGTGGGCCGGATCGACGAAGAGCGGGTCCGCCACGATCGAATGCTCGTCGCGTTTAAGCTGTTGTCGCCATTGATCCAGAGGCATCCCGGCGAACGTCACATCCTGGCCCGCCGCATTCCAATAGCAGTTGTCGTCCATGTTGGCGTTCACCTTGGTCCACGGGCCGGACAGCAGGGGGCCTGTGTGCCAATAGACGATGTTCTTCTGGAAGGTGAAGGACAGGTGCTCCTCGACGCGCGTCGCCTGGATCTGGTGCATCATGCTGTCCACGAGGATGTTGTTGCGGACAGTGTTCTCCTTGCCGTAGTGCTGGTGGAAGCTGCCGGTCTTGGTGTTGTAGACGAGATTCTTCTCCAGGACGATCCCGGTGCTGCCTTCGTCGGTGTAGAGGCCCCAGCCGCCGTACGAATAGGCGTAGATGTCGTGGAAAACGTTGCTCCCGATGACTGTACCCTCGGAGACGCCGAGCGTGTAGATGCCGCCCATATCGCTCAGGACCGCCCAACCGAGATGGTGAACGCGGTTGAAGCTGATGTTGTTCCGCTTGGCGAGGCTGCCGGAGTAGCCCCAGACCCACCCGGCGGAGATGCCGGTATAGAAGAGGTCCGCGATCTCGTTGTGCGTGACGGCGTTGTCGCCGCTGTGGCCGATCCA
>CAYVKG010000238.1:0-1891 GCA_964451955.1 uncultured Tepidisphaeraceae bacterium
GGTGCGGAGTGTGCGGGCCTGTCGGGCGCGCCATGGGCGAGTCGGGCCGTGGCGGGTGCGCGGCGGGGGTTGGGTGTTTGCGGAGCCACCGGTGGGGCCGTGGGCGCGGTTGGGGCGGGCGGGGATTTCAGCGTGATAACAGATTTGTGGTTGAGGGGTGGAGACGATTGGTCTGAGCGTGTTGGGGGATGGCCTGGTTCTGATTGTTGATGTTTGGAGTGGAGGACGTATGAGGTACGGTGGATCTTCGTCGGCGAGTGGCAGGGGCTATCGAGTGGGGGCGGCGGCGTTGGTGGCGGCGTGCTTGGGAGTGGGGGTGAGGGGGTGGGCGGATCCGCAACCGGCGAAGACGCAAGGCGTGAGTGTGTATTTGAATTCTCCAGGCGATCCGCGGAGTTTTTTTGGGCATGGGGTGGAGCCGTCGCGGAGTCCGCGGGGTTTTGGGGTGGATCTTGCGCCGATCATGGCGGGTTTTGCGGAGGTGACGGGGATACGGGTGACGTGTGAGCGATCGTACCTGGGGACGGGGGGGTGGGGCTGGTACATACCGCCTGGAGACGGGAGCACAACGGGTCGGGTGGACTGGGTGACGACGGACATTCCGGGGCGGCTGTCGATTGGGCTTGGTCCTGATCCGGACACTGCGTATTGGGCGGAGCCGGCGGTGCCGAAGGGGGAGTCGGCGGGTTTTGCGGTGCATTTTCCGAAGGCTGCAAAAGACAAGGGGAGTTCGGCGGTGTGGTTGAAGATGGATTGGGCGGAGCCTGCGAAGCCACCAGGCGCGGTTGCGGCGGAGCCGTTCTTTGAGGGGAGTTGGGGGATGCTGAGGATTGAGGGGGTTCCGGCGTCCAATCCCGGGGGTGGCACTCCAGCGCCGAGTCCGTTTCATGGGGTAAGGAATGGGGATTTTGGTCTTGGGAACAGCGACTGGTGGTCGACGTTCAGCAATGATCCGGCGAATGTGCAGGTGATCCAGAAGCCTGGGGTGTTGGAGGAGGATTATGTGGTGAGGCTTGGGGGAGGGAGCCCGTCGTATATCAGCCAGTTCACATATGACGAAGACGATCATGGGGTGGTGAGTTTTGACAGTTGTTTTGCGGGGCCTGGCGGGAAGCTGCGTGTGACGCTGAACGGGGTGGAGCTTGGGACGCTGAGCGGCGCGGCGCAGGTTGGGGCGGGTTGGAAGCGGCAGTATTTTGTGGTGCCGACGGCGTTGAACCAGGGCGGTTTGCCGTTGGCGTTTGAATATGTGGACGGAGGAGTGGGGCGTGAGGTATTGATTGACAATCTGGAATACGCAAGTCTTGAGATATGGCAGAATCCGATTGATCCGCGAGATGGGGGGCCTGCGGACTATGTGCATGGGGGGAACCTGGCGCTGGAGCATGCGAACGGCGCGATCTTGTGGGGGACGCAGCACGACAATGGGGAGGATGTGGCGGCGCGGCAGGTGAAGATTATCGGGAACGTGAGCATCGACGAGTTTTCGTGGATGCGGACGCAGACTCGGGGCGGGGAGGGTGATTCGCCGACGGCGCACGTGGTAGAGGGGTCGCTGGTGAACCATGGGGTGTTGATGCTGGGCACGGCGGGTGACGGTTTGGGTACGGCGGAGAACGGCGGGAGCGATTTGATTGTGCGAGGGGCGTTTGAGAGCGACGGGCGGGTGGAAGTACTGGGGCGGACGCTGACGCTCGAAGGAGTCGGCGGGGACTTGGGCGGGACCGTGAAATTGGTGGGCGGGGCGCTGCGGACGGATAACGGTGGGCGGGTGGGCGGTTCGGCGGTGAGCGTGAGCGGGACGGGCGTGTTTGACGTGGCGTATACGGATGGATCGTCGATTCGGCTGGAGGGAGCGATCGAGTATGCGCGTGCGGGGAACGAGCAGACG
>CAYVKG010000239.1:0-1842 GCA_964451955.1 uncultured Tepidisphaeraceae bacterium
ACTCAGAGCTGATTCAGATGCTCCAGGAGTTGGCTCGCAAGCGAGCGGAGCAGGCGGAAGCGAGTAAGTCGTCGCAGTTGGGCCAGAGTGGGGGGGCGGATCGGGCTTCGTTTGAAGATTGTTTCGAGCAGGCCCTGTTATCGGCGGGTTTGGACGCCTCGAAGTTGGAGGAGGTTCAGGCGGAGATCAAGTCGGCGGTTTCTGAGGCGGTGAGCGGCTCGGATGGGAGCACGGATCCGCGAGAGGCGGCCAGGCAAGCGATCGATTCGACCCTGGAGAAGTACGGGGTTGATACGGCCCAGTTGAAGGAGAGCATGGACGCGATGCGTCCGCAGGGTCCTCCTCCTGGTGGTGGTCCAGGCGGGCCGGGAGGCCCCGGTAATGCGGGTGGACCGGGCGGGGGGATCGCCGAGGCACTCGATGCGTTGGGTGTGGATTCGAGCAAGACGGACGAAATCCAAAGTGCCATCGAGGCGGCGATCGAATCGGCTAGGTCCACGGACGGTTCGGATGACCGCGAGGCGGTGAAGTCCGCGGTTCACGAGGTGCTGGATGGGTATGGGATCGACAGTGCCGCCTTTGATGCTCAGATGGAAGCCGGCAGGGCGGCACCCGGGCAAGGTAGCGCAATGATGGGTGGCCTGGCGCAGGGTGCGAGTCTGTTGAGTTTTCTGAATGAATCGGGTTCATCGGCGAGTTCATCCAATTGGCTGCTGGGCCTGATGCAGTTGGTAGACGTGCAGGCCTGATGTACTGGTTGGCGTGGAGAGCAGGCTGGTTGGGGTGTGGCGGGCGTTGCGGAGCGGCGCCCGTCATGGTTTATCGGAGGGGATTCGGCAGTGGGCTGCAGCGTCCCGGATTTGTTCGCGGTGGGTTTTGGGGGCGACGCCGCGGAGTCGTATCCGACTTGGGCGGCGATTTCCTTGATCGAGGCCTGGCTCTTGGCCAGCAGTGAGCAGGCGCGTTGCATCCGCCATTCGGTCAAGTATTCGAGAGGCGATTTGCCGAGTGTTTCCGAGAATCGGACGGCGAAGGCGGTGCGCGACATGGCGACCTTATTGGCCAGGGACGCGACCGTCCATGGTTCCTCGGGGTGTTGGTGCATGAGAGCCAGTGCCGGGCCGATGGCCGGGTCTACCAGTGCTTTGAGCCAGGCAATGCGCTCGGCGGGCAGTGGCGTGCCGTGGGAGTAGAAACTTTTGATAAGGAGGATTCTCACCAGGCGATTGATGATGGTTTGGGCGCAAGGTTCGCCGGCCTCGGCTTCCTTGGCGATGAGTTGGAAGATGCAGTCGACGTGCGCGGAGGGGCCGTAGCCCTGGCCTTGGACGACTTGGATATCGGGCATCAAGCTGAGGAGAGGGCTATGTGTGGGCTGGCCAGAGAGGAAGCAGACGGAGTTGACACATACTCTTGCTCCGCCGCCGCCATGGTTCAGGATTTCGTGTTGATCGAAGTGGGAGGGATAAAGGATTTTTTCAAGGGAATCCGCGGGGGTGTCGGGGGCGTCGGCCAGGGTGTGGGTCAGACCGGCGACCGCCGATATCGAGGTGAATGAGCCTGTCGGGGTTGTTGGTATGCAGGCAGCATTCGCCTTGGCGGAGCAAGTGGCACCAGCCGAACCGGCCCGAGCTATGCAGGGCCCAAGGGGCGGACAGATCAAATGGCCCGGGGACCCAGCATCTCAGGTCGAGATCCTCCATGGCCGCAGTGAGTGCGTCTGACGAAGATCTGGTTGGGGCCAGTAAGTTGGACATTCCGCCTGCCTCTCTGCTGGTCATGAAGTTGGAAGGGCCGACAGGACTGTCGGCCCCTCCTTCCGGGTTCAACCGGACCGATGGC
>CAYVKG010000240.1:0-1829 GCA_964451955.1 uncultured Tepidisphaeraceae bacterium
CCCGAGGCCTACATCCCGCAGCGCGACATCTATATCGAAAAAGACGCCTCCCGCAACGACGATCTCGACCGCCTCCGGCTCAGCGCGACCAGTTCGCTGGTCTCCCGGCGGGACACGATCATCGTGGCCAGCGTCTCCTGCCTGTTCGGCCTCGGCTCGCCCGAGGATTTCAAACGGTCGATCATCACCGTGCGCGTCGGCGACCGGCAGGACCGCGACGAGTTGCTGAAGCGTTTCGTCGATCTCCAATATTCGCGCAACGACATCGATTTTCGCCGCGGGACATTTCGCGTGCGCGGCGATGTCATCGAGGTGCATCCGGGCAACGAGGAGTTCGCCTATCGGATCGAGCTGTTCGGCGACGAAATCGAACGGATCGATTTGGTCGATCCGCTGACCAACGAAACCATCGCCGGCCAAGAAGTTGTCTTCATCTATCCCGCGGTCCATTATGTTATGCCCGAGGACCGGGTGGTCGCCGCCGTCCAGAGCATCCAGGAAGAGCTTGAACAACGGCTCATGGAGCTGCGCCGGCTGGGTAAACTGCTCGAAGCCCAGCGTCTGGCCGCCCGCACCCGCTACGATCTGGAAATGATCCAGGAAGCCGGCTATTGCAGCGGCATCGAGAACTACTCACGGCATCTCAACGGTTCGGCCCCGGGCGCGAAGCCCTTTACCCTGATCGACTACTTCCCGAAGGATTTCCTGCTGATCATCGACGAATCCCATGTGACCGTCCCGCAGATGCGGGCCATGTATGCCGGCGACCGCAGTCGCAAGGAAGTGCTGGTCGAGCACGGTTTCCGCCTGCCGTCCTGTCTGGACAATCGTCCGCTACGTTTCGAGGAATTCGAGGGGCTTTGGAGCCAAGTCATCTTCGTCAGCGCCACCCCCGGTCCTTATGAACTGCAAAAATGCGCCGGCGAGGTGGTCGAGCAGATCATCCGGCCGACCGGCCTGGTCGATCCGGTCATCCATGTCGCTCCCGCTCGCGGGCAGGTTCCCGACCTGCTCAAGCGCGTCGAGCAGCGGGCGGCTGCCGGCGAACGGGTGCTGGTGACCACCCTGACCAAGCGTCTGGCCGAGGATCTTTCCGATTACGTGCAGCAGCAGGGTTTTCGGGGCCGCTATCTGCATAGCGAGATCGATACCCTGGAGCGCGTGGAAATCCTTAATGACCTGCGACGAGGCAATTTCGACGTGCTCGTCGGGGTGAACCTGCTCCGCGAGGGGTTGGATCTTCCGGAAGTCTCCCTCGTGGCGATCATGGACGCCGACAAGGAGGGCTTCCTGCGCAGCGAAACCAGCCTCATCCAGACCATCGGCCGCACCGCCCGTAACGTCAACGCCGAGGTCGTACTCTACGCCGACAAGATGACTCCAAGCATGGAGCGGGCCATCAGCGAAACCAACCGAAGGCGCGAGATTCAGTTGCAATACAACGCCGATCACGGTATTACACCCGAGACGATTCGCAAGGCCATTCGCAACAGTCTGGCCCAGGAGATGTCTGCCCGGCGGGTGGCCCGCGAGGCCGTCCATGCCAACGAGGCGGAATATGATCGCGACGAACTGATGACCGCCCTTGAAAAGGAGATGTTCGAGGCCGCCGAGAAACTCGATTTCGAGCGGGCGGCCACGCTCCGCGATCGGATCAAGGAACTCCGGGAGGCGCCCGTGTTGACCCGAACGTCGGACGGGGCGGCCGAGCCGGATGAGGATGAGAAACAGTTGACTTTCTGGAAACCCAAGTCCAAACATTTTCGAAAGTAACGCACGATGCAGAACCCCGAAACGACCGTCGAGCAGCAATTGCGAAAACTCTGGGA
>CAYVKG010000241.1:0-1537 GCA_964451955.1 uncultured Tepidisphaeraceae bacterium
CTTCCTGGAACGCGGGTGTTCTGCCACCCCAAATTGCCGCCAGCGTATGACGTGCCGAGGCCAGTGCCTTTTCGTTCTTCTGCAGCGCAATCCGGCCGGTGGACAACGTGACCGAAGCCCGAAGCTCATCGACCGGCGAATCGCGTCCGGCCTGTACCCGCTGGGCCACCGCCGCATACGCCTGTTCCGACAGATCAACGACCTTGCGCGCCAGGGCGACCCGATTCTGCGCCGCATGCACCGCGACGAATGCCTGGGTCGCCTCGCGGATCACGTCCAGCCGGGCGGCCCTGTAGTCCCATTCAACCAGTTCTTTGTCGAACTGCGCGACACGAACCCGTTTGGCTCGCTTGTCCCCCAGTTCGATCGGGTGGTCGATTCGGATGGTCGTTTCGGCTCCCTCAAAGCCGCTGCGTTCCCCACCGCCGGCGAGTTCCTCGATCTCCACTTCCAACTCGGGATTGGGCCGCAGCCCCGCCTGCAAGGCGCGGGCGTCCGCCGCCCGAAGCTCATAGGGATAGACCGCCAGCCGGGGATTGCGAGACACGGCCCGCGCCAGGGCGTCCCGCAGCGCGACGACGCCAGTCGGCTCGGCAATCGCTCCGCCGTGGGTTCGAGTGTTCTGCGGAATGGCCGGCCCAGATGGGACTTCGGTGGCTCGCACACCCGCGGAAGGTCTTTCCGTCGCACGGCAGCCAACCGTCATGGCCAGTGCCGTCAAGAAGAGAATGCACGCCGCTCGATGCATGAAGAGTGCTCCCACAATCGACGAGACGCTCGCACCAAGCGCGCGAGCGAGAATCTCCAACCCGCAGGCTGCAGGGAGCGAAGATTCTGTCTTCGCCCCGCCTGGGGTTCACGATTCATCGAATGCGGGGATCACACTTGGAGAATGACAGACTGCGGCAGGACGCCGGCGAAGGAAGGTAACAAGAACGACGGTGAGACCACACCGAGAACCTCGACGGCCACGTGGGTCTGGGCCGCAGACACAGATACCGCGATAGGAACGGGGATGACATTCGAATGCTGCGACGCGAAACGGCGGTCCCCTGATTGGGAGGGAATCGGGATGTCAACGCAGGGTCCGTCATCCGGTTGGCCTACGTGCGAATGCTCGGCTGCCTCGACGCCAGTCGCGTGGTAGTTCAGCGGGTGCGAGCCATCGGGGCAGTGATGGTGGTCCGCAAGCTCCAGGGCTCTGTGCCCATCGTTGCCAATACAGAACACGGCCGCCTGCGGCATGTTCAATGCCGCCAGCGACAGCAACATCAACGAGATGACACAGTTTGAGTTCCTCACGAGCGTCCACAACTCCGACCGTCAGGCAGCATCACGTCCGGTCAGGCGCGACCTTCCATAGAGAACGGATTATAACACGATACGCCGCAACCTCGTCAAATGTTTTGTCTCGGTGGCCATACGCCGATTGTACTCATGAAGTCCCGGTCATCCGCGACGCCGTAGCTGACAAGGAGGTTCACACACCGGGTGAGTACGAACCGTGCAGAAGGCGGGCCAAGATCATAGACCATTA
>CAYVKG010000241.1:1547-1812 GCA_964451955.1 uncultured Tepidisphaeraceae bacterium
GTCGTCATGGTAGACCATGTTGATCCACTGGGCCGACTCGCCACGGGCGAACGGGGTGCTCGACATCTTGCGCTTGTACCAGAAGCCCGGGCCGTAGACGACGCCGGGGAGCCCGCCGATCGCGGTTACGCCCGATATTCCGACGCCCGGCGACCCCCTCCGTTCGTCCGCCATCACGCAGATCCGCTCACGCATCCGACAACCACGCCCCCCCGAAAGAATCAGGACAGTGCCTCCCCCCAAACGCCGATGAAAACCGCGTCTC
>CAYVKG010000242.1:0-1756 GCA_964451955.1 uncultured Tepidisphaeraceae bacterium
TGCGACCACAACCACGAACGGAAACTGCCCCTGGAAGGCTTCGTCGGCATGCTCAACTTCGCCGAGGAGGTGTACCGGACGGTGATGAGCCCCGTCTGGCGGTTTGTACGGCAAGGCGGGAAGGAACTTCACTGATCCACGAAGACATACGAAGACACACGAAGGAACAGGAATCATGGAACCACAGGCTGTGAACGAGAAGAAGACCGGCAACACGAAACCTCAATACGTTGCCACGACCAATGCCTGCAAACTCTGCACACCGCTCGGCGCAGCCCTCGCTTTTCAGGGGGTTGAAGGAGCCGTACCCTTTCTCCATGGTTCGCAGGGGTGTGCCACCTATATGCGTCGCTACGTCATCAGCCATTTCCGGGAGCCGATCGATATCGCTTCCTCCTCGCTCGGCGAGAAACATGCCATCTATGGCGGCGGACCCAACCTCAAGCAGGGCATAAAAAATGTCATCAAGAAGTATCGGCCCCAAGTTATCGGCATCGCCACCACCTGTCTTACGGAAACCATCGGGGACGATGTGCCCATGATTCTGCATGAGTTGCGCAAGGAACTCGAATCGGACGGAGGGGCGGGAGGCGAAATGCCGGTGCTCATCGCCGCGCGCACGCCCAGCTATTCCGGGACACATGCCGAAGGGTTTCATACTGCGGTGCGGGCCGTTGTGGACACGCTGGTCCAAGAAGCAGCGACGATTCCCGGGAAGGCCGTGAACATCCTCCCGGGATTGCTGTCACCCGCCGATCTTCGCTATCTGAAAGAAATCGTGAAGGGCTTCGGGTTGGCTGGAATTGTGCTCCCGGACATTGCCGACCGGCTGGACGGACCGGCGCTCTTGCAGTACGCCAAAATCCCCGCCGGGGGAACTCCGGTGGCGGCCATCCGGGCGATGGGCCGGGCGCGTGCCAGTGTCGAGTTCGGGCGCACGTTGTTTCCGGCCGTTGAGAGCAACGGGAATGGTTCGGCTGTTCCCAGTGCGGCGGCGGTTTTGGAAGAACGGTTCAGAGTCCCCCACTGCCCGCTGGGAACTCCGATCGGTCTTCGCGAAACGGACGTTTTCACCGACCTGCTGGAGGCGATTTCGGGTCGGGAACTACCGGAAGATCTTGCCCTGGAGCGAGGGCGGCTGCTCGACGCCTATACGGACGGCCACAAATATGTCTTCGGCAAGCGGGCGGTCGTTTACGGGGAAGAAGATCTGGTGATCGGCCTGACAGCTTTTCTCGTGGAAATCGGCATTCAACCGGTACTGTGTGCCTCGGGGGGTCAAAGCGGCCGTCTGCAGGAAGCCATCGCGGCGGTTACCGGCGGTCTTCTGGCGGAGCCGCCCCTGGTGAGGGAGGGCGCCGATTTTTATGAGATCGCCGAAGCCATCCAGGAACTCTCACCGGAACTCATGATTGGAAACAGCAAGGGCTACCAGCTTGCCCGTTCGCTGAACATCCCCCTCATTCGCGTGGGGTTTCCCATTCACGACCGGTTCGGCGCTCAGCGGGTGCTCCACGTCGGCTATCGCGGCACCCTGAGCCTGCTCGACCGGATTATCAATGCCATTCTGGAAAAAGGCCAGGACGATTCGCCGGTGGGATACGGCTATCTATAGAAAGGAGTTGAACCCATGAACGCTCATCCGAGCCTTGCCCATCATCCGTGCTTCAACGAGACTGCGAGGAACAAGTTCGGTCGTATACATCTGCCGGTGGCGCCGAAATGCAACATCAAATGCAACTACTGCAACCGCAAT
>CAYVKG010000243.1:0-1738 GCA_964451955.1 uncultured Tepidisphaeraceae bacterium
GGGCAGACGAGGCGGCTGTTGGAGGGGGTGCGGATAGTGGGGATCGGGTTGGTGGAGGGGGGGTGGGACGGGGAGTTGAACGAGATTGCGTTTGGTGGTGATGGGTCGGGTTTTCGGGGCGTGATTGAGTTGGCAAGCCGATCGAATGAGGTGGTTCGCGTCGAGGTCTTGCCGGAGGCGGGGCAGGTATATGGGTTGCGATGAAGGACGGGGGCATGTTGAGAGGGTGAGAGGGGGTTTCACCTTGTTGGAGGTGTTGGTGGCGATGACGATTTTGTCGGTGGGGATTATCGGGGTGATATCGGCGATGAGTTTGAGCATTGCGGCGACCTCAGCGGCATGGAGGCTGGAGGAGGCTTCGCGGCTGGCGGAGAACCAGCTGGTGTTGGGGATATCGGCGCCGGGGGACGCGTTGGAGGCGAGGACGGGGACGGTGGGGCGATACACGTGGTCGCTGAGGTATGAGGAGAAGCGGCACGGGCTATTTGTGGCGACGGTGTTGGTGGAGTGGGGGGAGGGTGGGCAGGTGAGGTCGTACAGGCTGTCGCAGGTGTTCGTGCCGCGGGGCAAGGCCGGAGGCGGCGGATCGCGGGCGGCCTAAGGGTTGGTGGATGGAATATTGTTGAGAGGATAGACGATATATTGACAGGCAAGGATTATGTATGATAGTGTGGGATGTTATTGGGGGAGGAGTTTAGTCGGGGGTGCTATCTGAGGTAGCGGTTGAGTGAAGGGGGCATCATGTCGCGGATGCGGTTGGTTGCGATTACGTGGGGTGTGGCGGTGTTGGCGGCGGGTGCGGTTGTGTGGTGTGCGGAAGGTGGTGGGGGGGGTGGGTTGGCGTCGGGTCCGGCGGGCCTGACGATCACCACGGAGGGGATGATGGACTCGCCGGAATTCGGGATGATGATGGCGTGTCCGGCGCACGCGCACGGGAGTGTGGAGGAGGCGGAAGCGGAGCTTCGTGAGCGGGTGTCGAAGCATCGGGGTGGGGTGAGGTCGATATACATTTGTCGGGTGCACCAGGTTGAGACGCTGAGGCGATTTGGGGGCCTGGTGGACCGGGTGGTCCTGAATCCGTACGTGGTTGGGGATTGGCGGAAGCCGATGCAAGGCGAGTTGTATTGGCGTGGGATGGATCATCCGCTGGTGAATGGTTGTCGGGTGTTGCGTGTTGAGGCGGGGGAGAGGCAACTGCTGGCGACGTTGGACGTGAAGGGGGAGCCGGCGCTGTTTGGCGGTCGTGCGCCGACGTACGAGGAGATAGAGTGGATGGTGATGGCGGCGTTGGGTAGCGGGTATCAGGGGATTATCTGGCGGGGCGCAATTGAGGGGCACGGATCGGCGGGGCGTATCAAGCGGTTGTCGAGTATGTTGTTGAGCAATTGTGGTATGCTGGCTGGGGCGAGGCCGGTGGATTGGGCGACGGGTCCGAAGGGGCAGCCGATGAGCGTATTGGCGGGAGAGGGCAGTGTGTTTGTGGTGCTGTTGAATTCGGGGTACATGGAGATTCAGGAGGGGAGGGAGGGGGCTTGGCAGGTTTCGTTGCCGCTGGAACCGAAGGTGTGCGTGGGGCGGATAGAGGTTGTTTTGCCGTCGAATGTGGGGATTACATCGGCGTGCACGCTTTCGGGCAAGCCGGTGGCGGTGATACGGGAGGGTCGTTTTTGCAGGGTGGAGTATCGGTTCAGCGGGGGTG
Organism: uncultured Tepidisphaeraceae bacterium; assembly: GCA_964451955.1. Classification (GTDB taxonomy): domain Bacteria; phylum Planctomycetota; class Phycisphaerae; order Tepidisphaerales; family Tepidisphaeraceae; genus JAPLNB01. The sequence goes on from CAYVKG010000243.1 coordinate 1,700, forward strand.
GGGAGATACTGATTTGTCGGATAGCGGGGTCGGGGTTGG
>CAYVKG010000244.1:0-1733 GCA_964451955.1 uncultured Tepidisphaeraceae bacterium
TGTTCGCGAGGGTGCGGCCGCGCTCGGCTCGCGGAGACTGGTGGTGCCGGCTGGACGCGGACGAAATCTACCTCGACGACCCCCGGGAATTCCTGGGCCGATTACCCGGCGACATCGACACCGTATGGACCTCGACCTTTCATTTTTATTTCACGGATATTGATCTGGAAAAATACGAAGCCGATCCGGCCGGCTTCCTGCGCATACCGGTCACGGAGCGTTTGCGTTATTACAGGAACGACTGGTCGGAGATTCGCTTTGTCCGCCACACGTTACCGTTCATTTGGCGCGACCAGTGGCCGTCGTTCCGTTGCAGCGCCGCGCGCCAGCGCATCCGGTTGCGACATTATCAGTATCGCAGCCCCGAGCAGATCCAAAAGCGGCTGGGCCAGCGCCGGGAGGTGGCCGCCCGGACCGCGGGAAAGTTCTTCCCGCACGAGCTGCCTGGCCGGCTGATGCCTGACGGACCAAGAGGTCTTGACTTGCCTGCCGGCACCGAAACCGCGCCGGCTAATGTGGATTTTCACCAGCGCGTGGTTTCGCCCGAAGGATTGGATTACTATTCGGGAGGTTCTTATATCGAGCGCGAGGGCGACCTGCCGCCGATCCGGGGTGTACGGCCGTCCTGGATCCCGCCGATCCTCTGGAAACCGCTTGGCATCGCCAGGGCCGTCGCCGAGCGCATGTGCGGGAGCGGGGCGCGAGCTTGATTTCGTTGCTCGGCCGAAGATGGATGAAGGCCTATGATACCTATGATACTATTTAACCGTTTGCGGGAGACGCCGCCATGCCCGAAGTGATTCGCTTCAAGCCGCATCACCTGGTCGATATTTTCGTTCAGTACGGCGAGGGGATTCCCTTTACGCCCGAGCAGTGCGGCAACGTGGTCCATATCATCGCTCCGCGGGTGTTGAACGCCCCGGAGATCCTCGTCGAAATGGAAAGCGGGGTTGACGATATCTGCAAGGCCTGCACCAGCAACGTGAACGGCGCTTGCATCGACATGATCGATACCAGTTGGCGCCCGAAGGCGCCGCCGTTGCGCCAGGACTGGAACCTGCTGGTCGATCGGCGATATCTGGCCCGACTCGATCTCAAGGACGGCGACCGGCTGACGGCCGGGCAATTCGCGGAACGGTTGCGGGAATTGACCATCGAGGATTTTAATGACGATCTGTACCCCGAATTACCGAAGGAATGGAACGCCGCGAAATTGAAGAACCTCAAGCTTGGTGTGGGCAAGTTTCTTGACCGTCGTTGAAACACCTGCCGATACGCTCTTTCATCCAGCCCCATGATTCACCGTGCCTTGCCTGGGTGGGCCGTGGCGAGCGAGGTGAACTGCTCTGATTGCGTGATCACTTCACATAGATATTGGGCTGTTGTAAGCCATCGTCTGCATCTCGTCCGACGGCATTGGCCGGTGTCCGGCAATCCTTACGGTCCTTCACGGCTGGCCAGTTTTGTCTGCATGCGCACATTCGCCTTGGCCACGAGTTCGAGCATGTAGGCCCGGTCGTTTTCGAAGGTAACGTTCCAGTCCTTGTCCTGTTTTGAAAGGTCGAATACCCAGAGAGCGGAGAGGGGGACGTTGTATTGCACGATGGCCTCGATAAGTTCCTCGAACGCGGTCCGTTCCTGTTCCTTGCCCAAGGTCGCGGGCGCTCCAAACTCGCCGATGAATACAGGTTTTTTCGCTCGGCGGGAAATTTGCTGAATCCTATCGATCAATT
>CAYVKG010000245.1:0-1727 GCA_964451955.1 uncultured Tepidisphaeraceae bacterium
TGCAGGCGTCCTTGAATGGGCCAGCCCGTATCGACGGCGGTGCGATACACCCAGTGTTGCCGGTCCTTTTCAAACCGATAGTCCGGCAGCAACGACCGGGGCCGATTCTCGCAAGCGAACCGGCGAATCTCATCCAGCGTTCCTACGATCAAGGTGTACTCGTAGTCATACTGAATGTTGTGATCCAGGATCTCGTCTTGAATGGGCGAAATGTATCCGGTCGGCGCGTCTTCGCTGCCTCCGCCGCCCGGCTTTCCGAAGAAGCCGCCGGTGAAGGAGTACGTGCCGGGTTTGAAGACGCCCACGCCTCGGTCGTCGTCGTTGACCAGGGCGGCCCAATTCTCCGTGGCCAGCCAGTTCTCCCAGGGAGAACCCTGCACGTCTTCCAGGCGGGTCCAGGTCTTCTTGAACTGAGACAGGTCCCCGCCCGTGAAGGGCCGATCGCCGGCGTAGCTCATCAGACGATACCAGGGACCGTTCGTGTAGATTGCGGGCAGTTCCTGGCCGCGGCCGGAGTACTGGGTCTTGTCCGAACGATGGTTGTCGATGCGGCATCGAACGACCGCCGTGTTGGCATGCAGCCGGATCCAACTCTCGAAGGTGCATTCGCCGGGCTCGTTGTCCAGGGGCCACTGCATGGGGATGCACTTGACGTAGAGCGAGGCGCCGTCATTGCGATGCTCGGTGACCACGGATCGGTTGCCCGCGCAGTCGCCCGACTGAATCGGGTTCCAGCCCAAGGCGGCCCAGGTCTTTGAAGGCTGCTTGCCGTTGGGTGCGAACGGCACGGGACCCGAGTAGAACGACATCTGGATCTGCCGCCCCCAGTCGTGGCTGTTGATCATATTCACCTTGTCGCCGCTCTCGGCCAGGTAGGTGATGGAGCCGCCGAGTTTCAGGTCCACTCCGAGCCGAATGACGCCGTTGTCGAGATAGCTCATATCCTCGGCGGGCGACTCGGTCGCCGACGGCAGTCGGTCTCTGTAAAGGTCCTTGTAGAGACCGATTTTGTCAAAGGGAATCGGGGCGAATCCAGGCACGGAGACGGCGTAGTTCTTCGGGTTCAGGGAGACCGCGGCGGCATCCGCCACGATCGTATTGTCCACCGTCTCCACCGTCCGTTCGCTCAGGCCGTCGAGCCAGTCGATAGCTTTGCCGGGCCCCACAATCACGTTGTCGGCCAGTCTGTTGTATTTCGCCTTGGCCGGTTCGTCTTGCAGGATCTCCGCAAGGTGAGGGTATCGCGTGCTGTAGGGCGGCCGGTCGTAGGGCACTTCCTTCAGGCCGTTCATCAGGAACGGATCGCGGCCGTCGAACCAGAAGCTGGCCCAGCCGGTTCCACGGGCGTCGACATGAATCGCGGGATTGCAGCCGATGAAGAGGTTGTTGGCGATGGTGTTGTCCCGCCCGCCGCCGATCATCGCGGCCCGCCCGGCGCGATCGAAGATGTTCCCGACGATGGTCGTGCCGCAGAAGCAATCGTCGAGGTAGACCGCCATCACGTCGACGAAGCCGTCCTTGGCGGCCAGCGTGGGACCGATGTCATGGAAGTAATTGTGCCGGATCACCGTGCCGCGCATGGTGAGGTTGCGGCCCATGTAGATCGCGCCTGCGTCGCCGGTCTGGGTGCAAACCCGGTAAATCTCGTTGTAGGCGACCTCGTGGTCGTTGCCGCCCATCAGGATCGCGTTGTGCGGACCATCGTGGAGCCGGTTGTGCAACGCCTT
>CAYVKG010000246.1:0-1724 GCA_964451955.1 uncultured Tepidisphaeraceae bacterium
TGTTGTCGCGGCGTGCTGGACGCTGTGCGCGAAGGCGGGTCAGACGCCATCGCCTGTCGCTCGGGACGGCGCAGTTCTCAAAAGGGCTTTGAAACTGAACCAGCCCGGCGAGAACCTCCTGAAAGCCGATGCCTGGACCGGCTGGCGACGAGGGTTCACGAGTCAGGACGGGGTCTTCATCTGCGACAACGGGTCCGACCGCACGTCACAGAGCGGCGCATCGAAGACCGTCGTGCTGAACCAGGAGAAGCCCGAGCCGATTCTGGCCGTCGCCTGGAGCCGGGCCGAGGGCGTCGATGGGGCGCGCGATCACGACTATTCGCTGTATCTCGATCTGCGATATACCGACGGCACGCCGTTATGGGGGCAGGCGGATTCCTGGACCGTGGGGACGCACGATTGGGAAAAGGCCCAGGTCCTCGTGTTCCCGGCTAAGCCGGTGGCCTCGGTCTCTTTTTACATGTTGCTTCGCGGACATGCGGGCAAGGCATGGTTCCGGGACCCGCAGCTCAATGTGGTGCATGCATCTCTCTTCGATGGTGTACCCATCGAGCCGGCCGGGCAGGCGCAGGAGGGATTTCAGGTCCGCGATGTCGCGGCGGAGACCGATTTCGTCTCCCTGTCGAACACCGCCTTGGACCTCAAGCTGGATTGCCGGACGCAGGACAGCGGCGACGCCACGTTCTTCGATGTGACGCTGCGCGACACATCCGGCAAGGACCGGGCCGTCACGTTGGTCTACGCAGTGCCGGTTTCGTCGGCTGATCTGCAATGGCTTCGCGACCCTCGCCATAGCCAAGCCGTAGTCGAGGGCCGCGAATACCTCGACACGGCCGGATTTGCGGCGGGGGTCAACGGACGCCTGTCTCGATATCCGTTCGGCGCGGTGGCCGGTCCGCAAGGAGAGATCGGCCTGGGCATCGACATGGCATGCCCGGCGTTCTTTCGCGTCGGGTATAACGCCGGAACCCAGGAGCTGTACCTGGCATATGATGTCGGTTTCGCTCCAGAGCAGTCGGTCGCGCATCTGCGGTTCTGCACGTTTGGTTTCGACAAAGCCTGGGGATTCCGAGGAGCCCTGGCCAAGTACTACGAGCTGTTTCCCGATCCATTCGCTTGCCGGATCCACAGGCAGGGGCTGTGGATGCCCTTCGCCAAGATCAGCGAGGTCAAGGGATGGCAGGATTTCGGCTTTCGATTCAAGGAGGGCAACGACCAGACCGCGTGGGACGATCAGCACGACGTGCTCACCTTCCGCTACACGGAGCCTATGACGTGGTGGATGCCCATGAAGGAAGGAACGCCCCGGACTCTGGAAGGGGCTCTGGCCGAGGCGAGACGACTGGCCGACAAAGGCAATGAACGAGCGGCCCAGGCTCTGCTCACCAGCGGCTATCACGACGAGAAGGGCCAATACGTCGCCCGGCTGCTTGACACGCCGTGGTGCGACGGCGCGGTCTGGAGCATGAACTCGATGCCCGGGATCGAGGGCGACGCGACGGACTTCCGCAACAAGTGGAATCCCGATCTCCAGCAGAGGCTCTACGGATCGGATGCCAGATCCATTCTCGACGGCGAGTACATCGATTCGAGCGAGGGGTACGTGACGGACGAGCTGGATTTTCGCCGGGATCACTTCGTCGCCGCGCAGACGCCTCTGACGTTCTCGCTCGACGACCGAAAGCCGGCCATCTTCCGCGGCCTGATCGCGTTCGAGTACGTTC
>CAYVKG010000247.1:0-1690 GCA_964451955.1 uncultured Tepidisphaeraceae bacterium
ACCACCGCATGGCCCGGGCGCGCAAGGAGCTGGACTGGGAAGGCCAGATCGAGGCTTCGCTCGATCCCGTGCGCTCGCGGGCGTGGCTCGAGAAGAGCGCCAGCGCCAAAGAGGAGGGCTGCACGATGTGCGGGGATCTGTGCGCCGTGAAAATGGGGCGGAAGAAACGCGATCCGGAAGGCCGGTGAGCGCCGGCGGGCGGACAGGCGTAAAGACGGAGGCGGAGGGCCCAATGGCGAAATTGGCCCCTTTCGACGAGCACGCCGCGGAATACGACGCGTGGTTTGAGAGGCACCGGGAGAGCTATCTTGCCGAGCTTGCCGCCGTGAGGGAATTGCTCCCCATCGGGGGGAAGAAGGTCGAGATCGGAATCGGCACGGGGAAGTTCGCCGGGCCGCTGGGCATTCCCGTCGGCGTGGAGCCTTCGCCCCGCATGGCGGAGCTGGCACGCAGGCGGGGCCTGTGCGTGATCGAGGCGACGGCCGAGGCCCTTCCCTTTGCCGACGGCGAGTTCGACGTCGGCCTGATGGTGACGGTGATCTGTTTTCTCGACGACGTGGAGCGGGCGCTCCGAGAGGCGCATCGCGTTCTCAGGCCCGGGGGCGTCCTGATCATCGGCTTCATCGACAGGGAAAGTGCTCTGGGGCGTGAGTACAGCCGTAAAAAGGAACAAAGCAGATTTTACCGGGATGCCGTCTTTTATTCCGTTCATGACGTGGAAAGCATGCTCTCGCGTTCGGGGTTTTCCGACTTCGCATACAGGCAGACGCTGTTTGCCGATCCCGTCCATCGCACGAAGGTGGATGAAGATCATGGAGAGGGCGGCTTTGTTGTAGTCAGGGCTTTCAAGCGGTAGGCGGGACCGGTACGCCTTTCAGACTCTCCAAGCTTCAGATCTTCCCAACTTCATAACTTCTCTTCGGGTCGGCGGTGCCTCTCGTCGAGCAGTTCGTTGATGCTGTCCATCACCACCTTCGTCACCCCCTCGAACTGGGCCTTGTATTTCTGCTGGCTCTCGCGCGAGAAGAGCTTGAAGGGCTCCGAGATGCGGAATTCTTTCAGCCTGCCGTCGATGGACAGCGGCTCTCCGATGCGGTAGGTGATCGCGCCCGATCTGGCGAAGGGCGAATGGCCCGTGTAGACCCGGTCGGAGTTGTTGCAGCCCACGGGAATGATCTTCTTCCCCGAGTACAGGGCGATCTGCGCAAGCCCCGGTCTGCCGGCGCCGAGCCTCAACGACCGCGTTCCCTCGGGGAAGATGATGAGGTTGAGGTTCCACTCCCTGACCGCTCTCGTGCTCAGCTCTGCCACCTTCTCCATGAGGAACTGATGGTAATCCTTCAGGTGCTCGATAAAACTTCTCTGGAAGAGGGTTTTCGTTTCGTCCCCTAGTTTCGTCAGCGAAGCGGCCTCGTCGATTTTCCCGTCGATCCAGTCCTTGATGGCGCGGTACTCTTCTTTCCCGATCTTCCGGCCGAAGCGCTGCTTGTAGTATTCCTCCACCAGGTACCCCATGGAAGGCACGGGGATGACGTTGCTTGCGTCCAGCATCTTGCCGACCGCCTTGCTGCGGTAGTATTTCCCCTTGGCCCAGACCGTCGTGAAGGGGTAGCGAAGCCGCCAGAGCTGGTACTGGAAGGGCCAGTAGTTGTATCGGTCCGTGTGGTTCATGGCGAAGATGACCGTCTCG
>CAYVKG010000248.1:0-1651 GCA_964451955.1 uncultured Tepidisphaeraceae bacterium
CGTTTTCTGAATCCGGAGCGCATCAGCATGCCGGACTTTGACGTGGACTTCTGCTACGAGCGCCGGCAGGAGGTCATCGATTACGTTGCCGCGAAGTACGGCGCGGGTCACGTCAGCCAGATCATCACGTTTGGCACCATGGCGGCGCGCGCGGTGATCCGCGACGTCGCCCGATTGCCACCACGTACCCGACGGGTCGCCCGCCTTGACCTCAATGTTGTCAATCAGAAACTCGATTACCCCGGGCGCCGATCCGTATTCGCCAAGCAGTTCCAGGATGCGTGCGCGTCGCTCTTGCTGTTGTGCATCTTTGGCGGGCTTCTTCGCGTAGTCGATCAATTCGACTGCCTCGTATTCGACACGATGATCCAGTTTGGCGTAGGCGTCATGGGATTCCTTGGCGGCTCCCCACCAAAACTGCGCAACGACATTGTTCTTGAGCCACTCGGCCGACGGCTTCGCCGCTGCATCGTCATGATTTATCGTCGGCGCGGCCGCCAGGCTCGGGTAGGACATCCCAGCCACCACTGCGGCGAATGGAAATGCAAAGGCGACAATTACGTATTTCATGGAAACCTTCCCTCCTGTCGGTGGAAAACGCGAAAGGCGTCATGCGGGGTGTGCGTTGACATCAATGTGTCCGCCCGCAATCTCGTTGTCGGCCCTCTCATCCGTATCTCCTGTGGTGCGTTTCCAACCCTGCGCAGCGAACTCGATGCTGTGGACACAATGCCATTCATAGATGTCGGACACCCGAGAACCCATGGCCGCCAACCCGTTTCCCATTCGCCGCTTGCCGTCGAACGACACACGCAGCCACTCATTGAAGTTGTCCCGCCGGACCAATAGGGTTCCAACAGGCGGCGCGGCAAGCGAACCGACTGCCGGGCCATCGGACGTGTAGTACACGTGCGGGTACTCGCTGCGCGGAGACGGACTCTCGTCTCCCTCAGAACCTCTCCCCCTATCGTTTGCGTACTCAGTCCACTTCGGGATGCGCTCGACGTCGCCTTCCATCCATCCTCCGCCCCTGTAGTACCAGTACTTGAACTCGCGCTGTCGTCCCACACTGAACTTCACATTGCTCTCGTCCGCGATGCCCAGAGGGCCCACAACCCATTCCATCAAGATCACGTTCCGGAACTGGTCGCCGGCCCTCGGACGAAGACCCAGCGTGTCGAGCGGACGGTCAATACCCGTATTCGGCCAAGGTTGGTCTGGGTTGTCGTGCCGCGCGGTGTTGAACTCGGCCCACACGCCCGTGGCGCGGACCCAATCGGACGCGCCGTTGTAGGACAACTGGAACTCGAAGTCCCGCACAGTCAGGCTCTTACCCACGACCTCGACCCAGAGTGGCATGCCGGTGACTTCGATGGTGCTTACGGCGAACGTTGCCTCCCACTTTCCAGTCACTCCGTTCCAAAACAGCGGCACACCCTTGTCGGCGCCTTTGGTCGGCTCCTTCCACAACTTCACCTTGTCCGTGTTCACCGAGAGGACGATGTTGCCGCCGGCTGCCGGCTTGGGCTTCGTTATGAGTAATTTCATCAGGTCGACCTCCTCCCGCCCGCGGTGTCTGATCCAGCCGCCGCGGTAATCGGCATCCAGCGCCGCGTCGAGCGTGATGGTATTCGTCTCCGCGTTAATCGAG
>CAYVKG010000249.1:0-1647 GCA_964451955.1 uncultured Tepidisphaeraceae bacterium
GGTTGGGGCGGAGAGGGGTCGCGGGGTTGGCGGCAGCCTGTCGGCTGCAGTCGGGCGGTGGCGAGTGCTGGCCACGGTCGTGCGCATCGTAGTCCTCCTATCTATAGGGTGGAGTTGCGCTGAAATGGCGGGTTTGGCGCAGCGCGAAATGGGAGAAGTGGGGATTTTCTGGGGAAAATGAGGAGGAGATTTTTTTATTTTTACCGATGGCGCAACGGGGGATGTAGTGGAAGGTTGCTATTGAGGGGAAGGAAGGCGGGTGGCGGGTGGCGGGTGTCGGGTGTCGGGCGTTGGGGGTCAGGCGAGGAGTTGGAGGGCGTGGTGAGCGAGGTCGAAGGCGGCGCGTGGGCGGAGTCTTCATATTCCGCGTACTGCAGGGAGTTTTTGTGGAAGATAGAGGCCTGGTTTCTGTGAGACTCCGCATGCTGGTAGGGTGTCCAGTCGGAGTTGATCGGATGGAGCCCGCCGAGGCCGGCGGAGTTGGCTACGGCGCGGAGGCCCAGGGGGTCGACATTGGAGATGGGTTGGCGGAGGAGGGCAGGTAGAGGTTTGGGCTGTGGATGTGGGTGGCGGGGTCTTGCTGGAGTCCGTGGCCGAGGGTTGGGGAGTAGTGGTGGTGGCGGGAGGTTTGGAAGGGGTAGGACCAGTTGTAGTTGTCGGTGGTGGTGAGGCGGGTTTGTGGGGAGGATTGGTGTGTGGGGTGGGGTGGAATAAGATGGGGGTATGGAAAAGGCAGAGGATTGGGGGATGGAGTTGTTGGCGCCGGCGGGGGACTGGGCGGCGTTGGAGGCGGCGTTGGGCGCGGGTGCGGGGGCGGTGTATTTCGGGTTGAGGACGTTGAACGCGAGGCGTGGGGCGAGGAATTTCGGGCTGGAGGAATTGGGGAAGGCGGTGGCGTTGGCGCATGGGAAGGGTGCGAGGGCGTATTTGACGTTGAACATTGATGTTTCGCAGCGGGAGATTGGGCAGGCGGCGCGGGTGTTGGAGGTGGCGAGGCGTGCGGGGGTGGACGCGGTGCTTGTGAAGGATGCTGGGGTGTTGGCATTGGGGCGGGAATATCCGGAGTTGGAGATGCATTTGAGCACGCAGGCGAGCGTGTGCAACAGTGCGGATGTGATGGCGGCGAGGGAGCTGGGTGCGACGCGTGTGGTGTTGGCGCGGGAGATGACGCTGAAGGAGATATCGGCGGCGTCGGGTGTGGAGGGTGTGGAGACGGAGGCGTTTGTGCAGGGGGCGTTGTGTTTTTCGGTATCGGGGCGGTGCATGATGTCGAGTTGGGCCGGGGGTCGGAGCGGGAATCGTGGGACGTGCACGAGTCCGTGCCGTGTGCCGTGGAAGTCGGAGGGGCGGTTGTTGGGGACGGCGATGTCGATGCGTGATCTTGCGGTGGTTGGGCGGTTGGAGGAGTTGAAGCGTGCGGGAGTGAAGGCGTTGAAGATAGAGGGGAGGCTGAAGACGGCGGAGTGGGTGGGGAAGGCGGTGGGGTTGTACCGGAAGGCGTTGTCGGGAGTGGAGAAGGCGGGGTTGTTGGCGGAGGCGGTGGAGTTGGGGGCGTACACGGGGCGGCAGTTGACGAGCGATTATCTGGACGGGAAGCGGGACGATTTGACGGGGATGGCGTGTGGTCGGAGGGGGTTTGGGGTATTG
>CAYVKG010000250.1:0-1646 GCA_964451955.1 uncultured Tepidisphaeraceae bacterium
TCGGCGACGCTGCCCAACGAGTTCTCGACCTGCGACGAGTCCGCCGACAGGCTGGACGTCCTTCTCGCCGCTCTGGAGTCGGGGACGCCGAACGGACTGGTTCTCGGTGAGCGCAGAGGGCTGTGCGACGCGACCTATCGATTTCCCGTCTTCCGGCCTGCGACGGGGATCCGGGGGATTTCTCGCATTGTGGTCAATGTCTACGGCACGACGGTCTCCTCCGGTTCGACCGTATGGATCGGGGGAACGGGGCCGCATCGGCCAATCGCGGGGAACGTTCATTCGTCGTTCCGCCCCGACGGGATCCCGGGGCTTCTGGAGGATTCGCAGGAACCCGTGTACTGGCTGCCCGTTCGGATCAACGCCGCGACAGGGAATTGGGATCTCGCGGCGGCGTACGTCTCCTACGAGTGTCCTGGAATCCCCCAGACTCTCCTGCGACGATTCCACGATCATTTCAGCGTGGTTCGGGCGATTGAGCGTTATGCAAGCGATCAGGGCATTCGGGATTTGTACTCCCGGGTGCCGGGTGCGCAGCCTGTCTGGCAGGGCGTGATGCAAGTCCTGGCTCTGGCGGAGGACTCGGCCGAGGTCGACGGCGTCGATCGGGCCGCTGTCGCCAGTGGTCTGAGGGAGTTGATCGAACGCCGGCCGTTGGTGTTCGATTCGGGCGATCTGTCGGCTCTGGCTGAGTGCGATTCGGCCGAAGTCGTCGCCTGCCTCGACCGGGCCGCGTCCAGTGGTCGCTCGCATGTGGCCGTATACGCGAACGCCCTTGCGGATGGAATTCTCTCGTCGGACGAGGTGTACGCCCTGAACGCCGGGCTCGCGCAATGGCGGACCGATCTGGTTGCCCTGGAGGCCGCGATGGCGAACACCTTCGATTCCCTGTGCAAGATCGCAAGCATGCCGGGCGGCGCCGGCCGCCTCGCGGCCGAGACGATGATCCTTGCGATGTCGCCATGGCTGGCGGGGCGGCAGGGCCAGTCGGGGCAATGGACTTTGGCGGATCCGACGTACCTGGGACAGGTCGTCGATGGTCTTGGCCAGTTTGAGACGCCGTAGTCGAGATATGGTCGAGCCTCGCCGCGAAGAGGGAGTCAGTCTGAGACCTCGCGAATCACGTAGCCCAGACCTCGAACGGTCTGGATGCTCACCCGCTGCGAACCTGTGATGAGCTTTTTTCGCAGGGCGGAGATGTGCACTTCGACGACGTTCGAGAAGCTCTCGGCGTCGAAATCGTAGAGATGCTCGAGGATTTCCGTCTTGCTGACGATCTGGCCGGCCCGGAGAATGAGGTACTCCAGGAGCCGGTATTCCATGGCCCGCAGGGCGATGCGCTGTTCTCCCAGAGTCACGGTTCGGCTCGACATGTCCACCGACAGGTCCCCCAGGCGTACAATGGGGTCCGGGCGATCGTAGGTCCGCCGCACCAGCGCCCGGCAGCGGGCGATGAGTTCCCCGATTTCAAAGGGCTTGGTCATGTAGTCATCGCTGCCGCAGTCCAGTCCCTGGATGATGTCCTCGGTGGTGTCCTTGGCGGTGAGAACAAGCACCGGGACCTTGCAGCCCTTCTGTCGCAGGTTCCTGAGGATCTCCAATCCTCCTACCTTCGGGAGCATCAGATCCAGCACGATCAGGTCCTA
>CAYVKG010000251.1:0-1646 GCA_964451955.1 uncultured Tepidisphaeraceae bacterium
AGGCCGGCGGTTGCCCCTCCCAGTCGGAGGCCACCTGTCGGGTGGTTTCGGCGGCGCTGCGCACTGGAGTGGACCCTCATGAACTCGTTCAACAACTGCGTGGGATTCGCTGTCTTTCGGCGGCCACCGCCCGAAAAAACAACGACGACGTTAATGTTCTGTCCTGCCCGGATGCCATCGCCAGGGCTATCGCTGAGGTCTTGGACAATGAACCGGATTCGGCCGGGCAAGTTATCGAATCAAATGGTCGGCTATGTCCGTTTTGCTGGCATCCTCTGCGCAAGGAGTCAGGGTGCTTCGTGTGCGACCAGTGCCTGCATAATTCGTGTGGATGACCAGGGACGGTCTTACCGTTGGGGGCCCGAAGTGATCTTCCTCGTCGTGCCGGAGCGGGCGCGATGTACCTCATGCTCGGAATGGTTATGTGCCTCGTGCTGATGGCGATCATCGGCGTGGGTATGGGGACGTGCAAATGAATAACTCGCGACCTAGCCCTGAGATTGCACCCGAGGATGTCATTACGGTCACCCCGGAAGAGGCGTCACGTCGAACGGGTATTCCCGAGCACACCATTCGTAAAGCGATGGCCGCTCACGAACTTGATTACTTCGATTTCAGCCGCAAGGTCAAGGTCATTCCGCTAAACGAACTCAACCGCTGGCTGAACAAGCATCGAGTCGGTTCCAATGAGCAGGCTCTCGCCCCGGCTGCCGGCCGCAGTCGTCCTGCTCGCCCCCTGGTCGGACGCATGACGTTACAGAAACAGATCACCCTGGCACGAGCCAAGAAGGCGTTCAGTGCCCTCCATTCAGGACGTGATCCAGGAACGCGCTGATCGCTTCCACCGGATCGGTCGTCGGCTTCAACTTGATCCTGTAATTGTGGCTCATTCGCTCGCCTACATAATCGCTGGGCGGGTTATGTACGTAGCGGCGAGTCGTTTGGGGATCTTTGTGGCCCATGAAGGTCTGAAGGAATCGTTCCGGTACATCACCCAGCATGCCCGCCACTGTCGCCGCCGTTCGGCGGATAATGTAGTGCCCGTTGTGCTTGGGCAGTACGAATGTTCCGATGGGCGGTTTGAGCTTCTCGTCCGCCAGGATGTCGGCTTCACGAATGATTCCCGCCCGCTTACACAATCGAGAGAATACCGCCTCGACGTAGTCGCCGGAGCCGTTGGCGCTGACGAGGGGTCGGCCGTTGGATGGAATGAAGAACACCCGGTTCTCGTCTGGCTCGACGATAAGGTGCCGGTTGTGTCCGTTCCTTTGACGGCTGGCGGCGTCACAGTTCTTGAGATGGTAGGAGACCACGCTCTTGCTCAGCCCGGTGAGTGCGGCGATGTCTTTCTGGCTGTAGCCGGACTTGGCGAGTTCTTGGCACTGGGTTTTGGGATCGGCAAACTTTCTGAGCAGGTCAGACACGGTCCTCTGCGGAATCTTCAATCGTCTGCCGATCTCGTCCTGCGAATACCCTTCCTGTTCGTACATGTGGCGGATCTGCTTGGCTTGGGCGATCCGTTTGCCCAGAGCCTTGTTGCCAGACAGATCATGGATCAGCTGTTCGCGCTTTTCCAACCAGGCGGTCAGGGCTTGGTGGGTGCGGTCCATCATTCGGACCACCAGTTCGTTTCTGTCGGAGACGGT
>CAYVKG010000252.1:0-1644 GCA_964451955.1 uncultured Tepidisphaeraceae bacterium
CGACCCTTCAGAGCCAGGATGGTGCCGCCAGTGCCAATGCCGATCCCGGAAAGCAGGACGACCCCCGCGACGGCAATCTGGGCGACAACCTGGCGGCGGGTCATCGGGGGACGGCGATGGGGCATCGTGGGGTGGTCGGGCTTGGCGGCGTCTACCATAACCGCATCTCCGGCAGAGGGGCGATCAGCTCCATCACGGGACTGCTCATATACTTCCAGAACTCAATGGCCAGGAACAGGGTAACCGAGGCCGCCACCGCCGAGATGCCTCCGAACAGGCCCAGGGGGATCAACGTGACCGACATGGGTTTCTCGGACCTGATGCGAAGCCGCACCTGATCGGCCACCCCGAACACGGGGGTCGTTTCCTCGCGTGCCTTCAGAGCCAGTTTTGCCAGAGCCTCTAAAGCGTCCATCCGAGTTTCTCCAAAAGGTGTTCTCTTTCGGCGATTTCCTTGATCTTGCGGCGGGCCCGGAGGGCCTGGGTCTTGACCTTGGCCCGGCTCCAGCCCATGCGTTCGGCGATTTCCTGGGTCCCGCAGTCCTCGAAGTACATCAGCGTCAGGACCAGCCGGTCGTCCGCGGGCAGCCGGGCGAGCAGACGTTGCAGAACCGCGGCGGCTTCCGCCGGGTCGATATCGTCGTCCTGGGCTGCCTCGATCTGTTCAAGAATATCGGAATCGGGGAGCGTTGTCTCCACAGATTCCCGGGCCTTGTCCCGCCAGAAGTGGTAACCCGTGCGTGTGGCGATCCTCCGCAGCCAGTGCAGCAACGGGGCGTCGCCGCGGTAGGTCTTGAGGCTGAAGTAGGCGTCTACGAATACCTGTTGCACGAGTTCCTCACACTCAACCGGGTCGCGAGTGAATCGCCAAAGCAGACCGGTGATGGGTTTCTCGTACCGCCGCACCAGTCTGGCGTACGCATCCTCATCACCGTTACGCGAAGCGACAACATCGGACCAGTCTGTGTTTTCCACACTCTTATTCTAAAGAATTCCTGTCGGTCGTCCAGCAATCTCCATGCGTTTGCCGTTCACTTCTCTAGTGGAGCGGCGTAAGCCGGCGGTGACAGCAAAAATCAGTTCTCGGCCGCAAGAATTCCGCATAAAAGGAACGCGAGAGCCGTCTAACAGGCGGATGAGCCTCGATTTTACGGAACCTCCATTTTCCTGTAACCGTCCAGGACGTCCATACACTTACTGGGTGTCCAATGCAGTATCGCTCACTGGACCATCCGAAAAGATCCGATAGATAGGGAGACAAGATATGAATCCCGATGAAATGAGAGTCGAGCTGGAGCAGTTCGTCAACAAAGGCCTGAGGGAGGGCTGGACGGGCTGGCCGCTGAAAGTGGGGGCTTGTGTGGAGAGCCGGTTGGCCGGACAATGGTCGGCCCTTCCGGCTCGGGCGTGGCGGTGCCGTTGCGACGGGGCAATCTGCCCGATCGGGATGGAGGATACGTTCGCCACCCTGCACTCGCTGTGCTAGAGGAGGAATTCGGGCAAGAGCCCGATGTGTGTGCCGATCGGCACGGTTTTCAAAGTTCTGAAAGGAGAAGTACGATGCAATGACGAAAACTGACAATCGGTGTGGCGGCCGGTGTCCTGGCCCTGGTGATTGCGGGCATGTGCGTTGCGCAGCCGCCG
>CAYVKG010000253.1:0-1598 GCA_964451955.1 uncultured Tepidisphaeraceae bacterium
GCTTGTGAATGATGATGCGCTTGTGGGTGAGCGAGGGGCCCATGTCGTGGATGGTGCCTCGGCGAGGCAGGACCTGGCTTCGTTCCAGTTCCCATTGTGCTACGTATTTCCCGACCGTGCTTGGGGACAGTTTGAGGAGCAGGGCGACCTCGGTGTTGGTCAGGACGCCGTCCTGCTGATAGGCCTGGGTGAACAGCCGGGCGGCGGCGTCGCGTTTGAGGTCGCGGAGCTTGCGTCCGTTAGCGCGTTGCGCGGCTTCGTCATGGGCCACGAGGTCAAGGACGACGGGAATGAGCTTGGTTTGGGCGATGGACTTTCCGTACGCGGGTCCGGCGTCCTTGTGGACGGCGACCCAGGTGGTTTGTCCGGGGCGGAGATGATGGGTTTCGGGATAGAAGGCCTGAACCATATCGAGGATGGTGTGGACCAGGACGCGCCGGGTGCGTTCTCCGCCGAGTTGGGGACATTCCTTCTCGAAGAAGGCGACGAGAGCGCCGTCGAAGCTTTTGTACTGCTGAGGCCCGAACTGGCGCTGGTTGGCATCGAGGCGCTTGTTCATTTCGACCTCCATGCGGCGCTGGAGTTCGTCGCGCAAGTAAATCGTTTTTTTTCGTCCTGGGCAAGGTAAAAGGCTTGTCCGACGGCTTGGATCTCTTCCATGCGTTGAGCGAGTTGGGGCGCGTCACCATATTCGGCACACAGGTCGAGATAGGTGCGGACCGAGACGACCGACATGCCGACGGTGAGCGCGATCTCGAAGGGGGTGAAAGCCTTTTCGCGGGACAGCCACGCCACGCGTTTGAACTTCTCCAGGTAGCTCTCGACGGAAGCGACACTGTGACGAATGAGGCGGGCGATCTCGACGGGCTCCTTGCCTTCGAGCCACTTGCGCACGGCCAGCGAGCGGTGCGTTACGCCCGGCCCAATATCCTGCTGCTGGCCGCGGGTGGGAAGTACAAACCCGCGGTTCTTGAGCTGTAGAATGTCGCGGCGGATCGTTCGGGGGTCGCACATCAGGATTTCCGAAAGATCTTCTTGCGTCAACAATCCGCCTTGAGCTCGCGCTTCTTCCACGATACGGACCAGGCGACGCTGACGCACCTCGGCGCTCATTCCGCCCGGCTCGGCCCAACCGGTCAGTTCACGCTTGTCCTCCGGATGCGACAAGGTCAACGTCACCGAGACCTTCCTGCACGCCGAAAGAGGCTTGCCCGGCCCCTCGTCTGAACGGATGCAACTATACCGCATTTGCCCGTCTCGCACCGGGGCCAGTTCCGGGTCCGAGAAATAGACCTCCTCGATGCAGGTGACCAACGTTTCCGCTTCCCACTTCGAGAGGCCTGCTCCCACCATCGCTTCGGTCAGCATCCGCGCACTCTGGCGTTTCATCGCATTCCGTTGGGCTTGTGCGTCCCGGCTACTCGTGCTACGCTTATCCATGGCATTGCCTCCTATTTGTTTCCACAAACGGAACACAATGCCACGGCGGGCCTCCCTCATGGAAGCCCGCCTCTTCTTACTCCATGGACATATGCCCGAAGCGTAGTTACGGGTTTCGACCGGGTCGGGGCGCCCAAGAGGCGCTGGGCCAGGTCGCG
>CAYVKG010000254.1:0-1587 GCA_964451955.1 uncultured Tepidisphaeraceae bacterium
AAGCGGACCTCCACCGCATCCCCGGCTCGTGCCAGTCGCGGCGTGGTGAGCTTCTCCCACCCGTCGCGGGTCACCGTCGCGACGACCTGGTTCAGATCGACCGATCCGGCGTTCGGGACGGGCTTGATCGTGAAGACCACTTCCTCTGCGATGGGGTAGGTCGCGGACCGTTCGCTGCTCTGAATGGTCAGTGGGACCGTTGCCCCCGGTTGCGCCGTCGCAACAGCGGCCGCGAGAGCCAGAATCCACGTACAGAGCAGCCACATTCGAAACGCACTGTGTCGAGCGATCATACGACGTTCCTCCTGACTTGTGAATCCGCCGTGCCGGGGCCCGTTCTCGCGGAGCCGCAGCGGCAGGGCATGCCGCCATCATGGCACAGAATCGCGTCGGATGCAATGATTGGGTTCTTCCGGTCACGGGTCACCAGATGCGAGAGAGAACGGGAACGGATCGGTTCACAAGGAGCCACAAAGCCACGAAGCGGAGAATCAACCACCCTCCGTCCGACCTTCTGCGGCTCTGTGGTTTTGCGTGAGATCCCCAGACACCGCAGGTTCTCCTTCGCACGAATCCCTTGTCATTGTCCCTTCGTTCCCCTACACTATCCCCATCGCGACACCGAGGACGAACGACAAGCGAGTCGGTGCTCGAAGCGGGCTGCTGAATGTGCAGAGTGCAAGGTGAGTGCGATGGACGTGAGAATCGAGAAGACAACAGGATCGGGGAAGGCGAAACTAAGTGACTGTCCCCGTTATTCCGCATCGATCATTCCCGGACTATCGACACGTGCATTCTCGGTTCATCGCTCTGCGTGAAAGCTCCGCCGCCGCGTTGGGGACGACGCGTTGGGGCGGCGTGGACGACGTGGACGGGGTGGATGACGGCGACAGGCGGGGGCAGGTTTCACCCCCCCCTGCGAGGCGGATTGCGGATGCCCCCGCAGGAGCGCGACGGACGCCATTGACAGCCGGCCTGCGGATTGGTAGCGTGCCGGGCTTTGTTGGAGGTTTGGATCCTATGACGTGGGTGAAATCCCCGATATTGGCCATCGTCGCGACGCAACTGCTGTTCACGATGGGCGACCTGCTCGCCCGGGCGAACATGCGGCACAGTCCGTTCGCGCTTTCGACGTTCCTGAGCTGGTGGTTCGTGCTGTACTTCGCGATTCGCCAGATCGCCATGTTCGGCCAGCTCTACGTGTTTTCCCTCCTGCAGATCGGCAAGACGATGGCCCTGTTCAGCGCCACGTCGCTCATCGTGGTCAACGTCCTGGGCGTCCTGCTGCTCGGCGAGGTCCTCTCCGCCCAGACCTACCTGGCCATCGGCTTGGTCGTGCTGGCGTTCATCGTGTTGGTCCTCACCCCATGACGACCGCCGGCCAGCGCGCTTTCGAAGGGCAGGCACGGGGGCCTGCCCCTACGACTTGGGGGCAGGTCGTCAGTCGTGCAGGAGGATACGCCCGTCGCCGGGTGGGATCGTGAACTTCGTTGCGGTCTCGCCGGTGAGGGCGTCTTTCGTCAGCTGGCCCAGTTCGAGCACGTAGGGTCCCGGCGCGCCCGGCAGGTTCACCACCACTTTCGCCTT
>CAYVKG010000255.1:0-1576 GCA_964451955.1 uncultured Tepidisphaeraceae bacterium
ATCCCGCCATCCCCCCGATACCATCCCCCATCCAACCACCAACGCCATCCCCAGACATGCCGCCAACGCCGCCGCAGATCCCATCCGACCCAACCAGCGCCGCCTCTCTCCCGCCCGCTGCTTCCCTTCCAACTCCGCCAGCTCCGGCAGCCGCCTCTTCAGATCCGCCCAACCCTCCTCAACCGTCATCTCCCCTCTTCCCTCCCCGACCGCCATCCCGCCAGCCAGCACTCGCTCCGTCTCCTGACTCAATGAACCCCATCGCTCGCCCACAATCCCCAAAACCTCCTTCGTCTCCTCATACTCCCTCGCACATTCCGCACACGCCGTCCGGTGAACCTCAAACGCATCCCAGTGCCCTACCCTTGCCTCCGAATCACACGCCACCAGGCAACTCATCAACAGCCTGGCTTCCTCATAACTCATCTTGGGTTGATCGCCAGGTTCCTTCATGCCCACTCCATCCCCCTACGCTTCTCCATGGCCCCTCCCATCTCCGCCGTCAGCACCTTACGTCCATGAGTGATTTCTCCATCCGCTTTGCCCCATCACCTCGCCCAGGCCCGCCTTCCCCTCACCATCACGCCGCCACAACGGCTCATCACCAAAAAACAGGGGCCGGGTTCCGCATCCTCCCTTCTGGATGACACGCCCGACCCCCCTCAAGCCTTCCAGACTCTCTCTCCGGGCCTGCGTCGCCCGGGTCGCCTGACGGCGAGCAGCGTCCGGCAACTGGAAGACTCTTCCTCACGCCCGGCGCATCCCCGGTCTTCCCTAGTGGGCTCCGCATGATCATCGTCACGCGATTTCATGCTCTTACTCGGGGCATTTGCCTCGGATTGCCGCCACGGTGCCATCCGCACTCGACGCCGCAACCCCTGCCGGACCTCTATCAGTACCTTCATCCGCTCATGTCTACTCAGTGAGCCCAGACGCCTCTTTGCCCCACCCCACTCCACTCTCTCGCCACCAGCTACTCGCCCCAAAACCCTAAGACCTCAGCCGCTGCCCCAACAAACCCCGCAAACGACGCATCGCCTCCTCCAGACGCCGACGCATCGCCTTATATGAACACCCCACCAGATCCGCCGCCTCCACAGGCTTCAGCCTGCATCGATACACCAGCTCAATCGCCTGCAACTGATTCCGCGACAAGTGCGCCTTCGCCACCTCCATCCGCCGACGCAATTCGTCGTCCACCCTCTCCTCCGCCTCTGCCGCCACCATCTCCTCCATCGCCCCGGCGTCAAGACTCTTCGGCCAACGCCCCGTCCTCCTCCAGGACTCCCTCAATACGTTCTGCGCAATCCCCATCAAATACGTCTTCACGCACGATCGCCCAGCAAATCGCCCCCGGTACTGCCATAACCGCACAAACACCTCCTGCGCCAGGTCCTCCACGTTTACACCTCCCTGCCTGCGCAGAAACGACACAACACGCCCCAGATATCCCTCGTACAACGCCCGAAACGCCTCCACGTCCCCCGCCCCCACACGAAACATCCGCTGCCGATCCGCCACGCGATCCGTGGCCTCTCGCTCCCTCGGTGCCCCCCTGTCTCTCACCCGGCAGCAC
>CAYVKG010000256.1:0-1573 GCA_964451955.1 uncultured Tepidisphaeraceae bacterium
ACTGACCGACATCCATCTCGGCTTCAGCTTGGCCAAACATGTGGGTAATTGAAAGCCGGCCAACACCCCCCCCCAAGCCTCACCCCCAAGCCGGCGGTAGGGGGGTCATTCCACGCGGGACTTGTCCGCCAAAAACGCCCGATAGTATTCCTCCCGGAATCGATCCCCCTCCTTCGAGTCTGTTATGCACCGATCCCACGGCAAATCCGGACGAACGCCCACGCCCCTCCGATCGGGCGCCTGCCGGGTGTACCGCATCGCCAACTCCCTGAACGCCGCGCCCCACGCCTTCTCCCTGCCCTCCGGCGTCAACAGCCCCGTGTGTCTGCTGACGTCCCTCGCCTCCGGATGATCGTAAAACCCCCAGTTCAACCAGCCCGCCGCCACTGGCGCCGTTGTCCCGATCAACCGCGAGCACCACCTCGCCTGGTCTTCCTCCGTCCCCGGCTTGCTTTGCCCATCTCCCATCGGAAATGTCCCCCCTCCGTGCCAGCCATACTCCGCCACCACCACCGGCTTCCCCGGCTTGGCAACTTCCCTCACCACCGCCTCCAAATACGCCAGGTTCCTCGCCTCCTGCTCCGCATCCCCATATTCCATTACCCCACGCTCCAGCGGATAAAAATGCACCTCCAGAAAATCCAAATACCTGGCCTGCCGTGACGGCCGAAATCCCGCGTACATGCTCGGCTTCGACATCACCACGGGCACCGCCCATTGGATCAAACCCACCGTCACCAGCGCTTCGGGATCCGCCTGCCGAATTGCCTCCGCCTGCCGCCGCGTCCATTCATCCGCCAATTCCTCCCGAAACCGCTGGTACTCCAGCAGCCGCCGATCATCCGCCTTGTTCTCCCCCGCCGGCACCGACGCGTTCTCTTCCCCCAGCCGGTTCCTCGCCCACGCCGTCCACCGGCTTCGCATCGTCGGCGTATCCCACCGCACCATCGGCTCGTTCAGCAGGTCGTACGCGAAAATCACTCGCCTCCCCTTGTACCTTGCCGCCAGCAGACGCCAGAACTGCTCCAACGCCACCAATGCCTTCTCATCCGAAAACCGATCCCCCCGAGTCCATTCCGGACTCCCCTCCCAATGATCCGGCCCGGTTGGATGCACGTACAGCCCCGCCTCCTCCGCCAGCGACAAAAATTCGTCCAGCTTCTTCAGCCCATCCTCCTTCAATACCCCCGGTGTCCGATAAAACGACCCCGCCGTAAGAAACACCCGCACGCAATTGCCCCCCATCGCCTTCAGCAACGCAAAATCCTTGCGCGTCGCGCCGGCGTCAAACTGCTTCCACACCTGCGGCGCCCACCCCGTGCCCGGCCGGTAATAATTCACCCCAAACGGCACAAATGCCCTGCCCTCCCCATCCTCAAATCCGCTCCCGGCCACCCGAATCTTCGGCAGTTCGCCCGCCCGCAAAACGCCGCCTGCCACCACCATCACAAGCACAACCACGACCCGCTCGGCGAATAGTCGATCCATGGCCTCTATCCTCGCACAAGCTCCCCCCCCAAAAAAGAACCCCCGACCCAGCCATCGCTGGATCGGGGGCGTTTTCAAAATGCCG
>CAYVKG010000257.1:0-1566 GCA_964451955.1 uncultured Tepidisphaeraceae bacterium
TGTCGGTCATGCTTTCCCTGCCTGGCGCCGGTGGCGTGAGACCGGATTATTCACCACTTCGCAGCGGAGGGGAAGTCGTCCCGGGGCTACCCGCTTGACCGAGGGGGGGCACCGCGACTTCCCTTATGGCCGGAATCGCTTGGATCTAGTAGACTTGGAGGGCCACGGGGAGATACCCTCTCGCGCCGCACTGTCGGCATTGCCGGGAAAACCGAGCGCCATCGCTATACGAAAGGAAAAGCCATGTCGGACGAATCGCAAGTTGCTTCTCAGCAGGCCCCCGACTCCGCGACAGGGTCTTCTCGCAAGAAGACCGACGACAAGTCGCCCGACAAGATCCTCCTGATCTCGTATCCGAAGATTGTGTTCCTGTATCCCGTCTTCTTCTTCTCGATTGTGGCGGCGATCTGGCTGAGTTTTCTCGAACAGCCCTTGGACAAGAGCAATACCACGGCCGTGGTGATCTCGACCCTCTTCCTGGGTCTCTTGGCCACCAACCTCGTGATTCTGGCGTTCGACTTCCCGCGGACCACCTCGCTGACGCTCTTCTTCTTCGTCGCGGCCGTGGTGATGGGCTTCATTCTGCTGGTGCGGCTGAGGCCGGAGGTGTTGCCTGTCTTGACGGCGTTTCTGGTGAGCTTCCATCCGCTCGCGAATGCGACGTTCTACTGGACCTTCGCCGCGATCATGGCGGCGATCTATGTGGCGGTCTTCATCGTGGTGCGGTTCGACTACTGGGAGGCCCGGCCCAACGAATTGCTTCATCATCACGGGTTCCTGGCCAACATGGAGCGGGTCTACGCCCCCAGCCTGCGCATGGACAAGGAGATCGAGGACGTGTTCGAGTACATGCTCCTGCGATCCGGGCGGCTCATCCTCCACCCGAGCGACGACCGTCGCACGATCATCCTCGACAACGTCCCCTTCATCAACACGAAGGAACAGGCGATCACACGCATGCTCGGGGCGCTCCAGGTGGAGCTCCGCGACGACCAGAGCCGCTGAATCGCAAGTGTGCCACTGGCTGTGCCAGTGCTCTTGAACCGCTGCTTGTGACGAACGCAGGGTGGCACCGAATGCTCCGCTTTCGGTGTCGCGCAGCGACAAGAGGGTTTGTTGGGATGCCTGGGCACGGCACGTTCGGTCAAAGCAGGCCTCTTGTGCCTTCGGCACCCCGATAGCAGGAACTATCGGGGCCACCCCGCGTCCCTCGCGGCCTGGAGCGTGGCCAGCGGCTGTTCCTTGGTCCCGGGATCGGCGTCCTTTCCGCCGGGGGCCACGACGAACGTCGCCGCACGGGCGGAGACGCACATCGCCATTCCCACGAGCAAGAGATACCATGTATGTCGCACGTCGCCTGCTCCTTTTTGTGATGATGTCTCAGAATTCCGGGACGGCGCGCAGGGAGACTTCCGAAGTCTCCAAGACTTCGGAAGTCTGGGCCGTGTCAAGGATCATTGAATTCCGGATTAATTCCGGGCGGATTAATTCCGGGTTAATTCCGGGAGGTTAATTCCGGGGATTGTGCCAAGAAGCTTGGGAAAGGGGGACAACGAACATGACGTG
>CAYVKG010000258.1:0-1543 GCA_964451955.1 uncultured Tepidisphaeraceae bacterium
GAATGGCATGAAGCCAAGCCATAACTCTTTTTACCACCAGCACTTAGCGTATATATAGATAGCATTATTGACAAGAGCGTGGCCTCCTCGGATGCTGTCGTTGTTGAATCAACCCATCACAAGGAGGCCACGGATGGCTAATATCACGCGTTGGAAACGCCATGTCAACGAGCAACTGCTCATCGATCCGATCCTGACAGACGCCCTGTCGACAGAGAACGTCGAGGCTCATTGCCGCTCGGCAGGATATCGCTGGCGGGCGTCTTTCTGGTCGCCTTCCGTCACGCTGCTGACCTTCGTGTTGCAGGTGCTCAGTGCGGAAAAGACGTTGCGGGCGGCGGTAGTAGCGGTCTTGTCACGTCTGGCCGCCCAGGGCGGCCAGGAGTTGCCCTCTCAGGATCCGACGGCCTATTGCCAGGCACGTCAGCGATTCCCCGGAACCGTCTTGACGGCCTTGCTCGGCTCCACGACTGAGCGGATGCAGAAGATGGTCCCGCACGAGCATCGCTGGCTGGGCCATCGCGTGCGGATCTTCGACGGCTCCAGCATCAGCATGCCGGACACCGCCAGACTTCAGAAAGCCTTTCCCCAGCCCAGTTCGCAGAAGCCCGGCTGCGGCTTTCCCATCGCCCAGTTCGTGGCCATGTTCTGTTGGAGCACCGGTGCGGTCCAGGATGTCGTCGTGGATACTCTGCGACCCCACGAACTGACTCTGTTCCGCAAGATGTGGCACCATTTTCGCCCGGGGGATGTGGTCCTGGCCGATCGCGCTTACGGCGCCTATGTCGATATGGCTCGACTTCTGCAACGTGGGGTGTACTGCGTGTTTCGCCTGCACCAGCGAAGAATGGTCGACTGGCGCCGCGGTCGGCGGCTGGGGTCCGCAGACCGCCTCGTCACGCTGAGCAAGCCGAGAAAATACGTGGCCTCCTGCGGCATCAGCCGACAAGAGTTCCAACTCCTGCCCCCAACACTGACCGTTCGAATGATCCGCATTCGGCGTGAACAGCCCGGAACACGAACCCGCCAAATGACGATCGTGACCACGCTCACGGATTCCAGTGAGGTGCCGGCCGACAAGATCCGCAATCTTTACCGCGAACGCTGGACGGCGGAACTGAACCTGAGAAGCCTGAAAACCTTCCTCAAAATGGAAATCTTGCGGGGTGAGAGCCCGGACGTCGTCCGCAAGGAGATTGCCATCCACTTGCTGGTCTATAACCTGATTCGGCTGCTGATGTGGCATGCCGCCCTCTCACGGGGCCGCGACCTGCACCGCCTGAGCTTTACCGGCACACTCCACCGGGTCCGGGCCATGATGCCGCTGCTCTCCCTGATCCAAGGCGGACAGGCCCTCTCGAATCTACTCGCCTACCTCATCCAATCGATCGCCGATGATCTCGTCCCCCACCGCCCCGATCGGGTGGAACCTCGACGCGTTAAACGACGACCCAAACCCTACCGTCTGCTCACCAAGCCCCGCCACCAATGCCGCGGCCGAACCGACGATGACTATGGACGTTAGCTTCGCTTCATGCCATTC
>CAYVKG010000259.1:0-1539 GCA_964451955.1 uncultured Tepidisphaeraceae bacterium
AATCTCGAAGCACCCCCAGATATTCCCTGAAGCTGGCCCTGAGCTTGGAAAGGCGTTCTTGTGCTACCTCAAAATTGATCTCTTTTCCGATATCGCGCTGTAGGTGGGTGAATTTGAACCGGATGATCGATTTGGGGAGGATCAAACCATTCTTGCAGACCTTTCGAAGAAAGCCAATGTCGAAGGCGAGCGCTCTCAAACCGTTATAGCTGTTCGTTACGCGAATGAACGGCCCGAATGCATCCGGCCTGTCCTTGGCGGGGACGAATTGGAAGTCCAAGGCCGCTGAGTTGTGTACGAGGTCAATAAAGCAATGCCCACCGGTTCCCGGGGCGTCAGTTGCTTTCACCTCCCACTCGCCGGGTTTGGTTTCAGGGAAGGCGGTTTGGCAGCACTGATATGCCCAGTCCAACGCCTCACGATTTGTCACCAACCTGTAGCCCCTGCTGACCACCCCTAACACCCGATTCGTCTTCTTGTTCACAATCGCTTTTTTTTCAGGCACCGAGAGCCGCCGCTCTCCAGATCCCGTTCGAACACTCACAAATACCGGATGCTCCTCGACTGGAAACAGAACGTCTTCAATTTGTGTTAATCGCGGCATAGCCTCATTCCTCCCTCCCATCAGTATCGATATAAGTTCTCCTGGTTCGCCGGCATATCCCGCTGATCGAACACGAGTAACCGCTCCGCAAGCTCCAATGCGTCCACGGGCCAGAAACACTCGGGCCGGGGATGGCGCACATTCGGTTGTCCCGCTGCGGGGCGGCAATTGAGCAGGGATTCGACCCATTGGCCGGGGACGGCGTCCCGGCCATGCACAGCGCCCAGAAGCGCGCCACAGATGGCGGCGTTGGTGTCGGTGTCTCCCCCGCGCATGACGGTGTCCACAACGGCTTCCTCCAGATTCGTGGCATGCAGAAGCTGCCATAGGGCGTTGCGGAATGCCGTCAGCACCCACCCCTGCTGGTGGACATAATCCGCTGGCGGTGATTCGGCGGCACCTCGGACCGCTTCCAGGAGGCTCCCATCCACCTTCATGTCTTCCGCCCAGGTCACGATCTGCTCGTACAGACCTCGGCCATCGCACCCCTGGCGGATGGCATAGGCAATCGCCATCGTGAACAATGCGTTGGCTTGCTGACAGACCGGATGGGGATGGGTGATCGCCGCGTCCTGCCGTGCCCACTCGGCAACCAACCCAGCGTCATGGTTGGCTCCGAAGATGCCCAGCGGGCTGATCCTCATCATCGCGCCGTTGGCCTGGCTGTCCGGATTGGGACGACCCCGCAGACCACCGGCGACGGTCATACCGCAATCGAAGGGACCGGAGTCCAGCCAGAACATGTAGGCCTTCCTCGCTTCTTCGGGATCGTACCTTCCCTGGTCCGCCAGCATGCGGGCCAGCAACAGCGCCATCTCGGAATCGTCGGTCGGTTGGCCGGCAATCGTGTTCCAAGTGCCTCCGTCGGCAAGTTCACGGACGCCTTTCGGGTATTCCCGCCGGATGTCATCCGGAGCCCGAAACTCGACCAGACT
>CAYVKG010000260.1:0-1532 GCA_964451955.1 uncultured Tepidisphaeraceae bacterium
CGGAGAAGGCCAACATCACCGCCATGCGCCTGATGGCCGAGCGCATCCGCGAGTGCGTTGAGCAGCGGCTGGATTTCTCGGTCGAGTCCACCCTGGCAGGTCGAACCTACGCCAACCTGATCCGTGAATGGAAGCAGGTCGGCTACGTCGTCAAGATCGTGTTCCTGCGGCTGGATTCGCCGGAGATGGCCATCGCCCGAGTTCAGCATCGCGTTCGTATGGGCGGTCACAACATCCCGGAACCCGTTATTCGGCGGCGCTTTGAACAGGGCTGGTCGAACTTCCAGAACCTCTACAAGCCACTGGTGGATAGCTGGCAGGTCTACGATGCCACGAAGACCCCGCCCGTGCTCATCGAAGAAGGAGGCCAGGCATGATGAAGTGGTCAGACAAGAATCAAGACATGGCGGGCACGCAGGCCGCGATGCTTCGCGCCACCCGCAAGGCGATCAACGAAGCCAAGCTGCGCGGCGAACTCATTCCGCAATGGCGTGATGGCAAAGTCGTCTGGGTCCGTCCGGAAGAAGTCGAGTTGCCTCCAGAACAAGAGGATCAAGCCGCCCCGTCGAAACGATGATGGAACAATGCACAATTTGTTCCGCCTTCCCCACGTTGCGACCGTGAACCTACACGTTCTCGACCCGGCCCGGAGAGCAACGGGCCAAACTCTCAGACTCTCTCGTTAACAGCGGTCTTCCAGTTAACAGACCCGTCCGTCCCGGGGCCTACCGACAATCCAAACCTGCGCCGGGTAATTGATTAACAGGCAGAGATCGTAAACCCGCCAGACAGCGCGCCGGTCGTGAAGCGAAGGCCGTTGTGGGCACATCCACAAGGAGCCCGCAATGGAGGAACCGTTCGACGACCCGGCCAAGATGACCCCACAGCAGAGACGCCACGAGATCGCCACCATCCTCGCCCGGGGCGTCCTCCGCCTCCGTCAGGCGGTCCACACATCGGCAGGTTTGGGTTCCTCTCGCACCGGCGAAGAATCTGCGGAATCGAGAGAAACCGGCCTTGATGACGGGCCGAAACGAGCCCTCATGTGCTCGCTCGATAGCCACGAGCAACGCATGAAAGGAGCTCGAAAAACATGAGTGCGAACATCGCCAAAGAGATCGCCGCCCTGGCCCGGCTGACCGTCACCCAGTTGCGGGCCAAACACATCGAGGTCTTCGGAGAGGCCACGCGGTCGGGCAACAAGGACTGGCTGCGCAAGCGGATCGCCTGGCGGATGCAGGCCAACGCCCACGGCGACCTTTCAGAACGCGCCCGCCAACGGGCCGAGGAACTGGCCAACGACTCGGACCTGCGGACCAACGCCCCGAAGGCCAGGCCCGACGACGGGCAGGTCGCCATTACCACCACCGCGAGGGTCGCCTTCGGCCACGATTCGCGCCTGCCCATGCCAGGGGCCATCCTACGGCGACCGTACAAGGGCCGCGAGGTGATTGTCCGCGTCCTGCCGCGAGGCTTCGAATACGAGGGCGAGGTCTACCGCACGCTCTCGGCCGTCGCCAGGGCCGTCACCG
>CAYVKG010000261.1:0-1532 GCA_964451955.1 uncultured Tepidisphaeraceae bacterium
CCCCAACGGAAAGACAGTTCTTCCACCCCATGTACTTCGTCGGACGGTTACAGAAGAAGGGTACCCAGACGTTGCCCGGCTGGGTGTACGGCTTGTACTTCTCCTTCGTGTACCACTGCCCGTCGATGAGCTTGGCCACCCACGGCGTGGCGGTGTCGATCGGGTCGCCGTAGCCCTGGAATTGAAGAGCGCCGGGCAACTGGATGCGGTCCGGCAGATCACGACCGAACCACTGTTGCTCGATGCCGGCGTCGTCTCGATCGAGCGAGAACCGCCACTGGCCTGCAAGGGAGACAGGGACATCCCGCGACGCCTCGGCCTCCATACTCCTACAGGCCGCTGCCATTCCGAGGAGGACACACACTGCCAACGGCATCATGCGGGCAGCCGTCGAACAACGAAGAAGACTCAACATGCCGGACACCTCCCTTCATGGAAACACCTGACATCGCGAGACAACGGTTGTGTCATTGTAGAGCCTTCAACGCGACATCGCGAATGGAAAAGCGACTATTCGCCCTCAAGATCCCAAGGGGGATCGTGTCGCAGGCTTGACGGGCAAACCGCCGCCTGAGCCGGGAATCGTGCCGAACGAAACGCCGGCGTACCTGGTTCCGGATGAGAGGGACACAATCAACGAGAGAGCGTCCATGCGCCGGAGGGACCTTCGAACCACGCCGCTCCGGAGATCTCGTCAACCGTCACGCTGCGGATGTCACCGGAGCCGTCCCGCTTCGCCTGCCATCGGCCCGGCGTCAGATCGGTCACCAGAACACAGCAGGGAAGGTCGCCCGGCGTCCTGACCTTCACCGGCTCGGCGGATCGGCGGCTGTCCTTTCGCAACAACACAACCCATGTCGTCCCGGGTCCTTCGATCGCGCAGCCCACGCGATCACCCGCAGCGAAACGCCGCACGGACAGATGCGAGGGCGACTGCCGGTCGGTGACCTGCATGACGTTGAGGAACAGGTCCTCCGACGCTGCGGCCTTGGGCGACAATTCAATCCGCCAGGCGCCGGGCTCGAGGGAACTCCGATCGAGCCGCTGGGGATCGACGTCGTTGGCGTAGTTCTCCCCGAATACCCAGTACTCCTTGCCGGGCCCGCCGACTTTGGTCAGGTCCGCGTTCTGTGCCTCCGGAAGCAGCACGTCCAGAGACAGCCGGCCGTGATCATCGTGCTGAGTGCAATCCACGACGGCCGAGGTCGAGTCCAGGCGAGGCTCCTCGAGCGTGTGCAGCAACCAGTACTTGCGGAACGCCGGATCCGTACTGACCACACGGTCGAAAACGACCATGGCCGCCGGGACCGCTGCATTCCGCAGATTCAGAAAAACGAACGACCGCGTCGCCTGCCGGACCTTTTTGCCATAGGCTTCGGTCAGATCGCCCTGCAGAAGCGTGAAGGCCGGCGTCTGCGGCTCGGGACCGAAACCGTGGGAGAGGATCTTGCCCGTGCGATACCCGTTCTCGGGCGCCAGCAGCGTCTTCAATGTGCGAGCTTCGCTCCGGCCGTTGGGCAGTCTCTGTCCGC
>CAYVKG010000262.1:0-1529 GCA_964451955.1 uncultured Tepidisphaeraceae bacterium
GACCTGCAGCGCTGTCTCATCGTCTGCCCGGGCAGCCTCGCCGAGCAGTGGCAGGACGAGCTCTACCACCGCTTCCATCTGCCCTTCGAGATTCTCACTAACGACAGGCTCGAAGCCGCACGCACCGGCAATTACTTCCTTGAGACTAACCTCGTCATCGCCCGCCTCGACAAGCTCTCGCGCAGCGAGGCTGTGCAGCAGAAGCTCCAGGCGCCGGATTGCCGGTGGGATGTCGTGGTCTGCGATGAGGCCCACAAAATGTCGGCCACGATCTTCGGGACCGAAACGAAATACACCAAGCGGTACCGACTCGGCCAGCTGCTCTCAACCCTCACTCGCCATTTCCTGCTGATGACGGCAACTCCGCACAACGGGAAAGAGGCGGACTTCCAGCTCTTCATGGCCCTACTCGACGGTGACCGCTTTGAAGGCCGTTTTCGTGACGGGGTCCATGTGGTCGACGTCTCGGATCTGATGCGCCGGATGGTGAAGGAAAGCCTCCTTAAGTTCGACGGTACGCCGCTCTTTCCCGAACGCATCGCCTACACCGTGCCGTATAAGCTTTCAGAAGCCGAAGCCCAGCTCTACAAAGCGGTTACCGAGTATGTGCGCGAGGAGTTCAACCGCGCCGATGCCCTCGAAAACGATAAGCGTGCGGGAACCGTCGGCTTTGCGCTCACCATTCTCCAGCGGCGGCTTGCTTCTTCGCCCGAGGCGATTTACCAGTCGTTGCGCCGCCGTCGCGAACGCCTGGAAAGCCGGTTGCGCGAATTGGAGCTCCTCCAGCGTGGTGGCCGGGCCGCACCGGTCGTTGCGCCCACCCTGCGGGCGCTGGACACCGAGGATGTCGAAGACCTCGAAGACGCGCCGGACAATGAGGTCGAGGCCGCCGAGGAAGAGATCCTCGATCAGGCGACCGCGGCACGATCCATCACTGAGTTGAAAGCTGAGATTGAGACCCTGAGAGGTCTGGAGTCGCTTGCACTCAAAGTCCGTCACAGCGGCGCGGACACCAAGTGGCGCGAACTGGCGAGTCTCCTGTGCGAGATCTTCACCACCACCGCCATCGCCAACTGCATGGCTGAACCGGTCAAACCTTACGGTGCCGGTCGGATCCCCCGGCCAACGCCATCCCCGCGCCAGAAACTCGTTCTTTTCACCGAGCACCGCGACACCCTGAACTATCTTGAAACCCGCATCACTACGCTGCTCGGACGAAAGGAAGCGGTCGTCATTATCCACGGCGGCATGGGCCGAGAGGATCGCGTGAAGGCGCAGGAGTCATTCAAGCACGACCCGGAAGTGCAGGTGCTTCTGGCTACTGACGCCGCCGGCGAGGGCATCAACCTCCAGCGCGCTCACCTGATGGTCAATTATGACCTCCCGTGGAATCCAAACCGCCTCGAACAGCGCTTCGGGCGCATTCACCGCATCGGCCAGACCGAGGTGTGCCATCTTTGGAACCTCGTGGCCGAAGAGACCCGCGAAGGCGACGTTTATCGCAAGTTGCTGGATAAGCTGGAGCAGGC
>CAYVKG010000263.1:0-1529 GCA_964451955.1 uncultured Tepidisphaeraceae bacterium
CTCCTATGATGTTTTGTCAATCGCAACCTGGTTCTCGTCTTCTGCAAGACGAAGAAACTGCTCTACATCTGGTTCCCGGCGGAGCCGTCCGTCGCGAGACATGGCCCCGCAGAACGGCGCGGAGGGGGCAAGGGCGCGCCGCTGTTTGGCGCGGCGTAGCGAACCCTTGCCGCCGAGCACCGTTCTGCTATCGGAAGCTCGACGACGGACGGCGTAGCGGGAACCAGATGTCTGGATTCCCGGTGGTGAGATCCTGAGCGTTCTCATGACTCCTCCGCCAACACGAAGTTCGGAAAGTCCTCGAACACCCATCTGTTTTTCAACGTCCGGTAGATGATGCCCAGGAACTTCCGGGCCAGCGCAATGATGGCCTTGCCGGCTCCGCGCCGCGCTTTCACTTGTTCGTAGAACCGCTTCAGGTAGGGGCTGTAGTTGGCCGCGATCAGCGCCGATTGCACCAGCGCCGTCCGCCCCAGTTTGGTCCCGCGTTTGTGAATCCGGCCGCTGCGTTCCGTCTCATTCGAGTTCGACACGCGCGGCACGATGCCGAAATAGCTCGCCAGTCGGCCCTCGTCGGCGAAGTCGTTGACATCGCCGATCACGCTCAACAGGATCGCTCCCGTGATCTTGCCAATCCCCTTGATGCTCGCCAGGCTCTTGTGCCCTTCCAGCTTGGAGCCTTCCTCGCCAATGGTCTTGTCCAGTTCCGCGATGCTCTTGTTCAGGCTGCGGATCTGCTCCACGATCACCCGCAGCTCGATCCGCACGATCTCATCAAACGGCAGCCCCAATACGTCGTTGAGCGCCTTCTCGCTGCCCAGCGCTTCCTTGGCCAGGTTGAGTCCGCGCGCGCTCAGGATGTTGTTGACCTTGTTCTTCAGCGCCGTGCGCAGCTTCACCAGCGTGTCGCGCGTCTGCGTCAACGACGCCAATTGCCCATGCTCCCTATCCTTCATGCGCACCTCCGGCAGCATGTTCTTCGACAGGTACAGCGCCAGCGCCCGGGCGTCGTGCGGGTCGGTCTTCTTCACCGACTGGCGGATCACCTTGAACTGGTTGGTGTTCACCACCACCACGCGCGCCACATGCCCGACGACCGCGTCGTAGAACAACCTCGTATTGCCCGTGATCTCCACGGCGATCTCGTCGTCCGGCCGCAGCTTCCTGACGAACCTCCCCAAGTCCTCCAGCTCCCACTCGGTCACATACGTCCGCTCGTTCTCCAGCCGGAGGCAACAGGTAAACCGGTTGCGGTGAAGGTCGATGCCGATATATCGCTTTTCCATGTCTCGCTCCTGGTTCGGTGGTCTTCCAGGTCGAGTAGACAAACTTGGCGGCGGTCACCATACTCCTATCCGGGGTCGCCAAGCGCCCCATGATGACGTCCAGCCACAGGTCTGACCAAACTCCTTTACGGGGTCGAACGCCCCACACTAAACATCCAGCCTGTGACCTGCCTACTCCGGAAGTTCTCTTCCGGAGCCTACCGCCGACCGTGAGGCCATGAGACATTCATCTCATCTCCTTTC
>CAYVKG010000264.1:0-1527 GCA_964451955.1 uncultured Tepidisphaeraceae bacterium
GTTTGCTGCGCGGTACAGCAGGGGACAAACATGGCGAAGCATAAAACGACGGTGAGCTTGCGGATAGAAGACATGGTAATGACTCCGTTATTGTTGATGGGTGTGATTATAAAGACGATGGGCGGAAAAGAGAAGGAGATGGGAAACAACAGATGGAAACCAGCGGATAGAAGCTCTCTATCGCTCCGTCTCTCCATCACTCCGTCGTCCCTTGCTGGCGCTTCGGGGCTGGTAAAGAGAACCCTCGCTAGCGCTTCGGGCTGGTAGGGATAATATGGATGGCCTCGGGGCGGATGGAGGCGGTGAGGGTTATGCCGGGCTGAAGGGGCAGATCGGCGGCGGATTCGGGAGGGAGATGGACTACGAGAGGGAACGAGGCGTCCAGTTCGATCCGCAGGTACACGCCGCGATCGGTGACGCATTGGATTTTTGCGGGGAAGCAGATCGAGGCCGGCGGGTGGTTTTGGTGCTCAGTAAGCAGGCGGATTCGCTCCGGGCGGATCACCAGTTGCACGTCGCCGCGTGGCGCATCGGGAAAATCAAAGCGCAGTTGGTCGACCTGTACAATTACGCCCTCGATTCCGTCGTGTCGGTTCGCGATATGGGCGGGCAGGATATTCTGGCAGCGCATGAAGCCGGCCACAAAGGTGTTGACCGGTTTTTGCATCAGGTCGGCCAGAGTGCCGATCTGCTGAAAGACGCCGTCGCGCAAGAGCCCCGCGCGATCGGCGACGGAAAAGGCTTCCTCAAGATGGTGGCTGACATGAATGGTCGCCACCTTGAATTGTTGATGAACCCGCCGCAACTCGCCGCAGACCGCATCTCGCGTTGATTCGTCCAAAGCGCTGACCGGCTCATCGAGCAACAAGACCTTCGGGTGGACGACCAACGCCCGGCCCAAGGCCACGCGCTGCCGCTCGCCGCCGCTTAGCCCAGTGATACGGCGCTGGAGCAGATGGCTGATGCCCAAATGCTCGGCCACCTCGGCGACACGTCGGTTCGCTTCCGTTTGATCAACACCTTGCGCATTCAGCCCGAAACGGATATTGCCTTCGACGGTCAGGTGAGTGAACAAAGCGTAGTCCTGGGGAACGTAGCCGATGGACCGCTCGCGCGGTTCGAGAGCGGTTACCTCGCGTCCGTTGATGAAGATGCTTCCGGTATCGAGGCGGCGCAGGCCGCAGAGGGCTTCGAGAAATAAGGTTTTGCCCGATCCCGGTGGGCCGAGCAGCACGAAGTATTCGCCCGGCCGAATATCCAGAGAGGCGGCACGGAAGGAGAACCCACCGGCGCGAAACGTGATGTTTTCCGCTCGAATCATAGCCGTACGGACCGTCCTCCCACGAGCCGAATGGTAATCAGACAAAACAGGGCGATGGCCACCAGCAGCATGGCGACGGCCAGGGCCTCCTCGATATGGCCGACGGACTGTTCGAGGTAGATGGTGGTACTCAGCACTTCGGTGCGGCCGCGAAACGAGCCGACGAAAATCATCAATGGCCCGAACAACCCGAACGCCCGGGCCCA
>CAYVKG010000265.1:0-1502 GCA_964451955.1 uncultured Tepidisphaeraceae bacterium
CGGGGAGCGAGTCGTTGCGGTGACCGACTTCTGCGACTACCCGCCGGCCGTGAAGTCCAAGCCCCGCGTGGGCGGATTGACCAACGCCTCGCCCCGTGCCATCGCCGAAGCACGCCCGCTTTTTTAACCCACCGAATCCACCCGTTCTGCATGCCGGATTCTGGCAAAGTTTCTGCATGGACAGCGTGATGAAAATCCGGGTCGCGAAGAGGAATGCCTTCACCCTTTCCTATTGCGATTTTCTCTCACACTCCATTGCCGTTGAACAAGACGTCCATGACGAAGCATTCCCCGTTTCGCGAACCGGAAGCTCGCAAGCGCACAGCGCGCGGGTCAAGATCGACGAATGGGGCATCATGATGAGGCAATAGCCGTTGGCCCCAGCGGCGGGGTCGGGATGGAATCTGCGCGTCGAAAGGATAAACAAGTGAAAAATACCTTTTATCGAATGATGCTGATCGCCTGTGTCGTATTTTGCTCCTGGGCTGCGCCCGCGTCCGGCCAGGGCAACAGGGATGAGGAAGCCCGCAAGTACATGGTGCGCGGGATGGCAGCCATCGAGATGGCGAAGAGCGAGGCGGACCTGGCCAAGGCCGCCGTGGAATTCAAGAAGGCCACAGAGGTCGCGCCCCGGATGGCGGACGCATGGAACAACCTGGCCGCGGTCCAGGCGAAGATCGGGCAGACCCGGGAAGCCATCGCCAGCTACCGCCAGTATCTCGCGTTGGCGCCCCAGGCGGAAGACGTCAGGCGGGTGGGCGACGAGATCATCAAGCTGGAGTACCGGCTCGAGCAGGCCGAGGGATTCAAGGCCCTCTCCGGCGAATGGCTCTCCGATCCCGACGGGAAGCGTTTCCGAGTCGTGGCGGAAGGGTCCACGATGACAATCGAGGGCTCCCATTCAGAGACCCCGGGCTCGGTCGAAGCCTGGCTCGACGGTACCTACCAGGACTGGTCACGCTCTCTCTGTCTCTTCGCCCGTCTCGAACAGCGTGGAGACAGGCTGGCCGGGTATTGGCAGATCCCGGCGCGCAACTTCCCCTGGGGATGCGCCATCCCGGCAGGGAAGGCGGAGGTCGAGGCCGCACTGGAGGAAAACAATCACAGGATGGTCGTGCAGATCAAGCGGCCGAAATACAAATTGGTTCACGAAAGCGAAAGCATTCTGAGCGCAAGACGCCGCTGCACCGAGGTGACGGAGACCGGGGCGGTGGTGGAAAGAAAGACCCTCCGGGGACCGATTCCCGCAGGGAGCGTCAGTGTCTGGAGCAGCGGCCAGGCACTATCGGTCGGCTCGCCTGTTCCGGGTTCGGAGGAAGAGCGGGCCGGCTTGAAGAAAGGGGACGCGGTTGTGGCCATCGACGGCGTGGATGTGGCGACGTTAAGCAACTACGAGAAGGTTTTGAGACTGCGGGGCCAGCCCGGCAGCACGGTGCGGCTCACGGTGAAGAGAGCGACCAAAGACGGCGGCATGTTCTCATCGGTCAAGGTGGAGACGATCA